>CAYSVY010000021.1:0-56195 GCA_964434705.1 uncultured Flavobacteriaceae bacterium
TAGAGTGTTACCTTGACAGGGTAGAAGTCACTGGTTCGAATCCAGTATGACCCACAATGAAAAATAAACCCGCACCAAGAATGATGCGGGTTTATTTTTGTCAAATTTTGAATAAAGCCAATGACATTAAATTAATCTAATGCTTTAATAATGCGCTCTAGTGCCATTCCTCTAGAACCTTTAATTAATACAACTGTATTTTCAAGATTTATGCTAGAAAGAATTGGTTCTAGGGATTCAAATTTGGTAAACTTTTGCGTTGAAGCATTTGTTTTGGTTTTGAAGAAATTTTCTCCTATCAGATAAATGTTGGTTTTAAAGTATTCTTCTGCATAATCAACAATGTTCTGATGTTCTTCTTCGGCATGTGGTCCAAGTTCAAACATATCTCCTAAGAACAAATATTTTGTTTTGGCTGTAATACACTTGAAATTTTTCAATGCTTCCATCATGCTTGTTGGGTTAGCATTATAGGCATCAAGGATAATTTTAGTTTTGTTCTTTTGAACAACCTCAGATCTGTTGTTTTTTGGGGTATAGTTTTCAATAGCGGATTTGATATCTTTTGTCGGTACTTGGAAGTGATTTCCAATTGCTATAGCAGCCGAAATATTATCAAAATTATAGTGGCCAATGAGGTTGCTTTTTATTAGGGTATTATTATAAAATAATGAAACAGTTGGAGTTGAGTCCTTTAATTTTACTATTGTATTGTTTTCTTGAGAAGAACCAAAATTGATGATATTTTTATAACCTGACGTTTTGTTGACTTGGATTGCATCGTTCGAGTTTATAAATATACTTTTATTGTTGTGCTTTAAATAATCGAATAATTCTGATTTTCCTTTAATAACACCTTCAACGCCACCAAAGCCTTCAAGATGGGCTTTCCCGAAATTTGTAATCAAACCATAATCAGGTTGGACAATATGAGATAGAAATTCAATTTCCTTTTGATGATTTGCGCCCATTTCTACAATGCCAAAATCAATACCCTTAGGAAAGCTTAAAAGTGTAAGTGGTACTCCAATGTGATTGTTCAGATTGCCTTTTGTTGCTACAACATTATATTTTTGAGATAAAACCGCCTTAATAAGTTCTTTGGTTGTGGTTTTTCCATTACTTCCAGTTAATCCAATAATTGTAGTATTTAATTGATTTCTATGGTGTATTGCCAACTCTTGTAGCGTTTTCAAAACATCATCTACAATAATAAATTTATCTGAGAAAGACGCTAATTTTTCATCATCAATAACACAATAATTTGCTCTGGCTTCCAAAGCTTTTTTGGCAAAGGTATTGCCATCAAAATTATCTCCTTTCAGAGCAAAATAAATATCTCCTTTTTCCAGCTTTCGGGTGTCCGTACACACAGAGTTACTCTGTTTATATGCATTATATATGGTATCTATATTCATATTGTAAAAATAAAAAAGTCCTAACTTTTTAGGTTAGGACTTTTCCAATTCTTTATAATGTTATTTAATTACGGGTTTTGTTTTTCCCGTTTTTAGATTTCGAACCTACACGAGACACAGCACATCTAAAACCAATATAATCAGTTGCCATGTCTTGTGGGAAGAATCTACGTTGAGCAGGATCTATCCAATATACTCTGTCTTTCCATGAGCCACCTTTTATAACTCTGGCTTCATCGTTTATTAAAGATGTTCTTCTGTCAGACTTGTCATATTCCTTGATCATTTTGTTATCAACAGAGTCTGTTTCAATAGTGTGCTTTGGAGAGTTGTACATTTTTTGGGTTTCGTTGTTGTTAGTTTCAAAACTCTCTCTGTAATACCTTGAAGATTTTTTGTCACCATCTCTATAGTTACGGTTATCACTTTTGTCAAAGTTTGTTCTTAAATAAGTTTCATTTTCATCTACAGGTATCTTCTCTATTTCACCAGGTAAAACTCTAGCAACAATTTTACCGTTGCTTAATGTGTCATATTCAACTTCTTGTACAATTTTTACGGTACCATCTTCATTGATTGCATTTTTATAATATGTATTACCTCTGTAGTAATTGAAATCGTTGAATTCGTCGTCTACAATTGGTCTATAAACATCGGCTACCCATTCGGCAACATTTCCGGCCATGTCATATAAACCAAAGTCATTTGGTTGGTAATACTTAACCTCTTGAGTAATATCAGCACCATCGTCAGACCAACCCGCTATACCACCATAGTCACCATCACTTTGCTTAAAGTTTGCTAATTGATCTCCACGGATTGAACGTTTCCCAGATCTTGTGTACTGTCCATCCCAAGGGTATTTTTTTCTGCCACGGTAAATATTGTAGTTTCTTAATTCGCTCATACCAAGCGCAGCGTATTCCCATTCTACTTCAGTAGGTAGTCTAAACCTAACAGGTATTACTCCAGTTTCTCTATTTGCGTAAACGTTTATGGTATCACCACTTGCTGTAACTTGTGGTCTTCTACCTGTTTGTAATATTTCTTCACTGCCACCATAAACTTTACTTGGTGCATTTATGTAAGTCTCTGTGCTGAAGGTTGTATCTGCGCTTACTCTGTATTGTGAGTCTCTCTCTAAATATCCAGCTTTTTGTAATGCCATTTCAGCTACACGGTCTGTTCTCCAATTGGCATATTCTACGGCTTGTATCCAGCTTACTCCAACGACAGGATAGTTGGCATATGCAGGATGACGAAGATAATTTTCAGTCATCATCTCATTATATCCCAATCTGTTGCGCCATACCAATGTGTCTGGAAGTGCTCCAGAATATATGTTTGAATAATTTGCATCGTCTGGCGGATATACACTCTTTAAATAATGTAAATACATAAGGTAATTTACATTGGTTACCTCAGTTTCGTCCATGTAGAAAGACTGAACATGTTGTTGCGTAGGAGAATTATTCCAATCATGCATGGGGTCGTCTTGTACTTTTCCCATGGTAAAGGTGCCACCTTCAACAAAAGCTGTTCCTGGTGGTGTTTCTTGCTCCTTGAATTTTGTGTTGTATTGGAAACCACCTTCTCGGCTGTTTATTGCCCATCCGGTAGCGCTGTCAACATTGCTATTATTGGAAGAGCGTTTGCAACTAGAGACGGTAACAATTAGGGCTAAAGCTACCAGCAGTTTTCCATTAATCAATTTTTTCATGTCCATACGATTAAGTAAGTTCTAATTTTTTTGGTTGTGCAATATAGTAATTAAAGAGAAACACACAACATTTTTTATCGATTAAATGCAGAAAAAAGTGCATTTCATCCTATTAATTTGTCGTTACAACGGATTTTTTACCTTTTTCTATTATAATTTTACCAATTCAAGAACGTAAGCAAAAATAAAATATTGTTGTACTTTTGAAATTAAATTGCTAATCCAATAATAACCTTATTAGGCTTACCGTTATTCAACCATGAAAAAGTACTTCGCAATACTTTTAGTTCTCCAGGGCATTTTGCTTTTTTCGCAACAAAAGAAAGACTTTGTAATTAATTGGCAAGGCAATAAAAGCTATGATAATGGATTTTCTAAAATTGATTTGCCAACATTTGATGCAAAGCATTATAGTTATAATCCAGAAAAAGGTATTGTGTTTTTTGCGGAGTGGAACTCTAACGGTAATATTAATGAAGCTACAGCTAGAGCTACAAATGTAGTTTATGAAACTATTGCAGAAGAAACGTTGAAAGATCTTGACAAAAAATTAATACCTGATACTTTACAGTTTAGCCTGATAAATGTTTCTGCCAGAGGCGAAAAGTCAGTTTTTTTGGAAATGTCACCAATAGTATTTCAAAATGGTCAGCTTAAAAGGGTACGTTCATTTACAGTTGATTATAATTTTGGACAAAGTAATAGATTAGCAAATCAAAGACAGGCTAGCCCTATCGTAAATTCAGTACTTGCTACTGGGCAATGGTTCAGGTTTTATGTTGATACCACAGGTGTGCATCGTTTATCCCGATCTTTCCTTAACAACCTTGGTGTCAATACTAATTCAATTGATCCAAGAAACATAAAGATTTTTGGGAATGGCGGCAATATGTTGCCGTTATCAAATGCAGTTGATTATCCTATTGATTTAACCGAGAATGCTATTCAGGTTGTTGGTGAGAATGATGGCAGTTTTGACTCTGATGATTATATACTTTTCTATGCACAAGGACCTCAAAACTTTTCACAAGAAAACAATACAAACCTCAATCTGTACTCGGATAAGTCCTATTATTATGTAAATATTAGCCAAGGACAAGGAAAGAGAATTCTACCTGCTAGCCAACCCATACAGGACCCTGATTTTTTTGTCACAACTTTTGATGATTATAAATTTTATGAAGTAGATGAAGAGAATTTGGTAAAATTAGGCAGGCGCTGGTTTGGTGACAAGTTTGACGTGCTAAACCAAAGACAGTATACCTTTAATTTTCCTAATTTAGATGCCAATACGCAATCAACAATTAACATTGCCATTGCTGGTGTGTCAGATATTCCTACTAATATGTCGGTTGTTATAAACGGTGGTAATGCTACTTCATTGACTATTCCTGCAATTAACCCAGATAATAGTATACTTGCTACTGGGGTAAACTTAAATGAAAATCTACTTTTTAATTCAGATGAAATAACTATAGATTTAGAATATTCAAATAACGGAAACCCAGCATCGGCAGCATATTTAGATTATATAAATATAGAAGCCTCAAGACAGTTACGATACGAGAATGAGCAATTGTTTTTCAAAAAGAATAACATTGTTGCAAATTCTGGAGTAGTAGGTTACACCATTGAAAATGCTTCGGAAATTACTCAGGTATGGGATGTTACAGATAGGTTTAACGTATCAAGTTTTAATAATAATGGCTCAAATTCTTACACTATAAAAGCACAAGCCGGCCAATTAAGGAATTATGTTGCCTTTAGCGAAGATGACTTTCTCCAGCCAAGTACAGATGGAAATATAAACGTGGACAATCAAGACTTAAAAGGCACTATTTTTTTGAACGATCAAGGGGTTTTTCAAGATATCGATTATTTAATAGTTACTCCAAGCATTCTGAAATCTCAAGCAGACAGGTTAGCACAGATCAATAGAAATCAATACAACCTTAATGTAAAAGTGGTTACGTTACAGGAAATTTATAACGAGTTTAGTTCTGGTAACCAAGACATTGTGGCAATTAGGAATTTTGTGCGCTACATTTATAATAATGCCAGTAGTCCAGAAAACAGAATACAATATATTGGGTTATTCGGTGATGCATCTTATGATTATAAGGACAGGATACCAAACAATACCAATATGGTACCATCTTGGCTATCTGTTAATAGCTTCAGTTTAACCAGTTCGTTTATATCTGATGATTTTTATGGTCTAATGGATACCAATGAAGGTACGGTAGCTACATCGGACCGTTTGGATATTGCTGTGGGCAGAATGTTAGCGGATAGTCCGCAACGCGCCAAGGAAATTGTAGATAAAATAGAAGCTTATTATGCCGAAGACTCTTTTGGTAGTTGGCGTAATAACTTATTACTCATTTCGGATGATGTAGATGAAGCTTTTGAAAGAGTGCTACAACAAACTACTGATGATATTGCAACTGATGCAGAGAATCAAAAACCCTTTTTTAATTCAATTAAAATTCATTCTGATGCTTTTCAACAACAATCCTCATCTGGCGGAGATCGGTACCCAGAAGTAAATGAAGCTATTAGAGATGCTATTGATGTTGGTGCTTTAGTGGTGAATTATTTCGGGCATGGTGGTGAGTTAGGCTTGGCAGGCGAAAGAATTTTTGATATTAACGACTCTCAAAATATCAGTAATATCTGTAAGTTCAATTGCTTTGTAACGGTGACTTGTGAGTACACTAAATATGATGATCCGGCCAGACCAACGGCAGGCGAGTTTACCTATTGGAACACTAATGGTGGTGCAGTAGCATTAATCACTACCACAAGGCGTATTTTTGTAACTGTTGGTACTGATTATAACGAAGTCCTTGAAGACTATTTGTTTGCCTACGGGTCAAATGATTATCCATCTATGGCCGAAGCTTTGAGGCAAACAAAATTAGATAATCAAATTGTCGGTAGTTTCCAAAAAAGGTTGGTTCATTTTATAGGAGACCCAGCAATGAAGTTAGCTGTGCCAAGACCTAACATTCAGCTCACTGCAATAAATGATGTGCCTCTTGACCAAAACCCAGATGTGCTGCAATCTTTGGGCAGGGTAAAAATGTCTGGTCAGGTCACAGATGTTAACGGCAATCTACTCACAGGTTACAACGGAGTTTTAACAGCAACTGTTTTTGACAAGGATATTCAACGTCAAACTCTTGCTAACGATGGAACAGAAGACAGTAATGGTCTAATTGTTTTAGATTTTGAAACTCTTGGCGAGACCATTTTTAAAGGGCAAGCAACTATACAAAATGGACTTTTTGATTTTGAATTTGTTGTTCCGAGAGATATTGGCATTCCTATCGGCCAAGGCAAAGTAAGTTTCTATGCAAAACGAGATAATGTTTTAGAAGACCAAAATGGGTATAGTTTTGACATTCAGGTTGGTGGTATTAATGAAAATGCCGAAGAAGATAATATTGGTCCTGTAATCAATCTTTTTATGAATGACGAAAACTTTGTGTCTGGCGGCATTACAAACGAGTCGCCCACGTTATTCGCAAAATTACAGGATGCAAATGGTATAAATACAGCAAGTGGTATCGGTCACGACATCAGTGCAATTTTAGATGGTGACGAAACTAATCCTTTTATTTTGAACGATTATTACACAGCTAATGTTGATGACTTTACAAACGGCACGGTAACATTCCCGTTTAGGGATTTAGAGCCAGGTCCGCATACCATTACATTAAGGGCTTGGGATGTATATAACAATTCTTCAACGGCAGAAATTCAGTTTGTTGTTTTTGATAATACCGAAGAGTTGGTTATTGACAACGTTCTCAACTATCCAAACCCGTTTGTGGATTATACCGAATTTTGGTTTAACCACAATAGTTCTGATGTGTTGGATATTTCCGTACAAATTTTTACCGTATCGGGTAAATTGGTTAAGACTATTAATGGGCAAACCAATCAGTCTGGTAAGTCCACAAGCACGTTGTCACGTGATATTGTTTGGGACGGACGTGACGATTTTGGAGATAAAATAGGAAAAGGAACCTACGTCTATAAACTAAAAGTGAAATCTCAGCGTTTGAATAAACAAATAGAAAAAATC
The DNA here is from genome assembly GCA_964434705.1 of uncultured Flavobacteriaceae bacterium. Classification (GTDB taxonomy): domain Bacteria; phylum Bacteroidota; class Bacteroidia; order Flavobacteriales; family Flavobacteriaceae; genus Winogradskyella. The sequence goes on from CAYSVY010000021.1 coordinate 7,232, forward strand.
CAAAAACTTGTAATACTGTAATATTAATTTATATTTGTTTTAACATTTATTTGGTCTTTCTGATCAAAACCCCTTAGCAATTATGAAAAAAACAATACTAGCGATAATGGCGTTTGCCACTGTTTATAATGGTGTCTCTCAACAAACCCTGGTTAACCCAAATGACTCAAGAGTAATAACTACAGGAATTCCTTTTATGTTAGTGGCTCCAGACGCACGTTCAGCAGGAATGGGTGATATGGGTGTTGCAACTTCGGTTGATGGCTTTTCACAACAGTGGAATCCTGCCAAGTATGCGTTTTCCGAGGCTAAATCAGGTGTTGGTTTAAGTTTTACACCATACTTAACTAGGCTTGTTAATGATATATCAATAAGCTATGCAACCTATTTTAATAGATTAAATGAATATAGTGCGGTTTCGGCGAGTGTTAAATTTTTCAGCCTTGGTGAAATTGTACTTACTCAAGATGCTACAAGTCCAGGCTTGCCAGTAGAGCCAAATGAATATGCTATAGATGTTGCGTATTCCTTAAAGCTCGCAGATCAATTTTCTATGGCTGTAGCTATGCGTTATTTTAGATCTGCACTTAGAATTGGTCAGGTTGAAGGTTCCAATGCACAACCGGGAAGTTCCTTTGGAGCAGATGTTACGGGCTATTATCAAAGTGAAGAAACAGCATATAATGATTTTAACGGACGTTGGAGAGCTGGTTTTGCAATCCAAAATTTAGGGCCAAGATTCAGTTATGATGATGGTGGACAAGATGTTTTCCAACCAACAACTTTGCGATTAGGAGGTGGTTTCGATTTTATTTTTGATCAGTACAATAAAGTTGCGGTAACTGCTGAGGTAGCTAAATTATTAGTGCCTACACCACCAGAATTGAGCTTTGTGGATGAAAACGATAATGGATTAAAAGATGCAGATGAGCCATTTTTTATAAGTGCAGGACAAGACAATGATGTTGGTTTTCTTTCAGGTGTATTTCAATCTTTTGGAGATGCACCAGGAGGTTTCAGCGAAGAGCTGAGAGAGTTTACATGGTCATTAGGAGCTGAATATACTTATGATGATTCCTTTGCATTAAGAGCTGGATATTTTAATGAAGCAGAAGATAAAGGTGCACGTAAGTTTTTTGCGCTAGGTGCGGGCTTTAAATATAATATTATAAATATAGATTTGTCCTATTTGTTCTCTGCATCACGAGTGCAAAGTCCATTGGAAAATACACTTAGGTTTTCGTTGACCTTTAATTTTGGAGACGAAACCTACAGTGAATATTAATGCTAAATATTTTCTTCTTACATTTAAACTATTGTTTTCCGCAATAGTTTTTTTATGCCTAATAGATAGATAATGAAGGAAGTTAAAATTGAAACCGTTTTTCATGTATTTGAATCTGTAGAAGCTTTGGATAATGATATTCAAGATTTGATGCATTATGCTGTTGAAGCACGGCAAAAAGCATATGCACCTTACTCCAAATTCAATGTTGGTGCCGCAATTTTATTGGATAATAGTGAAATTGTTACGGGCAGTAATCAGGAAAATGCATCCTATCCTTCAGGTTTGTGTGCAGAGCGTACCGCCATTTTTTATGCCGGAGCCAAGTATCCAAATGCCAAGATTTTAAAAATGGCTTTAACGGCTTCTTCTCAAAACCAAATTACAGATAAGCCAATTCCGCCTTGCGGAGCTTGTAGACAAGCCATTGCGGAATATGAAATTAAGCAAGACGCTTCAATCGAAATTTATTTTATGGGTGTAGAAGGTAAAGTGGTAAAGTCAAATTCACTCTCAAATTTGTTGCCCTTGTTATTTGACGGATCAGTACTTTAAAAGTTCTAATTTCACCTTAAATAAGTCCCTGTAATTTTAAGGTGTTGTGTTTTTTCATTATAAGCTAAAGTGTTATTTTTGTTTCTCAATTTTTAAGCTGGTATGCAATGGCATACAATAATTAAAAAAATCTGATGAAAAAAGTCACAAAAGAAGTTTACCTAAAGTGGTACGAAGATATGCTCTTCTGGCGCAAGTTTGAAGACAAGCTGGCAGCAGTTTATATTCAACAAAAAGTCAGAGGGTTTCTTCATTTATATAATGGGCAAGAGGCAGTATTAGCAGGCGCTTTACACGCCATGGATTTATCAAAAGATAAAATGATTACTGCCTATAGAAATCACGTACAACCTATTGGTATGGGCGTTGACCCAAAACGTGTTATGTCAGAACTTTATGGTAAAGCTACAGGAACTTCGCAAGGTCTTGGCGGTTCAATGCATATTTTCTCAAAAGAACACCGTTTTTATGGTGGGCATGGTATTGTAGGTGGTCAAATTCCCCTTGGAGCAGGAATCGCATTTGGAGATAAATACCATGGTAGCGATGCGGTAACTATCTGTTGTTTTGGTGATGGAGCTGCAAGGCAAGGCTCGCTTCACGAAACCTTTAATTTGGCTATGCTTTGGAATTTACCTGTGGTTTTTGTTTGTGAAAACAATGGTTATGCCATGGGAACTTCAGTTGAGCGTACTGCAAATCATACTGATATTTGGAAATTAGGAAGAGGTTACGAAATGCCTTCGGGTCCAGTTGATGGAATGAACCCCATAAAGGTAGCCGAGGCTTTTGATGAAGCTATACAACGCGCTAGAAAAGGCGGTGGACCTTCGTTCTTAGAAGTGAAAACTTACCGATACAGAGGACATTCTATGTCTGATGCGCAACACTACAGAACTAAAGATGAAGTTGAAGAATACAAGAAGATAGATCCAATTACTCAAGTCAAAGAAATTCTTCTTGAAAAGAAATACGCTACCAAAGATCAAATTAAGGAAATAGATAATCGCGTTAAAGATAAAGTAAAGGAATGCGAAAAGTTTGCAGAAGAGTCTCCATACCCAGAAATTAACGTTATGTACGATTCGGTTTACGAGCAAGAAGACTATCCATTTATACCACATAAACTATAAGCTATGGCAGAAGTAATAAACATGCCTCGCCTCAGCGATACCATGGAAGAAGGTACTGTGGCAACTTGGTTGAAAAAAGTAGGAGATAAAATAGAAGAAGGCGATATTTTAGCTGAGATAGAAACGGACAAAGCTACAATGGAGTTTGAGTCTTTTCATGAAGGTACTTTGCTACACATTGGCGTTCAAGAAGGCGAAACTACAAAAGTAGATGCCCTATTGGCTATCATTGGTGAAGAAGGTGAAGATATTTCAAGTCTGCTAAATGGTTCTACTACTGTCAATAATCAAGAAGATGCTACTGAGAGCGCAGTTGAAGAGTCTCAAAACGGAGAACCCAACTCTGAAAATGTTGAAATTCCTGAAGGTGTCATTGTAGTCACCATGCCACGTTTAAGTGATACCATGGAAGAAGGTACTGTGGCAACATGGCTCAAAAAAGTGGGAGATGAGGTTGAGGAAGGCGATATCTTAGCCGAGATTGAAACCGATAAAGCCACTATGGAATTTGAATCTTTCAATTCTGGTACGCTATTGCATATTGGCTTAAATGAAGGCGAATCTGCAAAAGTTGATGCCTTATTGGCTATCATTGGTCCTGCTGGTACGGATGTTTCAGGTGTGGCTAAAAATTTTAAACTTGGTGGTGATACACAAAAAACAGAAGCTAAAGAAAACAGTCCGAAACCCGAAGCACCAAAACCTGAAGTTAAAACTGAAACAGTAGCATCAACCTCTACTAATTCATCTTCAAGTGCAAATGGACGTGTTTTTGCATCGCCTTTAGCCAAAAAAATGGCCGCTGATAAAGGGATAGATCTTTCTAATGTAAAAGGTTCAGGTGAAAACGGTAGGGTTGTAAAGCGAGATATAGAAAACTACAATCCATCACAACAGGTTGTGTCGCAATCACAATCAACTTCAGCACCTCAAGTTGCAAAACCTCAAATTGTCGTCCCGACAGGAGAAGAGTTTTCAGAAGATATACCAAATTCGAGCATGCGTAAGGCCATTGCTAAGAATTTGGCAAAATCTAAGTTTACTGCACCACACTACTACTTAAACGTTGAGTTTGATATGGATAATGCTATTGCGTTCCGTAAACAAGTCAACGCCATTCCAGATACCAAAATTTCTTTCAACGATATTATTGTCAAAGCTTGTGCTATGGCATTGAAAAAACATCCGCAAGTTAACTCACAGTGGTTTGATGATAGGATGCAACTTAATCACCATGTTCATATTGGTGTAGCTGTTGCCGTTCCTGATGGCTTGGTGGTGCCTGTTGTTAGATTTACAGATAGCCTATCATTGACACAAATTGGTGCAATGGTTAAGGATTATGCAGTAAGAGCTAGAGATAAGAAATTAACGCTTCAAGAAATGGAAGGCAGTACATTTACTATTTCAAATTTAGGTATGTTTGGTATTAAAAGTTTCACGTCAATAATAAATCAGCCGAATTCAGCTATTTTATCAGTAGGTGCTATTGTACAAAAGCCTGTAGTTAAAGATGGTAATATTGTAGTTGGCAACACCATGAAGCTCACTATGGCTTGCGACCACAGAACCGTTGATGGCGCAACTGGCGCACAATTTTTACAAACACTGAAAGGATACATTGAGAATCCTGTAGCTATGTTTCTATAATAGTTAAATGCTTTATAATGAAAAACCTAAAAACATTACTTCCAATTTTATTTCTGTCACTTTTTATTTTAAATGGCTATGCCCAAAAGAAAAAAGTGGCCATTGTTACCTTTTATTCAGATAAGACAATAGATTTATCAGCAATCGACGCAACAGCAGATTTCATTGCGAAGAATACAAATTTAAGTGATGATCCCAACTTTAATTTAAATGAGCCACTAAACGCTTTTCACAAAGCATTTTTTGATAATTACGTTGGTGAGTTTGATTTTGAGTTAATCCCGGAGGAAAAGGTTTTAGCACTTCCAGAATACCAACAATTTGAGGCAACTTATGGTGACCACAATAATTTAACTGGTAGCAGTGCTTTTGAAGTTGTGGATGGATACAAAGTAATAAGAAGTTATGGTAGTAGGTTAGAAGTTAAAAATTTGAAACCAATAGCTGAGGCTTTGGGTGCTGACGCTATTATGCTAGTTAGGTTGAATTATAAATTTAACCCTACTACTGTGCTTGGAGTTGGTTACTCTAGCGTACAGGCTGTTGTCAATATCGATTTGTTTTCAAAAGATAATAAATCTATATTTCAGTTTTCAGAGTTAGCAGGATCAAAGAAAAAAGTAGCTATGGTTAAAGGAATTCCGGTGTTAGACCCAAAGAAAATACTGCCTATGTGTGAAAGTGCAACGGAAGAACTCATAAAGGACATGAATAAAAAAATAGGAAGACTTACTAAAAAGGCTAACAAGAAATTAAAATAGTATCTATCAAATACTTAACAGAACCTGTTTCATTAATTATATGGAACAGGTTTTTTTATCTTTAAACCATAAAATCGATTAATAATGAAAAAACTAATTCTTTTGTTTGTTTTGTCTGTGCTAACAGTATCCTGCGTAACAAAAACAAAGGGTAATGATGGTGAAAATGGTACAAAAGGGCAAGACAGCAAGGCTATTACTATAACAAGTGCTGATGTAGAAGAAATTGTTGACTATTTAGCTTCAGATGAACTCAAAGGTCGTAATACTGGTACTGAAGGTATTGAGAAGTCTGCTCAATTTATCGCTTCTAAGTTTAAGGCAAATGCTATCAAGCCATACTTTGAGACTTACAGAGACAACTTTATGGTTGAAACTTCAAAAGATACCTTAAATGCATTCAATGTTGTAGGGTATATTGAAGGCAACGATCCAAAGTTAAAAAACGAGTTTGTTATTATCGGTGCGCATTATGACCATATTGGTTATGGTAAAAAAGTGGAGAACGATTCCATAGCAAATGGCGCAAATGATAATGCAACAGGTACGGCAGCGGTTATGTCCGTAGCACGATATTTGGCGGCTAAAAAAGCCAATAAGCGAAGTGTTATGTTTGTACTTTTTTCTGCTGAGGAAATGGGCTTAAAAGGCTCCAACCACTTGGCTAAAAAGTTAAAAGACCAAAATTTAAATCTTTATACCATGATTAATTTTGAAATGATTGGCGCTCCTTTTAAAGATCGAAATTATAAAGCGTTTTTAACGGGTTATGAAATGTCCAATATGGCAGATGTTATCAATAAATCGGTGAAAGATACACTAATAGGATTTTCAGAGGTTTCAAAAAAATATAGCCTGTTCAAGCGTTCAGATAATTATGGTTTTTTTCAGGAGTTTAATGTGCCTTGCCACACCATATCATCGTTTGATATGACCAACTACGAGTATTACCATCATGTAGATGATGAGTCTGCGCTAATGGATTATGAGTTTATGGCTAATTTAATCAATGCTTTAAATCCTGCCATTTCGTCTATTATTAATTCGAACACTCGAGAAATAGTATTAAAAAATGACATCTAAAAACATCATAATTACAGGCACAAGTCGCGGCATTGGTTTTGAGCTGGTGCACATCTTTGCCAAGCAAGGTCATAACGTCTTGGCACTATCTCGAAATGCTCAACCAGTAGCCAATCTTCATTTTGATAACATAGATTCCTTGGCATTTGATCTCAGTAAAAGTTCAGATTATAAAAGTGTGGAACGCTTTGTAAAGAAAGAATGGGAACATGTCGATATTTTAATCAACAATGCAGGTGTTTTGCTTAACAAGCCCTTTTCTGAAACTACCTTTGATGATTTCAAATCCGTTTACGAGACCAATGTTTTTGGTGTTTCTGAAATGACCCGAATTGTTATTCCGTTTATGAAAAATAATGGACACGTTATAACCATAAGTTCTATGGGTGGCATACAAGGCAGCATGAAATTTCCTGGATTGGCAGCATACAGTTCTAGCAAAGGTGCCGTAATAACCTTAACGGAACTGCTTGCCGAAGAATATAAAGAAACCGGACCACAATTCAATGTTTTGGCATTAGGTGCCGTACAAACCGAAATGTTAGAAGAAGCTTTCCCTGGATACCAAGCACCTACAACCGCAAAGAAAATGGCAAGTTATATTTCAAACTTTGCCTTGGAAGGAAATAGCTTTTATAACGGAAAAGTACTCCAAGTATCCAGCTCTACACCATAGCCATGCCAAAGTACAAGTGTATTATTTTTGATTGTGATGGTGTTTTGGTAGACAGTGAACCTATTGGAAATCAAGTATTGGTAGATATGGCCAATGAGCTTGAAGCGTCAATAGATATAGACTACGCCTACAAACATTTTAAGGGCAATGCACTCAAAAACTGTCTGTTGCACATTGAAACCCTTATCAACAAAGATTTACCTAGTAACTTTGAAGCCGAATACAGACGACGCTCGTTTTCTGAATTTAAAAAGAATATAAAACCCGTAAAAGGCATCAAACAGGTTTTAGACAATTTAAAATTGCCGTTCTGTGTGGCTTCAAGTGGTCCTGAAAATAAGATAAGACTCAATCTGGAAGCAACTGGATTATTGGATTTTTTTGAAGGTAAGATATTCAGTTGCTATACCGTAAACAAATGGAAACCAGATCCGGAGATTTTTTTGTATGCCGCTAAAACCATGGGCTTTGCACCTAAAGAATGTTTAGTGGTTGAAGATAGTAAATTAGGCGTTCAAGCTGCAATAAATGGCGGTTTTGATGTATTCGGTTATACGGCTCATGACGTCAACAATGAATTAGCTAATTTAGCCAATGTAGTTTTTGATAAAATGGAAGATTTGCCAAAGCTCATCAATAACTCTTAGTTAAAAACTAGATTTTTAGATATTAAATTAATCTTAGTGAAACATCTTGAATCTTACATTCCTTTTGAAGCCAAAACACAAATAGAGGCGCTATTGGCTAACGAAAATGTACTCGTAAAAGTTAAATCTGAACGTAAGACTAAACACGGTGATTATAAGATGCAGCCAAATGGTAAGCATCAAATTACTATTAACTCTAATTTAAATCCATATAGGTTTTTGATAACGCTTGTCCATGAAATAGCTCATTTAAAGGCGTACAAGACTTACGGCAGAATCATTAAACCACACGGGAAAGAATGGAAAAACACCTTTCAGCACCTTATGTTGCCATTTTTAAGACCGGAGATATTTCCTGAAACGTTACTACCATTATTGGCCCAGCATTTTAAAAATCCTAAAGCCTCTAGTGATACCGATATAGAGTTGGCACTAGCACTTAAAAAGCTAAATACTGAAAGTAATAAGACTTTAGTTTTTGAAGTGGAAGAAGGTAATAGCTTTCAATTATATAACGGTAGAATTTTCAGAAAAGGAAAAACAAGACGAAAACGTATTGAGTGCATTGAAATAAAATCAGGTCGTGTATATTTGTTTAATCCAAATGCTGAAGTTGAACTCTTAGAATAAGAATTTTATTTAAACTCAGATTTGAATCCTCATAAATAATATGTTTAATTAAAAAATAGTTTCCCTTTGGGGAAATGTCTGAAGGACAATGGGGCAGAATAAAAATTATTACGCCATACTTATGGCAGGTGGTGTAGGTTCAAGATTTTGGCCAGTTAGTACGCAACAGTTTCCAAAACAGTTTCATGATATGTTGGGTACTGGAGATACGCTGATCCAAAAAACATTTAAACGATTGGCCAAACTAATTCCGGAGGAAAATATTTTCATTTTAACCAATGAAAAATACAATGATTTGGTATTTCAACAATTGCCAACTGTTACAAAAAGACAGGTGGTTTTAGAGCCTGCCATGCGAAACACCGCACCATGCATTTTGTACGCATCATTAAAAATCCAAAAGGAAAACCCAAATGCCGTTATGATTGTTGCGCCAAGCGATCATTGGATTGAAGATGAAACCGCTTTTTCTACCAACGTGAAAACAGCATTTGATTTCTGTGAAAACCATGATGCGCTACTAACATTAGGTATTAATCCTGCATTTCCAAATACGGGTTATGGATATATTGAATTTGACAAGTCAAATTCTTCAGCTGTTAAGCCTGTAAATCAATTTAGGGAAAAGCCTGATTATGAAACGGCAAAACAATTTATAGCACAAGGCAATTTTCTTTGGAACGCTGGGATTTTTATGTGGAGTGTTTCATCCGTGTTAAAAGCTTTCAAAAATAACCAACCAGAATTGTTTCAACTTTTTAATAAAGGAATCGAGGTCTATAATACCGATTTTGAAGACGATTTTATAAGAGATAATTATATAAAGGCCGAAAACATCTCTGTGGATTATGCCGTTATGGAAAAAAGCAAGAATGTGTTTGTGATACCTGCAACTTTTGATTGGAACGATTTGGGTACATGGGGAAGCCTGTACGATAAACTTGATAAAGATGAAAAAGGTAACGCCGTTGTAAATTCAAAATTGCTTACTGATGACGCTTCGGGAAACATGATACGCACCAATAAGGACAAAATTGTTGTTGTTGATGGTATAAAGGATTACATAATTGTGGACAAAGACAAAGTTTTACTTATCTTTCCTAAAGCCAAAGAACAAGACATTAAGTCTGTGCTTCAAAACGTAAAAGATAGGTTTGGAGAACAATACGGGTAACTATGAGTGAAGAAAGTAAATTTAATTTTTCTGAAGAAGAACAAAACACCGCAAAAGAAAAGGTTGTTGAAGACAAAAAAGAAGCCGTAAAAAATGATGCCAAAGGTCTATGGGAAAGTATTTCGGATTTTTTAAGTGAGCTTCTTGATTTCAGGGACGATACCGATAGGGAAGCAACTGTAAACGCCATAAAGGCTGATATCTCTTTTAAAGGTGCTACGGCTTGGATTTTAATTTGTTCCATAATGGTGGCTTCAGTGGGTTTAAATGCAGACTCAACGGCAGTGGTTATCGGTGCCATGCTTATTTCGCCATTAATGGGACCGATTTTAGGTGTTGGACTTTCCATAGCCATAAATGATATTGATACCCTAAAAAAATCGCTCATTAATCTGGCAACAATGATTGTGCTCAGTTTATTAACGGCATTTTTGTTCTTTAAATTTTTTCCAACTGCAGATTTGGGCAATAACGAAATATTTGCACGTACAAAACCAGATTTAAGAGATGTATTTATTGCTTTTTTTGGTGGTGCGGCATTAATTATTGCCCGTACCAAAAAAGGTACAATAGTCTCTGTTATTTTTGGTGTTGCTATCGCAACTGCTTTAATGCCACCGCTTTGTGTTGCTGGTTATGGCTTAGCAAATGATTGGTCTTCGTTTGTTGGGGCAATGTATCTCTTTACCATAAATACCATTTTTATAGCATTGGCGACATTTATTGTATTGAAGCTTTTGCGCTTCCCAATGCTTAAATATGCCAATTCAAAAAAACGTAAGCGCATATCGCAGGTGGCCTCATTGGTCGCCATATTGGTTATGATCTGGCCTACGATTAAGTTTATAGACTTTATCAAAGAAACCAGAATGGAAAATGACTATGAAGCTTATATGAAAAATGAAATTGAATCCAACACGGATTTATGGCTTCAACGGCCAATACCAGATTATGAAAATGGAAAACTGACGCTTTACTTTAACGATGAAATTGGCGTAGCTACAGAAACAGATTTGCGTAATGAGCTTAAAAACTATCAATATATAAGTGATTGGGAGTTAGACATCATTGGAAATAAAAATAGAAGTATCGATAAGATTTCTGATGCTTATGATCGTGCTATTTCAGAATTGGATAGGAAAGATATGGTTATTTCAGGATTGGAAAATCAAATTGGAGAACTACAAGACAACATATCTGGATTAATTCAGCAATTAGAAACCCAAAACGCCACTAATGATATTGCTTTTTCCACCTTGGCTAAGGATGCAAAGGTGAGGTTTATTGACTTAGACTATTTTGGCTATGCAAAAATGCTGGAATCTAAAGATTTTATAAAAGTAGATACTGTGGCACTAGTAAGTATAAAATGGAAATCAACCTTAAATGATAGCTTGGTTTTGGTAAAAGAAGGCGAATTGCTCAACTGGTTAAAAGAGGAAATTAAGACCGAAAAAGTAAAACTGAACAGGAACTAACCTGTTATTGATTTTCCTCCAAATACATTTTTCTTACTTTCTTAAATAGGTTTGATGAGTATACAAAGTCGGTTACCGCTTCATTTTCAGTTTTGAAAATGGTGTCTTTTGAACCTTCCCATTCTTTAAAACCATTTTTTAGAAAAACTATTTTTTCACCAATTTCCATTACGGAGTTCATATCGTGAGAGTTAATCACTGTGGTTATTTCATACTCGTCCGTTATCTCTTGGATAAGGTTGTCAATAACTATAGCTGTTTTTGGGTCTAAACCAGAATTTGGTTCATCACAAAACAAATACTTTGGATTGTTTACAATGGCACGAGCAATAGCGACGCGTTTTTGCATACCGCCAGAAGCTTCACTTGGCATTTTATGATGTGCGTCATTAAGCTTAACCCGTTTTAAAACAAAGTCTGCGCGGTCTTCCATTTCGCTTTTACCTTGTTTTGTAAACATTTGCAACGGAAACATAACATTTTCTAAAATGGTCATAGAATCAAAAAGCGCGCTACCTTGAAATACCATACCTATTTCAGAGCGTAGATTTCGTTTTTCGTCGCTATTCAAATTGCCAAATACTTTTCCATCATAAGAGATGCTTCCTTTTTCATATTCAAAAAGACCCAACAAACACTTCAAAAAAACGGTTTTTCCAGAGCCACTCTGACCAATGATAAGGTTGGTTTTACTTTTTTCAAAAGAAGTAGTCACACCTTTTAAAATATGTGCATCACCAAAAGATTTGTGTAAATTTTTAACTTCAATCATCAGCCTAACAGTATACTGGTTATTACATAATTAACTAAAATAATAACAACACTTGTCCAAACGAAGCTGGTGGTACTGGCTTTACCGACTTCAAGTGCGCCACCTTTCATATAGTAACCATAAAATGATGGTATTGTAGCCAACAAAAAGGCAAATACCATGGTTTTGATAAATGCATAAGCCATGTGAAATGGAATAAAGTCTATTTGTACACCTTCAATGTAATCTTCCATACTACCATAGCCACCATAAACGCACGCGGCCAAACCACCCAAAATACCAAGAAACATGGCAATTGATATAATAAAAGGATATAGCGTTAAAGCTATAAATTTTGGGAAAACCAAGTAGTTAATAGCGTTAATGCCCATAACTTCCAAAGCATCTATTTGTTCCGTAACACGCATTGTGCCGATGCTAGATGTTATGAAAGACCCAACTTTACCTGCCATAATTATGGAAATAAATGTTGGCGCAAATTCCAATATAATAGATTGCCTGGTGGCAAAACCCACCAAGTATTTCGGAATCAAAGGATTGCTAATATTTAAAGAGGTTTGAATGGCAACCACACCGCCAACAAAAAATGAAATAAAGGCCACAATACCTAAGGAGTTTATAATGAGATCATCTACTTCTTTTAAGATCAGGGTTTTCATCACAGACCATTTTGTAGGTTTGCGAAACATGTCCTTAATCATTATAAAATAAGTGCCAATATTGTGAAGATATTTCATGCAGTAGCTTATTAACGCTAAAGTAAAAAAAAAGATCAGTTAATTAATATTTAGTTAAATGAAGATGCGCCTAAAACTGTATTTTTGACATTCAGTTATTATTGTTCAGGTTATGCTAAAATATATTTCGTCGGTTTTTATTTGTGTTGTTTTGTTGTCATGTGCGGCACATCAACAAAAAGTAGAAAATGAAAATTCTGCTACAGAAACGACAACTTCAAACCCGAAGCTTATAGTTGGTATTGTTGTGGATCAGATGCGATTTGATTATCTCACAAGGTTTTATTCAAAATATGGCAATGGCGGATTTAAACGTTTAATGGACAAAGGTTTTAATTGCAGAAACAACCACTTTAATTACATACCAACCTATACTGGACCAGGACATGCATCGGTTTTTACAGGAACAACACCTAAGTATCATGGCATAATATCTAACTATTGGTATGATAAGGAACTAAAAGAAACCGTCTATTGTGCATCTGATACTACTGTAAATCCAATAGGTACAGAGAGTGATGCTGGTAAAATGTCACCACATAGAATGTTTACAACCAGTGTTGCTGACGAAAACAGGTTATTTACCCAAATGCGCGGTAAAACTATTGGTATTGCTTTGAAGGATCGTGGCGCCATATTACCAGCTGGACATACTGCCAATGCAGCCTATTGGTTTCATGGTAAGAATGAAGGCGTTTGGATTACAAGTTCGTTTTACAGGCAAGAATTGCCACAATGGGTAAAGGATTTTAATGCTTCGGATAAAGCAGAATCCTATCTGAAAGTTTGGGACACTTATTACCCCATTGAAACCTATACCGAAAGCGGTTCTGATGATAATAATTTTGAAGGTGGTTTCAAAGGTGAGGATAAAGTAACATTCCCTTATGATTTGCAAAAGTTGAAAGCTGATAACAAAGGTTTTGATATTTTAAAAGCAACAGCATACGGCAATAGTTTAACAACGGATTTTGCTATTGAAGCCATTAAAGGTGAAACCTTAGGTAAAGATAATTTTACTGATATTTTAACCTTGAGTTACTCTTCAACAGATTATGTTGGTCATAATTTTGGTGTGAATTCGAAAGAAATTCAGGATACTTACATAAGGCTTGATAAGGATTTAGAGCGCTTTTTAAATTTCTTGGACACTGAAATAGGAAAAGGCGAGTACACTATTTTTTTAACAGCAGATCACGGCGCCGTTGAAGTGCCAGCTTATCTACAATCTTTAAAAATACCAGCTGGATATTTAGATTTTGATGATAGAAAAACAAGGTTTCAATCGTTTTTAATTAAAAAATTTGGCACAACAGATATCGTAGAAAATGTAAGCAACAATCAAGTGTTTTTAAATAGGTCAAAGCTTGAAGAACTTAAGCTCAACCTTCATGATGTGGAACAAGCTATTGTAGACGAGCAAATTAGTTTTCCTAACGTATCAAAAGTATATACGGCAACAACAATGAACTCCACAAATTATACAACTGGTATTGAGGCGTTGTTACAAAACGGATTTAACCAAAAACGTTCTGGAGATGTTATTGTGGTTGATGATATTGCATTTATTCCCTATGGTAGAACAGGTTCAACACATGGTAGTGGCCTAAATTACGATACACATGTACCGTTATTATTTTTTGGCAAAGGCATTAAAAATGGAGAAACGTACCAAAAAACAGTAATACCAGATATTGCTACAACTATTTCGGCGCTATTGGGCATCAGTTTTCCAAACGGCGCAACAGGCAATGTTTTGGAATTTGTTTTTGTGGATTAAAAGAACTTTTCCCGAATTCCTTTCCAGCGTAATTTCCGTATAAACCTACCTTCTTCATTGGAGACTAAATAAGGTAGTTTTTTAGATTTTGCTCTAAAATAACCAAGCATATAATCTTTAAAAAGGGTAAACTTTCCTTTTTTATAAGCGAGTTTTAATGCCGAAATTAAAGTTATCAAAAAGCCGTAACGCATTTTGTACATAGCTTCGCCTTGAAGGTATTTCGATGCTTTGCTATATGTTTTTCCAGTAGGTTTTAAGTGCTTGACGCGAAGTGATTCGTCCGTTTTAATTTCCCATTGGTAATACTTCGCCAATAGTTCGTCAACGGTATCCCAACCCATCGATTTTTTTAAACCGCCAATATAATGAAAACACTCTTTACGATAGGTTTTTAAGCCACCACGAATGTGATCTTTGTTAGTTAGGTTTTCTAAAACCCAGCCGCCATTTTTTTCAATATAGCAGAAGCCCGAAGCCATACCAAGCTTTTCATTGGATTTGAAATGATTTGAAACAGCTTCCAAATAATTTTCTGGAAAGATTAAATCAGCATCAAATTTGCAAATCACATCAAAATTATCATCTAAAGCCTGATAGCCTTTGTAAAAGGCATTAATGATTTTTGCACCAGGAATATGCTCATCAGATGAGGCAGAATTTACTAACTGAATCCAATTGTGTTTTTGAGCAAAACCTTCAACAATTGCCTGTGTATTGTCTGTTGAGTTGTCATTAACCACAATAACTTTTTTAGGTAAAAGTGTTTGTTTAGCTAATGACTTTAGAGTAAGTTCAATAAAATCTGCTTCGTTGTGTGCTGGTATGACAATGTAAAATCTCAAATATCAAAGACTAAATTCCAAATCCCAAAACTAAAGAAACCCAATTGGAATTTGGAATTTATGGCTTGTAATTTTCAACTCGTTCCGCATAAATCATGTAGTAGCGATTGGTAAATAACCTTAAAAAAGGACGAATGCCGATTTTCTTTACGGGATGTATCCATTGTTTACGGTCAATTATTTTCCAACCCGCTTTTTCCAAGAGCCAATCAAATTGCCAGTCTTCAAACTCGTGGTAATGCCTATCCCAAATATCAGTTTTACTTCGGTATGCAGAAGAAAACCATAACCTTAAAGGTACGCTGGCAACTAATTTATGAGCTTTAATAGACTTTAAAACTGTATATGACGATACCAAATGTTCAAAAATTTCAAAGGCGGTGACAACTTCCGCAGATGAATTTTCAATTTCTGAAGTGTCTTCGTCTAAATCTATACCTGAAGTATTCTCAACCTGAAAACCATGTTCTTTCATAATTTCAGAGAATGGATTTTCGACTCCTAAATCTAAAATTGTTTCAGGATCAGAGATGTGTTTTTTCAAAAACTCAAGTGTAATCTTGTAACGTTTATGGGGGAACTGGCCTTCGTACATCAATCTGCAATATTATCATAAGATGTTTTAATTCCTTTTATTAATGCCGAAGAAAAACCACGATGTTCCATTTCATTTAAGCCAGCAATAGTGCAACCTTTTGGTGTGGTAACCTTGTCGATTTCTGCTTCCGGATGATTGCCATTTTGCAACAATAGTTCACTGGCACCTTTAACGGTTTGTGTGGCAATATCGGTGGCGGTTTTGGCATCGAAACCAATTTCAATTCCGCCTTGAATCATGCCTCTAATAAAACGTAATACATATGCAATGCCACAAGCTCCGAGCACTGTAGACGCATCCATTAATTGCTCATTAATAACAATGGTTTTGCCAAGTCCATTAAATATTGAGCTAACCGTTTCGGTATCTTTTTGTGTGGCATTATGCGACGCAATACAAGTTATAGATTGGTTTACAGATGATGCCGTATTGGGCATGGCTCTAAAAATAACGGGTTGGTGTTCAATTTCATTTTGAATACTTGAAATAGAGAAATCACTGACTACGGAAATCAATAATTTGTCGGAAGTTAGCACATTTGAAACTTCATTTAAAACTGATGCAATTCTGTAAGGCTTAACAGCAACAATTACAATATCTGAATTTTTTACAGCTTCCGTATTATTGGATAATATTGAAACACCTTTATTCTCAAAGTTTTTGAGCAATTCTATTTTATGTCTTGTAATATATAGTTTTGAAGCCTCAAGTCCTTGGCTTAACAATCCTGAAGCTATGGCTTGCCCTAAATTTCCGCCTCCTAAAATGGCTATTTTTTTATTCACTTTATTTATAATTTAAAGACCTGTCAATTTTAAAAAACTGACAGGTCTAAATATATCTAAATTATATTTGAATTTCTAATACCTATAAACAATAGCATTAATATGCATACCCGCACCAACCGAGGCAAATATAATAACATCGCCTTTATTGATTTTATGTTGGTCTAATTTGTCATTTCTAATCAAATCGAATAGAGTAGGTACCGTTGCTACCGAACTGTTACCTAACTTGTGTATGCTCATGGGCATTATATCTTCTGGGGCTTTGGCCTTAAATAAACGATAAAAACGTTTGATAATGGCTTCGTCCATTTTTTCATTGGCCTGGTGGATGAGTACTTTTTTAACCTCTGAAATATCTATGCCACTTTTATCCAAACAATCCTTCATAGCTTGGGCAACGTTGGTTAGTGCAAATTCATAGATTTTTCGGCCGTGCATTTTTATATATCTGGTGTCTTTACAAAGCGCTTTATTATTAGAGTTTCCAAAGAACAAATAATAGGCTTCATCATACGTAAACGAGGCAGATTCGTATGCTAAAATGCCAGCTTCATTGTCCGAAAGCTCAACTATACTTGCACCAGCTCCATCGGAATAAATCATAGAATCACGGTCGTGTTTGTCTACTACACGTGACAACGTTTCAGCACCAATAACTAGGCAACGTTTAGCCATGCCAGCTTTTATAAAGGCTTGCGCTTGTATAACGCCTTCAACCCAACCTGGACAGCCAAATAGTATATCATAAGCTACACATTTGGGGTTTTTTATTCTAAGTCTGTACTTTATACGCGAAGCTAAACACGGTAAAATATCGCTTTGAATGGTGTTGTGCTTTACATCTCCAAAATTATGGGCACATATAATGTAGTCGATACTTTCAGGATCAATATTAGCATCATCAATGGCTTTTTGGGCAGCCAAAAAACCTAGGTCTGAAGCCACTAGCTGGTTGTCTGCATAACGTCGTTCTACAATACCAGTAATGGCTTTAAATTTTTCGACTATAATATCGTTGGAATAATCAATAGATGAACCATCAGTGTTTAAGAACTCATGGTTATTGAAATCCTCGTTTTTTTCAATATTCTTTGGAATGTAACTTCCCGTTCCAGTAATTTGAATTGCCATACCTGTGCAAATAATTAATTTAATAATTTACTAATCTAGCCAATAATAAAACTTTTAAGTTTTAAAATGATTAGAAATAAAAGATTTTTAAATAATTCTCATTTTATAAGTGAATTTCTGTTGATACCATAAAAAAAGCGTTCAATTAGAACGCTTTTTTCAATACATAATTTGCTTTTTTAAGCTTCGGCATAAGCTTCAATTGGAGTGCAACTGCATATCAGGTTTCTATCTCCATAAGCTTCATCAACTCGTCTCACGGTTGGCCAAAACTTATTGTCCATAACAAAATCTAACGGATAGGCTGCTTTTTCTCTTGTGTAAGGGAAAAGCCATTCGTCAGAAGTGAGCATTGCCATAGTGTGTGGCGCATTCTTTAAAACATTATTTGGTTCTTCTTTTGTAGTTGTATCTATTTCTTCCCTAATAGAAATCATAGCGTCACAAAACCTGTCCATTTCAGCTTTGCTTTCACTTTCGGTAGGTTCAATCATCATAGTTCCTGCTACAGGAAATGAAACTGTTGGCGCATGAAAACCATAATCCATGAGGCGTTTGGCAATATCCACAACTTCAATACCATTCGCCTTAAAAGCGCGACAATCTATGATTAATTCGTGTGCAGCTCTTCCATTTTCGCCTGTGTATAAGGTATCGTAATAGCCTTCCAAACGTTCTTTGATATAGTTTGCGTTTAAAATAGCAACTTCGGTAGCCTCTTTTAAACCTTTAGCCCCTAACATTTTTATATATCCATAGGAAATGACACAAGCCAATGCAGAACCAAAAGGTGCACCAGAGATAGCTGAGATAGATTGATGTCCGCCAGTTTTTATAATAGGGTTTCCTGGTAAAAACGGCACCAATTGTTCTGCCACACAAATTGGGCCAACACCTGGACCACCACCACCATGAGGTATGGCAAAGGTTTTATGGAGGTTGAGGTGACATACATCTGCACCAATATTTCCTGGATTTGTAAGTCCAACTTGTGCATTCATATTTGCGCCATCCATGTAAACTTGCCCGCCATTATCATGTATAATTTGTGTTATCTCCTTAATGGCAGATTCATAAACACCGTGTGTTGAAGGATAAGTAACCATAAGTGCAGCCAAATTGTCTTTGTGTAATTCTGCTTTTTCCCTTAAATCATCTACGTCAATATTTCCGTTTTCTGAAGCTTTTGTTACAACTACTTTCATTCCTGCCATAACAGCACTTGCTGGGTTTGTTCCGTGCGCCGAAGATGGGATTAGGCAGATATTTCTATGTTGATCGCCCCGAGATTCATGATAGGCTCTAATAACCATAAGGCCTGCAAATTCTCCTTGAGCCCCAGAATTTGGTTGCAATGATGTTGCTGCAAAACCAGTAATTTCGGTCAATTGATTTTCTAAAGCATTGAGCATTAGTTTGTAACCAGCAGCTTGATCAATAGGTGCAAATGGATGCATATTTCCCCAATTGCTCCATGATAACGGAAGCATTTCTGATGCCGCATTAAGTTTCATGGTGCATGAGCCTAATGAAATCATGGAATGGTTAAGCGCCAAATCTTTACGCTCTAATCGTTTTATGTAACGCATGAGCTCAGTTTCAGAATGATAACTGTTGAATACATCGGCTGTTAAAAATGCGGAATTACGTTTTAACTCTTCCGGTATCGATGATGCCTCAGACAGCTTTTCAACCTTTTCTGTGGATTGTCCCGTTACTTTTTCAAAAACTGAAATAATGTCATTAATATCCGAAACGCTCGTCGTTTCATTAATGGAAATCGTAACCGTATTGTTGTCAGGATAGTAGAAATTGATGCCTTTCTTTTCAGCTTCGTATTTTACTTTTACAGGATCAGCCTTAATTTGAAGTGTATCAAAAAAATGCGTATTAACTTGTTCCAACTCCAGTTTTTCTAAAGCCTTAGATAAAGTATGTGCCGTATTATTAACTTTTTCGGCAATAAAATTCAGTCCTTTAGGTCCGTGATACACAGCATACATACCAGCCATAACGGCAAGTAATACTTGCGCTGTACAGATGTTGGAAGTAGCTTTATCGCGTTTTATATGTTGTTCTCGCGTTTGTAGTGCCATACGTAATGCACGGTTGCCATTAGTATCTCTGGTAACACCAATAATGCGCCCTGGGACATCACGTTTATAAGCTTCTTTTGTGGCAAAAAAAGCGGCGTGTGGTCCACCATAACCCATTGGTATTCCAAAACGTTGCGTTGTGCCAACTACAACATCGGCTCCAAATTTACCAGGTGCTTCAAGCTTCACTAAACTTAAAATATCTGAAGCTACTGCTACTTTTATGTTTTCGGCATTTGCTTTTTCAATAAAAGATTTAATGTCTGTTATCTCGCCATATTTTCCTGGATATTGAATTAAGGCACCAAAAAACTCGTCGCTTAAATTGTATTCGGCTTCGTTTCCAATGACCAGTTCAATACCAATAGGAATTGCTCTTGTTTCCAGTAGTGCAACGGTTTGTGGCATTACTAAATCTGAAACAAAAAACTTGTTTACACCTGCTTTTTTCTGTGCTCTGTCTCTTACGGCATAAAGTAATCCCATGGCTTCTGCAGCCGCAGTACTTTCATCTAAAAGCGATGCGTTGGCAATTTCCATTCCAGTTAAATCGATAACCATGGTTTGGAAATTTAACAAAGCTTCTAATCTGCCTTGGGCAATTTCTGCTTGATATGGTGTGTACGCTGTATACCAGCCAGGATTTTCCAAAATGTTACGTTGGATAACTGCTGGTAAATTTGACGGATGATAACCTAAACCAATGTAGGATTTATAAACCTTATTAAGTTTCGATAATTCATAAATATGACCTAGATACTCTTGTTCGCTCATGGCAGGTTCGAGGTCCAAGTCTTTTTTAAGACGAATACCATCTGGAATTGTCTCTGAAATCAACTGTTCAATACTAGTAACACCGATAGTATTTAACATGGCTTTTTGCTCCTCGGAGCGTGGACCAATGTGGCGTAATGCAAAAGAGGTTGTATCCATTCTTTTTCTGCTATTTTTTTTGATATGCAAAAATACGCAATTACCTATATCGATTTCGTTAAGGATTACTAAAGTTTTTAACCGAAAATTAGCCTTATTAACACTTTAGCTACCTTTGTGAAGTGAAGTGGTTTTGGCAGTTTCTTAACTTTTATATCAATAGCAGTATTCATGTGGCTTTGTCGGTTTGCGCATTGACCTGGGTGACATTGCTTCAAAATGCTATTGCTGTTGATACAAGTTGTTTACTTTTTGTGTTTTTCGCCTCTATTACAGGTTATAATTTTGTGAAGTATTTTGGTTTAGCAAAGTTTCATCACAGAAGCTTGTCTAAAGATTTGCGCATCATTCAAGTATTTTCTGCATTTGCTTTTGTGGCGATGTGTTTTTTTGTGTTTCAGCTGAATCAAAGTGCACTGTTTTTAATTATTGGTTTAGCAACAATTACATTTTTATATGCCATTCCATTTTTACCAAATCGTTTTTTGTTTGATGAACAGCAAAATCTCCGTGAAATAAGTGGACTAAAAGTTTATGTGATTGCACTGGTTTGGATGGCAGTAACAGTTATTTTACCATTGCTAAATAATGCTATTGAGTTTCAAGCCGATAGTTACATTATGATGATACAGCGTTTTCTGTATGTGTTGGTATTGATGTTACCTTTTGAAATTAGGGACTTAAATTACGATAGTTTGAAGCTGGCAACAATTCCACAGAAAATAGGTGTTAAAAACACTAAAGTTATTGGAGCACTTTTACTTATGGTATTTTTGATGTTGGAATTTTTTAAAGACGAATTATCAGGGAATTCTATTTTAGTGATGTTGCTAATAACGTTTATAACACTATTGTTTTTAGTGTCTTCTAAGAAAATGCAGACTAAATATTACACGGCATTTTGGGTAGAGAGTTTGCCCGTTTGGTGGTTTGTTTTAGTGGTTTTGCTTGGCTAATTCTTTTTCAAAATCTTGTTGGATGCTTTTAATTTCGTCTTGTTTTAGGCAATCTACCTTAGCGTTATGCATGGCTTCGGTTAATTTGTTATTGCGCTTGGTGTAGGCTCTGGTAATTTTACACCAAGACAGTCTAATGCCCAACTTTATACGTTCCCAAGTTGTGGCTTCGCCATACTGGCTTTTATCGCAAATATGGTGCGCTTCTTCGCAACTTATAAATAATATACTTTTTTTCATTTTTCTGTAATCGTTTAATTGAGTTTTGTTAAAACCAATTTTTTCCCATGCAATCAGCCATTGCGGTACGCGCCCTATGGATGATTACCCAAAGGTTAGACGCCGTAATATTTAATTCATTACAAATGGCTTCGGTTTCGTAATTAAGTATAGTTTTCATTTTAAAAACTTTGGCTTGTTTTTCAGGTAATTTCCCCAAACAATCATGTATTGCCATGCCAAGCTCTGAGTTTTCAATAGAATCTTCGGCTGTTTTATCAAATGGGTCGGCAACGCGTTCTTCTAACCAATCGCCTTCAGTTTCTGTATCGCTATTGTAACTCATTCGAACTTCAGCTTTGCCTTTATTTGAATTCTGCTTGCGATATTGATCAATAATTTTTCGTTTTAAAATTGAAATCAGCCAAGTACGCTCACTGGCATCGCCTTTAAAATTGTCTTTAGATTTTAAACCCGCCAAAAAAGTTTCGGACACCAAATCTTTGGCTAATTCCCTATCATTAATACGAGAAATAGTGTAATTGTATAAATAATCTGAATATGAAGATACCCAATTATTAGGGTTTAAAGTGTGTTTCGCCATAGTGTATACATTGTTTCAAAAATACTATAAAAATTGTAATTAAAAGTAATCCGTTTTACAGCCACAAGAATGGTTAATTGTTATATTTAACCATGCTAATAGTTGTACAACAGGCACAGTACGAAACCAATCCGTTGGTTGGTAAAATTATTATTGGCATTGGCGTATCTGGATTTTTGTTTTTTGGATTTTGGCGGTTTATTCTGTTTTTAGAATCGGCTTGGGTTGAAACTATAAAGCGAAAACCACCAATTAGGCATTTATATCTGTGGAAACGTAAGCTAAATAGAACCCAATTGCATGTTTTAAAAACACAGTTTTCATTTTACAATAAACTGTGTAAAACCGAAAAACGTTATTTTGAACATCGTGTTGCAACCTTTATCAAACGGCATACTTTTGAAGGGAAATCGGGTTTGGTAATCACAAACAAAATGAAGGTTTTAATTTCTGCCACTGGCGTAATGCTTACCTTTGGGTACCGAGATTATCGTGTAAATTCTGTACATCGTTTTATTATTTATCCTGAAGTCTTTTATTCCCGAATAAATAAAACGCATCATAAAGGTGAATTTAATTTGGGTTTAAAAACCATTGTGTTGTCTTGGGAAGATTTTTTAGTAGGTTATGATATAAGTAACGATAATTTTAATTTGGGCATACATGAATATGTGCATGCCATGCATTTTGATTTTGGGCATAAAAAAAACCACTCCGTTAATGCCGTAATTTTTATGAACACCTATAACGAGCTTAGAGCTTTTTTAGATGCTGACGAAAGCTATAAAAATAGGTTAGTAGCCTCAAAATATTTGCGCGATTATGCCTATACCAACCAGTTTGAATTTGTGGCAGTACTCATTGAATCCTTCATGGAAACACCGCAAGAATTTAAATCCCAATTTCCTGAAATGTATGCCTATGTGAAGCAAATGTTGAATTTTGATTTTGCGGGGTATTGAGCACAAGAGTAAAGATAGAAGATTAAAGAGAAAAGACTGTAATCTCTTTGTTTGCCAAATATGCTTTCACTAAATTATAAGTCTATGTTCTATCCTCTTTTTTCTCACTTCTTTTCAGCAGTAATCAAATAATACCCAAAACTCTTCATGTGCAATCCTGAAAACAGAGCGAAAAATGAGCCTTTTAAATTGTGCCAACTTTCGCGTTTCAATGGTTTTAATCGGAACAGATTTTTCAATATAAATCCAAAAATAGCAAAAGGCACATGCAATACCGATGGCGCAACTCTAAAGGATACATCTTCAATTTTAATATTTTTAAAGCCTACTTTTTTTAGATTCTCTTTCATTCTATTTATTGTGGCCAAACGCTCCAACGACCAATGGTCACAAAGTTTGTGATAGGCATAGCTTGAGCCTGGACAAAGATTTTCGGGTTCGGTTTTAAGAAAGGCGTCAGCAATAACCAGTTTGCCTTTTGGTTTCAAAATACGATGCGCTTCTTTTAATGAATCGATGCTGTGCCCAGAATGACAAAAGCTTTCAATAGCAATGGCGCTGTTGAATGTTTCATTTTGAAATGATGTGTTGTCGTAGTTTTCTTTTAGCAAAATACCCTTTTTATTGGTTAATAATTTATTGCCATTAAAAACCTGCATGTCCGATAAAGTGACACCATAAGCACTCAGATTGCTAAACTTGTTCAAAGCATAACGTATTGTGCCACCCATGCCACAGCCCAAATCGATGAGTCGATGTTTGGTTTTGCCTATTTGTAAACGTTTCAAGACTTGGTTGTTCATTTCGTTGAGCATGCTGTCGCGCTTAAACGGATTAGTTTTAAAAGGAATAAAATATCCAAAGTGCATGTTATAGTCGTTACTCCAGAATTTATAATCTTGAGTAGCTTCATCATAAAAATTTGCAACTTCAATTTTGTTTTCGGTTTTACTGGTGTTGTATGTGAGTGTTTGTGTCATGATGATTTAGTTTAAAGCTTGCTAATTACTTCTCGATACAATTCTGATAGTCATCGGAATCACTCGAAGTGACGTTTACCTTTTATTCTTTTACAGATAATAAATTTTGAAATGCCATTTCAAGATTTGAGTATTGAAAATTGAACCCCAAATCTTTCAAACGTTTTGGGATAACATTTCTGCTTTTCAAAACAAGTTCAGTTTCGGTTTTAATGATACGAGCACCCAATTCCAACAGCCATTTAGGCTGTGGTAACCCGAAAGGTATTTTTAAGGCTTTTCTGAGTGTTTTCATAAAATCTGAATTTGAAACTGGACTTGGCGAGACTGCATTGAAAATTCCAGAATGATTATTTGCAATCAAGTAGGAAACGATTCTAGCAAAATCGATTTCATGAATCCAGCTCACTTTTTGATTTCCGCTACCTTGTTTTCCGCCTAAACCGAATTTTGCTAAACGCTTTAAAGGAACAAATGCGCCGCCATTTTTACCAAGTACAATTGATGTTCGAAGAATGACTTTTCTTGTCTTTGGGGTGTTACTTTCATTAAAAGCTTGTTCCCATGATTTAGCTATGTTCATTGAGAAGTCATCACCGATTTCACCATTGGCTTCGGTCATTTCTTTATCTAAAGAATGTCTGTAGATTGTTGCTGTGGAAGAGTTCAACCAAACCTTTGGTGGAATTTCGCACTGTTTTACGGCTTCACCTAGAATTTTAGTGGAGTCAATTCTTGAATTGAAAATGCGCTTTTTGTTCTTATCATTATATCGGCAGTCCACTGATTTACCAGCTAGATTGATAATGGCTTCAGCATTTTCTAAGGTTTCAGTCCAATGGTCTAAATCCATAGCATTCCAGTATATATGATTTTCTTTTTTTGGATTTCTAGTTAATATTTTGATTTCAAACCCTTTGTTGATAAAATGGTTTTCCAAAACCTGACCCAAAAATCCTGTTCCGCCTGCTATTATTATTGTTTTCATAACCAAATGATTTAGTGTTCTCTGATAACAACCTGTCTTGATTTTTTTCTTCCTCGAAAAAACAGAAATAGGTTTGCGAATAACATTAAGCCCAGATATATAGTGAATCCTCCAATTTTCTTACTTAAGATTTCTATTAACTCTTGATTGCTAATCGCGAAGTCCTTATAGTATCCAGTAATTTCCATGATATAAAGTGCAAAGCCTACATTTATAAGATAAAAACCAATTTCGAACAATTTATTTGTGGCTAGGGCAATATCTTCTTTGCCCCTAAAAATATCGATCATAAATAAACGTCCATTTTTGAAAAGCATTTTTGAAATGTAAATTGTAAGAATAATAACGATTGGCAAATAGATGAAATAACCGATAATGATTTTAGAATTTTCCATGATATATTAATTTAAAATTGATTTTTTCTGAAGTTTTTGTAACCAAAAAATGTTGTTATAATGAAGAATAGCTAGCCCAAAAATTATTTTCCCAAGCGTTGTTGTCAATGATTGCATTAGCTCTATTGTTGAGTTAATTTCTTTCCAATATGCTATGGTTATTATGGCATAACCAATATTTGTCAAGTAGTATCCTATAAGTGATAAATTGTTTATGCTATTTACTAATCGTGAGTTATTCTGAAAAAGGTCCATCAAGAATACTTCACCATTTTTATAAAACAACCATCCGATTTTTATCATTATGAAACATATGATAGGTAAATAGATAATGTATGTAAGGATGTTATAATTCATTTTTGATTCTATAAGTGATATAAAGATGAAATATGGCTATTAGCATTGGTACAACAAGATGAACAGCAATCCACAGATTGTTGTTTGCAGATTCGGTAAAAATCAAAGCAAGTACTACAGTAGTTAACACAACATAAATTGAAAATAATTGTTTGAGTAGTGGTGTCAAGGATTTAAATCGAGTAATGATGTACAAGCTCATTAAAACTTGAACTGCGCCTAAAACTATTTGGAATAAAGCACCTAAATAAAACGTTAAGTAAAGTATCAGTGTTGCAATAACAAACCATTTGTTGATGTTGAATAAATTTTTCATAATTCTAATAATTTAAAACTTTCAGAAAAAATTGAAAGTATAATTTAAAAAAATATAATTACTTCATCAGCTTAAAAATAGATTTGGTCAACCAGTTTTGCTTTTGGTCTACCAATTTGTTCATTAAGCTATCTAAATCTTCCGTCAATTGATGTAAGGCTTTGGTCTGTTTAATCAATTCCTTGGTATTTTCATTGCCATCATCTTTTATGGACGAGACATCTTGAAGCACTTTTATCACAGGCTTGATTTCACGACGGCTACGTTCTTTTGCAATAACGCGAGCCAACTCCTGCACATCTTTTTCTGTGGTAAAAAACTCTTTGCGTTCACCAGGAATGATTTCTTTAGTGACGATGCCCCAATCCATAAGCTGACGTAAATTCATGCTGGTGTTTCCGCGAGAAATTTTTAGTTCAGCCATAATATCCTCCATAGATAGAGGTTTTGGCGTAATAAATAGCAAAGCTTGTATTTGTGCCATGGCTTTATTAATGCCCCATAACGTCCCTAAACTTCCCCAAGTACTTATAAATTTATGTTTGGCCTCATCGTAATTCATAGTGCAAATATACAAAATATTTTAAACTTTCAATAATTATTGAAAGTTTGTTTAACTTCGAAATGAATATGGTCATCATGTCGCACAGCTTGGCAACCGTGAAACCTCACTTGGGAATAATTTTGTAATCCTAACTCTTGTTTTAAATGAGGCTCAATAAAAATTTTAGAATTATTGCTTCTGTGTAATAAGGCCTTTATTAGAGCTCTTGTTTTATCGGTATCTAGTATTAAATCTTTATTGGTATTGACACCTAAATATTTTGTTACATCATATTGCCAATAACAGTTCTGTTTACAGTAATTGACAGTTGGATTTTTTGAATCTGTAAAAACGCCATAACCAAATAGAGATGGGTTTTTGTCAGTCTTTTGGCCATCTTTTGTTTTATACATAAAGGCTATGTCTATTTTCTGTCCGTCGTTATGACTCAAATGAGGAAGCAACAGAAACCCATCCCAAAACGGAAAGTTAGCATCTAAATATGAAATAGAAATACCATCTTTCGAAACGTCTTCAGCAGTTTTTTTGATACTAGTTTTTAGTTGTGGCGTCACATAATTCCGAAACGACAACACATAAAAATAATTATGAGGTTTTAATTGAGATTCAAAAACCGGTAGTTGCTCTCTTCCAAAAAGTGGCGCAGTAAACGGAATGACTAAAAGGTTAAAGCTTAAATAAATTACAGGGAAGACGATACGCTTTTTCCACTTTGTTTTATGTGAAATTAATATCGAAATCAACCAAATTAATCCTCCAATTTGGGTAACTAAAGTTAAAACCAAAATTATAAGAAAATGCCCAATAATTCTGAAAAAGGTTCTCATTAATTCTTAAACGAAAACCTAAAGGACTTATTTTAGTAACCCAGCACGTCTTAACAAAGCTTCAGGTTTTGGCTCTTGGCCTCTAAACTTTTTATACAAAGTCATTGGGTTTTCCGTTCCGCCTTGAGACAATACAAATGCTTTAAACTTGTCGGCTACGGTTTTGTTGAAAATGCCTTCTTCCTTAAAATATTCAAACGCGTCGGCATCTAAAACTTCTGCCCATTTATAGCTGTAATAGCCAGACGAATATCCGCCTTGAAAAATATGCGCAAACGATGTGCTCATACAATTTTCAGCAACATCTGGATAAAGTTGTGTGAATTGAAAAGCTTCAGCTTCATAGGCTTTAACATCTGTAATATCGCTAGGGTCAGTACTGTGCCAAGCCATATCTAACATCCCAAAACTCAATTGGCGCAACGTTTGCATACCTTCATGGAACGTTGCAGAGGCTTTTATTTTTTCGATGAGTTCCATTGGAATCACTTCACCAGTTTCATAATGCGTAGCAAATAATTTTAAGGTTTCTTCCTCGTAGCACCAATTTTCTAAAATCTGACTTGGCAGTTCAACAAAATCCCAATGAACGCTGGTGCCCGATAAACTAGGATACGTTGTATTAGCCAGCATACCGTGAAGCGCATGCCCAAATTCGTGAAACAATGTTGTGACCTCATTAAAGGTTAGGAGTGAAGGTTTACTTTTTGTAGGCTTCGTAAAATTGCAAACTATCGACACATGCGGACGCTCATTAACACCACTTTTTATCTGCTGAGGTTTAAACGAGGTCATCCAAGCGCCATTGCGCTTTCCGGCACGAGGAAAAAAATCGGCATAAAAAATAGAGACTAATTCACCGTCAGAGTCAACAACTTTATAGGTCATTACGTCTTCGTGATATTTGTCAATGTCGTTGATTTCTTCAAATCGAAGTCCGAACAGTTTTTCGGCAACGGTAAATGCACCATTGATTACATTTTCAAGTTTGAAATAGGGCTTCAATTGCTCGTCGTCCAAGCTGAATAATTTTTGTTTCAACTTTTCGGAATAATAAGCCGAATCCCATTTTTCTAAGCGACTTGTCACACTGAGCGCAGTCGAAGTGTCTTTTATTCCTCTGGCAAAATTTTCTAACTCCTGAAACTCCTTTATAGCTGAAGGTTTTGCTTTTTCCAATAAATCATTCAAAAAGTTCGATACCTTTTCAGGCGTTTCTGCCATACGTTCTTCCAATACAAAATGCGCATGGGTTTTATAACCTAAAAGTTGCGCACGCCGAAATCTCAGTTTTGCAATTTTTAGTACAATCTCTTGATTGTCCAATTCATCATTTTTAAAACCTTTACTTCCAAAGGCTTTCGAAAGGTTTTTACGCAATGCCCGATTATCTGCATAGGTCATAAACGGAATATAGCTCGGATAATCTAAGGTAATCAGCCAACCATCTTTACCTTTGCTTTCTGCCAGTTGCTTGGCAGATTCTTTAGCACCTTCGGGCAAACCAGAAAGGTCGGCTTCATCAGTGATATGAAGTTCAAATTTGTTGGTTTCGGCTAGAATGTGTTCGCCAAATTTCAACTTAAGCTGACTTAGTTCCTTATCAATAGCACGCAATTTTTCTTTTTTATCTTCGGAAAGATTGGCACCGTTTCTGGAAAAGCTTTTATATTTTTTATTGAGAAGTGTTTGTTGTTCGGTAGTTAGGTTTAGTTCGGATTTTGAATGGTAAACTGCTTTTACGCGTTTAAACAAATCTTCATTTAACGTAATATCATTACTAAATTCTGATAATAGTGGCGAAATCTCTTGAGCAATTTTCTGAATGTCATCGTTGGT
Source organism: uncultured Flavobacteriaceae bacterium (assembly GCA_964434705.1). Classification (GTDB taxonomy): domain Bacteria; phylum Bacteroidota; class Bacteroidia; order Flavobacteriales; family Flavobacteriaceae; genus Winogradskyella. The sequence continues at coordinate 36,992 of CAYSVY010000021.1, forward strand.
TTCGGCAGAATTCAAATTAAAAAATAGGCTTGAAATCCTGCTTAATTCTTCACCTGAATAATCTAATGCTTCAATCGTGTTTTTAAAAGTCGGTTCGTCTGAATTATCAACTATTGCATTAATTTCATTTTTCGCCTTTTTAATGGCCATTTTAAAAGCAGGCAAAAAATCTTCCGTTTTAATTTTTGAAAAAGGCGCAGTGTTGTATGGTGTGTTGAATGTGGTGTTTAGTACGTTCATTTTTTATTTAGTTAATATGTCTGGTCGAGCGCAGTCGAGACCTCTTCTTCAGTCGGTCTATATTTTGAATGTGTAAAGTTTCTACATTCAGATAAAATTTTCAGCATATCATAATTGTCATTTGCTAATGATAATTTTTTTATTGCGCTCCATTTTTTTATTTTCTTTTCGAAATAAATAGCTTGCTTTACGTCATTAAATTCCTGAGAGAATATAAGGTGTATAGGTCTTCTTTTATAAGTGAACGAATTTTTATTTAAACCTTGTTGATGCTCTTTTAGTCGTCTTTCTAAATCATTAGTTATACCTGTGTATAATAATCTATCAGAACATTTTAATATGTAAACGTAATATAAATTCATTTTAAGTAGGTCTCGACTGCGCTCGACCAGACAGTTTTTTACTTCAAATCTTTAGCAGAATCGTGGACTTTTGCTTTTAAGCCCTCTTTATAAACTACCACTTTATCCAGGATACATTTATCGGAAGTACCTAAAATCTGTGCGGCCAAAATACCTGCATTTTTTGCACCATTTAGTGCAACGGTTGCAACGGGTACGCCACCTGGCATTTGTAAAATGGATAATACCGAATCCCATCCATCTATGGAGTTTGATGATTTTACGGGAACACCAATGACAGGTAATGGCGAAAGTGATGCCACCATTCCAGGCAAATGTGCGGCGCCTCCGGCGCCAGCAATAATGACTTTAATGCCACGGTTGTGTGCATTTTTAGAAAATTCAAACAATTTTTCTGGTGTGCGATGTGCCGACACTATATCAACTTCGACCTCTACATCAAAACCTTTTAATATATCAATAGCATCTTGCATTACTGGCAAGTCGCTTTTGCTTCCCATGATTACGGCTACTTTACTCATCAAATTTCAATTTTAAAACCCAAATTCCACTGGTTTTCATTTGGAATTTAGAATTTGTTATTTGGATTTTCCTCACTTATTACCTCAATCGTTTCTTTTACTTTTTGGGCAATCATACGTGCTTTGTTTATGTCTTCATCTACAATGGTAACATGACCCATTTTTCGGAATGGCCGAGTTTGCTTTTTACCGTAAATATGTGGTGTCACGCCATTCATGTCCATAATTTCAGCAATATTTTTGTATACCACATTGCCAGTGTAACCTTCGGCACCGACCAAATTTACCATAACGCCAGCAACTTTACTTTCGGTATTTCCTAAAGGTAAATTTAAGATGCATCTGATATGTTGTTCAAACTGGCTAGTATAACTGCCTTCAATACTGTAGTGGCCAGAGTTGTGTGGTCGTGGTGCAACCTCATTAACCAATATTTCATCATCTTCGGTTAAGAACATTTCTACAGCTAACAGTCCAACATGCTCGAAAGCTTGCGACACTTTTAAAGCAATGGCTTCAGCTTTATCGGTAATTTGTTTTGGCAAACGCGCTGGGCATAAAACGTATTCTACTTGGTTGGCTTCAGGGTGAAACTCCATTTCAACAGTTGGATAGGTTTTTATATCTCCGTCCACGTTTCGGGCAACAATAACTGCCAATTCGTTTTTAAACGGAATCAATTCTTCCGCAATGCATTCTACATTAGGAAGGTTTTTTAAATCAGAAATTTCCCGAATCACTTTCACGCCTTGCCCATCATAGCCAAACCGTGCGCTTTTCCAAACAAAAGGCAAACTGATGCCACCATTATCAATAGCATCTTCAATTTGTGATGTATGCGCGAAACGTGAAAATGATGCTGTTGGAATGTTATTGTCTGAGTAAAATAATTTCTGAATAGCCTTATTCTGAATTGTTCTGAGTGTTTTTGATGCCGGATAAACGGTTCTGCCTTCTTCTTCCAGTTTTTCGAGCGCATCGACATTGACGTTTTCAATTTCAAAAGTTAAAACGTCAACAGTTCGTCCAAATTTTAAAACCGTATCATAATCCAATATATCGCCTTGTACAAACTCATCACAGGCTAGGCTAGCAGGTGCTTCAGCACTAGCATCAATAACTTTGGTATAGATGTCAAACTTTCTTGTAGAATAAAGCATCATTTTGCCAAGCTGGCCACCACCGAGAATTCCGAGTTTAAAGTTGGAAGAAAAATAAGTTTTGTCCATCAATGCTTAGCATTCAAATTCATTACAAAAATACATCAAATTTGGTCAAGGCTCTAAAATCCCAAATCAAAAATCGTTAATAGAAAATGTATTGATTATCTTTGGGGTTTCAAAATTAGAAAATGGCTATTAAGCTTCACGATTTATACTTTAAACCTTTTATTTCTGAAGACGAAATTCAAGCTACTGTCCAGAAAATGGTCAACGAAATCGCTAAAGATTTAAAGGGCGAAATGCCCATATTTGTTGGTATCCTCAATGGGTCATTTATGTTTACAAGCGATTTTGTAAAGAAATATCCGCATCCTTGCGAAGTAACCTTTATAAAATTGGCATCGTATGATGGCGTTAAATCCACTGAGGATATTCAACGACTGATTGGACTTACTCAAGATTTAACCGGTAGAACTGTTGTTATTCTTGAAGATATTATTGATTCTGGAAATACCTTGGCAGAAGTTCACCGTATTTTTAAAAATGAAAATGTAAAACAACTTATAATTGCAACGTTGTTTTACAAGCCCGAAGCTTATAAAAAAGATTTTAAATTACACTATGTGGGTATGGAAATTCCACCAAAATTTATTGTGGGCTATGGCCTAGACTACAATGGGTTAGGTCGCGATTTACCTGCAGTATATCAATTAAAAACTACACAACACATGACAAATATCGTATTATTTGGACCACCAGGAGCGGGAAAAGGTACGCAAGCTAATTTTTTAAAGGACAAATATAATTTGGTGCACATTTCTACAGGTGATGTCTTTCGTTATAATATCAAAAACGAAACGGCTTTGGGTATGTTAGCCAAATCCTACATGGATAAGGGTGAGTTGGTGCCAGATGAAGTAACCATTGATATGCTGAATGCCGAAGTTGAAAAAAATACGGATGCCAAAGGTTTTATTTTTGATGGTTTTCCAAGAACCAATGCACAAGCTGAAGCTTTGGACGTGTTGATGAGTTCCAAAGACTCACAAATCAATGCCATGGTAGCTTTAGAAGTTGATGATGAGGTTTTAGTGCAACGCCTTTTGGAACGTGGCAAAACAAGTGGACGCGCTGACGATGCAGATGAATCCATAATACGAAACCGCATTAAAGAATACTATTCAAAAACAGCTATTTTAAAAGATTATTACGCTGGTCAAAACAAATATTTTGGCGTTGATGGTGTTGGTAGCATTGAAGATATTACTGAGCGCTTGAGCACTGTTTTAGATGCTCTGTAAGCTCTGTTCGAGTTTAAACTTTAAACTTTTAAACTTAATAAACTTTAAACTCAGATGACCGAAGGAAATTTTGTCGATTATGTAAAAATGCACGTGGCTTCTGGAAATGGAGGTAAAGGCTCTGCGCATTTACATCGTGAAAAATACATTCAAAAAGGCGGGCCAGATGGTGGTGATGGTGGTCGCGGTGGTCATGTCATCATTAGGGCAAACCCTAACCTTTGGACATTACTTCACCTTAAATTTAAACGGCATATAAAAGCGGGTCATGGTGCTCACGGCAGTTCGGGACGAAGTACTGGTGCCGACGGTGAAGATGCCATTATCGAAGTGCCTTTAGGAACAGTTGTTAGAGATACAGATACCAACGAAGTCCTTTTCGAAATTACGGAAGAACATCAAGAAAAAATCGTAGCCAAAGGTGGCAAAGGCGGTCGTGGCAACTGGCACTTTAAAAGCTCTACCAACCAGACACCACGTTACGCACAACCCGGTATTCCGTTGGAAGAGAAAAATATTACGCTGGAATTAAAAGTCTTGGCAGACGTAGGTTTAGTCGGTTTTCCAAACGCAGGTAAATCTACATTGTTGTCTGTAATGACATCTGCAAAACCTAAAATTGCCGATTATGAATTTACCACTTTAAAACCCAATTTGGGCATTGTAAAATATCGCGATTTTCAATCGTTCGTCATGGCCGATATTCCTGGTATAATTGAAGGCGCGGCCGAAGGCAAGGGTTTGGGCTATTATTTTTTGCGCCACATAGAACGCAATTCCATTTTACTATTTTTAGTGCCTGCCGATGCTAAAGATATTGTTGAACAGTACGAAATTCTTTTAGATGAATTGCGACGCTATAATCCTGAAATGCTAGATAAAGAAAGCTTTTTGCTGGTCTCAAAGTCCGATTTATTAGATGAGGAATTAAAGGCCGAAATGAAAGCAGAACTCGATGAAAAACTCCCAATCGATTACATGTTCTTGTCCTCAGTTGCCCAACTAGGCCTACAAGAATTGAAAGACAAACTCTGGAAAATGCTCAATTAAGTTTTGGGCGTTTCTGTTCTAAAAGCGCGGTCAGGCTATACGTTACAATCTTTTTGTTCAAAAAGGATTTCCATTGCAAATGCGAAGCATTAACGAGTTCAAATCCATAGTAATTATAAAATACACGAGCTAATCCTTAACGCAAACACATCAAAAAAATCAGTATCTTTAAAATAAAAAGATGAAAACATTAAAATTTATATTAGTCCTTTTGCTTTTAACATCATGTGGCGCTTTTGTAGACTATGATTATGAGCGTGGTACTGATTTTACACAATACAAAACCTATAATTATTTTACGGATATGCAATCGGGTTTCAGTCAATTGGACGAAAAACGCTTGATAAATGCATTAGATGCAAAATTGCAATCCATGGGATTTTCAAAATCCGAAAACCCAAGTTTTAGAATTGATATTCAATCTGGCGAAGTTTTGAATAATCCTAACAGTAATGTTGGCGTAGGTGTTGGTGGCACGGGACGCAATGTTGGCGGTGGCGTTACTATTGGGTTTCCTGTTGGGAATAATGGACCACAATTGGAAGTAAGCATTGAATTTGTTGATGACTCTAAAAACGGTGTGTTTTGGCAAGCAATCACTGTACTTTCCAGAATTGGGAATACCCCAGAAAAACGCGAAGCCTCGTTTGCTAAAATGGTAGAAAACGTATTTTCCAAGTATCCACCGAAAAGCTAAAATGATGTGGGTTAAATTTGAGAAAATCATTATCGTACCGATTGTTTTTCTGTCAGATTGAGCGCAGTCGAAATCAAAGAAAAATATATCGAAACAGTTGATTTTCTCATTCAAAAAGCTATTCTCGATACAAAATTCTCACGAATTTTTACTCGAATTGACACTTTTTGAAATTAGAGTCCTTGCTTAGAGTTCACTTTAACATTGGTTAATCTACTTTTACCCTAACACCTTCGCTATGGCTATTAAATTCCGGTGCGTACATAGATTGGATTGTGGAAATGCCATTGCTCATATTACCAGCATTGTTGACACATAAATCGTATTCAAATACATAAATACCTTTGGGTAAATAATCGATAAAGAAATTTGTTGAAGCATCTTTTGTACTTTCATAATAGCCCAAACCATCTTGCCATTTGTATTGCGACAAAACGTTTACTGGCTCAAAGCCTGAAGCACGCATATCTTTTAAATGGATAAATTCCATATTGCGGTCGGCGCTCAATTCAATCCGAACACGAACCAAATCACCAATCTCAAGTTTGGTTTCAGCAGTTATTTCTGAAATTTCTTCGCCTTTATCTGTATTGGATTTTAGGAACAGTTTTTTACTCAGTTTTAATGGTGTTTCACTCGAGGTAATTTTGTCTAAATCTTCAAAATATTGCCAGTATAATGCGCCCCAAGCGATGCCATCGCCTTTTTTGGTTAAGGTGACATTGGCCTGTTCTGGTTTAATTTCGCTACCACTCCAACTGGTTTTGAAATAGCCTGTTCCAGCTTCTAATTTGACATTGTCTATGGTTGAAGGATTTATCGATTCGTTGCCAACCTTAACATCAACGGCATCTGTCAGACTCAACCAATCGCTACCTTGAAGTAATAAGGCGTAAACGGCTTCAGTTGTGGCTTTTGTGGTTTTCCATTGATTGGTTTGTTTGTTTTTGAGCAACCAGATTTTAAGGTTGTTAATGATTTCGAGATTCTTCGTTTCACTCAGAATGACAGAACCGACTTCTGAAAATGCTTCAATCATTAGCGCTTGTGTTTCTATTGGGGCTTGGTACCAATACCAAGAATTGCTGTTTTCTTTCCAGTACATGCCCAGTTCTTCTGAGGTTATACTGTTTTCTTCTAGGGATTTTAAAATTTTACCAGCGGTTTCCGCATCATTCATTCTGTGCATGGTCAATGCCATTAAACCTTTGGCGTATAAAGACCGTTTTAACCAATAGTTTTGGATTTGACCTTTGTAGTATGCCATTATTTTTTCGACGTCTTTCGATGCTTTTATTTCGGGATAAAAACTGCGTGTGTATAAATAATGCAATTGCATGTACGACAATTGGTCTTTTGATAAATCTACTTTGTCGTTGTATTTTTTAAGGTCTTTGTATTCTTGGATGAATTCTTTATCAAGGTATTTTATGGCGTTGGTAATCATTTGCATCTCGACTCCGCTCGATGTGACAGAAAGCTGTTTCAGATGACCAAAGCCCGCAATAATATGCTGTGTGATATATCGGTTATTACGACCACCATTAAACCAAGGCCAAGCTCCAGAACTGTGTTGATTGTTTTTCAACTTTTTAATAGCAGATTGCAGTTCGTTAGTCATTTTGTTTAAATCGAAAAGTAGGGCAATTCGTTTTTTCTGTTCCGTTTCAGATTGTGCATCGCGTAACCAAGGTGTCTCTTCAATGAGTAAGGATTTTAACTCTTGATTTTTTTCTAAGTTTGAAAGCATTGCATCCGTATTTTTCCATTGGTTGAACACTTCTTGAATACGCGGATTGCTATTGGCAATATGACTAGCCAAAGCATTGGCGTAATAACGGCTAAAGGTTTGCTCATTACAATCGTATGGATATTCCATTAAGTAAGGCAAAGCTTGTACCGCATACCATGCCGGATTTGATGTGATTTCTAAAGTTAACTTATGGTTTTTTAGCGTTGTCGATTCGTTGTCTTTCAATTTATCCAAAGTGAACGTTTTGGTTTCGTTAGAACGAATCCACATCGGTAAGGTTTCGGTAACCATCATACGATTACTCAAAACTGGTAAAGTGCTTTGCTCACCATCACTGAAATTTTCGGCCTTGGCAATAATGGTATATTGAACGGCTTGGCTATTTTCAGGGATTTTTAATTGCCATGACACTTGGGTGTTTTCTCTTGGATTGACAGTAAAAAGCCCACTCTGTCCTTCGGACATCTCTCCCAAAGGGAGAGAATTTTCAGCAGACTCTAGCAATGTTTCTGTAATATCTTTTCCTGTTAAGGCATCTTCAAGTAGTAATTGTGCTTCACCAGTTAAAATCTTATCACTTAAATTTGAAATTTTTGAACTAATGGTAATAGCATCACCTTCGCGTAAAAAGCGAGGCGCATTTGGTGTAACCATGAGTTCTTTTTGGGTTACGGTTTCAAATTGCGCGACGGCACTTTCCAACGTTTTGGTATGTGCCAACAATTGCAGTTTCCATTGCGTCAATGCTTCTGGTGTTGTAAAACTGAAGCTTACATTACCATCTTTATCGGTTTGTAATTGTGGAAAAAAGAACGCAGTTTCTTGCAGGTTTTTGCGGATTTGGATTTGACTTTCTACAGGGTTTGAGGATATAAGTTCGTTATCTTCTTTAGTACTTCTAATTTCTGCTTTTTCTTTATCAAATATTTCTGCGGGAGCTGATGATCGGCTAATAACCGATACTCCACTTGCTTGGCCTTGTAAGCTTTTCAATACTTTTGAATCAGGCCTACCTCCATATGCTGAAACTACAACTTCATCTAGAGCCGCAACATCTTCTGCTAGGCTTATTTCAAAATAATTATTCTCACCTATAGAAACATCGATAGATTTGAGACTAACATAGCTAAAGTTCAAAATGTCATTTTTACCAGCCTTTATTTTAAATTTACCATCAAAATCAGTCTGAACTCCTTTTGAGGTACCTTTAACTATAACACTTACGCCAGGCAACGGAAGCCCGTCAGACTCTGTAATTACTACGCCTTCAATAAATCCTTTTTTAATATCTGATTTACTTATGGCAGAGTATGTTGAAGGTTTGTTAGATCTTTGTCTTCTTATTTGGTTGTAATAAAAGTTATTATTAAAATAAAACCCAAACCAATTAAGTTCGTCAAAGGCTCTACTAAAATTATAGGTGCTCTTTTTAAATCGACCATATTGCCTAAAATTCTTTACCCCAAAACTACTGTTGGCTGTTGTTCTAAAACGGCTGTAATAGTTTGGTTGATTAATAGGATTGAATTGCCAGTTGTGTGCTCTAAATTCATCCAAGGATGCATCGTACATACTCGCTAAAATTTCGGCAGTCACTTTATCGCCTTTTGGGCCTTTTATTTTAAAACGCCATGTTTCTTCCGTTCCAGGTTGTAGCTTATCACGAAATGTACTGGTTTCAATTTGTAAATCGTTTGTCGGATAAGGCACACTGATTTTTGTGCTTTTAGAGATAAAACTGTTAAAAGCAGACGTACTGCAATGCACAACAAAACCACCTAAGTCTTGTTCTGTAATCGGGAGTTTTATGGTCTGTTGGTTATTATTCAATTTGTAAATTTTGGTATCGGTTATGCGTCCATTTTTTTCAATGGAAACTGTAACATTAAGGTTTGACGAGGCTGAGCCAAAGGTTAAAACGGCTGTGTCACCAATATTATATGTTTCTTTATTTAAATCCCAAGTGAATAAGGCGTTATCTAAAACCGTATCATCTTTGGGGCTAAATAATGTGGTGTAAGTCTGGTCTTTGACTACTTGTCCAAAATTGTCTTTACTTTCGAGAAGAATGATGTATTTCCCCGATGCCCATTTTTTGTTTGTCTTTAAGTCTGTAGTTGTTGATTTTTCAGTATCAAAATCGTCCTCAAAAACAAGCTCACCTTTTTTCCAGTTTTGAAATTGATTTTCATTGTCATAAGCTTCATGCGGAAAGTAGTTTTTAAATTCTTCCTCAGTCATGGATTTGTAATCTGGTGCTGACCATGGTCGTGGTCGTAAAACCGCTTTCGGAGCTACGAGTTTATAAATTTTAAGCTGGCCTTTGGCAGGAATAAATTCGCCATTAAGGTTAGTGGTGTTAATTTTTAGCTCTGCTGTTTTTTCAGTTTTATCAATTCGAGATGGTGCTTCAACAGTAGCTAATAGCGAATGGTAACCCACACGAACATATGTTGTTGCGCTTCGGGTTTCACCATTAATATCGGTTACATCTGCAGTGATTTCATAGGTGAAAACGGGTAGATTTTCTTTGGAAACACTTTCATCGGGTAGTGTTTTAAATTCAATGTCAAACTCACCGTTGTTATTTGTTTTGGTTTCGCCAAATGTGATTTCTTGGACGCTACTGTTGTAAGCTGGGCGATACCAATAATACCATCTTGGCAATTGTACATTGCGTTTTACGCGATAATTGACTTTGGCGTCCGTAATTGTACTCCCTGAAAATGCAATGGCATTACCCTTGACCACAATACTATCGTTGACTTTATAGCTTTCTGTTATTGGATTAAAATTGGTTTCAAACTTTGGGCGTTTGTATTCTTCAACTGAAAAATACGTATGATGGTCGAGTAAGCCTACGATGCTGGTTTTAATGTAATATTGTCCGGTTAGTCCGTTATTTGGCAGAATAAATTCGCCGTGAAATGAACCGAATTCATTCGTTTCAAAATTGAGTTCGCTGAGTTTTTCACCATTCACATTGTGTAATGTGGCAAAAACAGATTCATTGGTAGCGATTTCAGTTTTTTTCTGAAATGTTTTGGTAACAATGCCTTTGAAATAAACGGTTTGTCCTGGTCTGTAAATACTACGGTCTGTAAACAAAAAGCCATTGTAACGCTCTGTGTTGTCGGGTTTTTCGGTATATTTTCTGTTGATGTAGGAATTGCCAAAATGGGCTTCTTGATTATCGTGGTTTACAGTAATTTCAACGGAGTTTAAATAGCTGTCTTCTTTATGAAATACAAACTTCCCTAAGTTGTCGGTTGTGAATGTTTTGGACAATCGGTTATTATTCCGATTGGTCTTGTAACTCATTTTCACCGAGGCATTTTTAATTGGTGCGCCGTTAGTTCTGTCAATAATTTGATATGTGACTTTGGTGCTTTCATTAGATTCTAAAAGGGCAAAATTGGTAACTTGTAGTATGCTGGTTGCAAAAACATTGTCTTTTTTAGTTTCGGCTTTGATGATGTAAAGTCCGTTTTGCAATTCTGGAACTAGGACTTCAATTGTATGGCGTCTGTAATCATTTTCGTTTTTGAGTTTTGCCGTCCAAGTTTTATCCGTTTTTAGTTTGTTGAGAAAGTTAGCTTTTTCATCTTCACGGTATATACGATTGTATTTTTCTAATTGTTTTGTACTTACCTTATAAATCTTGAAATCTAAAGTTTCTAAATTCGCGTAGTTGATCAATATTAGTGAAGGTTTATCCGTTGGAATAAAGTTTTCGGCCTTAAGACTTAAATTAGGAAGCAAGAGGTTTTGCTTTAAAACGTGGCATTTTTTAGCACCATCACTTTCTGGAAATTTTGTGACGACTTCATCGCATAGCGTAATGGCTTCTTTTATCTTCCAACGAAGTGCTTCGTTCTCGTTTGTACTTAGGTTTGAATTATACTTTTGTCCTTGTTCGGAAAGCAATTTGGCAATTTCAAATTGATACAAACCAGATAGTGCATTATTCTTTAATCGCGCCACTTTAGCATTAAGTGAGACCAGATACAGACTATCGGAATGGTCTAAAACACTGTGCTGTTTGGCGAATTTTAATCGGTCAATATCGTTAGCCACAAAAGCTTCGGTCATTGCATTGCCGCGATGAAAGCGCAATAAATTCTGATAAATTTTTAAAGCATTGAGCTGAAGACTTGCCGAATCCTTTGGTGTAATTGACTGATTTATAAATGTTTCACTATCCGCTAAATAATGTTCGTCATCAATTTTGAATTTGTAAGATGGTTGCGTGATGCTATTTTCTGAGGTTTTATAGAATTCCAGCGCATTATGACTCAACAAATCGAATAAGGTAGGTCTGAATATTTTTGAATTTTTGGCAGTGATCAAAAGTGTTTCATAGTCTTCCAAACGTTCCTGTTGCAGTAGTAAACTGTTTTGAATTGACTTCTGAAAGTAGGTGTGTATTTCTGTAAAAAGTGTTTCTAAATCCCAAGTCCTAAAATCATCACTGACTTTTTCTTCGGTTTTGGTGCGGTTATAAAATTTATATCTATTCTGCTGATAGTACTGCCAGTACATATTAGCTAAGATATTCTCCAATAGATGTTTTGTTACTGTATCACTCTTCTCAATTTCAGTTTTAAATAAATCTACGATTTTAAGTTGTGCATCTTCTTCAAGTGTCAATATGTACTTGCTCTTATAGAGCATTGCTTTGATGGCTTGTTGTTGGTTTTTTTCGGATTTTGCTTGTAGATAAATTTTTTCTACGTCTTCAAGAGCGCTTTTTGTGAGTCCCTCATTTTCATGTTTTACGACTGTTTTCCATTGTGACTCATAATCATTTTGAGCGTTGGAAAATAGTGCGAAACATATAAGCATAGGTACAATTAATTTAATTTTCATCGAAGATTCAATTTTGTCGAAAAGATACCCCAAAAGCTATTCCAAAAACAACCAAAAATCGTGAGTAAGGGTTTTCGATGAGTTAATTTAATTAATTTAAAAGTGAAATGCCCGTAATGCACCAAACATTTTACGACAAATCCTGAAAGCTTATTTTTGTTTAAAAATTGTGACTATGTATCGCATTGTACTGTTTTTGTTTTTGGGTACAATTGGCTTTTCTCAAAATGTTGTGGATAAGGCCAAGTTGCTCATGGATGCCAAATCTTATGAACAGGCCAATTTAATTTTAGCAGACTATTTAAAAGGGCACCCAAATGACTTAGTCGCAATTGAACTCCTAGCGGATACATACAGTTACCAGAGCAAATGGGAAGTTGCCATTGAAAAATATAAATATTTGGTAGCGCAAAACCCAAAAAATGCAAATTACCATTACAAGCATGGTGGTGCAATTGCCATGCATGCGCAAAGCATTAGCAAATTAAAAGCTCTAGGGTTTATTGGTGAAATGAAACGCGCTTTTTTAACTGCCGCTAAATTAGATTCGAAACACATTGATACCAGATGGGCATTGGTAGATATGTACGTAACGCTACCTGGTATAGTTGGTGGCAGTTATGCTAAGGCATTAAAATATGCCGAAGAGCTCGAAAAACTCTCAACTGTTGATGGATACTTGGCTAAAGGTTACGTTTATGAGTATGATAACGAGCCTGAGCTTGCCGAAAAATATTATAAACAAGCCATAAAAATTGGAGGTTCTGTAACCTGTTATGATAAATTATCGACCTTTTATGAAAATAATCAGCAACCTTCCAAAGCTATTCAGACTATTGAAAAAGCACACAAAAAACACCAGCGCAATGCCATGCACTATCAAATTGGTAAAGTAAGCGCAGATTATAACATACAATTGGATAAAGGCGAAATGTGCCTGAAAACTTATATTAAAAATTATACTGCTAAAGATGGCGTACCTGTGGAATGGGCTTATTATAGATTAGCACAGATTAATCGCCACAAGAATGATAAAAAAAATGCTTTGGTTTATATTGATAAAGCCTTAACCCTTAAGCCAGACTTTAAAAAGGCACTTGAGGAAAAGAAAGAGATTTCTAAAATGTAATGCCATTGAGTCCGTTTTTGAACACCTTAAATTTTTGTTAATACTTTTAATTATTGATAGTAATACTATTATTTTTGTTCGCAAAATTAATGGTAATGAAAAATTTACTTTCGAATATTAAAATCTCAGTGCCAGATAAAATCTTTTTAAAAGATCCTGAGTCTTCTGATTTAGGGCGAAGAATCATAGGTCATAGTATTTTACTTATTGATGAAATAGGGTTCGATAGTTTTACTTTTAAGAAATTGGGTGCTAAAATTGGTTCCAATGAAAGTTCTATTTACAGGTATTTTGAAAGCAAACACAAACTCTTGTTGTATTTAACATCTTGGTATTGGGCGTGGATAGAGTATCAGCTGGTATTTTCAACCTACAATTTGCCAAACGCCAAAGAACAATTGTTAAAAGCTATTGATGTCGTGACAAAGACCATTGAAGAAGACTACGACTACTCACATATCAATGAGATTGTGCTCAACAGAATTATTATTAATGAATACTCAAAATCATACTTGACCAAAGAGGTTGATAGCGAAAACAAAGAAGGCTACTTTGTAGTTTACAAACGTTTGGTACAACGCCTGAGAGATATCATATTGAGGGTAAATCCTAATTACGAATACGCATCAAGTATAGCGAGTACCATTGTACAAGGTGCATTGCATCAGCATTTTTTAAAAGACCACTTCAAATCTATTACAGATTGTAACGAAACGGTTACCCCAACACAATTTTTTAAAGACTTAGCGCTTAGTGCCATCAAATCGGAATAAAACATGAAAAAAGAAAGACCAATACTCACACCTTGGCAACGCTTTGTTGGCATTTTGAGGCTTGAAAAAAAGGATTTAACACAGGTTATTTACTATGCTGTTTTTTCAGGATTGATAAGCCTTACCTTACCTTTGGGTATCCAAGCAATTATTAATCTGATACAAGGGGCACAAGTCAGTACTTCATGGATTGTATTGGTGATTTTGGTAACCATCGGTGTTGTATTTGTAGGTGTATTGCAACTCATGCAAATGCGAATTATCGAAACCATACAGCAACGCCTATTTATGCGTGCCTCTTTTGAGTTTACCTATCGCTTTCCAAAGATAAAGATGAGCGAGCTATACAATTACTATCCGCCAGAACTGGCTAATCGCTTTTTCGATGTACTGACCGTACAGAAAGGCCTGGCAAAATTGTTGTTGGATGTACCAACAGCGGCGTTGCAAATTGTATTTGCATTGATTTTACTATCTCTGTACCATCCGTTTTTTATTGCCTTTGGTATCCTTTTAATTGCGTTGATTTACATTGTCTTTAAATATACCATTCAACGTGGTATGAAAACCAGTTTGGTAGAATCTAAAAAGAAATATGTTGTTGCACATTGGATTCAGGAGGTTGCAAGGTCTATTTTGAGTTTTAAGATTTCCGGAAGAACTTCACTTGCCATCAATAAAAACGATAAACTGGTTGAACAGTATCTTGTTGCTCGAGAAAGCCACTTTAAGATTTTAGTGCTTCAATTTATACAGATGATAGGCTTTAAGGTCATTGTTACGGCTAGCTTATTGATCATAGGTGGGCTTTTGGTATTGAGTCAGGAAATGAATATTGGTCAGTTTGTTGCAGCGGAGATCATTATTTTATTGGTAATAACATCGGTGGAAAAATTGATTCTTGGTTTAGAATCGTTCTATGATGTGCTCACTTCCCTAGAAAAAATGGGGCAAGTTGTAGATAAGCAAATTGAATCGCAAGATGGCGAAGCCGTTAGTATTGATGAGAACTTTAAAATTGAACTCGACCAAATTAAACTTGAAGTTCCGGACAGAGCTGTACCCATACTTAACAATATTTCATTTAGCCTTAATTCAAGAAGTAGGTTGTTGATATCTGGGGAAAGTGGTTCTGGAAAATCCAGTCTTGTTCGTATCATTGCCGGTTTATTAAAACCAACTAAAGGAAGGATTTTCTTAAACGACACCTCTTTAAGTAATTTAAACTTGAACAGCTACCGTTCATTCTTAGGGTTGTCGTTGACCGACGAAACCCCTTTTGAAGGTACCATTAGAGAAAACCTCACCCTTGGTGATGCTGAAATTTCCACAGCAGAAATTGAAGAAGTTATTACAAATGTCGGACTGACCAATTTCTTAAAAGAAACGGAACTTGGATTGGACACCGTAATTTATCCCGAAGGAAAACAGATGCCTTTTACGGTTGCTAAAAAAATAATCTTAGCGCGTGCGATACTCAAAAAACCCAAAGTGCTTATACTTGAGCAGGCCTTAGAGCACTTTGAGGAAAAAGAAGCACAGCGCATCATAAAATTCATCACTGATGATAAGCATCCTTGGTCACTGGTTGTTGTAAGTTATAATAACGACTGGAAAGACAATTGTACTGAAGTTATAAACCTGAGAAAAGGAGAAATCGTTTAAAGATATTAGCCATGTTGAATATTTCTAAAAATCCATTAAATAAAACTATCGATTTGTCCAAGTACAAATCTGCGAAACATGTCTTAAACAAGGATTATTACAAGCAATCCAAACGGTTTTTATTAGGTTTTGCAATAGCATGTTTGGTCATATTGTTTTTGCCTTGGACACAGAATATCTCTGGCCGTGGCATGGTAACCACACTAACGCCAGAACAGCGGCCGCAAACTATTCAGTCGCCAATTCCGGGAAGCATACAAAAATGGTATATCCGAGAAGGCCAAACGGTAAAAAAGGGAGATACCATTATGCAAATAGCCGAGATAAAAAGTGAATATTTTGATCCAAATCTGGTTGAAAGAACACAGCAACAGCGCGATGCAAAAGAGTTTTCTGCACAATCCTATGCTGAAAAAGTAAAAGCACAAGACGTTAGGATTGGAGCACTGACGCGGGAGCGTAGGTTAAAACTGCAACAAGCGGAAAATAAGCTAAAGCAAGCTAGATTTAAAGTTCAGGCAGATAGCATCGATTTGATTGCTGCAGAAACCAATCTAAAAATTGCCGAGACCAAATATAACCGTGCACAAACATTATTTGAGGAAGAAATTGGCGCGCTTAAAACTGTTGAAGATACCCGAATTAAGCTACAGGAAACACAGGCTAAATTAATTTCACAGCAAAACAAGTTGTTGGGAAGCAGAAATGAAGTGATAAATGCCGAAATCGAAATTAACAGGGTTAACCAAGAATTTGCAGATAAGATTTCTAAGGCGCGCAGTGAGAAGTTCTCTGCCCAGTCAAGCCAGTTCAGTTCTGAAGCTGATGTCCAAAAATTAGAAAATCAAGTTTCTAATTATTCTTTAAGACGAGATATGCTTTTTATAACAGCACCTTATGATGGCTTTATAAACAGGGCAATACGTGGTGGCGTTGGACAAACCTTTAAAGAAGGTGAAGAATTGGTTGGCATTATTCCGGAAAATCTAGATTTGGCTGTTGAAACCTTTGTTGAACCATTAGATCTACCCCTAATGCATGTTGGTGAAAAAGTGAGAATTGAATTTGACGGTTGGCCTGCAATAGTCTTTAGCGGTTGGCCAAACGTATCTTACGGTACTTACGGTGGAGAAGTTGTGGCGGTTGAACGTTTTATCAGTGATAACGGAAAATTCAGGATATTGCTAAAGCCGGATCCAGAAGACCATCCTTGGCCAAATGAAATACGCGCAGGTTCGGGCGCAAGAACAATTGCATTGTTGGAAGATGTGCCAATTTGGTTCGAGCTTTGGCGTCAGCTTAATGGTTTCCCACCAAATTATTATCAACCTGCAAGCGCATCAACATCAAAAAAGAAATAGTAGATGAAACAGTTGCTAATCATTGTTTTCATTGCATTAGGTCTTAAAGGATTTTCTCAAGTAGATAGTTTGGAAAACGTTTTAAGGTTTGATGAATACTTGGGATTTGTCAAAAAATTCCATCCTATAGTAAAACAGGCCGAATTGGTTATTGATGAAAGTCAGGCCAAGCTCATGAAATCCCGTGGTGCTTTTGATCCCAAGGTTGACGTGGATTATGACAGAAAACGTCTAAAAGGAACAGAATATTGGGATCAGCTTAACGGTACGTTTAAAGTCCCAACATGGTTTGGGGTTGAATTAAAAGCTTCATTTGAAGAAAATACGGGCGATTTCCTGAATTCTGAAGCTTTTATCCCTGAAGGCGGTTTGTATTCTGCTGGTGTTTCGGTACCCGTTGCACGCGGTTTGCTTATTAATGATAGAATGGCACAACTCAAACAAGCCAGATTGTTTAGAGAACAAGCTAAAGCAGATAGAGATATTTTTGTCAACAACATTTTGTTTGAGGCGTCACTGGTTTACTTTAAGTGGCTTAAAGCTTATAACGAGCTAAAGCTTTTTGAAAATTTCCTTTTAAATGCCGAAAGACGTTACAATGGCGTTCAACGTGGCGCAGAATTAGGTGAATTTGCACTAATCGATGTTACCGAGGCGAAAATAGCATTAGATGATAGGCGTTTAAGCTTAGAGCAGTCGCGCACAACCATGCTCAAAACCACTTTAGAATTGTCTACGTTCCTGTGGTTGGATAATAACATTCCGGTTGAATTGCAACCCAATGTAATTCCAGATGTTGATACGGAGCCCGTTGTTGATGCCACTTTTGATATTGACCAGTTGTTAAATGATGATGTTATTATTGAAACGCACCCCAAAATGCAGTCGTTGGATTTCAAAATTCAAGGTTTGGACGTAGAACGTCGTTTAAGGGCCAATTCACTTTTGCCAAGAATTGATTTGGAATATAATTTTTTGACCGAAACACCAGATGTTGCCAGAACATTCAATACGGCAGATTACAAAGGTGGACTTAAATTCAGTTATCCGCTTTTCTTGAGAAAAGAGCGTGGCGATTTAAGATTGGCAAAAATTAAATTACAAGATACAGAGTTTGAACGTGACGCAACACGTGTCAATCTTATCAATAAAATTAATGCGCTTAAACAAGAGTTGGACTCTTACATTTCTCAAAATCAGCTTACTGATGATATTGTTGACGGAAGCCAAAGATTGTTAACCGCAGAGGAACGTAAATTTCAATTAGGCGAAAGCTCATTGTTTTTAGTAAACTCACGTGAGTCAAAATTGATAGAAGTGCGCTTAAAAGCCATTTCTATTCAAAATAAATTCTTCAATACTAAAGCGAAGTTGTTTAATAGTTTAGCTGTTAATCCAGATCTTTAATAAGCAATAAGAAGTAGAAGTTTTGTTTTTTGAAATTTGAACATTGATATTTGTTAAATGAACGTACATTTTATTGCAATAGGTGGTGCGGCAATGCACAATTTGGCCATAGCTCTGCACAACAAAGGGTATAACATTACGGGTAGTGACGATACTATTTTTGATCCATCAAAATCCAGACTCAAAGCAAAAGGTCTACTACCAGAAACCTTCGGTTGGTTTCCTGAAAAAATCCATAAAGAATTGGATGCTATTGTCTTGGGAATGCATGCAAAAGCCGGCAATCCTGAACTGCTAAAAGCACAAGAATTAGGACTAAAAATCTACAGTTATCCTGAATTTTTGTACGAACAATCCAAAGATAAAACCAGAGTGGTCATTGGTGGTAGTCACGGGAAAACTACGATTACTTCCATGATTTTGCATGTAATGCATTACCACGACAGAGATTTGGATTACATGGTTGGTGCGCAGTTAGAAGGTTTTGACGTCATGGTAAAGCTTACGGATGACAACGATTTTATTGTGCTTGAAGGTGATGAATATTTAAGCTCTCCAATAGATAGACGGCCAAAATTTCATTTGTACAAACCTAATATTGCTCTGTTAAGTGGTATTGCTTGGGATCATATCAATGTCTTTCCAACGTATGAAAATTATGTAGAGCAGTTTCAAATCTTTGTAGATTCCATAGTCAGAGGTGGAAGTATCAATTATAACGAAGAAGATGCTGAGGTAAAACGCGTAGTGGAAGCATCCGAAAATCAAATACGAAAATTACCTTATACCACGCCCGAATATACCGTTGAAGGTGGCGAAACCTTATTGGAGACGCCCGAAGGTCCAATGCCAATAGAAATTTTTGGGAAGCATAATTTAAACAACTTGGCAGGTGCCAAATGGATTTGCCAGC
>CAYSVY010000022.1:0-52739 GCA_964434705.1 uncultured Flavobacteriaceae bacterium
TCAACGTGTGGCGTAAAGTTAGGTTTGTGCTTACCTCTTAAAAGTATTGCTACTTTTGAAGCTAAGCGACCTAGAGTTTGTCCGTCAGCATCCACCAAAACCCACTCCTTGTTAACGGTAGCTTTGTTAGCCGAAACTGTCTTGTAGCTTAATGTGTCCACACTAATTTGATTTATTATCGTGCCGTTTGGCACGAATGATTAAACATTTCTCTCCAAAAAAGAGTTTGCAAATCTACGATAAACTATCGGATAAACAAGTGCTTAGGTTCATTTTTTATACTTGTTGCCGTTTTCCCCTTAAGCTAAAGAAACAGACTATTCAGCGGTTGCTCTTTTTAACCTGTCATTTATGGATTTTCCTAAACCTTCATTTGGGAATTTTTCAGTAATAATAACATCTAAATTTTTGCTATCAAGCTCATGCAGGGCATCGTATAAATTAGAAGCAGCCTCTTCTAAACTTTTCTTTTTTGAAAGTTGCTTTTGAACAACAACGTCTTCATCAGTATAGGCTGAAAAAAAACTGATAATCCCAATACGTTTTCCTGAAAAGTATTTCAATGTATTTTGAATATCTTTTGAAAGAATGGTTTTTGTTCTTGGTGCATAATGCTTTAGTAACATGCCTGGCGCGTTTGGTGAGCTTTCAGGTTTATCGATGCTTTTGTCTGATGTTTTATTTTTGATTTTAATTTCCCCAACAACAGTTTCAATAGCTTCAATTGGTGTTGAGCCTAATCTGTATATAATTGGTTCATCATTTTCAAAACCTATAATGGTCGATTCTATACCGTTTTTACAGTCACCACCATCTAAAACCATTTTAATATTGTCTTTAAAATAGGCTTCAACGTGCTCAGGTTTTGTTGGACTTATTCTGTTAAAAGGATTTGCACTTGGCGCCGCCAATGGAAAAGTTAGCTGATTTAAAAGCTTAAGAGTTGATGGATGATTTGGAACACGTACCGCAACAGTAGCTTTTCCGGCGGTAATCAAATCTGGTATGGTATCTTTTTTAGGTAATACCAATGTTAATGGTCCAGGCCAAAAGGAATTGGCTAATAATTTCGCTTTCGCTGGAATAGCTTGCGCTATATTTTTAAGGTATTCTTTTGACGAAATATGTACAATTAACGGATTAAAAAACGGACGTTTTTTTGTTTCAAAAATGGCAACTATGGCTTTTTCAGAATAGATATTACCTGCCAAACCGTAAACCGTTTCGGTTGGTATAGCCACTAATTCTTCGTTTTCAAGAAGTTGCTTAGCTTTGGAGATATCTGTTGAAATTATTGACACTAGTCTTTTGCTATTTTCTGCAAAAGTAACTTACTTTCTTCTAATTTGAATTTATTTGGATTGGACTCGAGAAATTTTAGATAAGGAATGGCCTCGTTAAAATTCTCATTTTTAATATGAATTAGTGCTATATACCAGTAAGTTTCGGCTTTATAATCATAATCGATATTTTCAAGTTGCATTAAATTATTTAACGCGTCCTTATTTTTGTTTTGATTAAGTTGTGCTATGGCCAAATAGAACCTAAGGTTTGGGTTGTTTTTATTGGATGTCATTTCATGCAATAGTCTCTCGGCCTTTGCAAAATCTTCATTTTCATAGGCTTGGAACGCCTCAAAATTATCAGCATTTCCTCTAACAACGGGTTTGTAAGTGTTTGGGTAAACTTCAAAATAATCTGCATAGAGTTTTGGTCCAGATTGCACAGTTATAATGTTGTAAAAGAAACCAATTATTAAGGCAGAAGCTACGGCCACGTATATTAGTTTTTGAAAAAGCTTTGCATGATGCTTTTTCTCTTCCGTATTGGAAAGCACTATTAATTCTTTTTTTAATTTCTGTGCTTCACTTCGTTTAAACGCCTCTATTAAATTTCGCTGAAAATCTACTTCACTCTTAAAAGTGTCATCAGTACTTAAACGCGACATAAAGGCTTCGGCCTCAGAGTCTGATAGTTTATTGTTAAGGTACTTTTGTATGTATTCTTCTTGTGTCATTACATTTTATTAAACAAAGATTTAAGTCTTCTTATGCATCTAGATTTATGACTTCTTACTGTATTTCCATCTTTATAATCTGTGACTTCAACGATTTCATCAATAGTGAGGTTTCTATAGTAGAACAATTTTAAAAGTGATTGGCAACTCTCGGATATGTTATTAAGCTTCATTGCTAATTCGGCAATTCTTGGATTTTCTCCAATTTCCTCAATACTTACTTCTAGAATAGAATCACTTAATTTTTCCATATGTATAAGTTGCCCATTTTTTTTGAGTTTTCTAAACAGCTTGTTTTTACCAATACCAAACAGGTATGTTTTTATACTACTGTTTTGCAACTCTAACCCTTTTGTAGCAAAATTTTGATGCATTGCAATAATGGCATCTTGATAACAGTCTATAATATCTTCTCTATTTAAGGGATAACGTTTAGCATAATTCAAAAACTCTTGTTTATAAGCTATATAGACTTTTTTTAAAGCCTCTTTGTCATCAGCACGAAGTTGTTCTTGAATTTGACTATCGTTAACCTGTTTATTCATTAGTTAATTAGGGCGATGAAATATTAACACTTTAAACAAATATAAATTTTTTTAAGGAGCTGTTAACATTTAGGTATCAGTAGAAACAAAAGGTGTAACCAAATGAAAAATTATGAAAAAAATTGTACTCCTTTTTACTCTAATAGTTAGCTTTAGTAATGTGTTAAAGGCACAAACCACTTTTGTGCCAAGTGACGCTTTTGAGTCGCGTTTACAACAATTGGGTCTTGATTCAGGACCGTTGGATGATTTGGTGTTAACGGCTAATATCAATACTTTAGAAAACTTCTCTTTTTCAAACTTTATAGTTACTGATATTACAGGACTTGAAGATTTCACAGCTCTTAAAGACCTTTCCATTCGTGATGAAGTTACCGATTTAACACCGATTGAAGGTTTAACAAATTTAGAATCGCTTTCAATAAGTAATGTATTAGATGAATCTCTTGATTTAAGTGCTTTTACAAATCTTAATTTTTTAAGTATATCTAATTCTCCACTTTCTAGCATTGACCTTTCTAGCAACACCAATCTTACAGAGTTGAATCTTGAAGATTTAACATTAGATAGTTTAATTCTGGGCAACAATCCGTTACTAGATGATGTTTTTATCAATTTTGTAAATGTCCCTGTGTTAGATTTCTCTAATTGTCCAGCATTACGATCTCTATTAGCCAATGTTAATAACGACCTCTATTTATTAGACGTCACACAAAATACACTTTTAGAAACTATAGAGTTTGATGAAAATGCACTACTGACCTACATTGATCTTTCTGCAAATACAGCATTAACTAGCGTACGCGCAGAGGATAATCCATTGTTAGAAACCATCTACATTAAAAGTGGAAACAACACTAATATTGGTCAAACATTTAGAGTTAAAGATAACCCAATGTTATCTTGCGTAGAGGTTGATGATGTAGCGTGGAGTAACGTGTTTTGGGCTTTCCCAACAAATAACTTTCCAGGGTTCAGTACAAATTGTACGCCAACTAATGATGATTGTGCACAGGCAACATCAATCACATTAGCCCAACCGGCATCAGGCACAACTATTAGTGCAACCAATAGCGGTAACAATCCACAATGTCAGGATTCGGGCATTACCATTTTAGATATGTGGTACCAATTTGTAGCTCCAAGTTCAGGTAGCGTTACTATTACTATTAATGCACCACCATTAGTCGGTAAGATTGCTATTTATGACAATTGCAGTTCCAATACACCATTGGCATGTACGGCGAATGAATTGCAGATTAATAACCTAAACATTGGGCAAACCTATTATTTACAAGTCTGGTTAGAAGCAGGAACAACACGATTGCAAAACCAAGCCAGTGGATTTATTTTAAATGTTGAAGAAGGCGCAACACTATCATCTCAAGATTTTCAGATTAGAGATAGCTTCAGTATGTATCCAAACCCAGCAAGTGATGAGTTTTACATTCAGTCTAATACTTCAATCAATGAGGTTGCCATTTTAGATTTAACAGGTAAAGTGGTAGCACAAAAAAATGGAAGAAATTCAGAACATCTATTAATAAATACCAGTCAATTATCAGATGGTATTTATATGGTTCAAGTGAAAACGGGCAATTCCATTTTGAATAAAAAACTAATCATTAAATAACAGAATCATGAAATTTAAACACTTTTCAATTGCTATTGTAATGGCAATTTTTATAACCTCTTGTTTAGGAGACAAAAAAATGGTGAATATTGAAGAAATGGGCGATCTGAGTTTTGTCAACAAAAACTTCAAAGGAAATCTAATTAATTACAATAAAGACCATAGCGCTTGTGAGCAAATGGACTTGGCTAATTTAGCCAGTCTCTACAGCGTTTCAGAGAGTAAAATACGCATATTGGATAATAAAAATTCAGATCGGTTTCGTAAAGAAGTAGAACCACAATGTGGTATCTATATTGAGACAAGCGAAAACGATTATGAATGGCTACGAGGTTCTATATCATTATTTAGAGAGATAGGTAAAAATGAAATGATGGCTGAGATCGCCGAAGCTACAGGTGGTGGAGAAAAATGGGAAGAAGCTTGGGCGCTTCAGAAATCAATGTCCAAATCAGCTGAGTGGGTTGATAACCATGGAATGGCTGCACTTTGGAACGAAAGTAAAAACGAATTAAAAATAAAATTAGATGGTTACACACTTATGGTTTACCCACCAAAAAATAAATTGAATAAAGAAGAGGTGGCCAAAAATAGAGATTATAAAAAATTGGCGCTGGCCATGGCAAAATTGGCAGGTTACGTCAATTAAAATCCGGAATAAATTCAATAATAATATGAAAAGAATAGTCCTACTTGTATGTTTAATATATGGTGTCTCGACAGTACATGGCCAGGTGCTTATTAATGGTTATGAATTTAAGTCTAATTTAGAAATAGCTGAAGCACAAATATCAGACGAGACTATTATGTTGAGTTTGTTTGAAATTGATAAGTTCAACCCCAAGTATGAAATGGATAATTGCACTGATTGTTCTGACGGAAAATCAATTGTTATGGATATTGATTTTAACCGCGGTTTTAAGTTTCCAATCAAAGAAACTGACAGTGTTTTTATTCGTTTAAGTAATCTACAACAAGGACTTGCAAAATATCAACATAACAAGGATCAAATTGACAAATCGAAAAAATCCATTAATCAGCCAGAAACTAACCAACTAAAAAATAATGCAGAAGCTATCAAAGCCAAGGGCATAGAAATTGCAAAATTAATGCAAGAAGGTAAGCTATCGCCACAAGAAGCGGAAAAGCAGTTATTAGCATTAACGCAATCTTTTAATCAGGATTTTGACCAGTCTAGTATCGCTAATATCACAACGGATAAATTTGAGGAAAGTCCCACATATGCCTTTAGTTTTTATAACGACAAGACTTTGACAGAAACGCAACCCTTTTCCGGATACTTATGGATTAAAACATTCAATAAAAATCAGTTTATTGCTGAATTTGGAGGAGAATATATTGAGAATTGTGTGGAGAAACGTGCTGCTAAATCTGTAGAAGAAGAGAAAAAATGTAGTGCAAAACCTTCACAATATTTACCGGGTAAAGACGTATTAAATGAAGGTTCTGGTAGCATGACGCTGAATATCAGAATAAAAAAATTTTTGAATAATAGATAAATAATTATATTCAAGAAAAATAAACTATTTGAAATCTAATAACCCTAACATTTTATTAGTTCTGTTACTATTATTAGCTGTTCCTGTTTTTGCAGGTAACAGCTTTTTTGGTAATCTCATTAATAACGTTAAAGTAATTCAGACGGATTCAATTAATGAACTAACAGAATTAGAAAAGCGTGCTGAATCCTTTTATTATGAAGGAAATTATAACGGTGTCATAAACATAACAGACTCTGTGCTTCCAACAACAAAACCAATCAACAGTAATGACAGTATTACATTGGCAAATGTGCATTACCATAGATTTGAAAGTTATTATAGATTGGGTCAACTTAAGGCTAGTATTGTTGAAGCCAATAAAGGTCTTGTTATAAGTCCTGTTTTTTCCAACACTTTGAATTTACGGGCTATTTTATACTATAAGCGCGCCTATGCAGAAAGTGATTTGGGATTTAGTCTAAAAAGCCGAAGAAGTATGTTAGAGAGCGTCAGTCTTTTAGAATCTCATGACGTACCAGATTTGGACTATCTTATTGGAGCGTATTTGTTCTTATCAAGTCATGAAGCTTATCATGGCAACCTGGAGCAAGCTCAACGCTATTTGAGATTGGCAGAAAGAACGTATCGGCGTGATAAAAAAACAGTTGATGAAGCAAGAAAAGGCCCTAATGGAGAAAATGACCGTTACGAGGTTATGTTTCCTTACCGTAATATATATGTGTTGTATAGTTTAGGAGAAACAAAAGCAGATAGTTTAGCCATTGAAAACCAACTTAAAAAGTTAAAAAACTTAAAGGACAAACCAGATTTTAGTCCTAAATACGAAAGCATATATTATACCCAATCGTTAAATCATTATGCCAGTTGGTTAATATCTAAAAGTGAAACTGCCAAGAATCAATCAGCGTATCTTAATAAGGCTTTATCACTTATAAATGAGGCTATTTTTCTTACTGAAAAATCAGGATTTGTTGGAAGGCTATCAACTTTAAAATTCTATAAATCAAAGGCATTATTGGGCCTAAACAAGTTGAATGAAGCAGGTATATTAATAGATAACTTAATTGTTGCATTTCCAGAAAAAAGCACCCTACGACCATTTTTTCTGGCACAGAAAGCACAAACTGAAATTAAAAAAGGAAATAAGGATGAAGCCTTGAATATTTTTAAAACAGTTATTTCTCTATTACATCAAGGTACTAATCAATTAAAAGAGGATTATTCCAACTTTCAACCAAGCACGTCTTATAACGCTACCAAACTACTCACAAGAATTGCTGAAAAATTAGAGGAAGCTTACCCTGAAGATAAGGATGTAACGAGATTCATATCAAGTTTATATATCATAGCATTAAAGCAATTTCAAAACAGCACCATCAGTTCTAATTTCAGCCCAAATTATGACGAAACCTTAAGACTGATTATTGCTGGTATATTGAAGTATAAAAATGAAACATTAGCAGTTAGTAATATTGGTGTCAACCAATTATTGGAAACGACAGAAATTCTAAAAAACAAACTGGCGTGGAAACGCTACAACCAAAATAGATTTACCAATAGTCTTGAAGATTTAGATAGCCTTAGAGGCCAAGGTTTGGAATTACGAAACGCTTTAGTCACCGCTAAAGAAAAGGATAATTTGGTAGAGCAAGATTCTTTACAAGGTTTAATATCAAAGAATGAAAATTCTATTAGCCAACGTTACCCTAATTTAGATCTTATGACGTCTGAAAATTTTGAATTGACTGCGCTTCAAAATAGCTTGGATGAGGACACAATTATTTTAAAATATATACAGCTTGAAGGACAATTGGCCATTTTTAGAGTAACAAAAACGGCAATTACCGTGAACCTATTAAACCGGAATGAAGACTATATCAATAAGATGAATAGTTTCATAGATAGTATCAAAGCACAACATTTTGATGATCTTATAGCCAAAGAACTCGGTCAACTGCTATTAAGAGATATAACAGGTTATAAAACCCTTATTATAATTCCTGATGCAACCTTGTTTAAGTTACCTTTTGAACTTTTGAGAGTTAATAATCAATGGGCTATTGAAGGTTATAATATCAGGTATTCCTCTAATTTAGGTTTTGTAGAGCCAAATAGGCTAGTTCCAAATGGCAATGATAATCTAGCCATTTATGTCCCAGATTATGACGAGACATTTGTAGCCTCTGCCGATAGAGCAGATTTGGGTAAACTAGTAGGGGCTCAAAAAGAAGCGCACGCTATCAGTCAATTTTTTGATGCAGAAGTTTACGACCAAAAGAATTTATCCAAAAGCGTTTTTTTTAATACTGCCTCACGTGCAAAACTATTGCATTTGGCTATGCATTCTGAAGTTGATAATGAACGCCCAGAATTGAGTAAGCTATTGTTTGCAAATGGAATGCAAAACAATGATGAATTGTATCTTGAAGAGATTTATGGGTTAAGCTTAAGTGCAGAACTGGTTGTGCTTAGCGCTTGTAATACGGGTGTTGGAAAGGAAAACGCTGGCCGTAGTTTAGAATCTTTTCAACGTGCATTTACCTTTGCAGGTGTGCCGTCAGCAGTAGCTAGTTTGTGGGAAGTACCAGATTTGGCTACCCAAGATATAATGGAAACGTTTTATAAAAATTTGTCTAATGGTGAAACTAAATCCATAGCATTACGGAACGCTAAATTAGATTTTAAGAATAAACATGCAGGTACAAAATTAGAGCAACCTTTTTATTGGGCAGGTTTTGTATTGTATGGCTCAGATGTGCCAATTATATCAAACGAGTCTAGCTTAAAATGGTATATGATTATATCAATTTGCTTGTTAACTATAATATGGTTAGTTACAAAACGGAAGAAATAAGATTTAACAATGAATAACGATTATTAGTTCAAACAATAGGCCAAACCACAGTTTGTTTCGGTTGGTGTGGCAACGAGCTCTACGTTGTTTTCTAGTAGCTGTTTTGCTTTTGTAATTTCTGATGAAAAGATATTTGTGACCTTACGTTCTAACTATTATTAATGGTCATTTTTTCATGAGCAATTTCTATAATATCGATGGCAATTTCATTACCGTCGGATTTTAAATCCGTACTTGTTATTTTGGTTGGCCAAGCGTTTTCCAAAGTCCAAGTCATTGTAACATCACCATTTTCATCCAATATTTTATGGTTACAGTTCGGCGTTTTATGGTATTCATTTTAATTTCATTGAACCAGTCCCAGAAACTTTTATCATTAATAAAAACACCGCGTTTCATGGTAACATTGCCATATTTCACAATGCCTGGCATTTTTTCTGTTGAAAATTGTGGAGTATTGGTTTTTCGATATTCAATAATCTGATTTTCCACATCCATACCAGACACTTCCTGAAACGCCACTCCTTTTAATTCGGTTCCAAAATCAACTTCAAACCTGAATTTTGGCATTGGCCAAGTGGCTTTTTGTTTGCTTCCGTCGTCTGACATATTTAATGTTTTAAATTCTTTGTTTAATAATTAAGATTTTCACTTTTGTAAAAATTTTAATGCGCCTCCAACCAATTATCGCCAATATCTAAATCTACATCTAACGGAACGGATAGTTGATATGCATTCTCCATTTCGGTTTTAATGAGGGTTTTCATAGCTTCAAGTTCGGGTTTGTAAATATCAAAAACCAATTCATCATGTACCTGAAGCAACATTTTAGATTTATAATCTGAAGCTTCAAGCTTTTTATGAATGTTTATCATCGCAATTTTAATAATGTCTGCTGCGCTTCCCTGAATTGGCGCATTAACTGCATTACGTTCTGCCGCGCCACGAACTACGGCATTACGTGAATTGATATCCTTTAAATAACGTCGCCTGCCTAATACTGTTTGTACATAACCGTTATCCCTCGCAAAATCCACTTGATCCTGAATGTAATTTCGTAGTTTTGGATAAGTTGCATAATAGGTGTCAATTAATTCTTTTGATTCTGAACGTGTTAAATTGGTTTGGTTGCTTAATCCAAAGGCCGAAACACCATATATAATTCCAAAATTTACAGTCTTGGCATTACTACGTTGCTCTCTCGTAACCTCTGATATTGGAACATTAAATACCTTTGAAGCGGTAGATGCGTGAATGTCTTCGCCGTTTTTAAAGGCTTCAATCATGGTTTCCTCTTCGCTAAGTGCAGCTATAATTCGTAATTCAATTTGAGAATAATCTGCGGCTAAAAGTGTGTAATCTTCATTTCGTGGTATAAAAGCTTTACGTACTTGACGACCGCGTTCAGTCCGGATTGGGATATTCTGTAGGTTTGGATTATTACTGCTCAATCGTCCTGTTGCGGCAATGGTTTGCATATAGTCAGTATGCACGCGGTTGGTTTGTGGATTTACCTGTTCGGGTAAGGCATCAACATAGGTACTTTTTAATTTTGAAAGCCCACGATAATCCAGAATATCTTGAATAATTTTGTGGTCTTTTGCCAAATAACTTAAAACATCTTCAGCTGTGGAATATTGACCTGTTTTTGTCTTTTTTGGTTTGTCAACCAATTTCAATTTTTCAAACAAAATAACACCTAATTGCTTTGGTGATGCAATGTTGAATTCTTCGCCAGCTTTTTCGTAAATGGCTTTTTCGAGATTGGCTATATCTGAATTTAATGCTGACGAAAGGGAATTCAAAAATGCCTTGTCCAAATTGATGCCTTCTAGTTCCATATCGGCCAATACGCGAAGCAATGGAATTTCAATGTCATCAAACAACTTTTTGGTGTTGGCTTCGCCGAGTTCTTTTTCGAAATGTTCTTTTAATTGAAATGTTATATCGGCATCTTCAACCGCATATTCGGTTTGTTTTTCCAAAGGCACGTCACGCATGGAGAGTTGATTTTTTCCTTTTTTACCAATGAGCTCGGTGATGGAAATTGG
Organism: uncultured Flavobacteriaceae bacterium; assembly: GCA_964434705.1. Classification (GTDB taxonomy): domain Bacteria; phylum Bacteroidota; class Bacteroidia; order Flavobacteriales; family Flavobacteriaceae; genus Winogradskyella. The sequence continues at coordinate 10,624 of CAYSVY010000022.1, forward strand.
CGTATAATTGAGATACGTTTCAGCCAAAACATCCATATTATGCCTCATATCTGGGTTAATAAGGTAGTGCGCCAACATGGTGTCAAACAATTTGCCTTTAACTTCAATATTATATTTTGCTAAAACCTTAATATCGTACTTAAGGTTTTGACCGATTTTTTCAATCTGCTCGTTTTCAAAAAATGGTCGCATTTCTTCAATAAGGTTTTGTGCTTCATTTTTATCTTCCGGAAATGGCATATAAAATCCTTTTCCTGTTTCCCATGAAAAAGCAATGCCAACCAACTCGGCCTCAAGCGGATTGATACTTGTCGTCTCCGTATCGAAACAAACCGAAGTTTGATTCATTAAGTTTTTAATAAATAACTTGGTTGCCATTCCTGATGCTACACTTTGGTAAAAGTGTGATGTGTTTCGAGCAGTTCGCCTTGCGAATGATGAACTTGTTTCAGCATCTTTGGTGTCAGAACTTTCGGAACCAAACAGTGAAAATTGACCTGCACCAGCAGGTTGGGATGTTTTAGGTTTTGGCGCTTTTTCTGCTGTGCTTATATCAGTGCTAGTTGGCGTTGTTGGTGTCGTAGATTCAGCAGAGAATGTTTTGATAAAGTTTTCGGTCAATCTTCTAAATTCCAATTCCTGAAAAATTTCTTTTACTTTTTCAATATCTGGTTCATCTAAGTGAAAATCTTTAGCGTCAAATTCTACAGGAACATCGAGCATTATACGCGCCAATTCTTTTGAAAGTTTTCCAAGTTCGGCATTAGCTTCGACTTTTTCTTTCATTTTACCTTTTAGCTGGTCGGTATTACTTAAAAGACCTTCCATACTGCCAAATTGGTTGATGAACTTTTTGGCCGTTTTTTCGCCAACGCCTGGCAAGCCAGGAATATTATCTGATGAGTCGCCCATCATTCCGAGGAAATCAATGACTTGTAATGGATTTTCAACTTCAAATTTTTTCTGCACTTCAGGAATTCCCCAAGTTTCATAACCGCCACCAAAAACAGGTTTGTACATAAAAATGTTCTCGGTAACCAATTGCGCAAAATCTTTATCTGGCGTTACCATAAACACTTTAAAGCCTTCTTTTTCTGCTTGTCGCGAAAGGGTACCAATGACATCGTCGGCTTCGTAGCCTTCTTTTACCATTATTGGTATGTGCATGGCTTTCAGAATATTGTGAATATGCGGAATTGCTGTACGGATGCCTTCTGGCGTTTCATCTCTATTGGCTTTGTATTCCTCATACATTTCCACACGGTCAACACTTCCGCCTTTATCAAAACAAACGGCTAAATGATCTGGTCGTTCACGTTTTATAACATCTAAAAGTGAGTTCATAAACCCCATAATGGCTGAGGTATCTTCACCTTTAGAGTTTATTCGAGGATTTTTTATAAATGCGTAATACCCACGGAAAATTAATGCATAGGCATCAACAAGAAAAAGACGTTTTTGGTTTGGCATTTTTATTGTTTTTTGAAGTGGTTAAAGCTACGAAAAAGAAGACAGACCTCACAGGTTTTTTAAAACCTGTGAGGTCTAAAATATAAAATCAAACAGTATCTTTGAAACCAAATTATGTATTAATGCAAACCTATTCAATAGCCATACATGGTGGCGCAGGAACTTTGGTAAAAGGTATGATGACGCCAGAGTTGGAAGCCAAATACAAAGCCGATTTAAAAACTGCGTTAGATGCTGGATACCAATTTCTGAAAGACGGAAAATCTGCCGTTGAAGCCGTTGAAGAAGCGGTTCGACTTTTGGAAGACTCGCCATTGTTTAATGCTGGAAAAGGTTCGGTTTTTACGGCTAATGGCACACATGAAATGGATGCGTCTATTATGGATGGAAAAACGCTTAATGCTGGTGCTGTATCTTTAATTACAGGCATTAAAAATCCGGTATGTTTAGCGCGCGATGTTATGGAAAAAAGTGAACACGTATTTTTGGCTGGAGAAGGCGCTATGCAATTTGCCGAAGAACTTAATTATCAACTTGAAAATGAGGACTATTTCTTTGATCAATTTCGATATGACCAATGGCAAGAGATAAAAGACACGGATAGTTTTCAATTGGATCATTCCATCAAGAAGGAATCAAAATTTGGAACTGTTGGCGCTGTAGCTTGTGATCAATATGGAAATATTGCGGCCGCGACATCAACTGGCGGAATGACCAATAAAAAATGGGGCCGTGTTGGCGATAGTCCAATGATTGGCGCTGGCAACTATGCCAACAATAAAACCTGTGCGGTTAGCTGTACTGGTAGTGGCGAATTTTTTATCCGTGGCGTGGTGGCTTATGATGTGGCTATGTTAATGGAGCATAAAGGATTATCTTTGGAAGACGCTTCAAACGAAGTTATTAATAACCGTATTCTAGAAATTAATGGCGATGGCGGTTTAATTGCTGTTGATGCTAAAGGTAATATTGCCATGCCGTTCAACACCGAAGGTATGTATCGTGCCTGTAAATCTTCAAGTGGAAAAGAAGGGATTGCTATTTATAAATAAAGCTTATTTCCGTGATAAATAAAAAGAAATGAGACTTCACAGGTTTTAAAAACCTGTGAGGTCTTTAAAACTAATTATTTCAATACACTAAACTCTTTCCTCTGGAAAGATGTACGACAAAGCGGGCGGAAAGGCTTTTATATAAATGGCGCATCAATATCTAATACGCTAACTTTTCTGCTTTTAATGTCATACATATCACTGTTAGATAATACATGAACGTTAAGATTGGCAATGGTCATTGGTGTGCCAACAGTTAAAAGCTTTTCATTGTTATGGGTTAGGTTTTTTGCGTCAAAAACTATTACCATTCCAGATCCAATTACGGTACAGTCATTTCCGTTTTTTATAATCATTCCGGTATCTTCGGCAAGTCCAAAACCAACTTTTTCAGGAAATGTAGCCACAGCTTCAGAGATTCTTCCAAAGCGACCACGACGAATAAAATGCGTGTCTATAATCACTTCTGGCAATAGGTTTAAACCTTTATACATGTCCACAGCACCTTTTATAAAGGATTCCGAAGCACTGCCACCAGCAATCATCTCATTAGCCATAGCCATTGCACCAGCACTGGTGCCAGCAATTACAAAGCCGTCTTCATTTTTATAACGTTCACTAAGTATTTTATGTATAGTGGTGCCTCCTATTTTATCAGTAATTTTAGATTGATCGCCTCCAGAAAACATCACACAATTTGCAGATTTAATAAGGTTTACGGCATTATCGGATTCTGAATCTGCTTTTGAGCGTATATCTAAAACTTCTACATTTTTGCAACCTAAAGTTTTAAACGCTGTTAAATAATTTTCGCCCACTTCAACAGGAATACTCGATGCTGTTGGTATAACTATAATATGTGCATCAACACCACCAGCTTCCTTAACCACATGAGACAGGATGCCTTCATCAATAAAATCTAACGTGTAAATTTCATCTTCTTCAATACCTTTATCTTCATTTCCCCCGATAGGAATAAGAGTTCCTTTAATAGTCTGCATAAAAGTTCAGTTAAATATTCGGCAAAAATAAATTAATTTTTCTTTTGAAAATCCTATATTTAGTCCTTTATCCAATTTAAATCAACCAACATGGAAATACGTAGTATAAATGCAATGCGTGGGCCAAATTATTGGTCTGTTAGGAGACATAAACTTATTGTAATGGTATTGGACCTTCAAGAGATGGAGGAACGTCCTTCGGATACTATTGATGGTTTTTATGAACGTTTAACAGCAATGTTTCCAACTATGTATAGCCACCGATGTTCTGTTGGCGAACCTGGCGGTTTTTTTCAACGTGTGAAGCGCGGCACTTGGATGGGGCATATTACGGAGCATATTGCATTGGAGATACAAACCCTTGCCGGTATGGACGTTGGTTTTGGTCGTACGCGCGGATACGGCGAAGAAGGAGTTTATAATGTGGTTTTTGCTTACACGGAAGAATCTGTTGGTCGTTATGCGGCAAAAGCCGCTGTTCGAATTTGTGAGGCGTTGATAAATGGTGAAGACTATGATTTGGAAGAGGATATTCAGCGTATGCGAGAATTACGCGAAGATGATCGTTTAGGACCAAGCACTGGTTCAATTGTTGAGGAAGCGGAAGCACGCGGTATTCCTTGGATAAGATTGAACAAATACTCATTATGCCAATTAGGTTATGGTGCAAACCAAAAACGAATTCAGGCTACTGTAACGTCCGAAACATCATCAATTGGCGTAGAATTGGCTTGCGATAAGGAAGACACTAAATACTTATTGGAACAAGCCGAAGTTGAGGTGCCACGTGGTGATATTATTCGTCGAGAACGAAGCTTAGAGGAAGCTTGCAGATATGTAGGTTTTCCTTTGGTTATTAAGCCTATAGATGGTAACCATGGTCGCGGAATTACGGTTAATATTCAAAATTACGATGAAGCACTTGAAGCGTTTCGTCATGCCAAAAATAGTTCCAAAAGTGGCGCAATTATAGTTGAAAAATATATCATTGGTGAAGATTATAGGTTACTGGTTATTAATAATGAATTAGTAGCTGGGGCTTTGCGTTCGCCAGCACACGTTATCGGAGATGGTAAATCTACTATTCAAGAATTGGTAGATGAGGTCAACAAAGACCCACGCCGTGGTTACGGACATGAAAAAGTTTTGACACAAATTACCATAAATGAGCTCACACGAACCATTATTAAAGACGCAGGATACACCGTTGACTCTGTTTTGGCAGAAGGCGAAAAATTAGTCTTAAAGGATACTGCTAATCTCAGTACTGGTGGTACTGCAGAAGATATTACGGATATTATTCACCCTGCCAATATTTCTATGGCGGAACGTATTTCTAAAATTATAGATTTGGACATTTGCGGTATAGACGTTATGACAACGGATATCAGCAAGCCACTTTCAGAAACTGGCGGTGCAGTGTTAGAAGTTAATGCTGGTCCAGGTTTTAGAATGCACTTAGCACCAACAACTGGTTTGCCAAGAAATGTTGCCGCACCGGTAATTGATAAATTATTCCCAAGAAAAGGAGATACGGGTCGTATTCCAATTATGGCCATAACCGGTACAAACGGAAAAACTACAACATCTCGACTATTGGCACATATAGCAAAAATGAATGGCTACCGGGTTGGTTATACCACGAGTGATGGCGTCTACATCCAAAACCGTTTGTTGATGACAGGCGATTGTACCGGACCTTCAAGTGCTGAGTTTGTACTTAAAGACCCAACCGTAAATTTTGCAGTTTTGGAGTGTGCACGCGGTGGATTGCTGAGAGCCGGGTTAGGCTTTAAAAAATGTGATGTTGGTATAGTAACCAATGTTGCGGCAGATCATTTAGGATTAAAAGGCATCAATACTATTGACCAATTGGCAAAAGTAAAAGGCGTTATTCCAGAAACCGTGCTTCCAGATGGTTATGCAATTTTAAATGCAGATGACGATTTGGTATATGAAATGCGCCGCGCGGTTGACTGCAATGTAGCTTTGTTTTCAATGGACGAAAACAACCCTAGAATTAAAGCCTTGCAACGCTTGAACGGTATAACTGCTATTTATGAAAACGGGTTTGTTACCATTTGTCGTGGCGAGTGGAAAATGCGTTTGATGAAAGCCGAACATATTCCGTTGACCTATGGAGGAAAAGCCAAATTCATGATACAGAATGTTTTGGCCGCTGTACTTGGAGCGCATGTTCATGGCGTAAGCAATGAAGATATTAAAGCTGCCCTCGAAACTTTTGTGCCATCGGCATCGCAAACACCAGGTCGCTTGAATTTGTTCAAGTTCGAAAAGTTTAACATCCTTCTGGATTATGCTCATAATAAAGCTGGTATGTTAGCCTTAAAAAAGTTTACGGATGAGTTAGATGCTACGGTGCGTGTTGGTATTATTGCGGGTATTGGAGATCGCCGCGAAGAAGACAACAATGCAATGGGTATGATTGCTGCCGAGATGTTTGATGAAATCATTATACGTCAAGACAAGCACCTTAGAGGGAAAACTGAGGAAGAATTGATTAAAATGCTTGATGACGGAATTAAAATGAAAGACCCAAACAAGAAAACAACTATAATTCCTTCGGAAAAAGAAGCGATAAAACACGCCGTTAGGAATGCAGTAGATGGTTCTCTAATTATTCTCTGTAGCGATGTTGTTCCTGATGCCCTAAACGTGGTAAAAGAACTCAAGAGTATGGAAACTCGTGGTGAGTTACATTTGGTATAGAATTAAACTCTATTGGCTATAGTTTAATAAACTTTCTTGTTTCAATACTATTTGTTGTCCAGAGTGTAATAACGTAAACGCCTTTTTCTAGGAAAGAAGTATCTATGCTTTTGGATTTAGACGCAATACCTGTCAGACTCAAAACAGTTCTGCCATTAATATCATAAATAGTCATTTTATTTATGGTTTCTAGGGAATTTGAAACTTCTAAATTGTTTTTTGTTGGATTAGGATAAAGTGAAACTATATTGCTGTTAGGATTTATGGTACTTAAAGTATTATTGCTAGACGCTATACTTATAAAGCCTTCACTTATTAAATTATTTGCCGTAGAATAATCTTGAATAGCGACTTCCCCAACAGTATATAATAGGCTTATACCATTATTGGTAACTGAAACACCACCGCTATCTATACTTTGATTGTCAATGGTTTGTGCAAAATTGAATGAGGTATATGTTAAAAATAATATTATATAAAATGTTTTCATGTCACTATGATGTTAATCCTCAATTTTACAGTAGCATTCTTTATTGGTGCCAAAACCTGTCCAGTATAAAAAACTTAATCCCAATTCATTATCTCCATTGAGTGTTCCTTGCGTATAAGAGCCATCAATTAAAAAACAAGCGTTAAAGGCATTAATTATTGCAAGCTGATTCCCATTGTTATCGGTATTATTTAGGGCACTTGTACTTCCTGTAGGTACAAATGAGTAATTATACTGTGTGACATTATTTGGATTTTGCACATAGTAAAACATACCAGAAACAGAATTTTTAAAATTTGGGGCAGAGCTACCATTTGCATAAAAGAGCGTTATAGTAATTTTACAACCTTCATCGTCGCCACACAAATCCAAAAGTTTTTGTTGGTCAATTGGAGCAGAGGTTTGAAGTCCAATGCTAGGGTCTAGTTTTATGAGTAAATCAGGTAATTTGGTTTCTGTTACAGGTGAGGTAGATGCGTTTAAATAGACTTCTCTAAAGTTTGTATTATCAGCTGAGGTTGTTGCAGACTGTGCGTTTAAGGCATAAGGTACGGTACCAAATTGTGTAGTTCCTAAATCTACAAGGCCGTTGCCAGAGTCTATCTGCACATTAAGGAAGTGGCTAGCTGAAGCCCAGTTTATCATGCTGAAATTCCCAGAGTCAACCACACCTTCTCCTATGTTAACTATAATAATACCATTGTTGTCAGTAGTTGGTGTATGTGTTTCTTGGTAGACATTGGTCGTTCCACTTTCCAGAATTTGAAATTGTACGGTAATCTGCTGATTGGCTATTGGTGTACCAAGGTCATCTTTTACCAAGGCTTTGTAGTTAATGCTATTTTGGGCAAAACCAAATGTTGAAAAAATTAGTGAGGATAAGAGTAATAGTTTTACTTTCATAAGTAAATAATAATTTATTAACGTATTAAATTTAACATTAAATCTAATGATACATCTGCATTTACAACTAATTTTTTTAGTGGACGCACTTATTTTTTTAGCAAATACTTATAATCGGTTTTATAAGTGTTTTATCGATTTGTGATACCAAAAGTGCCAATAAAAAAAGAGAAAGTGAATTTTAACTTTTAAGGCGCAGGATTAGGAATCTCACCATGCACTTTATTGATAGCTTTCATGACGTCTTCAGAAAGTGAAATGTTAATACTATCGATGTTTTCTTCAAGCTGAATTAAGTTTGTCGCACCAATGATATTGCTTGTTACAAAAGGCCTTTCATTGACAAATGCCAACGCCATTTGAGCTAAGGTAAGTCCATTATCTTCAGCAATTTTTAAATAGCGTTTTGTGGCTTCGGTAGATTGTTCACTACTATATCTTGCAAAACGCGGGAATAATTTTAAGCGCGCATTGTCGGCCGCAGTCCCTTTAACGTACTTACCAGATAATACCCCAAACGCCATTGGCGAGTAGGCGAGTAGGCCAATGTTTTCTCGAAGTGAAGTTTCGGCCAAGTCACCTTCAAAAGTTCGGCATAATAATGAATACGCATTTTGAATGGTAATCATTCTTGGTAGATTATTGTGTTTTGATTCTTCCAAATAACGCATGGTACCCCAAGCTTTTTCATTGGAAATACCCACATGACGAATTTTACCCGCTTTAATCAAAGTATCCAGATTATGAAGAATTTCATTAAAATTATCTTCCCAACCATCGTTAACGTTTATGGGAAAATCACGAACGCCAAAGGTATTGGTCACACGCTCTGGCCAGTGCAATTGGTACAAGTCAATATAGTCGGTTTGAAGTCGTTTCAAACTGTTGTTCACGGCTTCATTCAATGCATCTTTACTAAAACCAGTGGTACGGATATGTGCTGTATAATCGCCAGGTCCAGCAATTTTTGTAGCCAAAACAACTTTGTCTCTATTACCAGTTTTTGTAAACCAATTACCAATAATACGCTCAGTTTCTGCATAAGTATCTGCAGTTGCAGGTACAGGATAGAGTTCAGCAACATCAAAAAAGTTAACGCCTTTGTCCAAGGCTAAATCCATTTGGGCAAACCCTTCGTCTTGTGTATTTTGGTTGCCCCAAGTCATAGTACCAAGGCATATTTTACTAACTTTAATATCTGTATGTGGTAGGTTGGTGTATTTCATAACAATTGGTCATTGAGGTTCTCGAAATGATTAAAAAGTATTTGATGACTTCAAGAGCCTCAGTCATCAAATAAAGTAACAAAAATAAGAAGACCTCAAAGGTTTCAAAAACCTTTGAGGTCTAAATCTATGTTAAGGTTTTATTAGTATTCAATATTTATTGGGAAGAATAAGCTCAAGTTCTTTCAGTCGCAATTTTGTTAGCTCATTGAAAATATACAAGTACTGAATGCCTAAATAATGCCCTTGAAAACCATCAGAATTTATAATGCTGAGTTCTTTTCGTTTTTGCTCCCAATGGTGTTGTTGCTTTATCAATGTTTCTTTAGTTTCATTTTTATCGATCTTAAGTAGCAAAGCATTGAATTTAGCGAGCATTATTGAGTCATTTTTTTGTACATTCAAGTTTAGGCATATTCGCGACTCAAGTGAGCTGCCTTCTTGATTATTGCAATCTATAAGCTTATTGTCTTTTAAATATGCCATTGATTTGAGAAACTCAACATCTTTAGTGTTTTGCGATAAGCCTATTGAGCCACTACAGAGAAGAACTAGAAAAATCAGATTAAATCTCATTCAACAATTTAGAAATTTCGTCAAGCTTTGGTGTTAATATTACTTCTATTCTTCTGTTTTTGGCTTTACCTTCTGTAGTTTCATTGCTTGCAATTGGAGCATATTCTCCACGACCTGCTGCGGTAAGGTTTTCAGGATTTATACTTTTATTTTCTCGCAAAATATTGACAATTGCTGTTGCACGCTTAGTGGATAAATCCCAATTACCACTAATTTGTGCATTACCTTTATAAGGCACGTTATCCGTATGGCCTTCAATTAAAATGGCAATATCAGGATTTTGCGCCAGTACTTCTCCAAGTTGCTCTACGGCTTTACGGCCTTCAGAACCTACAAACCAGCTACCAGAGCCAAACAACAACTTATTTTCCATGGATACGTATACTTTACCATCGCGTTGTTCAACGGTAAGTCCTTTGCCTTCAAAATTAGTAAGTGCTTTTGAAATAGCATCTTTTAATTTTGTCATTGCAGCATCTTTGTTGGCAATAACACTTTCTAATTCAGCAACCCTTTGCGAACGACTTTGCAATTCTTTTTCAAGTTTGTTGAGACGCTCACTTTCTGCAACCAAGGCTTGTTCCTTAGCTTCTAGTTTTGCTAATAGTTCTCGGTTTTTTTTAGAATTTGCAGCTATGGCAGCGGAACTGTTTTCTTCTAGTGCTTTATAAGAATCTTCCAACCGGCTAAGTTCTTCAACAATAGCTTTATATTCTTTTTCCCATAAATTTTTATTTGTAACCGCAGCATCATACTCTTGTTCCAAGCTCGCTAAATCATTTTCAAGCTTTGTTTTTGCTCTAGACAATTCATCGTTCTCATCTGATAATTGACGATGTTCTTTTTTTAAATTGGCGTATTTGTCTTCTAGTTCGGTGTAAATTTTCTTTGACACACACGATGTGAGAAAACAAATACTTAAGGTTAAAATTGAAATTTTTTTAATCATAATTTCAGTATTTGGGTTTTTAATTGATGTTTTAAGTTGTACTAAAATCCAGTTCCAATAGTATTGGACAATGGTCACTATGCACAGCTTCAGAGAGTATAACGCTTCGTTTTAAATTTTCTTGTAATGGGGTTGTTGCCATGGCGTAATCTAAGCGCCAACCTTTATTGTTTGCTCTGGCATTGGCACGGTAACTCCACCATGTATATTGTTGTGATTCAGGGTTTAAGAATCTGAAGCTGTCAATAAATCCATTGTTTATAAAGCTGCCCAGCCATTCGCGTTCCTCAGGTAAAAAACCCGAAACACCTTTCATTTTTGGGTTATGAATATCAATTGCTTCATGGCAAATGTTATAGTCGCCACAAATGACCAAGTTGGGAATGTCTTTTTTTAAGGTGTTCACATAATCTTGAAACATATCTATGTAATCAAATTTGTGTTGCAGCCGTGCATCATTTGTTCCAGATGGTAGATACAAACTCATTACAGAAACATTGTCATAGTCCACACGCAAGTTTCTGCCTTCATAATCCATGGATTCAATTCCGGTGCCTACTTCAACATGGTTGGGCTTTGTTTTGCATAAAATGGCAACACCGCTGTAGCCTTTTTTTTGGGCGCTAAACCAGTAATTATGGTGGTAGCCAGCTTCGGTAAACAATTCTAAATCTAATTGATCTTCTTGAGCTTTAATTTCTTGAAGGCAAATAACATCTGGGTTTGTGGCTTTTAGCCAGTCTATAAATCCCTTTTTTATGGCGGCTCTTATACCGTTTACGTTGTAGGAGGCAATTTTCATTTCTTCTCTTTAGTTTCAATTGTTTCAAAAGTAATTAATGCGTTACTTTTACACTACAATTTTATAAAGGTTTTAAGTAAATGTTATAGGATGTTTTTAATTGTTTATGATTATAAGTTGCCTGCTTTATTTTATAAAATATGTGCTAGACTATACCGTTTAAGTGTTGTATGAGAATCATAATTACCTTGTTTCTTTTTTGTGTTTCATTTTCCTTATTGTCTCAAGATAAATCAGGAATACTGCGCTTAAAAAAACTTGCCGTTAAAGATTCTATTTCTCTCGACTCCTTGAGCATCAACCCGAGCTCTTTTGTTTTAAGAACAAAGAACAATACCGTAATTGATACAAGTTTATACGATGTAGATTTCGCCAAAGCACTTCTGACATTTAAACAACCCATACCATTGGATACCGTGGTTGTGGAATACCTGCGCTACCCAGATTACATTACCAAGGTTTATAAGCAATTGGACGAATCCATTGTTGTAAAAAATTCTCGTGCAACACAACAACTGTATCAGTTGCAGAAAGATACTCGCAAAAACAACTTTACACCGTTTGATGGTCTAACTACTTCTGGAAGTATTTCTCGTGGTGTTACTATTGGAAATAATCAAAACTCGGTTTTAAACAGCGAATTGGACCTTCAGATTTCAGGGAAACTGAGCGATAAGGTTTCATTGCGAGCGTCCATACAAGACGCCAATATTCCATTACAGGAAAGTGGTTTTTCGCAAAGATTGGATGAGTTTGACCAGATTTTTATTGAGATGTTCAGTAAGGATTGGCGCATTCGTGCAGGAGATATTGACCTAGGCAATAACACAAGTTATTTCAATAATTTTAGCAAACGTGTACAAGGACTTTTGGTCAATGCCAATATAAGCGAAAAAACCTCTGTATTTGCTTCGGGCGCTTTGGTACGAGGTCAATTTACAACCACACAGTTTACAGCGCAAGAAGGCAACCAAGGACCATATAAATTAACTGGTGAGAATGGCGAATTGTTTGTTTTAATTGTTTCGGGTAGTGAAACCGTTTTCGTCAATGGCGTGCCGTTGGCAAGAGGTGAAAACAAGGATTATATTATAGATTACAACGCTGGCGAAATTATTTTCAACTCCACATTTCCTATTACATCAGAAATGCGGATTGTGGTAGACTATCAATTTAGCGAACGTAATTATTCGCGTTTTACGGTTTATGGCGGTGGCCGTTTTGAAACTGAAAAATTAAAGCTCAACCTATCTGTATATTCTGAAAGCGATGCCAAAAATCAACCTCTGCAACAAAACTTATCTACTGAGCAAACACAGATTTTGTCTGATGCTGGAGACGATAGAAGTGCCATGACCGCACCATCTGCGGTTGAAGAAGATTTTTCTGAAAACCGTATTTTATACAAGCAAGAGGTTATTAACGGCGAAACTGTTTTTGTATTCTCAAACAATCCAGATGATGAATTATTCAGCGTTAGGTTTACACTTGTTGGCGATAATCAGGGCAATTATATTTTAACCAACACCAATGCTGTTGCCAATATATTTGAATATGTAGCACCCATTGCTGGTGTACCTCAGGGTAATTATGAACCCATAATACAGCTCATTGCCCCAGAGCGTTTACAGGTAGTAACACTAAACGGATCGTACAAACCAACCGAAAAAACCGATGTCTTTTTTGAAGTTGCTGGTAGTAAAAATGATTTAAACCTGTTTTCAAGTATTGATGATGATGACAATGATGGTTTTGCTGGGAAGTTAAGAGTGAAACAACAGATAGTTAAAAACGATAGCCTTTGGAATGTGTCTGCTTTGGCAGATGTGGATTACATCAATGAAAATTTTAGAACAGTAGAACGATTGTACAGAGCGGAGTTTGCCCGTGATTGGAATTTAGATAACAGCAATGCTACCCAAGGCAACGTTAGCTTTGGCAATCAATTGTTGTTAAATAGTGGCATACAAATCAGTCATGCCAAAAAAGGGCGCGCCTCTTACACGTTTGAGCATCTAAACTTTTCTGAAAACTTTAATGGAAACCGACACAACTTAAATGCCAATTTGCAATTGGGCAATTTTAATATTTTTTCGGCAACAAGTATTCTTAGTAACAACTCAACACTAAATACGTCAAAGTTTAACCGATCTTTTAATCGTGTGGTTTACGGTAAAAAGAACAAATGGGCAGGTGGAAAATTCGCATTGGAAGATAACCAACAAGTGGAAAAAGCTACTGGAAATCTAACGGCATTGAGCCAAAAATTTACTTCTTATGAGGCCTTTGCAGGTATTGGCGATAGCACCTCGGTTTTTGTGGAATTGGGTTACATCCACAGGTTGAATGATAGTTTAAGGGAAAACAACCTGCAACGCGTCAATACCTCGAATACGTACTATCTCAAATCACGACTGATTCAAAACAAGAATACCAATTTGCAACTGTTTGTCAATTACAGAAAATTGTCAGCAAGCGATGAGACCTCACAAGATGAACAATCCATAAACAGCCGTTTGAATTTCAACCAAAAACTGTTTAATAATGTATTGATTTCCAATACCAGCTACGAAACCAATTCTGGCACCTTGCCACAACAAGATTTTACTTTTGTTGAGGTAGAACAAGGCCAAGGCAACTATACTTGGATAGATTATAATGAAAATGGCGTGCAAGAACTTGGCGAATTTGAAATAGCACAGTTTCAAGATCAGGGCAATTATATTCGCGTGCTGTTGCCCAATCAAATTTTTGTGCAAACCCACCAAAATCGGTTTAGCCAAACGCTAACCTTTAATGCGCGCCAATGGAATGTTTCCGAAAACAAATCGAAAAAATTCTGGTCGCATTTTTACAACCAAACGGCGTTTATTGTAGATAATAAATTTCGGCGTGATGGCGATGCCTTTAACTTAAATCCTTTTAATGGTTTTAGACCATTCTCAGACTTGGAAATAGATGATGATCCCAACCGATTAGGTCTCAATTTCAATTTAAGAAACGTGCTATTTTACAACCGTGGACTACAGCGCTACACAACCTCGTACACGTTTTTGACCAACCGAAGCCAAAATTTGTTGTCTATAGGCGCACAACAAAACCGTTTGATAAGCCATCAGTTTAATTTTAATCACAAGTTTGCCAAAAGTTGGCTAGTGAATACTTTGGCAAGTATCAGTACAAATGAGAATCTGAATGAAAATTTTGCCAATAGGGATTTTAATATTGACCAAACCCAATTACAACCAAAGCTATCTTACATATTTAATGAAAATGCCCAGTTTGATGTGTTTTACCAATACACTTCAAAGGAAAATACTGTTGGAGATTCTGAAACCTTAAAACAAAATAATTACGGTTTTTCATTTACCTATAACAACGCACAGAAAATTGCTATGACGGGCGAGTTCAATTATTTTCAGAATGACTATACAGGCAATCCAAATACGCCTGTAGCCTTTCAGATTTTAGAAGGTTTGCAACCTGGTAGAAATTTTACGTGGAGTTTAATTGCGCAAAAAAAATTAACCAAGTATTTGGATTTAAATCTCAATTATTTTGGGCGTAAAACACCATCTTCAAATACAATCCATACAGGAACAGTGCAGTTAAGAGCGTATTTTTAATTTATGACAATTATTAGGTTTTAGAGGATTTATTTTAACCATATTTGTAGCTAAATAAAACAAGACTAATGAAAAAATTACTGCTAAGTTTTCTTTTAACAGGTTTGTGTTTGGTAGCCTTTGCCCAAGAAGATTCGTCAGAGCCACAAGACCCCTATTTTAAAAAACATGAAATTAAAGCCAATGCACTGTATTTAGTTGTTGGGGCTTTTGATTTTAGTTATGAATATCTTTTAAATGAAGAGTCTGGTTTGGGGATGAATGTATTTATACCTTACGATTCTGAAATTACCGATGAGGTTCAATATTACCTTTCACCATATTACCGTTTTTATTTTGGGAAAAAATACGGCGCTGGTTTTTTCTTGGAAGGCTTTGGTATCTTAAATTCTATTGAACCAGAATTGTCTAGTAATACTAACGATTTTGTCACTGATTTTGGTTTGGGAATAGGCTTAGGCGGTAAATGGGTAACCAAAGGCGGATTTGTAGGTGAGGTTGGTTTTGGTGTTGCGCGCAATCTTTTTAATACTGAAGCATCTGTTGATTTTGTTTCAAAATTGCATATTACTTTAGGGTATAGGTTTTAGAAATATTCATAAAATGAAGCCCAAACAAACTGTTTGGGCTTTTCCATTTTAAAGTTATTTACAATTTTATTTTTCACATTCTTTTCAACCAACTGGCCATATCCACTTCTTTCTTGATTATGGTTTTAAGGTCTTCAATTTTAACACGTTGCTGTTCCATAGTATCGCGATGACGTATCGTCACGGTGTTGTCTTCTAAGCTATCACCATCAACCGTGATGCAAAACGGTGTGCCTGCAGCATCTTGTCTTCGGTAACGACGACCAACCGCATCTTTCTCGTCATAAGCCACGTTAAAGTCCCATTTTAAGTCTTCAATAATATCCTTAGAGAGTTTTACTAAAGCTTCATCTTTACGCACCAATGGTAAGATGGCCGCTTTTACAGGTGCCAATACTGCTGGTAATTTTAATACCGTACGTGTGGTATTGTTATCTAATTCTTCTTCAACTAACGCATTTGAAAATACGGCCAAAAACATCCGGTCCAGACCAATGGAGGTTTCCAAAACATAAGGCGTATAGCTGGTATTGTCTTCAGGGTCAAAATACTGTAATTTCTTTCCTGAGTGCTTTTCGTGCTGCGCCAAATCAAAATCGGTTCTGGAATGTATGCCTTCCAATTCCTTAAATCCGAACGGAAATTTGAATTCGATATCCGTTGCAGCATCGGCGTAATGCGCCAATTTTTCATGGTCGTGAAAACGGTAATTATCTTCACCCAAGCCTAAAGACATATGCCATTTTAAACGCGCGTCTTTCCAATAGTCAAACCAGTGTTTTTGTGTGCCAGGTTTTATAAAAAACTGCATTTCCATTTGTTCAAATTCGCGCATGCGGAAAATAAACTGGCGTGCTACAATTTCATTTCTAAAGGCTTTACCGGTTTGGGCAATACCAAATGGTATTTTCATGCGCCCTGTTTTCTGCACGTTTAGGAAATTTACAAAAATACCTTGTGCGGTTTCTGGACGTAAGTACAAATCCATGGCTTGGTCTGCAGAAGCTCCTAACTTAGTGCCAAACATCAAATTAAACTGCTTAACGTCTGTCCAGTTTTTACTGCCAGAAAGCGGATCGGCAATATCAAGCTCTTCAATTAGTGCTTTTACATCTGCTAAATCTTCATTCTCCAAAGACTTGCCCATGCGCGATAGGATTTCGTCAATTTTTTTCTGATAGCCAAGTACACGCCCATTGGTACTTACAAAAGTGGCTTTATCAAAACTATCGCCAAAGCGTTTTTCGGCTTTTTTTACTTCCTTTTCAATTTTAGCCTCAAGCTTGGCACAGTAGTCTTCAATAAGCACATCGGCACGGTAACGCTTCTTAGAGTCTTTATTGTCAATTAATGGGTCGTTAAACGCGTCGACGTGGCCAGATGCTTTCCAAGTTGTCGGGTGCATAAAAATAGCGGCGTCAATACCAACAATATTATCATGCATTTGCACCATGGATTTCCACCAGTACTCGCGTATATTTTTTTTCAATTCAACGCCGTTTTGTGCGTAATCGTAAACTGCGCTTAAACCATCATAAACCTCACTGCTTTGAAATACATAGCCGTATTCCTTTGCATGGGAAATTACTCTTTTGAATTTATCGTCATTTTGTGCCATGGTGCAAAAATATAAAACAGCCGCAATTGACCATCTCATTTTTCCAGTTTATGTCAAAATCAATAAAATCTTTAATACAACGGAATAATTACTACATTGAAGCTTATTTTAAATTAGAAATGTTCAACGATCTGCTCAATCTTTTCTTCCCGTTAATCTGCCAAGCGTGTAGGTCTCAACTGTCCGATAATGAAAATCAGATTTGCACCACTTGCAGGCACGAGTTGCCGTTAACCAACTTTCATTTTGACGATACCGAAGCCGTAAAAAAGATATTTTACGGACGTATTAAGCTTGAAAATGCTACGGCACTTTTACATTTTTCCAAACAAGGCATTGTTCAGGAGCTGTTACATAACCTCAAGTATAAGGAGCAAGAAGCTATTGGAGGACTATTTGGAAATTGGATAGGGCATGAGTTGAAAGACATAAAAGATTATGCCTTAATTGATGTTGTGGTGCCAGTGCCATTGCATAAGTACAAATTGAAAAAGCGAGGTTATAATCAGGTTGACAAATTTGGAAAAGCCATAGCCAAATGTTTAGATGCAGACTACAATACCAATGTTTTGATTAAAAACCGAAACACAGCAACTCAGGTTTTTAAAGATAGGCTTACACGTTTTGATGACGACAACACAAAATTTGCGGTACAAAACGAAAACCAGTTAAAAGGCAAGCACATACTTTTGGTAGATGATATTATTACAACTGGAGCAACAATTGAACTTTGCGCTAATTTGCTCAAGGAAATTGACGGTACAAAAATTAGCGTGGTTTCCATGGCAATTGCAGATTGATTTTTTCGTTACTTAATGAATTAGTTGTTTATTTGCTAAAAATTTGGAACAAATGCGCAAGGCGTTTTTTAGGGTGCTTTTGAGTTTATTTTTTCTACTGCTCATTATGGGTTGTGCCAATCGTGGACGACCATCTGGAGGCGAAATTGACAAAACGCCACCTGTGATTTTAAAAACAGTACCCGAGAATAATTCTACCAACTTTAAGAGTGCCGAAATCAAAATCTATTTTGACGAGTTCGTAAAGCTGAAAGACATAAGCAAACAACTAATTGTATCGCCACCTTTAGACAATGAACTCGTTATAAGACCGTTGGGTTCTGCCAGCAAATACATTAGTATAAAAATAAAGGACACGCTCAAGGCCAATACCACTTATGCTATTAATTTTGGCGAAAGTATTGTAGATAACAATGAAGAAAACCCGTATCCGTATTACCGCTATGTATTTTCAACAGGCGAAACCATAGATTCATTATCCGTAAAAGGAAATGTACTTGATGCTGAAAAACGACGCGCAGAAGACTTCATAACCGTGATGCTTTACGAAGCCGATACTACATTTACGGACTCCATAGTTTATAAGGAAAAACCAAAATACGTTACCAATACTTTAGACAGTTTAACCACCTTTAGTATAGACAATATTAAAGAAGGCCAATACAAACTTATAGCCTTAAAGGATAATAACTCCAATTTTAAGTTCGACCCTAAAAGTGATAAAATTGCATTTTACGAAGGTGTGGTTTCAGTACCTTTGGATACCACATATACGTTGAAGCTGTTTCAGGAAGAATTGGATTTCAAAGTGTTGCGTCCGGGGCAAATAGGGAAACAACGTATTGTTTTTCCATTTGAAGGTAATCCTGAAGGTACCGAAATTAAAATATTGAACGACACGCTCAAAAATTTTGAATACCGAATAACCAGAGATTTAGAAACCGATAGTCTCTATTACTGGTATAAACCCGAACTAAAGTTAGATTCTGCCTTTTTTGAAATTAAGAATAAAGTGTTTATTGATACTCTGAAACATAAGTTTAGAGATGCTGAAAAAGACTCATTAATTATTTTACCAATTAAGGCCAATAAGATTAGTTTCAACGACGTGTTCACGCTAAAAGGTACGGTACCGTTTGTGAAAATTGACACCTCAAAAGTGAATTTGATAGATAAAGATTCCATGAAGCTAACCTATAAATTAACCTATGATGAGTTGTACAATTTGTACAAATTCCCCATAAAACTAGAAGAAGAAGGCAACTACAGAATGCAGGTCTTACCCAATGCCATTACCGATTTTTACGGTAAAACCAACGATACCTTAAACTTTGCTTTCAACACCCGTAAAAAAGCAGATTATGGAAATATAAGGGTAAATTTAATCAATGCAGAGTTGCCTATGATCGTGCAGCTTTTGGATTCTGATGGCGTGGTTGAGTATGAAGTTTATGCAGACCAATATCCTGTTGCTGACTTCAACGATATTGAGCCCAAGCAATACCAGCTAAGAGCTATTTTTGATGCCAACGCCAACGGTAAGTTTGATTCTGGAAACTATTTGAAAAAGCGTCAACCCGAACGCATCAGCTACTATCCCAAACTTGAAGATACCAACGTCAGAGCCAATTTTGATTACATTATCAGTTTTACACTAGCAAATTAAATGTATCCTTATCGGAAAGGAAATTCAGTTTTTTGCGGTATTTTTCAATATGTGATTTCTCTAAACTAACAATAGATATACCGTCTTCATTATCAAGTAGGTTGTCCATTTTGTTTCCCAAAACGTCGTAAGCGGCAGAATGTCCTGGGTATTCATGACCAGTACCGTCAAGACCTACACGGTTTACACCAATACAATAGCTCATATTTTCTATTGCCCGTGATTTAAGCAAGGCATCCCAAGCGTTAATTCTTGGTTTTGGCCAATTGGCCACGTATAGCAACAGATCGTAATCTTCAACATTTCTGGCCCAAACGGGAAAACGCAAATCATAACAGATTAAAGGGCAGATTTTCCAACCCATGTAGTCAATTATTATTTTTTCTTTGCCAGCTGTGTAGATTTTGTGTTCGCCTGCCAAAGTAAACGTATGGCGTTTATCGTAGTTGTCAATTTGTCCATTAGGATGCACAAACAATAACCTATTAAAGTATTTGTTTTGTTCTTTAATGACCAAGCTACCCGTAATTGCAACACTTTTGGTTTTAGCCATATTTTGCATCCACTTTACGGTTACTCCATTCATGGTTTCTGCAACCTTTTCAGCATTCATGGTAAAGCCAGACGTAAGCATTTCAGGCAGTACAATGAGGTCAACTTTTTCTGAAATCTGCTCGATTTTTTTACCAATATGTTGCTTGTTGGCTTCTGGATTTTCCCAGATTAGATTGGTTTGGATGAGAGCTGTTTTTAGGGTTGTGGACATTGTTGTAAAGATATGGAAATACAACAATTAATTGTAATAAAAAAGGCAAGTGTCTTTTAATACTTGCCCTTTTGATTTATTTGTTCTTATTATAGTTTCCGTTTCGCTTTTTCCATACGCTCGGTTAGCTTTTTAAGCTTTTCCTGCCATTTGGTTTCGTCAACTGGAGAGAGTTTGCCTTTTTCTTTTAAACGGTTGTATTTTTTCTGTGTTTTTTCAAGATTTTTATTGGCCTTTTCATATTGGGCTGTACGCTTTTGCTTATGTTTTAGTTCTTTTTCAGCTTTCTTTTTTTCCTTTTCGGCCTTCTTCTTTTCTTTTTCTAATTTTTTGGCCGCTTTCTCTTCTTTGCGCTTTGCGCTTTCTTTTTCTTTTAGGGCTTTTTCTTCAGCCTTTTTTTCTTTTTCGGCTAATGCTTCAGCCGCTAATTTTTCGTTTATAATTTTGGCTTGTGCTATTATGGCGTCTTTGTTTTCTGCGGTTAATGTGCTTGTAACATCTTCGCCATTCAGGAATATTTTTTCTTTTTTTACTTCGTAAGTTTTTCCATTTAACTCAACGGTTTGTCCAAACGAGATGAACGATAGTACTAACGCTAAAATTAAAATAGTGTATTTCATAATAATTATAGTTTAAGGTTTAGACCCACTATTTTTTAAAAAGTAACTATACCTTTCGGAGAATATCCGTGGCCTTCAACAATGTATCGTCCGTTTTTGCAAAACAAAATCGCAACACCTTATCGTCTTTTTGGTTTTCGTTAAATACGGAAAGCGGAATGGAAGCAACGCCGTATTCCTTGGTTAAACGCTTGGCAAAATCCACATCGTTTTCATCAGTAATTTCAGAGTAATCCAGTACCTGAAAATAGGTGCCTTGTGATGGTACAAACTTAAATCGGGATTCTGAAATAAGGTTTAAAAATAAATCACGTTTCTGTTGAAAAAAAGCGTTCAACCCTAAATAGGTATTTGCATCTTGCATATAATTGGCTATACCTATTTGGGATGGATGATGAACCGAGAACACATTAAACTGATGTACTTTTCTAAATTCCTCCATGGGGTCTTTTGGCGCGCAACAGTAGCCAATTTTCCAACCTGTATTGTGAAAGGTTTTTCCAAAGGATGCCGATATAAAACTTCGCTGTTTCAACCCATCGAATAAGCAAATGCTTTGATGCTGTTTGCCATCAAAAACCATGTGCTCATACACTTCATCACTCAACACTATGATGTTGGTATTGTCCGTTAATTTTTGAAGTTGTAGCATATCTTCCCTAGACCAAATCGTACCGGTTGGGTTGTGAGGAGAATTGATTAAAATCATTTTAGTTCTATTGGAAATCTTTGAAGCTACCTCGCTCCAATCCACTTTATATTCTGGTGCAGAAAGCTGAATGGGAATAGCCTTGCCACCATTAATCTCAACAGCAGGTTGGTAACAATCATAGGCTGGTTTAAAAATGAGGACTTCGTCATTGGGTCTAACAAATGCGCTTATAATACCGTAAATAGCCTGTGTTGCTCCTGCGGTAACGGTAATCTCGGTTTCAGGATTGTAACTGCTGTTATAAAGTGAATGGTATTTCTGTGCAATGGCTAAACGTAAGTCTAAATTGCCAGCCATTGGCGCATATTGGTTAAATCCGTTTTCCATAGCATCCTTTACAAAATCCAGTAATTTTTGATCGCTCCTGAAATTCGGAAATCCCTGCGATAGATTAATGGCATTGTGCTTGTTGGCCAAGGTACTCATTACCGTAAATATAGTAGTGCCAACATGAGGTAATTTAGAATTGTGATGCATTAAGTAAATGATTATAAGTTAGTGTTGAATGCAATTTGACTTTTAAATCCAAATATTTAATTTTAAAATTTTCTCGGTGTCAGTTTGAGCGCAGTCGAAAACTTATTGGTTTAACAAATTAGGATGCAACTGCGCTCAGCCAGGCATTTATTTTCTATTGTTATGAGTTTATCTGCTTAACTCTAAAATGTTTTAAATCGAAATCTAAAGATATGAAAGCTCTTTTTTATCTTTACAAAAACAAAAGAAAACAACTATGCGATACATAAAATTTATAGTCTTTTTTATTGCCTTACAGATTTCTGCACAGCAAGGTGGCATGTGGTTGCCATCATTATTGGAAGGCATGAATGAAAACGAAATGAAAAGTCTTGGTAGCAAGCTCAGTGCTAAAGATATCTACGATGTCAATAATTCTAGTCTAAAAGATGCCATTGGCCATTTTAATGGTGGATGTACCAGTGAAGTTATATCGCCAAAAGGATTGTTGCTGACCAACCACCATTGCGGTTTTGGTCAAATACAATCGCATTCCACTTTAGAAAACGATTATTTAAAAGACGGGTTTTGGGCAATGTCGCTTCAGGAAGAGATTCCAAACGAAGGTTTATACGTTGAGTTTATTGTACGTATTGAAGTTGTCACAGATAAAATGTTAGCAGGAGTAACCGATGCCATGACACCGCGCGAAAAGCAATCGCAAATTGATAAAAACAGAAATGGCGTTGAAAAAAATGTTCAAAAAGAAGATTGGCAAGGCATTAAAATTCGGCCTTTCTATAAAGGCAACCAGTATTATCTTTTTGTAACGGAGCGTTTTGAAGACGTCCGTTTGGTTGGTGCGCCACCAAGTAGCATTGGTAAATTCGGAAGCGATACAGACAATTGGGTATGGCCAAGACACACAGGTGATTTTTCATTGTTCAGAATTTATGCCGATAAAAATAATCGTCCGGCAAAATATAGTGCCGACAACGTTCCTTATAAGCCAAAGTACTATCTGCCTGTTTCTTTAGATGGTATTGAGGAAAATGATTTCACCATGGTTTTTGGATTTCCAGGACGTACAAACGAATACTTGCCTGCCGTTGCTGTTGAGCAAATTACCCAAAAACTAAACCCTGCGCGTATTGCTATAAGAGATGCCGCCTTAAAGGTTATTGATGCCAAAATGAAAGAAGATGATCAAGTAAGAATTAAGTACGCTTCAAAACAAGCCCGAATTGCAAATGCTTGGAAAAAATGGATTGGAGAAAATCAAGGTATTGAAAAAAGCGGTGCTGTTAACATTAAAAAGAAATTTGAAGGTGAATTTACCAAAGCTCTCAAAGCACAAGGTAAAGAGGCTGAATATGGATCTATTTTACCAGAGTTTGAAAGGTTGTACAATGAATTTGAAGAAATAAATGTGAAACGCAACAGTTTTGTTGAGGTATTTATTCGTACCAATGAGCTGATGCAAATGGCGTTTAGGCTAGTGCAATTGGAAGGCGCGGCTGGTCAAGGTGAAGAAGCTTTTGTAAAAGCACGCGAGCGCGTCATTGCCCAAATTAAACGTGTGCACAAAAACTATGACAAAACTGTTGACAAAGGTGTTTTTGAATCCGTGATGCCTTTATATACTTCTAATGTAGATGCATCAATTTATGAGAATACAGCGCTTGTAAATTTAGATGGTGCCTTGCAACTTTTGGATGGCGATGCAGAAACGGTATTGAAACGAATTAGTGAAGATGTGGCATATCAATACGCGAAGCCATTGGTTGTGGAATTTTACACCGTTTTAGAGCCAAAATTCCAAAAGTTGAATAATGAAATTAATGACTTGCAAACCAAGTACATGAAGGCTTTAATGGAGGTAATGCCAGAAGAACGTTATTTCCCAGATGCCAATAGTACGTTAAGGGTAACTTATGGAAAGGTGAATGGTTATGCACCTCGTGATGCAGTTTACTATAATCCTGTAACATATTTAGATGGTGTTATGGAAAAATACGTACCTGGTGATTATGAATTTGATGTGCCTGAAAAGTTACTTCAATTATATAATGCTAAGGATTATGGACAATATGCTGATAAAAATGGAAAGCTCCCAATATGCTTTTTGGGAACCAACCATACTACTGGCGGAAATTCTGGAAGTCCTGCTATTGACGCGAACGGAAATCTGGTTGGATTGAACTTTGACCGCGTTTGGGAAGGTACCATGAGTGATATTTATTATGACCCAGAAATCTGCCGTAATATTATGGTAGATTTAAGATACGTGCTCTTTATTATTGATAAATACGCTGGAGCGAAGCACTTAATAGACGAAATGAAATTAGTGCATCCTAAGAAAAGAAAAAGACGATCATAAAGCTTTAAAACTGAATCCTTTTCCAGAATAGAATTCAAGGGTTTTCGTAAGTGAAAACTTCATATTTTTTGAAGCTTTGACACTATCGTGAAATACAACAATGCTTCCCGCTTTAGTATTGTCAGTAACATTTTTTAAGCACTTTTCTTTTGATATATTTTTATTCCAGTCAAAGGATAAAACATCCCACATTACAATCTTATATCCTAAAGCTTTGATGTGTTTGGATTGTGAAGGCTTTAATTTCCCGTAAGGTGGCCGAAAAAAGCAAGTTGATTGGCCTTTACTTTTAGTGATAGATTGAATGGTGTTTTTGCATTTAGCAATATTGTCTAAATACGCTTTAGAATTGGTATACCAACCGTTTAAATGATTGTAGGTGTGGTTGCCAACACTATGCCCGTTGGCTAGAATGGCTTTAAAAATTTCGGGATGTTTTTCAATATTTTGGCCAATGCAAAAAAATGTGACTTTTGCATTATAATCCTGAAGTTGTGCTAAAACCCAAGTTGTAATTTCAGGCGTTGGTCCATCATCAAAAGTGAGATAGATTTCTTTTTTATCTGTATTGATGTTCCAAATCAAATTTGGATATAATGCCTTAATAGCCTTTGGCGTTTTAGCGGGTATAATTCCCATTAGTCATTTATACTATCATCTTCGGCAGGAACAGAAATATCCATGCTATCTGTTGAGTTATCGTTAAAAAGATCTTCAATACTAATTTCATCTTCTTCAATAGGCTCGTCTTCACCCATAAGAGGACCAAATAACCCTAAGTACTCATTGAATGTTTTTGTTTGCTCCAACGCAAAATCGGTGTCGTCATCATACGCTACTAAAGTATCTACCAACGATCTGTATCTTTGAATATCCGTAAATATTTCATCAATGATATTGCCTTGGGTTACCAAACTTTGTTCACTATAATACAAAAGGTTTTCCTGATATTTTTTAGCAATTCCCATAAAAAGATCTCGCGCTTTTTCTGGTTTTCCAACTTCAAAATAGGTGGAGACATAAGGTTCTAACAACGTGTAGTAACCAAATACATCTAACGGCATTTTTTCCATAGCTAAGTCTGCTATTTCTTCCGCTTTACCCTTTTTGTCTTCGGCCAAAAGTTGCTCGATTAAACGTGCTAGATTGCCACGATATGTAATGCCGTTTTTTCGCGATTCAACATCGTGATAGATATCTTCGCCACTGCCACCCCAATTCCAATCTTTCACTAGATCGTACATTAAATCTGGGTCAACGCGTCCCATATCAAACGGGTTGGCTTTGTCAACAGGCGTTTTAATTGGTACCAGTTTGTAGCAAAGCCCATCGAGTTGCAAGTAATCTTTCATCCAAATGTAATCTTCATCACTAAACGCACCACCACTAAAATAAATTGGACGTTCCCAGTTGTTGTTTGCAATAATATCTAACATCAACAATCTGTTTTTGTAAATAGCACTGCCGGAAATTGTGACATCTAAATAGGGCTCAATTTTGTCGGCATCTTTAGGCTTAACAATGCCGTTTTGTAATACCGTATTCTTGTCTACAGGAATTCTAATGTGACGCGTTGGGTAGTAGTTAGAATTCAAAAAATAAGTTGGGTACCTGTTCACGTCTTCACCTTGCTTTTTTACCAAATGACGTAGTTTCGCATTAGGTTTGTCACTACTTACAATAGACATAAAGTCTTTTATATCTAAAGTGTCTTTTGCAATTTTTTCATTGATTTCCCTGTAAAAGGTGTAATCTCTTGTGCCGTCTCTGTACTGCCTGTGCGTTAATTGCGACGGAATAGGATCGCTCGTATAGGCTTTACGTTTCATTTGATCTATATACCAAGCCGTTTGAAAAAGACTGGTATTGACAACCCTAACGTCTGTACGTACGCCTTCAATTTCCTGTAAATACCATAGTGGAAAAGAGTCGTTGTCACCAATAGTAAATAGTATGGCGTTTGGCGCACATGATTCTAGATATTTACGTGCCATGGCGTTAGCTGTATAACGTCCAGACCTGTCATGGTCATCCCAGTTGTTAGCAATTAAAATTCCAGGCACTAAAACCAAACAGATAACTGTTGTCAATGGTACTAAAATTTTCCCGGGAATATGGGCTTTCAAAAAATCGTAAATGGCATAGACACCAAAACCAATCCATATTGCAAACACATAAAATGAGCCAACCACGGAATAGTCGCGTTCACGAGGTTCAAAAGGTCTAATGTTGGTGTAAAACTGTATGGCAAGGCCAGTCATTAAGAAAAACACTAACAGTACCCAGAATCGTTTTTTGTCTGTTACCAATAAAAATATAAACCCAATTAAACCTAAAATCAATGGTAAAAAGTAGTAAGTGTTTCGGCCTTTATTATTTTCCACATCACTTGGTAAATTATCTTGAGACATGCCTAAATGCAGTTCATCAATAAATTTGATGCCGGATATCCAATTACCGTTAAAGTCGTCATATTTACCTTGTATGTCGTTTTGTCTTCCGGTGAAATTCCACATAAAATAACGCCAGTACATGTAGGTAAATTGGTATTGGAACATGTAGGCAATGTTATCCATAAACGATGGTTTTTCAACTTCTAAGTAAGATTGGGCATTGTCCTTTAAGAATTTATGGTAGCCTTCGTAGTCTACTTGACCTTGTGCTACGGCCATTTTAAAATTATTGACCATTTCATTAATGCCTTGCATCTGACGGCTGGCATAGGTGCTGGCTTCTTCTTCAGAAAGTCCGTATTGCATGGCATCTTCAAAAAACTCCGTACCTAAAGTTGGCCTAACCTTAAAATCTATTAGCCCAGTGAACATCATATAGTTTTCGGCATGCTCTGTACTCCACATTCTAGGTAGCAACGCAGCATGGTCAGAGTTGTAGTTCTGCTTGGCGTTTTTCCAATCGTTTATGATTTCATATTTTCCGGTTTCAAGGTTTTTTTCATAATTTTTCTTGTCGTCAACAAAAGGATTATCCTCATCTTGACCAGAATATAGTTCCGTGAATTGCGGTCCGTAAAATAAATGGGTTTCTGGGTATTGCTCTAAATTATAATAAGCTAAAAGTTCTCGTGCATCTGACGGATCATTTTCATTGATGATAACGTGGGCATTTGCTCGTATAGGTAGCATCATCCAAGAAGAAAACCCAATAAAAATAAAAATAAGGCATAATACAAGAGTATTGACATTATGCCAATTTTTTGTTTTGGTGTATTTAACAGCGTAGTAAAAAATAGCAACGACTATTATTCCTGCTATTATGGTTCCAGAGTGAAAAGGTAACCCCAAACTGTTTACAATGTTTACTTCCATCCAACCAAAAAAGCGCAGTGCATTTGGTAGTAGAAGCTTAAATATAAAAAGTAAAATTGCCGCTGAAACTACATTGGCAACAATAAAGTTTTTAACGGTAATAGTCTTATAATTTTTAAAATAATAAATAAGTCCAATGGCAGGTATGGTCAATAATCCCATAAAGTGAACACCAAATGATAGCCCAATAATAAAAGCCATAAGAATTAGCCATTTATTACCACGTGGCTTATCCATATCTTGCTCCCAACGCAATGCTAAATAAAATAAAATAGCCATAATTAAAGTGGCCATAGCATATACTTCGGTTTCAACGGCATTAAACCAAAACGAATCTGTGAAAGCAAATGCCAAACTACCCACAAATGCGCTACCAAGGACAGCTGCACCTTTAACACTAATAGTGTTCTCAGGGTTATGTTTTACCAATTTACATAAAAGAATGGATATTGTCCAGAACATAAAGAGAATTGTGAAGGCACTTGCTACGCCACTCATCATATTCATGATCATACCTATCTGTGATGGCTCTAATGCAAACATGGAGAAAAAGGCACCGAGCATTTGAAACAATGGCGCGCCTGGAGGATGCCCAACCTGTAATTTTGAAGAGGTTAGAATATACTCGCCTGCATCCCAAAAACTAACTGTAGGTTCTATGGTCAAAGCATAAACAATAGCGGATATTATAAAAGTAAACCATCCCAATATGGTATTCCACTTCTTGAAATTAAAATCAGTCATAATTACACAGTAGTTTTGATGCTGGCGAAATTAACAATTATTACAACAATCTCTTATGTTTTAAGCAAACGTTAAGTATTCCACATTATTTTTTGTTGATTTTTTTGCCCAACTAAAAGTTTGTTTTAAATTTGCACCCTCTTATTGAGAGATTGGCCCATGGTGTAACTGGCAACACGTCTGGTTTTGGTCCAGAAGAGTCTAGGTTCGAGCCCTAGTGGGCCAACATAATTTAATCCTTGTTCTTGTTTGAGCGAGGATTTTTTATTTTGAAACACACGTGTTCGGCACGAGAAGCCTCTGCCGACTCAGATTAAAGCGAGTTCAACAAGACAAACTGAAACATTTTTAAAAGAAAATATTTGATCTTATTCCAGACCAATGTTTTAAATGCATAAGTGCTTGCAAAAGCCGATATATATTGTATATTTGCACCATTGTTTAAGGAAATGAAGAGTTGAGGGGACGAAAAGTCCCCTCTTTTTATACCGCCATGTTTAAAAAAAAGGTTGAAGAATTAATCGAGAATGCTCTAAAAGAGCGCCAAGATTTATTTTTGTTGTCACTAGATGTAACTCTAGACAATGCCATAAAGGTAGTGGTAGATGGTGATAATGGTGTTTTGGTAGAAGACTGTATTTTTCTAAGTCGTGCCATAGAGCATAACTTGGATAGAGACGAGCAAGATTTTTCCCTTCAAGTTTTATCTGCCGGCGCAACAGAACCATTGGTTTTGCCAAGACAGTACAAAAAACACATTGGCAGGCATCTTGAAATCAAGAACACCGACGGAAATCGTTTTGAGGGAAAACTTGCAACTGTTGATGCAGATGCAGTGGAATTAGAATGGAAGGCTCGAGAGCCTAAACCAATAGGCAAGGGAAAAGTTACCGTAACCAAAAGCGCAACTATACCTTTCCAAAATATAGATGAAGCAAAAGTTAAAATAAAATTTTAAGTCAAAAATAGATATGGAAAATTTAGCATTAATTGAATCATTTTCAGATTTTAAAGATGATAAATTAATAGACAGAGTAACACTAATGGCGATTCTTGAAGATGTGTTGCGTAATGCTTTGAAAAAGAAATACGGAGATGATGATAACTTTGACATAATCATAAATCCAGACAAAGGAGATTTAGAAATTTGGAGAAACAGAATTGTTGTGGCAGATGGAGAAGTTGAAGAACCAAATCAAGAAATTTCATTATCTGAAGCACAAAAAATAGAGCCAGATTTTGAAGTTGGTGAAGATGTAGCTGAAGAAGTAAAGCTTTATGAACTTGGAAGACGTTCAATATTAGCATTGAAACAAAACCTTATTTCAAAAATACACGAACACGATAACACTAATATCTACAAGCAATTTAAGGAGCTTGAAGGTGAAATATATACAGCCGAAGTCCATCACATAAGACACAGAGCTATCATTTTGTTGGATGATGAAGGCAATGAAATTATTCTGCCTAAGGACAAACAAATCCCTTCAGACTTTTTCCGTAAAGGCGAAAACGTAAGAGGAATAATTGAAAGCGTAGAGCTTAAAGGCAGTAAGCCAGCAATTATTATGTCTAGAACATCACCAATATTTCTAGAAAAACTATTTGAACAGGAAATCCCGGAGGTATTTGACGGATTAATAACCGTTAAAAATGTAGTTCGCATACCTGGCGAAAAAGCAAAAGTAGCTGTAGACTCTTACGACGATAGAATCGACCCAGTTGGTGCATGTGTTGGTATGAAAGGATCACGTATTCACGGTATTGTAAGAGAGTTAGGTAATGAAAACATTGACGTTATCAACTATACAAACAATACACAACTGTATGTGACCAGAGCGCTAAGCCCAGCAAGGGTAACATCGTTAAAGTTAGATGATGAAAATATGCGTGCTGAAGTATTGTTGAAACCAGAAGAAGTATCAAAGGCTATTGGCCGTGGTGGTCACAATATCAGATTGGCAGGCAAACTCACAGGCTACGAAATAGATGTGTTTAGAGAAGGTGCAGAAGAAGATGTAGAGTTAACCGAATTTTCAGACGAAATAGAAGAATGGATCATAGCAGAATTCGGAAAAGCTGGTTTAGATACAGCAAAAAGTATTTTAGAACAAGATTTGAATGACCTTGTGAAAAGAACAGATCTTGAAGAAGAAACAATTATAGAGGTCATCAAAATTCTTAAAGAAGAATTTGAAGATTAGTTTCTTAAGTCCAGTTGTTAGATTTAAGAAATAAAAAAGTATTATTATAAAAGCATTTATGGCTCAAATTAGAATAAATAAAGTATTAAGAGAACTGAATATTTCACTGGATCGCGCAGTGGACTTTTTGGAATCAAAAGGTATTGAGATAGAAAAAAGCCCCAATACCAAAATATCCCAGGAAGTTTATGATACGTTAGCTGACGAATTTCAGACAGACGCCACAAAACGTGAAAAAGCTCAGGAAGTCAGTGAAGCCAAGCTCAAGGAAAAAGAAGCGTTAAAGGAAAAGCGCGAAAAAGAACTTGAGGAAAAAGCCAAGGAAGAGCAGGCCAAAGAAGAAGCCAAAGAAACAGTACTAAAGGCTAAAGCTGAACTTTCAGGCCCAAAACAAGTAGGCAAAATTGATTTGGACAAGCCTAAAGCTAAAAAGGAAGATAAGTCTCCAGCAAAAGAAAGCGAGAAAAAAGAAGTCAAAAAATCTACTCCAAAACAGGAAAAGCCTGCCGAGGTAGAAGTTAGTGCAACCGTTTCCAAAAAAGAGGAGGCTAAAGCAGAAGAGAAACAAGAAGAAGTTGTAGACGAAAAAATAAAAACCCAATACCAAAAGTTATCTGGTCCAACAACAACGGGCAAAAAAATAGACTTATCTCAGTTTAATAAGCCCAAAAAGAAGAAAGAGGAAAAATCCTCATCATCAGATAATTCCAATAAGCGCAAAAGACGACGCATTAGTAAACCAGGTGATAACAAGCCTAACTTCCAAAACGACAGAAGAGGTAAAGGACGTGGGCAAAATAGACCAAAAGTGGTCAAAGAAGAGCCTAGTGAGGAAGATGTGCAAAAACAAATCAGAGAAACCCTTGAGAAACTTCAGGGTAAATCTAACAAAGGCAAAGGTGCTAAAAACCGTCGTGAAAAACGAGATAGGCACAGAGAACAATCTGAAAAAGAGCTACAGGCTGAGGCTGCTGAAAGCAAAATCCTTAAAGTAACAGAGTTTGTTACGGTAAGTGAAGTAGCAACTATGATGAATGTTGGGGTTACGGAAATCATTTCCGCATGTATGTCATTAGGTATGATGGTAACTATGAACCAAAGACTTGATGCCGAAACATTAAGTATTGTTGCTGAAGAATTTGGATACGAGGTTGAGTTTGTGACTGCCGCCATTGAAGAAGCTATTGAAGAAGAAGTTGACGCTCCAGAAGACTTAGTAGAACGTGCACCTATCGTAACTGTAATGGGTCACGTAGATCATGGTAAAACATCTTTGTTGGACTACATTCGTGAAGAAAATGTTATAGCTGGTGAATCTGGTGGAATAACGCAACATATAGGAGCTTATGGTGTAACTCTTAATGATGGTCAAAAAATTGCATTTTTAGACACACCAGGTCACGAGGCCTTTACGGCGATGCGCGCGCGTGGTGCGCAAGTTACAGATATTGCTATTATTGTTGCCGCTGCGGATGATGATATTATGCCACAAACCAAAGAAGCTATATCGCATGCCCAAGCAGCAGGAGTTCCTATAGTATTTGCTATTAACAAAATTGATAAGCCTGATGCCAATCCAGATAAGATTAAAGAAGGCTTAGCAAACATGAATTTATTGGTTGAAGATTGGGGTGGAAAAATTCAATCCCATGATATTTCTGCAAAATTTGGTACAGGAGTCAAGGAACTACTTGAAAAAGTTCTGCTAGAGGCTGAATTGTTAGAGCTAAAGGCTAACCCAAATAAACCGGCAGTGGGTACAGTTGTAGAGGCTTTTCTGGACAAAGGTCGCGGTTATGTGTCAACAATACTCGTTCAAGCTGGTACCCTCAAAATAGGAGATTATGTATTGGCAGGAACCCATAGCGGAAAAGTAAAAGCCATGCATGATGAGCGAGGCAACGAAATAAAAGAAGCTGGTCCATCAACACCAGTTTCAATTCTAGGATTGGATGGCGCGCCACAAGCGGGCGATAAGTTTAATGTATTTGAAGATGAACGCGAGGCAAAGCAAATTGCAACTAAGCGTACACAACTGCAACGTGAACAATCCGTAAGAACGCAACGCCACATTACATTAGATGAAATTGGAAGAAGAATTGCGTTGGGAGATTTCCAAGAGTTGAACATCATACTTAAAGGTGATGTTGATGGTTCTGTTGAGGCGTTAACAGACTCTTTCCAGAAACTCTCTACAGAAGAAATACAGGTTAATATTATCCATAAAGGTGTTGGGGCAATCACAGAAAGCGATGTGCTACTTGCAACGGCATCTGATGCTATTATCATTGGTTTTAATGTTCGCCCAATGGGCAATGCAAGGCAAATTGCAGATAAGGAAGAGATTGATATCAGGACGTACTCTATTATCTACGATGCCATAAACGATCTCAAAGACGCTATGGAAGGAATGTTGTCGCCAGAGCTTAAAGAGGAAGTTACTGGTACCGCAGAAATTAGAGAAACCTTTAAGATATCTAAAATTGGAACTATTGCTGGATGTATGGTTACCAACGGAAAGATTTTTAGAAATTCTGGTATCAGACTCATCCGTGAAGGTGTTGTTGTGTTTACAGGCGAATTATCATCGCTAAAACGCTTTAAGGATGATGTTAAAGAAGTATCCAAAGGATACGATTGCGGTATGCAAATTAAAAACTACAATGATATAAAGGAAGGCGATGTTATCGAAGCTTTCCAAGAAGTTGAAGTTAAGAAAACACTTAAATAACAGTATTTTCAAAATATTGAAATTTTTATTAAAGCGCTCAGCATTTGCTGGGCGCTTTTTTGCTTTTAAACGGTTTAAGATGTGATTTTTAAGACATGTTTGGTTTTTATTTGTATATTTAGAGAAACCACTCTTAACCAACCAACTAGAACCATGAATTACAAAAGACGCAATTTTGTGAGGAATCTAGGTATTTCTATTTGCGGAATACCTTTAGCAACTCAAATTTCCTATAGCTCAAATATTACTTCGCTTAATGAAATCAGCAACCCATCATCAATAATTGATAAAATTAAAAATGATGGGTACGACATATTACTTAATCATTCTTTTAAGCTCAATGATATTTGCACAGCAATACCAGTGAAAAAACAACATCTTTTGTTTGGGACTGAAAAAGGGCTTTTAATAATTATAGATGACTCCAATTGTTTTATTTTAAATGAAAAGCAAGCTGAAGCCTATCAGGATTTTTTGAAAAATGTCAATGCTTGCTCTAAACAACCTTATCTTCAACATTGTCTGAAACCAGAATTTTTAGCATTATCCACACCACAAAAAATCCTAAAATCTAACAACAACAAAGATTTTAGATTTAAAAATGGTAAAGGCGATATTGTAGAAGTTGGTTTTCAAAACAAAAAGAAATTTGTTAAGATTTTTAAGGGTTAATTATTCACTAATAAACAATCCTTATGAAAATTCTTTACGTAGGAAGCTTTCCTCATGCATGGCCAGTATATAACCATCTTTGCGAACTAGATTTGCAAGCTGTTTTTGTAATCCGCGAGTATTGCCCCGAGGATTTACAACTAAGTCTTGAAGTCAGTTTTAAACAAAACAATATTGAAGGCGTATTTACCACTAAACAGCAATTTAATTTTGATCTAAAAAAGTATCTTTTAGAGTATCCTGTTGATTTATGCATAGTTAACGGTTGCCCAATAAAAATAAAGACTGAAGTTTTGCAATTACCCAAACATGGTTTCATAAACATACACTTTGGTAAGTTGCCACAAAACAGAGGAGCTGATCCAGTATTTTGGACCATAAGGGAAATGAACAAAACTACAGCTGTAACTATTCATAAAATGGATGAAAGTTTTGATACAGGAGCTATTGTTTCAGAAGATTCGGTCGAAGTTCAGATGGGAGAAACCTCTGGAATGCTAAATTCAAAACTGGTTTTACAATCTGTCAATACACTTCGTAAGGCTTTAAAAATTGTTCAATATTCAGAAAAACATAGAATTCAAGATCAGCTACATTTATACAAGAGTAAACCTATGAAGTCTGATTTAACCATAGATTGGGAAAAACACACCGCGCAAGATATTGAAGCCCTGGTAAATGCTTCCAACCCCAAGTATGTTGGAGCAACAACATATTTTCAGGGTAGCGAGGTGAAAATAATAGAAGTATCTCCAGTAGACCATGCTCCAATGATTGGAGAGAAAGGAGGCAAGATTGTACATACCAATCCGCAGGAAGGCATATTTGTTTGTTGTAAATACGGTCAATTACTACGGATTAATATCATGAATACCGATGCTGGTATACTAACAGGAAACAAATATGCGTCCTTAGGCATAAGAACAGGACAATTATTTACAACAACATTACAGACAGAACACTTACAAATAAAATATTAACCAACTAAAAATATTAATTATGGATGGAACTATAGGAGAAGTTAGAATATTTGCAGGTACTTTTGCCCCAAGGAATTGGGCATTGTGTCAAGGCCAATTGTTGGCAATAAATTCAAATACAGCTTTATTTTCAATAGTAGGGACTATTTATGGTGGTGACGGCCGTACCACATTTGGACTTCCGGCTCTAAGAGGTAGGGTTGCAATTGGAGAAGGATTTGGCCCAGGGCTAACAAACAGGACTTTAGGTCAAAAATCTGGTGTTGAAAATGTTGTTTTAAATCAGAATGAGATGCCATCTCATACACACTCAATAACTAATTCGGGTATGCAAGCAAGTTCTGCTAACGCTACGCAGAGCCAGCCAACAGGAGGAAGCTCGCTTGCTTCTCCAGGAACGGGATCGGGAAGAAGCTTTACCAGTACTTTAGGGTATAACATGGCCACTCCGGATGTAACTTTAAATTCCGGCGCTACGCCACCCACAATTGGTAATACAGGTGGCAATCTTCCACACAACAATATGCAACCATTTCAAGTTTTGCATTATATAATTTGCCTTAACGGAATATACCCTTCAAGGAATTAGTAACTTTTATTATTTAACTTATTAGACCAACAACTAAAATTTATTACTATGGACGGAACAATAGCAGAAATAAGAATGTTTGCAGGGAACTTTGCACCAAGAAATTGGTTTTTATGCGAAGGTCAAATATTGCCAATAGCCCAATACCAAGCTTTTTTCTCACTGGTAGGCACTATATATGGAGGTGATGGGCGCACAACATTTGGAATACCAGATTTAAGAGGTAGAGTTGTAATTGGCGAAGGATTTGGGCCTGGACTTACTAATCGTCCGATAGGGCAAAAGTCTGGTGCAGAAGGTGTTACCCTTAATCAGTCGCAAATACCATCACACAGCCATTCAATAACCAATGTAGGAATGCAAGCCAGCTCTGCCAATGCTACACAAAGCCAACCGACTCAAGGAAGCTCACTTGCAGCGCCAGGTATGGGTTCAGGGCGTAGTTTTACAAATACACTTGGTTATAATACAGCAACACCTGATGTTACTCTAAATTCTGGTAGTACGCCACCTACAATTGGTAATACAGGAGGAAACCTCTCTCACACCAATATGCAGCCATTTCTGGTACTTAATTATATTATTTGTTATCAAGGGATCTATCCTTCACGAAACTAAAATTGTTCAATGCATCCAAAAGAAGATCTTAAGCAAATCGCAAACAATATATTATCTGCTAATGGAGATAATGCCACAAAATTATCAGTGAATAAATTGATGCAATTTTTTAATGGCATTGTATGTCTTCAGAAAGATACCGATGATATACCATTGCAATATGGTTTTGCATTATCGGCGAAACATGCTGCCGATTGTATAAAGGATTATAAAAGGACAAAGGCTTTTATAAGTGGGACATACCAAGCAATAGTTAAGGTTAAAGAAAAATTTAAAGGAGAAAAACTAAATATCCTTTATGCTGGAAGTGGTCCTTTTGCACCTTTGGTAATACCGATCTTAAGTTTAATGGATACTTCGGTTAAGTTTCACATCACTGTTATTGATGTCAACCGGTCTTCTATTGATAGTGTGAAGCAAATAATAAGCCACTTAAATTTTGAGCAGGTTAAGTTTGACGTAAAAGTAGCTGACGCAATCACTTATAAATATGATCCAGGCAAAAAATTGCACATGGTAATTTCTGAAACCATGTTTCATGCATTAACACGTGAGCCTCAAGTAGCTATTACAAATAACTTAAAGTCACAATTATGTAATGGAGGTTACTTTATACCTAAGCGTATTGAGTTAAAAATGGGCCTTTCTTTTTTTGGCAAGGAACCTTACTTAAATCAATCCGATGAAAATTACTTCATTGCAAACGAGAATGTTATTATAAAACGAAAAAATATTACCCCGTTATTTGAGCTCGGTAGCAAAAGGCCTAGTCCTTTGAATAAAAATAGTTTTGAAAGTGATTGGTTGGAGATTCCAAAAGATGTCGAACATCATCCAGACGTTTGTGTTTACACAACCATTCAAGTTTTTGATGATATAAAGCTTAAGGATTCTGATTCTTTAATAACAAACCCTTATTGTGTAGGATCGCTCCACAATCTGAAGTCAAAAAACATTTCAAGATTTAAAATAAAATATACTATTGACCATAATCCAAACTGGCAAATAGCAGTTTAGATGTATTAAAATTACCAAACCATGAAAAAAATTTACACACTAATTTTTACGCTTTTTTGCACAGTATTATCGTATGGGCAATTCACAGAGACTTTTGAAGCGTTTTCAGACAATCAAAATACATTTACAAGTAACGGACAAGAATTTACGACTGGCACTTCAAATTTTGATGTCGAATCTAGTTTTGCAGGATTTGGAGCTTCAGGCTCTGATGTGTTTGTTGATAATAATAGTAGTACTGCTACCGGAGATATCAACTCCATCTCAACTACTGATGGTGCTAACTTCACATTAAAAGATATAGATATATTTTTATCTGAAGATGACGGAATTACCGTAGGTGGGTCTGGCGGTCTAATAATTAGAGGTAGAGAAAACAACGTAACCCTTTTTACGTTAGTAATCAGTTCTGGTATACCCACTGACTTTATACCAGACAATGGATTTTTTAATGTAGATTTTGCAACTCAAGGTGGTGTTGATAACAGTAATACTAACATTGACGAGGTAGAATTTGAATTAACAGGAAATTTTAATTACATAGCTATAGATGAATTCACCTTTGGTCCAGAAGCCATAGTGGCAGATACGACACCACCTGCGGTTCAATTTATTGAAACCAGTGGCAACCCACCTACAACTTCTGATGCTGTAGATTTCACAGTCTCTTTTAATGAAGATGCAAACAATGTAACCATTGACGATTTTGAATTAGACTTAACAGGAACAGTAGGCGCAACACTCTCTGGTTTTTCTGGATCAGATGCTGTTTATACATTAACTGTTACTGGTATTTCAGGAGAAGGAACATTAAGCATAGATTTAAAAGCAAATACAGACATCATTGATGATTTAGGAAACGGCAATGGTAATAATGGAAATACAATGGCATTTACGGCAGGTGAAGATCATGTGGTTTCGTCGTGTTTTTTAGAGTCCTTTGAAGAGCTTTCGGAAAATGCTACGGCTTTTACAAGTAACGGTATAGCATTTGTGACTACAGCTAACTTTGATGTTGAAACTGTAGTGAATGGTGGCGCAAGTGACTCTGATAAATTTTTAAGTAATGATGGTATGGGAGCTGGCAGTTATACAATCCAAACAGGCGGCGATCAATTTACTATGAGCTCATTGGACGTCTACGTTTCTTCAAACGCATCTGGTTTCCCGCCTACAAATGACGGTACTTTGACCATTAAAGGTAAGTTGCTAGATAATACAGAATTATATAGTATTGATAAGTCAATGGGCTTTCCAACAGATGATTCTGTAGACAATGGTTTTACCAATATCAATTTTGCTACAGATGGTATGGCAGACTATTCAACAACAAACATCGAGGTGTTAGAGATTACTATTGGTGGGTCATTTGTTTATGTTTCCGTAGACCATTTTGAATTTTGTGAAGCTGGCATTGCAGATACTTTTGAACCTGAAGTAACTTCTATTGAAGTTGCTGGGAACCCAACTTCGGTTGCCACTTCGGTAGACTTTACTGTTTCTTTTAACGAGAACGTTTCCAACGTAACAATTGATGATTTTGCATTAGATACTACGGGTAGCGTGATGGGAATGATAGCCGTAGTTACGCCCGTATCTGGTAATGTGTATACGGTTACCGTTAGTGATATAACAGGTTTCGGAACCGTAAGTATAGATTTAAATTCTGGTACCGACATTCAAGATGGGCTAATGAACAGTGGACCACCAGCATTTACAGCAGGTGAAGCACATACATTATCAGAATGTTTCATCGAGACTTTTGAAGATTTCACTGCTGGAGACACCTCATTTTTGAGTAATGGTGTCAATTTTACCACAACTAACGGACTAGATGTTTTTGATCAAGTTGGAGCAGGAGTTGGAAGCTCAGATAAGTTTCTGGACAATGAAATGGTAGGTGCAGGTATCTTTTCGATTCAAAGTGGAGGCGATTTGTTTACCGCAAATTCTGTAAATGTATTTGTGTCATCAACTAATATGGCTCCAATTGCGCCAACAGATGATGGTTCACTCATTATAAGAGGTAAAAATGCAACAGTTGAAGTTTTTTCTGTAACGCTAAATAACATGAATACAACTTTTCCAACTTCAACAGCAACGAACAACGGCTTCTTATTCGTGGATTTTTCTTCGTTATTAGGAACAGATTATACGGAGGATTTAATTGACGAATTAGAATTTGAAATCACTTCAGGTTTTGTTTTTCTTGCCATAGATAATTTTGAATTTTGCCTAGACGAAGTTGCACCAACAGTTACTATAACATCCTCTGAAAGTGGACCAACTGGAGCTATTCCAATACCAATTACCATAACGTTTAGTGAAGAAGTTACAGGTTTTGAGGCTTCAGATTTAGTTGTTGGTAATGCTGCACTTTCAAACTTTAATACCACTGATAATATTACGTTTACAGCTGATTTAACAGCAGTTATGACAGGTATGGTGACAGTTGATATTGCTTCAGGTGTAGCAAATGATGCATCAGGTAACGGAAATGATGAAGCTGTACAATTTGCAATAATGTTTGATATGACCTTAAGTGACAATAATCCAAGCTCACTAGAGAATCAATTCAGTTATTTAAATCCAGTAAAATCTATTTTGAACATACAAACAAATTCAAATGTGGTGATTCAAGATATTACAATATATGCCTTAAGTGGAAGAGCTGTACTAAGCGGATTTGGTAGTAGTATTGATATAAGTGCTTTATCCACAGGTATTTACTTGGCAAAACTAACAACTGCAGATGGTCAAAATACCGTAATCAAAATTTTAAAAGAATAAATAAGTTGAAAACTTAAAAAAAGCCGAAACATAGAAGTTTCGGCTTTTTTATTTCTATTATTTTTAGCTTAGTCTTCCTTTGGCTGAAAAATAAATGCGTTCATATATTTTTTCTTTATGCGCTTTAAAGCTCTATCTGCTTCAAGCCTATCTCTAAAATTACCAACCCATATTTTGTAATTTGGGGTATTGAATTCTAAACTTACTGGCCATTCCCCAAAAGTGTTCAAAAAGTCAGCTTTGGCGCGTTGTGCCTTAAAAGAATCGTTGCTCTGAAAAATTTGGATTTTATAAACCGAAATAGTCTTTTTTACATCCTTTTTGTATTGTAAAAGTGCATCAATTTCTGACGGTTGTTCAACTTTTACAGTGCCGTCTTGTGCGTAAACTGTATGCATCGTTAGCATACTAAAAAGCAACTTTAGGATTAATATATTCGT
The DNA here is from genome assembly GCA_964434705.1 of uncultured Flavobacteriaceae bacterium. GTDB lineage: Bacteria > Bacteroidota > Bacteroidia > Flavobacteriales > Flavobacteriaceae > Winogradskyella. Next base: position 51,168 of record CAYSVY010000022.1, read on the forward strand.
TATTTTCATGTTCAAATTATTGATTGTTACAAAGGTATATTTTATGTGAGTATTCATGGGTTTATGTTGTTATTTAGAACGTTTATAAATTAGTTATTATGATATCTGTAACATTTCTAAAATCGACTTTATACCTTATTTTTGCCACAGTTTTAAAAACATGATTTTTGTCATATTTCATTGAAAAAATCATACCAAAGTTTAGAAGATAATTCAACATCATAACATGAAACACGTTATCTACCGTAATTTAGCCTCAAATATTCTTCGTTTAGGTTTCGTTTTATTACTTACGTTTTCAACTACCGTTTTGGCCCAAGAAGGTGATCCTGCTAAAGGAAAAACTTTATTTAATGCCAATTGTGCGGCTTGTCACAAGCTTAATAAACCTATGACTGGTCCTGCACTTGCTAATGTTGAGCAACGTCTTTACGAAGAAGAAGGTCTAGATAGAGAATGGATAAACAAGTGGATACGTAACAGTTCTGCTTTAATTAAAGCTGGTGATCCGTATGCGGTAAAAATTTACAATGAGTGGAACAAGGTTGCTATGAATGCCTTTCCGCAACTGAGTGACCAAGATATTTCAGATATTCTAGCTTACACGGCTGCACCACCACCAACTCCTGTTGATCCTTGTGTGGAAAATCCAAATGCACCTGGCTGTGGTAAGGTTGATCCTGTTGAACCTGGCATTTCAAACGAACTAATTCTAGGTGCTTTAGCTTTGTTATTTGGTTTATTAGCTGTAGCACTGGTTCTGGTTAACAGAACCTTAAACCGTTTTGCTGATGCCAAAGGTATTGATGTTGAAATCAAGGAAAAAAGAACGCCAATTTGGAAGGCATTTGTGCAAAATCAGTTTTTGGTATTGGTGACCGCAATCTTTTTGTTATTGGCAAGTGGTTATTTTGTTTACGGCTATTTAATGCAGGTTGGTGTTGACCAAGGTTATGCACCAGTACAGCCAATACACTACTCACACAGAATTCATGCCGGCGACAACGGTATTGATTGTAAATATTGCCACTCCTCGGCACGTGTTAGTAAACATTCGGGTATTCCATCTTTAAACGTTTGTATGAATTGCCACAAATCTATCGCTGAGGTTGCGCCTGAAACGCAAGTCGAAGGTCAAGAATATGGCGTAGACTACAACGCTGAAATCCAGAAGCTTTACAAAGCTGTTGGTTGGGATGAGAGCACACAATCATACACAGGTGAGACAAGCCCAGTTAAGTGGATACGGATTCATAATTTGCCGGATTTTGCATATTTCAATCACTCGCAGCACGTTTCTGTTGCAGGCGTTGAATGCCAAACCTGTCATGGACCTGTTGAGGAAATGGAAATCATGTACCAGCATTCTTCATTAACTATGGGTTGGTGTATCAATTGCCATAGAGAAACAAATGTTAACGTAAAGGATAACGCCTACTATACTAAAATTCACGAAGAGCTATCTAAGAAATATGGTGTTGAGCAGTTAACTGCAGCGCAAATGGGTGGTTTAGAATGTGGTAAGTGTCACTATTAATAATTATAAGAAGTAATTCATAGTCATATGTCATC
>CAYSVY010000023.1:0-46879 GCA_964434705.1 uncultured Flavobacteriaceae bacterium
TTAACGGATCGGTGTTGTTGGTGACTTCGTCGCCATCATTGATACCATCGCCGTCGGTGTCTGGAACTGTTGGGTCTGTACCATTCGTAGCTTCTTCGTCGTTGGTCAAGCCGTCATTATCCTGATCGCACGTTGGACTACTGACATTTGGATCGCATGGATTTAATGGATCAGAACTATTAGTCACCTCATCACCATCATTGATACCATCGCCATCGGTGTCTGGAACTGTTGGATCTGTACCATTCGTAGCTTCTTCGTCATTGGTCAAACCGTCATTATCCTGATCGCACGTTGGACTACTGACATTTGGATCGCATGGATTTAATGGATCAGAACTATTAGTCACCTCATCACCGTCATTGATGCCATCGCCATCGGTATCTGGATTTATTGGGTCTGTACCATTATTGGCTTCCTCATCATTTGTCAAGCCATCGTTGTCCTGGTCGCAGGTTGCACTTGCTATACTTGGATCACATGGGTTTAACGGATCGGTGTTGTTGGTGACTTCGTCGCCATCATTGATACCATCGCCGTCGGTGTCTGGAACTGTTGGGTCTGTACCATTCGTAGCTTCTTCGTCATTGGTCAAACCATCATTGTCTTGGTCGCAAGTTGGCCCACTAGGATTCGAAACACATGGGTCAGGTGTAGTTTCGGTTGTAAATGTTATCTCAGGGCAATCCTCTCCTAAAATTCCTCCTAGACCATCAGCTATGATGGTTACATAATAAGTTGTATTTGGCTGAAGAATACCGTTAGCAAAAGTATAGTCTGATGTTAAACTAGAACTCAAAACAATATTAGTACTCCCTGGACTCGTACCCACTAACACGTAATAAATTGTAGCTCCAGCAAGATCAGGCCAGTCTAAAGCGGTATTTATTGAAACATTTGTTGATCCATCAGCAGGTGATGTAATATTTGTGCATACACCAAAGGTCGTAAATGACTCCTCGGTACAGTTAATCGCATCTCCATTTGCATTGTATGGGACTATTAATACATAATACTGATCCAAGGCATTCAGGTTGCCAGGTATTACATAAGTATTTGTATTACCTACATCGACATTACTAATTATATTATAGACACCAGGTGTAATTCCTATATTTACTCGATACCCTGTTGCGTTAGGAATTGTATTCCAAGTTAAATCTGACATAACATCGACGTCTGTTTCTCCGTTAACTGGGCTTGTTAATGTTGTGCAAATGGGAACATTGTTTTGACACGCAGGATTGGTATTATTAGGGTCACATGGATCTAACGGATCGGTATTATTGGTGACCTCGTCGCCATCATTAATGCCATCGCCGTCTGTGTCGGCTATCGTTGGATTTGTTCCGTTGTTGGCTTCTTCATCATTTGTTAAACCATCGTTATCTTGGTCGCAGGCTGTACTGTTGATATCTGGATCGCATGGGTTTAATGGATCTGTTGCGTTGGTCACCTCGTCGCCATCGTTGATGCCGTCGCCGTCGGTATCGGGGTTGTTCGGATCGGTATTGTAAGTGGTCGTTTCGTCATTATCTGTTAATCCGTCTCCATCAGTGTCCGAACAAATCCCTGATGTATCAATAGATTGTAGATTAATAGGTCTTCGGTTTAATGTTAATGTGGTTACTATATCGCTTGTAATGGTACAGGTATAGACACCTATATCAGCTACTTGTACATTATTAATGGTGTAGGTAGCGTTAGTTGCTCCCGCAATTGGAATACCATCTTTAAACCATTGGTAGTTATTTTGCGCTCCCGAAACAGTTGTTGACATATTTACGGCATCTCCTTGACATGGATCAAGAAACAATTCGGTATTAACATCAGCCTGTGGATTATCAATGAAGAAGCTGAGCGTTTGGTATTGTGTGAATTGATTTTCAAAATCTCCAAACTGGTATCTGTTATTCTCAAATCTAAAACCTGTTATTGCCGAAGTTGTCATATCAGGTATGGTACCATCTAATTCATTATTATGAATAACTATTTGATTTAAATTTGGTAAGGACGCCATACCTGCTGGTAAAGCTCCCGTAAAAGCATTATCATGTAGAAATAAATTCTCTAAAATTGACCAATTACCGAAATCTGGTAAAGGCCCATCAAACATATTCTGATTTACAGCGAAGGTTCTTATTCCTGTCATTCCTGAATAACTCGCAGGCAAAGCACCCGTCAAATTGTTGACCTGCACCTGAAATAACCACATATTACTAAGGTTACCTAGGCTTGCGGGTAATGTGCCCGAAAGCTGATTATGAGATAAGGATATGTCTTCAATACCGGCAATATTACCAAGACTTGCAGGTATTGAACCCGTCAGTTGATTAAAACTCATACCCAGAACGAGTAGATTTGACAAATTCCCTAATGTAGTTGGTATTGATCCATCTAAATCATTCGAAGTGAGTATTAAACGCTCTAAAGATTGACAATCTCCGAGTTCGTCTGGTAATGGTCCAACAATATCATTTTGTGCTAATTCTAATTCTCTTAAATTTATTAATTGACCAATCTGACTGGGTATAGTTCCAGAAATACTATTCCCTTCAAAATCTAACACTTCTAGTTGGCTAAGCTCATTTATTTCCGAAGGAATTGTCCCTACAAGATTATTATTGCCTAAGTTAAGTTCTGTAACTCGTCCTGCAACACAAACTACTCCATAATAGGTGCAAGGATCACAATTGGCAATATCCCAAGTATCATCCCAATTGGGACCATCTGTACTGTTGTAAATTGCCTCTAAAGCATTGTAATCTGGATGTGTACAATTATTATTAACCTGTAACCGCACCCATCGTCTAAAAATACCTGCATTTGGTGCTAGTGTACTTGTGACTAAAGCCATATAATAGCCTGAATCCGCTACATCAATATTGGCAATGTTTAATGTTGCATTTGTTTGGCCAGGAAGCAATGTACCATTAGTAAGATCATAAGCATTAAATCCATTTAGTTCATTTGGTTCGGAAGAAAAGTAGTACCACTCATATTCATTTTGGCTTCCTGTGGTGATTACATCTGCTGTAAAAGTATCTCCTGCGTCTAATGTAATGGTTTCTTCCTGTTGTATAAAATCTTGATCAAAATGCAACAAACCACTCCATCCTGCAACTTGACCGTCAAAAAAGGCATGTTGATAATCATAATCCCCAAATTCCAGATCATTTCCTCGAAAAATAATATAAATCAAATTTGACATACTTGTAAAGTCTGGGAAAGGAGATTCTATCTGATTATTGCCTAAACGTAATACGGCAAGTGTATTACTATTCGTTATTGCTTGAGGTACAAAATCAAGAGAATTATTATTGAGGTCTACCTCATAAATAGCATCTGCCATGCTGAGCGAAATGGGCAATGTACCTGTTAAATTGTTATCTCTCAACAATAGATTTCTGAGATTATCTAAAGAATCGAAAACATCGGGAATATCTCCTGTAAGCTGGTTGAACTCTAAATTGATATCCGTAACAGCTGTCCATCCAGAAATACTTGAAGAAATTTGACCATCCATCTGATTATTTGCAAGCTCAATTTCTTGTAAAGTACTCCAAGTATTTAATGCAGAAGGAATACCTCCAGTTATCAAATTTCTGTTTCCGTAAAGAAATTCTATACTTGACCAACCAGAGTAAGAATCTGGTATTGGCCCAGTTATTTGGTTGTCATCAAAATTAAATTGCTCCAAGTTTGACAAACTACCCCAGCTTGTGGGTAGATTTCCTGTTATTTGGTTATTATGAAGATATAAGATACGGACTGCCGAAGCGTTACTTAGATTATTTGGTAACGGACCTTGCAATTGATTATTCGACAATGTCAAGAACTGTAACTGTGAGAGATTACCAAATGATTCCGGAATAGTACCCGTTAATTGATTAAAATCGCCTTGTAAAAATCTTAGTTGAGAGCAATTCTCCAACTCAGAAGGTAATGATCCAGAGATATTATTGTTTGAGAAGCTAAACCTATCCAGCACATTTAGCTGACCTAAAGTAATAGGTATGTTACCCGAAAGCTCATTACTGCTTACATTTAGGTTTTCCAAGTTTGACAAATTACCAATTTCCATTGGTAAACTACCAGAAAGCTGATTTCCGATCAAGTTGAGAATGGTTAGCTCTGTTAACTCTTGAATTTGAGAAGGGATTGTACCAGTTAAATTATTTGAATCAAGTTGTAGTTCTGTCACACGTCCAGCAACACAGGTAACTCCAAAATAAGTACAAGGGTCGCAGTTAGATAAATCCCAAGTATTATTCCAGTTAGAACCATCTGTATTGTTGTAAAGAGTTTCAAGAGCTTGATAATCAGGATGTGTACAACTTGCTCCTACTGTGGTGGTAAAACTTTCTTCAACGCAATTGATCCCGAGCGGTGTTGAAAAGGCATCCAATGGGGTAATTAAAACATAATAAGTAGTACCGGGTTGAAATAACCCTGAAATTGAATACGTTGTTCCAGATTGGTTAGTAGAAACAAGATTGTAATTTCCAGAAGATTCACCTATTTCCACATTGTAAGATGAAGCTCCAGCAACAGCATTCCATTGCAAATCTCCGTTAAGCGGTGCATCAATGGCACCACTTACTGGAGATATGAGGTTAACACAAGATCCTCCTGTTGTTGTAAAAGTAGTCTCTGTACAATTAATGCCCAAAGAGTTACCAAATGCGTCGTTGGCTAAAATAGATAGATAATATGTTGTATTGGGTTGGAGAACGCCAGAGTTAATATCATAATCTGAACTAGGTGTATTGGTACTAACCACGTTACTCGCACCAGAAGCTGTTCCAATAAAAATATCATAGTTGGTGGCGCCTACAATATCTAGCCAATCAATGGTTGTGACCAACGGGACATCAATTGCCAAATCAGCAGGTGAACTGGCAACGACACATAAATTTTCTGTGGTAAAACTCGTTTCCGTACAATTAACGCCCAAAGGGTTACCAAAAGAATCCAGAGGCAAAATACCTACATAATAGGTTGTATTGGGTTGGAGAACGCCAGATATAATGTCATAATCTGAGCTAGGAACATTAGTACTAGTAATATTGTAAATACCAGAAGCTGTTCCTATAAAAATGTCATAGTCAATAGCACCTACAACATCTGGCCAATCAATGGTTGTGACTAAAGGAATATTTGTAGCCATGTCCATTGGCGAACTTGCAACAACACATAAATTCTCAGTCGTAAAACTGGTCTCTGTGCAGTTGACACCCAAAGGGTTGCCCAAAGCATCCAAAGGCAAAACACCTACATAATAGGTTGTATTGGGTTGGAGAACGCCAGATATAATGTCATAATCTGAGCTAGGCACATTAGTACTAGCAATATTGTAAACACCAGAAGCTGTTCCAATAAAAATATCGTAGTTGGTGGCACCCACAACATCTGGCCAATCAATGGTTGTGACCAACGGGACATCAATTGCCAAATCAGCAGGTGAACTGGCAACGACACATAAATTTTCTGTGGTAAAACTGGTCTCTGTGCAGTTAACACCCAAAGGGTTACCCAAAGCATCCAAAGGTAAAACACCTACATAGTAGGTTGTGTCAGGTTGTAGACTGCCACTGAAAATTGCGTAATCAGATGTAAAACTGCTATCGGTAACAATATTGTAATTACCAGGCGACTCACCCAGAAACACCTGATAGCTCAGTGCGCCTGTAACGTCTGGCCAGTCCAAGGTTCCCGTCAATGGCACGTCAGTATCCATATCGGCTGGCGAACTCAAGATAACACACAAATTCTCCGTTGTGAAACTTGTCTCAGTGCAGTTAACGCCCAAAGGGTTACCCAAAGCATCCAAGGGCAAAATACCTACATAATAGGTTGTGTCAGGTTGTAGACTGCCACTGAAAATTGTGTAATCAGATGTGAAACTGCTATCGGTAACAATATTATAATTTCCTGACGAATCGCCCAGAAACACCTGATAGCTCAGTGCACCTGTAACATCAGGCCAGTCCAATGCTGGAGTCAACGGAACGCCAACAGCCATGTCGGCAGGTGTACTTAATTCAACACATTGACTTATGGTAGTAAAGCTAGTTTCAGAGCAATTGACACCCAAGGGGTTCCCAAATAAGTCTGATGCTATAATGCTTACATAGTACGTCGTATTTGGCTGAAGATTACCGCTAAACACAGAATAATCAGATGTAAAACTATTACCGCTAATAATGTTATAATTTCCTGACGAATCGCCCAAAAACACCTGATAACTAGATGCTCCCATAACGTCTGGCCAATCTAAGTTTGTCACTAGTGGAACATCTACAGCCATGTTGGCAGGAAATGTTAGACTAGTGCAAAAATTACCCGTAGTAAATATTGACTCCGTACAAGACGTCGCATTTCCATTAGTATTATATGGTATAATAAGAACATAATATGTTGCTGAAGGACTTAAGATTGAAGCAAAATTAAACGATGTAACATTACCGACATCAATATTATTTACAATATTGTAATTACCTGAAGCATCACCAACATTCACAAAATAACCATCAGTATTAGGTACAATGTCCCAAGTAAGACTCGTTCCTAAAGAAATACCTGTATCTCCATCGCCTGGAATTAATAATGTGGTGCATGATGGTAGACTTGTAGGGCTACAAATTGGGTCTGACGAATTGGGATCACAAAAATCCAACGGATTTGATCCAGTAGCAACTTCTACTCCATCATTAAAACCATCGCCATCCGTATCAGGATTATTTGGGTCAGTATTATGAACAGATGTTTCGTCAACGTCCGATAGTCCATCCCCATCTGTATCAAACTGGCAAGGTACTGAGTTAACATCTGGATCACACGGATTAAGAGGATCTGTTAAATTTATAATCTCATCACCATCACTAACTCCATCTCCATCGGTATCTGGGTTATTAGGATCTGTATTGTAGATGGAAGTTTCGTCATTATCTGCTAAACCATCACCATCAGTGTCGGTGATAGAACCTTGAACATTAATCTGAATCAGATTACGCTCAATTGCAAACGAATTAACAATAGCACTGTAAACATCAGCCCAGTAAAATCCAGTATCATTATTTGTAATATTAGAAATGGTATAGGATGGATTTGTTGCGCCAGCAATAGCCGTACCTCCAAGAAAACCATTTGAGTTCTCATTTGGTGCTGTAGCACTGTAAAACCACTGATACGAATTTTGACTCCCTGAACAATTTACGGTCATGGTTACTGGATCTCCAACATTTGGAGTTAAAACCAACGGTGTATCAACTCGCTGTTGCGGATCTTCGTCTAACCACACGGATGAAGTTGGTATATTGGCAACATACCAAGCAAATTCATCTTCAAAGTCTCCAAACTGATACCTATTGTTATTGAAGGTTAGCCTGATTAATTGATTAGATGATGTCAAATCTGGCAAATCACCTTCAAAACTATTATTTCTTAATCTTAAGGCAGTAATAGTTGTTTTCCCTGATAAAGACGGCGAAATTATTCCTGAAAAATTATTACTAGTTAAGTCAATTTGAATTATTGGAGCATTAGTAAAATCGCTATCAAAAGTTCCTGTAAAGTTATTATTGTCAATATATAGATATTCTAATGCTGTCCATGTGGACACATCAATAAATGAGCCTGGAATTTCGTTATCGCTTAAATCCATATTCTCCATATTCACTAAAGAACTCAATGAAGGAGGCAAGGCTTGATTAAGGTTGTTTTCATTAAGGCTAAGACGTAATAAAGTAGTCAATGCGGACCATGATGCTGGAATTCCACCTGTTATTTGATTGGTTCTTATTGCTATACCCCTAATACTCGACAAACCACTCCAATCCGGAAGAGTACCCGAAATTTGGTTATTGTTCATACTCAGTCCAGTCAGCGTACTTATAGCTCCAATGCTAGGAGGCAAAGAACCTGTAATCTGATTAAATGACAAATCTATACTAACTAATGAGGTCAATCCACCAAAGGTATCTGGTAAAGGTCCTTGAATGAGGTTATCCCTTAACCTCACTTCTTCTAATGTTGAAAGGTCACCTATTGAGGTGGGAAGCACTCCTGATATTTGATTTCTACTTAAATCTAGGTAAGTAATAGATGCTAGCGTAGACAAGTCATTTGGCAATGAATTACTAATCTCATTATCGCTCAGATCCAAAAACTCAAGACTTGATAAATCGCCAAGTTCTTCGGGTATATTTGTTATGGCATTATTCCTTAAACTTAATGTTATCAGTTCTGTAAGTTGGTTGATTTCTGAAGGCAATGGCCCATTCATATTATTGTCATTACTAATAATAATACTTTCTACCCTACCATTTACATCACATGTTACGCCAGGATATACACATACATTACAGTTGTTTAAATCCCATGGATTATTCCAATTTGGGCCATCCATATTATTGTACATGGCTTCCAAAGCCGTGAAATCTGGATGAGAACACCCATTGATCGATGTCACGTTAAGCTGTATGCGATGACGCTTTAAAACTAAAGTCGTTACAATATTGCTACTTACCTCAGCATAGTAATAACCGTTATCCGTTCCGTCTGCATTAAAAGCTAAAGTTGAACTGGTTGCTCCAGGTATAGGTTGTCCTATTTCCGTTTCGGTATTAGCTTTAAACCATTGATAAGTATTCTGACTACCCGAGCAATTAACCGTCATTGTTACAGGATCTCCATCGTTTACATTTAACACCAGCGGCGCATCTAACTCTGCCTGTGGATTATCACCAAAAAAGTTTACGTTATTGCTATAATAGTTATACTCATTCTCAAAATCACCAAATTGATAAAAGTTATTTGAAATGTTAAAACTCCACGTAATATTTGTCAATGGTGGTACTGTACCAGACAATAAATTATTAGCTACGTTAAGTCCAGAGAACTGCCCTGTAAAGCCTGTGATTGAACTTAATGAAGCTGGCAATTGTCCTGGTATTTGATTATTATTTAAGCTCAAACTCCTTAGGGAAACCAAATTGCCGATAGTGTTGGGAAGAGGACTATCAAGTAGATTATCCGACAAGCTTATGGTTTCAATAGATGGCAAATTAGTCCATGCCGAGGGAATATTACCCGTAATTTGATTATAAGATAAATCTAGGTTTCTGAGATTAGCCATGCCGCCTTGTCCCCAAGAATCAGGTAAGTTTCCTGAAAATTGATTTGACCTTAGGTTTAAAAAATCAATATTAGACCATGCTGAGAGACTTGCTGGTAATGATCCGTTTAAATTATTAAAATTCAAATAACATTCTATCAGAGAGGTCATCCCTCCCCAACTTGCTGGGATTTCTCCTGTAAAGTCGTTTTGGCTTAAAACCAATGTCTCAAGGTTTGACATATTACCCATGCTATCAGGTAATGTACCACTTAATTGGTTTTGGCTTGCTCTTAGATAGTTTAGGTTGGTCAAATTACCAAGTGTTGTTGGCAAACTTCCAGAAAAATTATTGGTAACAACATCAAATAATTCCAACTGCGTATAGTTCCCGATGAACGCTGGTATGTTACCCGACAAATCATGACCACCCAAATTAAGCCATGTCAAACCAGTTAAACCAGACCAGTTATTAGGTATTGTTCCCGTTAAACTTGGGAAATTAAAATTAATCTCTCCAGACAAATCTAAAGTTTGAAGTTGAGGCATATTACCTATACTGGCAGGTAAGGTTCCAGTAATTCGACTCCTGTTAAACGAAATAAAAACACAACTTGTCATTGTATCCAAATTATCAGGAAGTTGTCCAGTCAAATTTGTTGTTTCATTAGGAACATTAATAGAAAAAACACGGCCACCTGAACATTGTATTCCAGGATAGTTGCAAGGGTCGCAATTGGTGATTGGCCATGGATTGCTCCAGTTAACCCCATTTAAATTCTGATATATAGCATTCAAAGCAGGCCAATCTGGATGAGTGCAATTTAATCTTGAATCACTATCCGTTATATCCAATCTTGTATCTGGATCAGGAGATTGTGGCGGAATGGGACTTGGTAGCTGAACGTGTTCTGCAGTATTTAAAGTCTCATTAAGTCCTGAATTAGTTTCTTGACTTTTTAAAACTGAGGCCTGAGCATAAACTGTATTGGCAAGTAATGCAAAAACAACAAATAAGATATTAAAGCACAATAACTTAGAAGTACATATTTGCATTAGTGTTAGGGAAATAGTTCAACTTAATAAAACTAATGAAAGTCAAACTCTATTTTAAATAAAATTTATGAATTCCCGTTTTTATCGATAAACGGTATATGAACTCTAATTAAATGATTACTATGTATTTAAAATCTCACATGATTTTAAAAATCAAGCAATTCTTGAATCTTTAACTTCACTTTTTCAGTTGAAGGAATAATAGTTTGTTCTAGAGTAGAATTTAATGGAATTGCAGGCATATTTTCGCTGCCGATAACCATAACAGGTGCATCTAAAAATTTAAAACACTCTTCCTGAATTTTACCTGCTAATGCTCTGGCAAAACTATTATTTGAAGGTTCTTCCGTCACCACCAAACACTTGCCTGTTTTCTTTACGGATTTCATAATGGTGTCTTCATCTAATGGAAATAAAGTACGTAAATCAATAATCTCTATTTGATCTCTCATATCCAACTCACCTGACGCATTATAAACCCAATGAACGCCCATTCCGTAAGTTACTACCGTTAATGTTTCCTCTGTCTCCTGTGGCCATATTTCTTGTAACACCCAAGCTTTTCCAAAAGGTAACACATAATCTTCTGCGGGTTCTACGGAGGTTGCAGTCAGTGTCCCAGGTACTTTAGACCAATACAACCCCTTATGTTCCAAAATAACAACTGGATTTGGATCATGGTATGCGGCTTTCATCAGGCCTTTTAGATCGGCACCGTTGCTTGGATAAGCAATTTTTATACCTCTAATATTTGTGAGTACGCTTTCTACAGACGATGAGTGATAAGGTCCACCACTTCCATAAGCGCCAATAGGCACCCGTAAAATCATACTAACTGGCCATTTACCATTAGACAAATAGCAACTGCGACTGACCTCGGTAAATAATTGATTAAGTCCTGGCCAAATGTAATCTGCAAACTGCACTTCAACTATAGGTTTTAGGCCAACTGCACTCATTCCAACTGTTGAACCTATAATAAATGCCTCTTGGATTGGGGTATTAAAAACGCGGTCGTCACCAAATTTTTGTGCCAAGGTTGCTGCTTCTCTAAATACACCACCAAGTCTTCCACCAACATCTTGACCATACAACAAACATTCTTTATGTTCTCGCATGAGTTCTTCTACCGCGAATAGCGCACAATCTACCATGACAACCTTGTCCGCACCTTCAGGTTCTCTGACACCGGTTTCTTGTGTTATAGGTGTTGGCACAAAATCGTTTGTAAATAAATCTTCTGGTTTTGGATCTTCAGCTTTTAAAGCTTCTTGGAAATCAGCTTCAACTTGCCGTTTGGCTTCGGTTTCTATACTGTCAACTTCCGTTGTAGAAAAGCCATTATCAAGTAATTGTTGTTTTAAAACAGGATATGGATCGCGTGATCGGGCTTCATCCAAATCGTCTCGGTACCATTCCATTCGTACACCAGATGTGTGATGGTTTAATAACGGAACTTTGGCATGAACTAGGAAGGGTCTGCGCTCCTTTCTAATCGTAGCAATGACTTCTTCTAGAGTTTTATAACTTTCAATAAAATTGGCACCGTCTATTGAAATTGCTTCCAAGCCTTTAAATCCTTGAGCATATTCATAAGCATTTTGAGCCCTCGTCTCTTCAGCATTTGCCGAAATATCCCAACCGTTATCTTGAACCAAATATAAAATTGGCATTTGTTTTAATGCCGCCATCTGAAATGCTTCTGCAATCTCACCTTCTGTTACGGATGCATCACCAAGCGAACAAACTGAAATTGGATTATCGATGGTATCATCATTTAAGCCTTGAAGTTCCTTGTATTGCATTCCCATGGCAACTCCTGTGGCTGGGATAGCTTGCATTCCTGTTGCCGAAGATTGGTGTGGTATTTTTGGTTTATCATTATCCTTAAGACTTGGATGCGAATAATAGGTACGTCCACCAGAAAACGGGTCGTCTTTTTTAGCCAATAATTGCAACATTAAATCATAAGGACGCATACCGATTGCCAATAACATGGCATCATCACGGTAATATGGAAAGGCGTAATCTTGTGGCAACAATTGCATTCCAAGAGCTACTTGAATAGCCTCATGACCTCTTGAAGTTGCATGGACATATTTTGAAACTTGCTTGAAATTTGCTTCGTAAAGTTCTGCCATGGCTTTTGCCGTGCATAACTTTAAGAATCCTTTTTTTAATATATCTTTATTCATGTTTGTTTCTACGGATAGGGGAAACTTATTTTATATTTCAATGTCTCACACCCCTAAAGTCCCCTCAAGGGGACAATCATTTTAATTGACTTTAGGGATGTTTTGCGTTAGTGATTGAAGCGGCATCCTTTTTGCCTTTTAAGCAAAAAGATATAGCGGAAAGCACGACTCCGATAGCTATCGGGGTAACGCCCAAAAAGCACTACGCCAATTCGCGTTCGACTTTTGTCATCCAAGAAAATTTATCTTCGAGCTTTCCAATTTTTATGGCGTTTAATGTATCGTTCACCTTTTCTGCAACAGGACTTTCATCCGAAACATGAATGGTTTCATTTTCCAAACCGATTTCTTGTATGTATGCAATACCTACAGCCGTACCGGTACCAAATGCTTCTTCCAGTGTTCCATTTTCAGATGCTTCACGAATTTCATCTATAGTAATTTTGCGTTCCGTTAATTTATAGCCCATATCGCGCAGTAATTCAATAACACTCAATCTGGTTATTCCATGCAAAACGGAACCATCTAATTCTGGAGTTATGAATTCGCCATTAATTTTGAAGAAAATATTCATGGTGCCAACTTCTTGGATGTATTTATGCTCCGCAGCATCCAACCACAATACCTGGTCGTATCCTTTTGCTTTTGCTAATTCTGTTGGTCTAATCGCTGCAGCATAGTTTCCTGCTGCTTTTGCTTCACCTGTACCACCTTCAGCAGCTCTGATGAATTGTCTCTCGCCCCATAATTTTATACGTTTGCTAAAATAAGGACCTGAAGGCGAAGCCATAATCACGAAATTATAACTTGTTGCGGCACGCATGCCGATAAATGCTTCCGTAGCGTACATAAATGGTCTTAAATAGAGTGCGCTTCCTTGCATTGGTGGTATCCAAGCTTGGTCTATTGCTACAAGTTCCTTTAGCCCTTCAACAAAAAGCTCCTCTGGAATTGCTGGCATTCCCATACGTTCAGCACTTCTATTTAATCTTACAGCGTTGTTTTCTGGACGAAAAAGCATCGGTTTACCTTGTGGATCTTTGTATGCCTTCATTCCTTCGAATATAGCTTGGCCATAATGCAGTGCCATTGTTGCCGGATGTGTTGGAATTGGACGCAGTGGTTCAACTCTCGGATTTTGCCAAATACCATTCTTATACTCACATATAAACATGTGGTCTGTGAATGATGTCCCCAATGGAATGTTATTGAAATCCAGTGAGTCTATTTTAGACTTTTCAATTTTAGTAATTGCAATGTTATAACTCATAATTTTATACTTTTCGTCGGTTCGAGTGAAATTGCCTTTGCAATTTTTTATCGAGAACGACCTCTAAGAAAGGACTTCTCGATACGATTTCTTATGATTTCGCATGCACTTCGACAAGCTCAGTTTGACACGCTCAATCTGACAGAAATCACTCGAAGTGACGTTGATTTATATTTTTCTTTTAATATCAAACTGCTCAAAATAATCTGCAACACGTCGTACAAAACTTCCACCTAAATAACCGTCAACCACACGATGATCAAATGACAACGACAAATACATCATATTCCTAATTGCAATTTCATCGCCATTTTCTGTTTCAATAACTTCCGGACGCTTCTTAATGATTCCTAGGGCAAGAATGGCCACTTCAGGTTGATTTATAATCGGTGTACCCATGACACTTCCAAACGTTCCAACATTTGATATTGTGAATGTGCTACCTTGGATATCATCGGCTGTAAGCTTATTTTCTCTAGCTTTATTTGAAAGTGAATTCACGTTTTTGGCTAAGGACAACAAATCCTTCGTATTAGCATTCTTTACAACTGGTACGATGAGGTTTCCGGATGGTAAAGCTGTTGCCATACCAATATTGATCTCATCCTTGATAATTATTTTATTACCATCGACAGATGCGTTAATATTAGGAAAATCTTGTACCGCCTTGGATACAGCTTCTATGAACAAAGGTGTAAAAGTTAATTTCTCCCCATATTTTTCAAAGAAGGCTGTCTTATTCGCATTTCTCCAATTCACCATATTGGTTAAATCTGCCTCGACATAAGCCGTAACATGAGGTGACGTATGCTTGGAATACACCATATGATCAGCGATCATCTGACGCATTCTGTCCATTTCCACAATCTTTCCTTTACCCTTATCAAATGTTAGTTGCGGTATTCTATATGCTGTTGGATCTTGACCTACAAGCTGTGCGAATTTATATGGACGACCGTCTTCGATATATTGAAACAAGTCACTTTTGCGCAATCTTCCTTCAGCTCCAGTAGCAGGTATTCTTGCTAACTCCTCAAAACTGATATAATGTTCTTTGGCAATAGAAATAATTAATGGTGAAAAGAAGGTATTGCTATTGGAAACATTAAACTTTTCTGTAGTTGCCGAAGTCTCCACTTTCGGAATTTTTGGAGTTTTCTTTACTTTCTCTACAGTTTGACTTGCCTTTTCAGTGGTCTTTCGGTTTTTGCCAGTTGATTTTGTTACTTCACCGTTACTCTCAATTATGGCAATGGTATCTCCTATTTTAATAACCTCATTTGCATCAAATAGAATTTCCTGAATAACACCTGAAATGTTAGAAGGTACTTCAGAGTCTACCTTATCAGTTGCAACCTCTAAGAGCATTTCGTCTTCTTCAATGGCATCGCCTTCGCTTTTAAACCAAGTTATAATGGCTGCTTCGGTAATACTTTCACCCAATTTGGGCATTTTAAACTCTATTTTTGCCAATTTAAATATTGTTTACACAAGTATCAAATATACTTTATATCTTATTTTTGTTATGTTAAAAACTTTTAAATTGAATTAATAAAGAATAATATTCTTTTTATTTAAGATAATTTAATTTTTTATTCTTTTTATATTTACCTTTTTAAGGTTTCGCAAAATAAAATTCTTATGGCATATAGCTTAGATAAAATTGATACTCAAATACTCGGTATTTTACAACAGAATAGTAATCGAACGACCAAGAGTATTGCTGATGAACTTGGCATGACGACTTCACCTGTTTTTGAACGCATTAAAAAACTAGAAAGAGAAGGCTATATTAAAAAATATGTGGCGGTTTTAGATAACAAAAAGATTGGTCTTAAGCTTACGGTATTTATAGGTATTACACTTCAAGGCCATACACGCAGCTATCTTGAAAAGTTTGTTACAGAAATAAATAACTTCCCTGAAATTGTAGAGTGTCATCGTGTTAGCGGAAACTTTGATTACTTATTGAAACTAGTTGTTGAAGACATTGAAGCTTATGAACATTTCATTATTTCGAAACTCACGCTTCTGCCCTATTTAGGAAATGTTCAGAGCTTAATTACACTATCTACTGGAAAGGAAACAAATGTTGTGGATTTGAGTAGAATTTAGCCTACTTCTTGAAAGTTTCACGAAGTGTTTTATATGTATCCTTTTGAAGTTTCATCTCTTTGGGAACTTCTCGCAAAGGTTCTACTTCACGAAGTGTCTCGTGACATTGTTTTGGCAATTTCTGGTACAATTGCGTGCCTTTTGTCTTCCAAGCAATCATCTCATCCGTCACTTGTTTAATCACCTTAGCAGGATTTCCAACGACCAGACTTCGCTTAGGTATAATTGTTTCAGCTTTAACAAAGGACATGGCTCCAACTATGGATTCATCTCCAATTTGGGCATCATCCATTATAACAGTATTCATCCCGATAAGACAATTACGACCTAAATTTGCACCATGAATAACAGCACCATGACCAACATGAGCACTTTCTTTTAAAGTAATTGATTTACCTGGAAACATGTGCACCGTACAATTTTCTTGAACATTTACACCGTCTTCTAAAATTATTTGTCCCCAATCGCCTCGGATCGCTGCTCCAGGACCTATATAACAGTTTTTACCAATGATTACATTACCAGTAACGGTAGCTAATGGATGTACAAAACTGCTCTTATCAACAACTGGAATAAATCCTTGAAATTCGTATATCATAAAATTTGACTCATACTGTCATTCTGAACGAAGTGAAAGAATCTAATTTGAGATTGTCACGTCCTTCGTCCTCGCAATGACAATTCTACTTAAATCGTTTCAATGTCTCTTTTGTAAATTCGCTTAATACTAATCGTCCACTAATTGCGGCACGTTCGGCCAAAAGTGTATCCCAATCTTCCGTGCCTTTCCAAAACATTTTCTTCATCTCAGTCATGGCTTCGGTATTGTAATTGCATAAATTCTCTGCAAATATTTTTACTGCTTCATCTAATTCTTCAGTACTTTCATAAACTTGAGTAAAAAGCCCTTTTTGTTTTGCCCATCCAGCCGAATAAAAACTATTGGCATCAATAGCAATTTGACTCATGCCACTTAATCCTAACTTACGTTCTACCGCAGGTCCAACAACAAATGGCCCAATACCTACATTTAGCTCACTCAGCTTTATTGACGCAAATTTTGTTGACATACAATAATCGGTTGCCGATGCCAAACCAACGCCGCCACCAACGGTTTTACCTTGTACACGTCCTATAATAAACTTTGGGCATTTGCGCATGGCATTGATTACATTGGCAAAACCTGAAAAGAATACTTTTCCTGTGGCTTCGTCATTGATATTTATAAGTTCTGTGAAGCTAGCGCCTGCACAAAAGGTGCGATCTCCTCCGCTTTTTAATACGATTACTTTAATAGCGTCATTTTCACCAGCTTCAGAAATGGTATTTGCTAATTTAGCCAGAATAGCTCCTGGTAATGAATTGTGCGCAGGATGAAAAAACTCAATATATCCTACTCCATTTTCAATGGTCTGCTTTACGTATGGTTGTGTCATTTTTATAATCGTTAGTTCTTAGTCGTTAGAATAAATGTTTAGTTTTTCTTCAATTTTCTTGATATAGTCTTTTGAAGTTTTCATGTCTGGATTTAACTCCAAAGCTTTTTTGAGGTTCAGTAATGCATTATTATAATCTTCAGCTACAAAATAAGCATCGTCTAAACTATCGAACGTATGGGATTTTCTGGAAATTCTTCGGTTAAAAAGCGAAATACTTAAATAGCCTTTTCCGTATGATTTTCATTCAACAAATTATAACCATAGGTTCAAGATCTCAAAAAAACGTTTCATTTTTCATTTATGTATTTTGATAAAGGTTAATTGTTAACTTAAAATGCAACTCTAATCAAGGAGTTTTTTCAGTTCGTCATTCCACAAAAAATTGGTAAGGCGCCAAAGATCATCCTTGCCTCGGTATAAATGAAATTGAAATTGAAGTCCATACTTTTCGTGGCGTACTATATACGTTATCTCTTTTATAACTCCAGGCAATTCTTTCTCCTCTATTTTCACATAGTCTAAGGCTTGCCCATAGTTTTGAGAAACAATTGAAGACTGTTCAACAGATTGATTTTTTAACTTTTCAAAATCTTCGTTATTGACCGCAGAAAATTTTTCCATTAATGAAAATGCTTTGCCATAATTCATTTTTAAAAACTCTTCCATAACAGCTTTACAAGATTCTTCTATGGCTTTTTGATCTTTTAGTCCTGGTTGTTGTGCATATAAACAAGTAAACATGAAAATACACAGTAACAATAATACTTTTTTCATTTTATGGCTCTTTAATTAATATCTGTTTACAAGTTACGGTTAAACATGTTATTTTACAACCAGCCGATACCGTTTTAAATTAACCCAAATTGTTCAAAGTGATGATTTAAATGCTTTCTTTCGAGTAAATACCACTCGTATTTATTTAATTCTCCAAATACCATATTTTTTAGGATGGCATCTGGATGCGCCTTAAAATATTCGATATAGACATCTCGCTGTTCTTTAAACTTTAAAATCGCAGTTTTTAAATCTGCATGTTTTAAATCATCGAGTGTATCTTTTTCTAATTGCGGAAATTGACTGTTTTGAGGAAACTTCTTATAGTTCCATAAACTATTTTTTACCTTTTCCAGGATTTTCTCTGGTGTTGAAATTTCAAAGTCCTGAATTTCTCCAGCCGCAATTTTATAAGTATATTCTAAATGTTCAATCATGTGCTGAGGCGTCATAATTCCCCATTTAGGCTTAGTCTCTTCTGTCAATTTTGATAAACATTCATCAATTTTAGCTGATGTCATCTCAACAAATGTCTGTTGCTTCTTTTGCACCATAGTTAAAATTGTGGCTACTGCTACTAATGGACTGTCCTTATCATTCTTTTGACTTTCTGGCCTCTCATTAAAATTGGCATCAAATACCTCCACATGCCATTTTACTATACCACTTGGGTGTTCTGCTGATGCTACATCACGATCTACTTTTTCTTTACATGTTAGCCTCACATAAATTGTGTCGTTATGATAAAGAGGCCTCAAGAAACGAATACTATCCAAACCATAATTCGCTGCTACTGGTCCTTTATCTGGATGCACAAACAGTCCGGCTGCAGCTGAAATAATAAAATAGCCGTGTGCCGTTCGCTTTTCAAAAATACTGCCATCTAAAGAAGTGATATCGGTATGTGCATAGAAATGATCCCAAGTAAGATTAGCAAAATTGACGATATCTGAATCTGTAATGGTACGCTTATGCGTCTTCAAGGACATACCTACTTCAATATCGTCCCAATGGTATTTAAATGGATGTTGTTCTGCTACCTTATACTTTGCATTTTGTTGATATATACCAGTAATCGCTGTTATAGTGCTCGGAGATCCTTGTATGGCAGTTCGCTGTAAATAGTGTTTTATACCACGCATACCACCCATTTCTTCTCCACCACCAGCTCTTCCAGGTCCGCCATGAACCAAATAGGGTAATGGTGATCCATGACCTGTACTTTCCTTGGCACTCTCTCTATTTAATACTAAAATTCTACCATGATGACTTGCAGCATTTACAACATATTCTCTAGCAATATCGTCGTTATTTGTAGCAATTGATGAAACCAATGACCCTTTACCCATTTGAGCAAGCGTAATAGCTTCATCTAAAGTTTTATATGGCATTATGGTACTTACTGGTCCGAAAGCTTCTCGCTCATGAATAATGGTATTCTCAAATGGATTTTTAGATCGCAACACAATTGGACTGATAAACGCACCTTTTTTAGCATCAGCACCAATGGTTTCAATCTTATCTAATTGACCATAGACAATCTCCGCTTCCTTCGCCAAATCATTAACAGCATCTTTAACAGATTGTACCTGTTGCTGACTTATTAAGGATCCCATTCGTACTTCTTTAAGTCTTGGATCTCCTATAGTGACTTTATCAAGTGCATTTCCTAAAGCAATCTGAACATCTTCTACCAATTTTTCAGGAACAATAATACGTCGTATTGCTGTACATTTTTGACCTGCTTTTACGGTCATTTCTTTTCTCACCTCTTTGATAAATAAATCAAATTCTGGAGTTCCTGGTACAGCATCTTCACCCAGAACAGAAGCGTTTAATGAATCTGCTTCAGTAGTAAAAGGCACCGATTCTTCTATAAGCCTAGGATGTGCTTTTAATAATCGTCCTGTCTGAGCAGAACCTGTAAAGGTTACGACGTCTTGTGACTCGACCGTATCTAGAATATTTTTTACAGTTCCATTAATAATCTGTAATGCACCTTCAGGAAGTATACCAGAATCTATTATGGTTCGCGCTACAGCTTCTGCTAAATATGATGATGACGGTGCTGGCAACACTACAGCCGGCACTCCTGCCATCCAATTGACTGCACACTTCTCTAACATTCCCCAAACTGGGAAATTAAAAGCATTGATATGTACTGCAACACCTTTTTTTGGCACCATAATATGATGTGCCATAAAGCGACCTCCTCGCGATAAATCAATGGGATTACCTTCGACATGAAAGGATTGATTAGGAAATAGTTTTCGTAAGGATGCATTTGCAAATAGATTACCAAATCCACCTTCAATATCAATCCAACTATCTACTTTAGTCGCACCAGTTCTATAGCTTAAATCATAAAAAGCATCTTTACGCTTGGTTAGATATAATGCCAATTTTTTAAGCATATTACCACGTTGCTGAAAGGTCATCTTTCGCAATTGCTCACCTCCTTTTGTTCTTCCATATTGAAGAATTTCTGGTATATCTAAGCCTTCAATTGCTACTGAAGTAAATGCTTCGCCAGTAACCGCATCGAGAACTGGAATTCCCTCTTCCTTACCTGTAGTCCATTGACCTTGGACGTAATGTTGAATTTTTTTCATATTAAACGCGTTCTAATATTGCAGCATAACCTTGACCAACTCCTATACACATCGTGACTAGTGCGAAACGTTTTTGTTGCTCATGTAATTCTAGTGCTGCTGAATAGGCAATTCTTGTGCCTGTAACACCTAGAGGATGACCAATTGCTATTGAGCCTCCATTAGGATTTAAACGAGGATCATCATCTGCCAATCCCCAAGCTCTAGTACAAGCTAGTGCTTGCGCTGCAAAAGCCTCATTTAACTCTATTATATCTATATCGTTCATGGTTAACCCTGCTTTATCAAGTGCCTTATTAGAGGCTTCAACAGGTCCAATACCCATTATTCTGGGTTCTACACCAACCACAGCTGAACTAACGATTCTTACTAATGGTTTTAGATTGTATTTTTGCACAGCTTCTTCTGAAGCGATTATTGTTGCTGCAGCACCATCATTAAGTCCAGAAGAATTACCAGCCGTAACACTTCCGCCTTCTTTTTTAAATGCAGGACGTAATTTTCCTAAAACTTCCAAAGTTGTACTTGGTTTTACAAATTCATCCTTCGAAAATTGAATTGGGTCTTTTTTACGCTGTGGAATTTCAACAGTTACAATTTCTTTTGCCAAGCGTCCATTTTCTTGAGCTTTAGTGGCTTTCATCTGACTCCAGTATGCAAATTTATCTTGGTCTTCTCGAGATATATTGTACTTCTCCACTAAATTTTCGGCAGTTACTCCCATACCATCCGTTCCGTACATCGCATGCATTTTAGGGTTAACGAAACGCCATCCAAAAGTAGAATCATACATTTTTGAGTCTCCACCAAATGCGCTTGATGGTTTTGCAATAACGTATGGTCCGCGCGTCATATTCTCAACACCACCAGAAATAAACACATCGCCATCGCCGGCTTTTATAGCACGATTAGCGTGAATAATAGCAGACAAGCCAGAACTGCATAATCTATTTACTGTTTCTCCAGGAACTGAATATGGCAACCCAGCTAACAATGAGGCCATTCTTGCGACATTACGATTATCTTCTCCAGCTTGATTTGCACAGCCTAAAACAACATCGTCATAAGCTTCCTTAGGAATGTTAGAATTCCTATTCACCAATTCTGAAATCACCAAAGCTGCTAAATCGTCTGTACGAACTGCAGATAATGTTCCTTTATAGTTTCCTATTGGTGTACGCACACCATCTATGATATATGCTTCCATAAGCCTTTCCCTAACCCTTTCCAGAGGAAAGGGAATATATTCGGTTTTTATTTAAATTTAAAACTAATTATTTCTTATTTATTTTGGTCTTTAATCGCAAAAGCAAAGCGCTCAATTATATAATTTTTTCTATTCTTCCCAATCTTTTTGTGCACGATAAACTACACCTTTAAAAAGTGCTACTAACTCATTATTTCGCTTTACTTCAATAACGTTAAAGCCAAGCTTATTCTTTACTTTTTCAATCACTGATTCTGCTTCTAGGTAATCCCCTTCTGCCAGAGCCTCAATGTGATTAATACTTGTTTCTATACTTACTGCATACTTTCCATACGTATTCGCTGCAAATCCAAACGCTGTGTCGGCTAAGGAATAACTTATACTACCATGTGCTTTATTCATATTATTAAGCATATCCTTTCTTATGGTCATTCCTAATTTACATCTTCCAATTTCACATTCTAAAATTTCAATACCCAACCATTGACTAAAAGCGTCTTGGTTTAGCATTTTATATGGAATGTCTGTACCCTTCATTAATAGAATGTTTGATTTGCTCTCTGCATTTTTCGCAATAAAGGACTACAACGGTAACGATCTTCGTGATACTCGTTATATAAATTATCAAGTGCCTCAACACACCAATCCATACCTTTTTCATCGGCCCACGCTAACAAGCCTTTGGGGTAATTTACACCTTTTGTCATGGCATTATCTATAGCCTCAACAGAACCAATATTTAAAAATAAGGCATCAGCCGCTTCGTTGATAAGCATTACTAAAACACGATTAAATATGGTATTTGCTAGTTTTTCATCTTTATTCGGTAGTGGCTTTATGGCACCTTCACTATAATCATAGTAGCCTCTTCCTGATTTTCTACCTAAATAACCTGCTTCAGCAAATCGTTTTTGAGTAAATGCAGGTTTATACCTTGGATCGTAATAGAAGGATTGAAAAACAGTTTCTGTTACTGTATAATTGATATCATTACCAATAAAATCCATTAATTCAAACGGACCCATTCTAAATCCACCAATAGTTTTTAAACTATAATCTATGGTTGCAAAATCTGCAATACCTTCCTCATAAATTCTTAAAGCCTCTCCATAAAAAGGACGAGCAACACGATTAACAATAAATCCTGGCGTATCTTTAGCAACAGCAACGGTTTTGCCCCAATTAGAGATGGTTTCAATAGATTTTTCTAATACCTCATCTGATGTTTGTACTGCTGGAATGACCTCTACTAATTTCATCAGAGGCGCAGGATTGAAGAAATGAATTCCAATACAGCGTTCTGGCTTTTTCAATGCAGATGCAATGGATGCAATCGACAAACTCGAGGTGTTTGAAGCAATAATACAATCTTCGGAAACATAACTTTCGAGATGCTCAAATACTTTTTTCTTTACATCTAATCGCTCCACAATGGCCTCTATTGTGAGATTGGAATCACCAAGTTCATCTAAACTATTAACATAGCTTATATTGGATTGAATCCTATTCTTTTCGTCATTATCAATACGTCCTTTTTCTATGAGTCTTGAAAGTATCTTTTCTAATGCATTTTCTGCTTTGTGTAAGGCATCGATATTGGTATCATATAGTTTTACGTTACAACCAGCAGTTGCCGCAACTTGTGCGATACCGCTTCCCATTGTTCCAGATCCAATTATTCCAACATTCATAATTTATACTAAAATGGAAGGTTACTTAAATCTACATTACCACCCGATAATATAATACCTACCTTCTTATTTTTAAACTCTTCTTTATTCTTAAGTAGCGCTGCAAACGGCACGGCACACGAAGGTTCTATTATAATCTTCATGCGTTCCCATATCAGTCGCATCGCTTCAATAATCTCATCTTCTTCAACTCTAATAATACGATCTACATACTTCTGGATTATTGGAAAATTTCGATCTCCAAGATGGGTTCTTAAACCATCCGCAACCGTATTAAAGGTTGTATTATATTCAATTTTACCAGAAAGTAAGGATCTGTAGGCATCATCAGCCACCATAGGCTCACCTCCAATAACTTTACAATTTTCAGTAAAGTAATGCGCTGCCAATGCAGTACCTGCAATGAGACCGCCACCTCCAACAGGAGTCATTAGAATATCCAAATCTGGATGGTCTTCTAACAATTCCATTGCCGCAGTTCCATTACCTAAAATTACTTCATCTTGATTAGATGGGTGCAAAAAAGAAGCACCTTTTTCATCTTTGATTCTGGCAGCAGTTGCTTCTCTAGCCTCTGGCGTTGATTCGCACTCAATAATTTCACCGTTATAAGTCTTAACACCATTCTTTTTAACCTGAGGTGCATTTTCTGGCATTACGATATAGGCTTTGATGCCTAATTTTTTTGCAGCCAATGACACAGCTTGAGCAAAATTTCCCGAAGAATGCGTTACCACACCTTTTTGTCTTTCTGATTCCGATAGAGATAAAATAGCATTGGTGGCGCCTCGCATTTTAAAAGCACCCATTTTTTGAAAGTTCTCACACTTAAAAAACAATTGGACACCACTGATCTCATTTATCAACGCAGATGTTAAAACTGGTGTACGATGGATAAAAGGTTTTATTCTATTGTAAACTTCTATTAGGTCTGCTTTATTTGTCATTTTCTTATCTTCTATTCATTTTTGTCTTGACACAAAAACGAATCAAAAAAGTCAAGTTGAAATAAGGAATTTTTCAATTTCATTCCACAAATTGAAAACCAAAAATAAAATCTAAATTCAGTCCAAGGATTCCTGAATTCATAACGATTTCATTTTTATATTCTGCATTTCAACATCCGTTTCAATGCTTCGCATTGATTATATCTAAAAACGAAGCCTATTAATAGCTAAATTCTAACGCCCCTTAAATTTTGGTTGACGTTTTTCTATAAAGGCAGCAACACCTTCTGCATAGTCTTCACTTTGGGCTGCTTCAATCTGATATTTTGATTCCATTGCCAGTTGTTCTTCTAAACTATTTGTCATGGAAGCATTGAATAATTCTTTAATCATTCCTAATGCTTTTGTTGGCATATTGGCTAGTCTTATGGCTAATTGTTCGACTGTACTCTCAAACGATTCTAGCGAAACACATTTGTATATCATTCCTATGCGTTCAGCCTCTTCTGCCCCAACTCTATCACCTAACATGGCCAATGCAGAAGCACGCTGAAAACCAATAAGCCTTGGCAAAAAGTAGGTCCCAGCACTATCAGGTACTAATCCAATTAAACTAAAAGCTTGTATGAAACTCACTTTATCATGCGCAACAACAAGATCACATGCTAAGGCAATATTTGCACCTGCACCTGCAGCTACGCCATTAACTGCGGCAATAATTGGTTTCTTTAGGGCTCTAATTTTGAGAATTATTGGATTGTAATGTTCTTCTAATATTTTTTTAAAACCAGGATTTAACTCAGGATCTGTTACTTCTTTGAGATCTTGCCCAGCACAAAAGGCCTTTCCTTTACCTGTAAGCACAATGGCTCTAACTTCTGGATTTTCAGCACAATCATCAAATACCTTTTGTAATTGAAGTGCCATTTCGCGATTAAAACTATTGAATACTTTTGGTCTATTAAGTGTTATAGTCGCTACTTTGCTTTCTATTTTTAGTTCTATTGATTGACTCATACCATACTTATTTCTCTTATTCATTTTTGTCTTGACACAAAAACGAATCAAAAAAGTCAAGCTGAAATTAGGAATTTTTCAATCTCTATGCGAGCTTGAAAATCAAAAATAAAATCTAAATTCAGTCCAAGGCTTCCTGAATTCTTAACGATTTGATTTTATATTCTGAATTTCAACATTTATTTTCAATGCTTCGCATTGATTATATTTAGTAGCGAAGCGGTTTACTATCTTAGTTCTAAAATCTATTTCAAGCATTTAAAATAATCAAATGGTTCGTGACAATCATTACATTGAAATTGCGCTTTACAGGCTGTTGAACCAAACTGACTCACTAAGCGTGTATTTGTAGATTTACATTGCGGACACTTAACGAGGCGCTTTCCATTTAGGAGTACGTCTTTATCAGCCTCAGCTTCTAATGGTGCTGCAATACCATAATCTTCGAGCGCCTTTCTTCCCTTTGGAGTTATCCAGTCTGTTGTCCACGCTGGCGAGAGGATTAATTCGACCTCAGCCGTATATCCATGTTCATTTAAGGCCCTTTTGATATCATCACCGATAACATCCATTGCTGGGCAACCACTATAGGTAGGTGTAATTTTGACAATAGCATGTTTATCATTCAATATAGCAGACCGTACTATGCCCATTTCTAAAATAGAAAGCACCGGAATTTCTGGATCCGAAACTTTTTCAAGAATTGGAAATAAAATTGAGTCTATATCTACAGCTTGAATCACTGTCATGCTACCAAGTCATATTTGGATAAGTCCTTTGCATATATTGCAAATCGCTTAGAATATATCCCATATGCTCAGTATGAATACCCTGTTTACCTCCTTTTTGAAACCACTTTGATTCTGGAATATTCAGTTTAGCCTTATTGAGTATGTCATTGACACGCTCATAATAGGTTGTCTTTAGTGTTGCAACATCTACACCGATCCCTTCAGTAATCATCGCATCATCTGAAACAGTGGTATGAAATAACTCGTCTGTATATCGCCATAAATCATCAATTGCATTTTGTATGCGTTTTTTACTCTCCTCCGTACCATCGCCTAAGCGTTTAACCCAATCTGATGAAAAACGTTGATGATAGCTAACCTCCTTAATTGCCTTATGAGCAATTGCTGATAAATTGACGTCCTTGCTAAGTTGTAGCTTTTCTAAAAACAAATAGTGATAAACATCAAACAAAAATTGTCTTGCAATGGTATAAGCAAAATCTGTATTAGGTTGCTCAACCAGCAGTACATTAACGTACTGACGTTCTGTTCTCAAGAATGCAATGGTATCTTCAGTACTATCATCTCCCTTTATCTTAGAGGCATATTGAAAATAGCTTCTTGTTTGACCTAATAAATCCAAAGACATATTTGTACAAGCGATATCTGTTTCTAGACTTGGACCATGACCACATAATTCACCTAACCTTTGACCTAGTATTAATGTATTATCTGCAATACCAAGAATATAATTGTATAAATTTTTATTTTCCATATTTTCATTATAAGAGATGCTGAAACAAGTTCAGCATGACAAAAGATTTGTCACATATGCTTAATTTCGTCTGGTATTTTATAGAACGTTGGGTGTCTATACACCTTATCTTGAGCTGGCTCAAAAAGTTCTCCATTATTCTCAGGGTTTGAAGCCGTAATGTGCTTGGACTCTACAACCCAAATACTAACACCTTCGTTTCTGCGTGTATAAACGTCTCTTGCATTCTCCAATGCCATTTCTGCATCAGCGGCATGAAGACTACCAAAATGACGATGTTCTAATCCATTTTTACTTCTAACGAAGACTTCCCAAAGTGGCCAATTCTTGCTCATTAGACTGCTTGTTTAGATTTATATTCTTCTTGTTTTTCTGCGTATGCTAGAGCAGCATTTCTCACCCATGCGCCATTCTCCCATGCTGATACTCTTGCATTCATCCGCTCTTTATTCATTGGTCCATGACCCTTAACCACCTGCCAGAATTCATCCCAATCAATTGGTCCAAAATCATAGGACTGACGTTCTTCGTTCCATTTTAAATCTGGATCTGGAACTGTTAAACCAATCAACTCTGCTTGTTGTACTGTTTGATCTACAAACTGCTGACGTAATTCGTCATTCGTCTTACGCTTTAGTTTCCATTTCATGGATTGCGCTGTGTGTACAGACTCTGCATCTGTAGGTCCAAACATCATTAGAGAAGGCCACCACCAGCGATTTAATGCATCTTGAGCCATTGCTTTCTGTTCTGGAGTTCCTTTTGCCAAAGTCATCATAATCTCATAACCTTGCCTTTGATGGAAGCTTTCTTCCTTACACACACGAATCATTGCTCTGGCATATGGTCCGTAAGATGTATTACAAAGAGGAACTTGATTAATAATGGCAGCACCATCTACCAACCATCCTATCGCACCCATATCTGCCCAAGTAATAGTTGGATAATTAAAAATACTAGAATACTTGGCCTTACCACTGTGTAGTTGATCATACAACTCTTCTCTTGAAATCCCTAAAGTTTCACAGGCACTGTATAAATAAAGTCCATGACCTGCTTCGTCTTGTACCTTTGCTAACAAGGCCACTTTTCTTCTCAAGGAAGGTGCTCGTGTAATCCAATTGCCTTCAGGTAACATACCAACAATTTCAGAATGGGCATGCTGTGAAATTTGTCTTATGTGTGTTTGACGGTATTTCTCAGGCATCCAATCCTTAGGTTCGATCTTCTCATCACGTGCAATACGTGCTTCGAACTCTGCTTCTAAATTTTTAATCTGATCTTCACTCATCTTAAAATGATTTTATCTTTTTCTTTTTCAATTTATACATCAAAATCAACAACAACTTTTTGGGTTGTTGGTACCGCTTGGCAACTCAAAACTAAATTCTGAGCGACTTCATCTTCTTCAAGCGCATAGTTTATTTTCATCTCTACATTACCATCTTTAACCTGACACTTACATGTGCTACATACACCACCCTTACAAGCAAATGGTAAGTCTGCGCCTGCGTTTAATGCCGCATCTAAAATATTATCATAATCCTTGGTCATAGTGAACAAGAATTCTTTTCCTCCATCAATAATAGTGACCTCAACACCTTCAACATTTTGCTTAGCTAAACGCTCCTGGCGTTTAATATCTTCTTCTGTTAATCCGGTGACAAACAATTCATAATGCACCAATTCTTTCGGCAATCCAGCTTCGATTAAATAATTGCTTACATAGTTCACCATTTTTTCAGGTCCACATAAGAATACTTCACTAGTATCTGGTACATCAATAAAGACCTTGGTCAGTACCGTCATCTTCTCATCATCAAATCTACCGTTGAAAAGATCGATATCACGCTTTTCTTGGGTTAGAAAATAATAAATCTCCAATCTACCAAAGTAGGTGTTTCTCAACTGTTCTAGCTCTTCCTTAAATATAATGGATTTTGCCGTCTTATTTACATAAAAGAGTTTACATGTAGAATTAGGCTCTGCTTTAAGATGTGTCTTTATCATAGACATGACTGGTGTGATACCACTACCAGCAGCAAAGAATAGATAATTTTTAGATGCATCCTTATTGACTTCAACACCGAAGGTACCACTAGGGACCATAACGTCCATCACTTGTCCTGCAGTAAGTTGTTCATTAACATAAGTTGAAAATTTACCTCCTGGAATCTGCTTAATGGCAACTTGCCACTTATTTTCGAAAGGACTTGAACATAACGAGTACGATCTACGAACATCTTCTCCATCAATATCAGCTCTTAAGGTTAAATGCTGACCCTGATGAAATTGAAAGTCAGAGTGCAAATCCTCAGGAACATCAAATGTAACTACTGAACAATCGTCTGTTTCCTTATAAATATCCCTAACTTTTAGTTTGTAAAACTGAGCCATAAACGTATTAAGCAATTTAACTAACACTTGTTAGTCTGTTAAGCAAAGTTATAAAATAAATTCTAAACTATTTGTTAATACCTTTAATTAGAGTTTGGGTAAGTTCAGAGACCAGTTTCTCTTGATCTACGTTTTCTTTTTTGGGAATCCATAGGTATAGGTTACGTAAGGTTGAGAGCATTGAAAACAACACCACATCTACACTAACGGGTTTAAATTCGTCATTGGCAATCCCGGATTCTATTATGATTCTGAAATTATGCTCATAGTCGTTTCGTAGCTGTAAATAATAGCTTAGTTTTTCTTCGAGGTGCATCCAGTCGGAATTTAACGCTGATAGCCCATTGGGATTATCATGTGCAATCTTGGTATGCAACCTTATTAAATCTTCGAGTTTGGAGAAATTAGAGGTTTGTTTACCTAAAATTGATACCATACCATTTGTAAACTGTTCTGCAATAGACAATATTAAATTTTGAAGAATCTCCTGTTTGGAACTAATATGGTTGTACAAACTGGCGGCCTTTATGCCCATAGCCGAAGCTAAGTCGCGCATAGTAACTGCACTGTAGCCTTTTTCCTTGAAAAGCTTTGCGGCTACTCGGATAATTTCGTCTTTGCGAGATTCTGTTTTCTGTAACATATCAATAGCGAAATTAATAGATTTTTATTTGATGTAAACATTACATGTAACATAAGTCACTTAATGTATAGTAACAATTTCTAATCTTTGAATAAATAATTTGCGCATGGGAATTCTAGATTTTTTATGGGGAAAAACCAAAAATGACTTTTCAGAATATATTTTGAAAGGTGCTATTTTATTGGATGTAAGAACAGAAAGTGAGTATAACTCAGGCCACATTAGTGATGCATTGAATGTTCCGTTGAATGAACTTAAAAATGGTGTTGTGTCAATAAAAAAACTTGACAAACCTGTAATTGTTTATTGCGCCAGCGGCATTAGATCTGCAATGGGAACAAAAATTTTGAAATCAAATGGTATTGACGCCATTAATGGTGGCGGTATTTCCAAACTAAAAAAATTAATTGCTAATTCTTAATTACAAGCTTACAGCTTAAAATCTAAAGTTTCTATATTTTGAAGCGATTGTATTGGGGTTTCATTGTACTGTAATGTCCATCCTAGAGAATTTGTTAAAATGTAAAACTTAGATAGTTCACTAATCAATCTATTTTTTGCATTTGACTTAAGGTCTGAAGCTTCGATTTTTTTCATTAATGAAGATTGAACGATTTCCTTAATTTGGTTATAATCGTCTGCTTCAAACTGATTTAAAAAGTCAGCCTGAATATCGTAATATTCCAGATCTGGATTAATCTTTATCTCCTCATCTGGGATACTTATAATTTGTAAAATTTTTGAAACTTCATCAATTTTATATTCAATTTTGCTTAAGTCATAACTAACTGTAACATCTGCATTAACAATTACAATCGCTTGTTTTTTTGCTTCTAATAAATCACCAAAATAATTTTGTGAATTTTTATAGGTAAAGACTTCACTAAAATGACCTTCAGTTACAACGAGTTTACCAACATTTTTAATTTGTTCTTGAATTAAAGTTGTGTTTTCTTTAATACTAATTTTATTCTCCTTTTTATCATCACAGTACTTAAATGTGAACAGCACAAGCAAGGTAATGATAACACCGAATAAAATTTTTCGCATTTGTAGTTTGAATAATAAGTACTCTGTTCCTTTAACAGAACTTAAAAAATTTATTGCTTTTTTAGTTCTAGTTTCTCAGCAAAATAGTCACAAAAATCCTTCATGGTTGCCGTCATCTTTTCATCCTGTGTTGCTCTCATAAAAGTATCGCTCATTGTAACTAATGTCTGGTGAAAAAACTGTTTCATCTCATCTACCGGCATATCTTTGGTCCAAAGATCTATTTTCAAGGTTTCTTGGGCATTACTATCCCAAACAGAAAGCATAACAGCTTTTGCTTCCTCGTTTTTAACGCCACCGTCTTCAGCAGACCAGTTTAGCTTTTCTGGCACGCGGTTTTCGTCCAACTCAACAGTTAATTCGATTTTTGATGTTATGGTATTTGCCATTGGTTTAAGGTTTGTATTTTGATGTTGTAAAGATTTTATCAGGTTCTGTTTGCATTATTTCTAAGATACTAGCTTTGCTTCTTTCAGCATAAGCTCTTACAATCTGCCAACCTATATATTGCCCAAGCCTTCCTGGTGATTCATTATCGAGTTCTAGGTAGAATTTGCTAAATGGCGCCAGTGCCGTAAACCTCTGAAACAGCTTGCTATCTGTATCAAACAACATTTCACGCTCAACAAAGTAGCTCCATATTTGCGCTTCGTTTAACTGCGCCCATTCAATATCTTGTTCTGAATAGCCAATTTTATCAGCATCTGAAATATGAGGTATCATCACATCTTTAAAATAAAGCATTTTGCCATAGTAGATCATTTCATCCAGTAAAGTTTTTCGGGAATTTTGCCTAGCGTATAACTCTGCATAACCATTTGCAATATCTGGAACAATTTGGGACGCCTTCATATTTTCCGAAATAAACCGCGCTTTGTTTTGATAAAACTCGTGATCTTGCCCTAAGTAATTCAATAAATCAATAATTACCAAAGAGTCATTTACCACAACCTTGTTTTTTACGTCTACGTTGTTTGCTATAGTTACAACTTGTGGTGTCTTGAAAAAACTGTCGTAATATTTAAGATGTTGAAGCAGTAGCTTTAAATCTTTTTGTATTGCGTCAACCGTATTAAATTCGGTTTCAACTTCTTTAAATATCACCTTTTGCATGGAGTCTTCCATTCTTATATGCCAAATAGAATCAGGGATGTACTTTGAAAACAAAAATGGGAAAGTTGCTTTTAGTTTTGGTAAATCAGATTTTTCAGATTGGGCAAAAGCAACCTCAAAGCGCTCAATGGTAAAATCCATCTCAGTATTTAAAATATCTGGATGAATAGCCTTGTCATCACAACAACTAAAAATTGAAAGCGAAACAACAAACAGCAACACATATATAAACTTCGGCATCGAAAATATTTTTAAACCTTGAACCTTTAAGTTATTTTTGTTAGCAAAGGTACATTACTCTCAATTAATACGTAAATATTATGCAAACGGAAAACGTGGTAAACCACATTGTGAATTGGCTAAAAGATTATGCATTAAACGCTAAAGTGAATGGTTTTGTTGTGGGAATTTCAGGTGGCATAGACTCTGCCGTAACCTCAACATTATGTGCTGAAACTGGCTTAAAAGTGCTTTGCATAGAAATGCCCATACACCAAGCCAAAAGCCATGTTACAAGAGCACAAGAGCATATTTATCAATTAAAAGAACGTTATTCAAACGTTAGTGATACCCGTGTAGATTTAACTCCAGTTTTTGAAGAATTTAAAACCGAAGTCAGTCTTGATGGCAAACAAGCTACTGTTGATATGGCGCTTGCAAACACAAGGGCACGATTGCGAATGACTACACTTTACTACCATGCGGGCTTATTAGGTTTGCTCGTAGCTGGCACAGGTAATAAGGTTGAAGATTTTGGTGTTGGTTTTTACACAAAATACGGTGATGGTGGCGTAGATTTAAGCCCAATTGCTGATCTTTTAAAATCCGAGGTTTATGAAATTGGAAATTATTTAAATGTACCACAATCCATTATGGACGCCGCTCCAAGTGACGGCTTATTTGGTGATGCAAGAAGTGACGAAGATCAAATAGGTGCTATTTACCCTGAACTTGAATGGGCAATGGCCATGAAAGATAACGGAAAAACCATTGATGATTTTACTGGTAGAGAAAGAGAAGTATTTAAAATTTTTATGAGGTTTTTTAATGCCAACCAGCACAAAATGTTGCCCATCCCTATCTGTGAAATTCCTGAAGAAATGAAATTATAGCTGTGTTTTTTTATTAAAAAAACCAACTCTATAATAATTTCACTAATTTTATACCGCTATTAATTCATTCATGAGAGTTATTCTCAGACACATAAACAGTTGCTGACTGAGATAACCCTAACCTAAAACTATAATACGATGATTAATGTTCTTATCGTTGACAGCCACCCTATTGTTCGAAAAGGGCTGGAATCTTTTTTGTCTAAATCCGACAAGTATTCTGTAGTCGGTACACTTGGATCAGGAATAGAAATTTTTGATTTTGTCCGAAATAATGATGTTGATATTGTTATTTCCGAAGTAGACCTGTCTGAACTCAACGGCATTACAGCCATGCGTGCTATAAAAAAGGAGCACAAACACTTAAAAATTCTTATGTTTAGTCAACAGCCAGAAGAAATCTACGCACTTAGTACTTTAAAGGCTGGAGCATCTGGTTATTTATCAAAATTAGCTCCTACAGAAAACATTTCGAAAGCTTTAGATACCATTGCAAAAGGCGAAATTTATCTAAGTGATAAAATGGATAAGCACCACAAATACAATGACAATTCCAAAAGTAAAACGAGGCTGTTTAAGCGTTTATCTAACAGAGAATTAGAGGTTTTAAAACTTTTATCTATTGGTAGAAAAAACAAAGAAATAGCGCTAGAGCTAAAGATTAACGAAAAAACGGTCAGTACATACAAAGCAAGGCTTCTGAGGAAATTGAACGTTACCAATTTGATAGATTTGGTGCATCAGGCAAAACACCACGATTTGGTTTAGCCACCAACTACTTTACCCAATTTTCTTGAAAGTAGCATCTTTAGGCCTAAATAGTCTTTTACATCTTCCATCACGGTTTTTGTATTGCTATTTTTTTCCAATGTTTTTTCTTTGAATGTGATTACTTTTCTATCTATGAGATGGCAACGCAGGCTTAATATGGTTTGTGTGACTAATTGTGCTATTGTAGCGTGTTTATCTTTTGGAATAATATGGTTGCGTTCCCAATCGTCCAACTTGTACTTTTCATCATCCATTAAGATGCTGGTTACCAAAGTTGCCATGTCTTGGTCCAATTGGTTTACAAAGTCTTTGGTAGAGAATTCATCTCCTTGGTTCAACTTATCTATTATTGCATAGTAAAGTGTTTTAAATTTCGGATCCGTAAATTGCATTTCGTCTTCCTGTAAATCCAAATATATTTTTTCGAACACTTTGGCTTCTTGCACAATAGGCTCAAGCAATAGTTCGCCAGAAGCTTCGTCTTCTTTTAATACTAAATCTTCAAACTGTTCTTCCTTATTACCATATAAAAGAAGAATTTCAATGATTTTTCGCTCTAACTCCAGTTGAACGTTAATTTTTTGTTGCGGTTTACTTTCGGGCTTTACAACTTCAAAAGTTTTTTGGTCTTGTTTTAGCTTTTTCTGCGCATCTTGCAATTCCTTTTTATTAATCTGCGCTAGTGTGTTGAACAGCACACCTTCACTTATATCCATGATGTGCGCGCACTCTTGGATATAAATCTCTTTTTTTATCTGATCCGGAATTTTAGCTATGCTATTTACTATATCTCTAATAGTCTCTGCCTTTTTAATGGGGTCATTATTAGCCTCTTCTACCAATACAGAAGCTTTAAACCCTATGAAGTCTTTGGAGCTGTTTTTTAAATAGTCTTGCAACTCTGGTAATGTATGCCGTTTTGCAAAGCTATCTGGGTCTTCACCATCAGGAAATGTACAAACCCTTACGTTCATACCTTGCTCCAAAATTAAATCTATACCTCGCATTGACGCTCGTATTCCTGCCGCATCACCATCAAAAAGTACGGTAATATTATTGGTGAGTCTTTTTATTAAACGTATTTGCTCATTAGTGAGTGCTGTACCAGATGAAGACACCACATTCTTAATGCCTGTTTGGTAAAATTGAATAACATCGGTATAACCTTCAACCAAGTAACAATTATCCTCTTTTGCAATGGTCTGTTTTGCAAAGTACAAACCATACAGTACTTTACTTTTGTGGTATACATCGCTTTCAGGTGAGTTAAGGTATTTGGCCGCTTTTTTATCGTTCCCCAAAATACGGCCACCAAACCCCAAAACTCTTCCGCTCATACTGTGAATAGGAAACATTACGCGCCCCTTAAACCTATCGAAGTGTTTGTCTGGCTTTACGATGGTTAAGCCCGTAGCTTCCAAAAATTCTATTTTGTAGCCGTTTTTTAACGCTTCATCTGTGAAGGCTTGCCACTCGTCAAGTGCATAACCAAGCTGGAAATTTTTAATAATATCATCAGTGAAACCACGTTCTTTAAAATAGCTTAACCCAATAGATTTTCCTTTATCGGTTTTATGTAAAATATTCTGAAAATAGGCGTTGGCATAATCATTAACCAAATACAAGCTCTCACGCTCATTGGCTTTTTGCTTTTCTTCATCTGTGCGCTCGGTTTCTTCTATTTCAATATTGTACTTTTTGGCTAAATATTTTATGGCCTCTGGATAGGTAAAATGCTCGTGTTCCATCAAAAAACTCACTGCATTGCCCCCTTTTCCTGTTGAAAAATCTTTCCATATCTGCTTTACTGGAGATACCATAAAACTTGGTGTACGTTCGTCACTAAACGGGCTTAAACCCTTGTAATTACTTCCTGCTTTTTTAAGCTGTACAAAATCGCCAATAACCTCTTCCACACGAGCGGTTTCAAAGACTTGAGATATGGTATTCTGTGATATCAATTTATTATAATTAGTGACTTGTAAAAGTAATTAAACTTATGTATTTCTAATGAACAATGTTGATAAGTTATCTGAATTATTTTCCATTAAAAAACCTCAATTTTATGTAAAATTGAGGTTTTTTTGGTTGCTCACGAAACGTGAATTCAATAAAGAATTATTCATTTTCAATGGCTTAAATTAGTTAAAGTTGAAATGTCACCTTTAGCATTATCAAATTCAAAATATAGTTGTAATAAAATATAGTTGTAATTAGGTTTCGACTGCGCTCAACCTAACAAAAGCCATAATTGATTGATAATCTATATCATAACAAAGTACTTATTTCAAACTCACGTTTATTAAAGATGTTTAATCCATATCAAACCTGAGACCAACAGATATATTGTTTTGCTCTATAGCTTGGTTTTCAAAAATAGGGTTGAGATCGTATTTTACATATAACGCAGTTTCCCCAAAGGCCACATAACCACTAAGCCCGTAAACAAAATCCGATGTATTGTAATTGCCCTTGAACTTGTCTTTAGTATCGCTACCTTGTGCGTTTCTATACTTTATTTTTTGAAGTGTGCCAATATTGAAACCCGCATAACCACCAAGTCCTATTTTAAATTTTCTATGGGTTGAATAACGGAAATAGTCATCACGCTCTATCTTTTTTGATGGTCCGAGCTCTAAATGCACAGGGAACACAAGATTGGTTGTTCTGAACTTTGCTTTATCTACATCAAAGGGAAATTGCTCTAATGA
Organism: uncultured Flavobacteriaceae bacterium; assembly: GCA_964434705.1. Lineage (GTDB taxonomy): Bacteria > Bacteroidota > Bacteroidia > Flavobacteriales > Flavobacteriaceae > Winogradskyella. The sequence continues at coordinate 36,745 of CAYSVY010000023.1, forward strand.
AATATCTCCACCGTTATTTACAAAATATTGATTATCCTTAATATTCAATTTGTTCCATTGAACGGAGAACCCGTATTTTAACCTAAAGAAGTTGGTGTTTTCAAAAATCCGCGTTTTCCAGGCGTAGCCCAACTCAACAAATCCCGAACCGCCGATTTTATAGGGCGAATCATCAATACTTTGTCCTTCAATGATAGCATTGTTAAATCCAATGGCAAACACAATATCGCTGGTGGTGCGCCTGTCATAAACCCTTGGTTTGTCTTTGGATTTTTTACCCATGTAAAAAAAGCTATCGTCTTCATTATTACCACGACCGATTCTCAAAACAAAGGTGTCGTCATCTTCAGTAATTTTATAGTCTGAATTGTTACGGCGCAGTATGGCTATCTTGTTATCAATAATAGCAATACGGTCTTCGATGTTGGCAGCACGTTTTTTGGCGGCTTCCTTCTTTAGATTTTGCGCTTCTTCAGCCGTTATTTCTCCTTTATCAAAGCGTTTGTTTATGGTCTTGATTTCTTCTTTTAAGAATTCTTTTTCCTGTGCCTCAATGGCTTTTTTTGAAGCCTCTAATTTTTCAATTTGAAGTTGTTTTGAATTATTAATACTGTCTGTTTCGGTAGTCTGCGCTTGAGCAAAGCTTATAAATAAGCACAGCAGTGGCAGTACAACGTATTTTACATGTGTTGTCATTGTTCGTTTTTTTTGATGTTAAACTGTTCGTTTTAAGATTGATGTGATGTTAATCGTTACGTTGGGCAACTGCAGTTTTCACCCTTTTGTAACTGTCTTTCAGGGTTTCGTATATACGTGTCCTGAAGGATTGCCCCAAATCGTCTTCAACGTCTTGAAGTAGCGCGTCCGCATCTACGACTTGAGTTCTGTTTTTAATTATTTTTTCTCTGAGCAATTCCCTATTGGCAACTTTGAGCAGTGAATCTATTTCACGATCCGTCACCGGGTTTGTATTTTCGGTTTTCACTTTTTCGAGTTCTGCCATAAGAGTTCTGAATTCAATATTTGTTACAACTTCGGTTGGTTTTTCTAGAACTGGTGCTGTTGGATTTTCTATTTTTTCAGTACCTGCAACAACTTCCAAACGCTCATTTTGCGTGCTTTTAATTGCATCAACTGGTTTTGGCTTTTTTAATGTTTTGGGTTTATGTTCAACTATTGGTTCATCTTTAATATCATTCTCAATAGCTGTATTATTCACCAACTGAAGGTCATTGTTTTTTTCTTTTTCTAAAATTGGTGTTTGTAATTTTTTTGGAGTTATATTTTGTTCTTTCACAACATTCTCTTCTAAATTCTCGTTTGTACCATTTTTAAAGTATGATATGGACAACATAACTAATAGCGCAATACTTGCCGCTATGCCAAACCACCAATAAAATGGTTTTTTGTGGGATTGTGCATCAGCATCTAGCTTATAGGAAAGCTTGGACCAAGCATCTACAGATGGCTCCAAAGTGCGTTGCTCCAGCTTCTCCTTAATCTGTTCTTCAAATTTAATTGGTGCCATAATTTGTAGCGTTTAATCGTTTAATTTTTTGTTGCAATAGTTGCCTTGCCTTAAATAATTGAGACTTTGAAGTGCCTTCGCTAATACCTAACATTTCCGCAATCTCATTGTGCTTATAGCCTTCAATGGCATACATAACAAATACCATTTTATAGCCTTCGGGCAAACCGTCAATAAGTTGCTGTATTTCAGCTACGGCTATTTCCGTATTAATACTGTCCGTTGTATTTTGTCTTGGATCTATATCTTCTACGCTAAACTCAATGGTATTGCGTTTTCGTAAAAACGATATAGCTTCCCTAACCATAATACGTCTTATCCAACCTTCAAAACTGCCTTTTGCTTTATAGGTATTCAAATATTTAAATACCTTGAAAAAACCGTTAAGCATCACTTCTTCGGCATTATGCACATCCTTAATATAGTACCTACAAACGCTAAGCATCTTAGGCGAATGTAGTTCATACAGTACGTGTTGCGCTTCACGGTCTTGCTTTAAAGCTCTTTTAATTAGCTTAGATTGGTTGTTATGAAGTTGAATAACTTTCATTAATATTAACAGTTACTTGACGCTCTATTATAATAGACGCTGAAGTGTATTAGATAGTTGCCTGAATGATTAAAAAAATTTAAAATAAAATTTAAAATTCTGAAATACAGCTATTTATATTTTATTTTTTTCGTTCAATAACGTAGTTTACCATTAAGGTTAAGGCGTCTTTAAACTCAGAATTGTTATAGCCCGACAGTAAATCCAAGGCTTCTTTTTGGAAGGCAAACATTTTTTGTTCGGCATATTGTAGACCACCATTTTCTATAACGTAAGCAATAACCTCTTTTACGCGCTTTTTATCTTTATTATGGTTTTTAATGGAGTTGATTAGCCAAGCTTTATCCTTTTTAGACGCATTGTTCAGTACATAAATTAAAGGCAAAGTCATTTTTTGCTCTTTGATGTCTATACCCGTTGGTTTACCAATTTTGGTTTCGCCATAATCAAACAGATCATCTTTTATTTGAAACGCCATTCCAATAAGTTCACCAAACTTTCGCATGTTTTCAACTTCTGCTGTATTTGGTTTTACGGATGCCGCACCTAAGCTACAGCAAGCCGCAATTAATGTAGCAGTTTTCTGTCGAATAATGTCATAGTAAACTGCTTCGGTAATATCGAGCTGTCTTGCTTTTTCAATCTGAAGCAATTCGCCTTCGCTCATCTCACGTACGGCTACGGAGATGATCTTCAGCAAATCAAAATCATTGTTATCGATAGACAAGAGTAAGCCTTTTGACAACAGATAATCCCCGATAAGAACCGCAATTTTATTTTTCCACAGCGCATTTATAGAAAAGAAACCACGACGCCTGTTGCTATCGTCAACAACATCATCGTGAACCAACGTAGCGGTATGGATCAGTTCTATTACCGATGCGCCTCTGTAAGTACGTTCACTAACCTCACCATTATTGAGCATTTTGGCTACCAAAAACACAAACATGGGGCGCATTTGCTTGCCTTTTCTATTGACTATGTAATGTGTAATACGGTTTAACAATGCCACCTTGCTGGACATTGAAAGACGGAACTTTTCTTCAAAAAGTTCCATCTCAAAAGCAATGGGTTGTTTTATTTGTTCGGTAATTTTCACGTGGTGCTAAGATACGACCAATTGTAAGTTGTTACCAAGCTTTATGTGCTTTTTAGAAACCCAAAATCCCGTAAGATCTTTTGCATAATATCTAGTTTTTAAAATAATTACAAGCTATACTAATTTCACTTACAGACTTTTATTACATTTATCCCGCTATTAATTCTTCGTTTGTTTGGTAAGGGTCATGCTAACTCAACCAAATAGGTGCTTTGCGCATTTATGGTTTGATATATTTGTCACTACTACTATGTTTGACCACTAACTTAAATCAACACTAATGAAAAACATCAAATTGCTTACCAAAATCATGGCATTGGCTATGGTGCTTGTATTTACCAACTGCCAAAAAGAAGATGATATTGTAACTGCAGAGGCACAAACAGAAAAAAGTCTCATCTTGGAAATTGAACAAATGCCCTTTAGCGCATTAAAAAGCGACCATCAAGTATTTGCAACTGACTTTAACAGAAACAATGCTCCAAATATTGACAATAGCAACAGGGATATTTCCGAAGGTATTGCCATTGAGACTTCAAGCGTAAAGCAAATAACATATGGCGAATACACGTCTTATACTTTTTCAACCGTTTCGGAAGGTACTGAGACAGTTTTGGAAAATGTTATGATTTCAGAGGTTTCTGAAGATGTCACCGAATACTATTTGGTAAGCTACCAGTTGGATGTACCAATTGATGACATACAAGATGAGGACATCAAAGACCATGTTTTAAACATTACAGTACAGGAAATACCAGAAACGGCAATTGTTTATGGCGATACATACAGAAGTGGCACTTGTTATGAAGTTACCATAAATACAACAACCTATTGTTATAACTCTGAAGGCGTGGTTGTAGAATCAACCGGACAGCCAGACGGCACATGTGACGGTAGCCAAGGTGGTAGCTTTACTGTAACCACAACCGTTATAGAAGTGGATTTGGGTTGCAACAATGGTGGTGGTGGAAGTGGTATACCAACACCAAATCTGCCAGTTGATAACGGAAATCCTTCAGACCCAGACGTAAGTATTGGTACTGGCGGTCAATTGCCTTATGGTACGGGTATAACCCAAGGCACTGTACCGTGCAGAAACAGACCTTTGGACATATCGGCAGATGGTGGTTGTGGTGAGACTTTAGAATTTCTTGAGCGCGATAATTTAAACAGAACATTATCCATACAAGGTTTGTTAAACGAAGCCCAGAGCCATTGGATATTCAATACCGCAGCTATTGATATTGTTATAGCCTTAAACGATTTTATTGAGAGCAGTAGCTCTGGCAATCAGTATGAAAATCAGTTAATTACTGTTGACTTAATTAATATACTAATTGAAAACCAGAGTTCTGAAGAAGCTCTAAACTTGGTAATAGATTATATTACAGTATTGAACGACGCAAATAACCTAACACAACAACTTGATTTTCCCAGTGCGATACAACATTTAACACAATTCTTAAGGCTTTATAGAGAAGAGGCTCATGAAATTATGGCAGATTATTATGAATCTCTAATTGAAGAGATACCAACCATGCAAATGGGTGAGGTTTGGGATATCTACAATAGCCTCAAGGAAATTGCCGATGATATTCCAATGCAGTATTTTAATGCCATTTTAAATGTCTATGTCAGTGATTTAATTATCCCGATTATAACCTATGCGCTTTTTGAAGCCAGTACAAACTTAGCAATTAAGTTACTGGAAAAAATCCCTTTACCTGCTGTACTAGTAGGAACGAGACTAAATAGACTAATTTTAAAAACAACTCAACTTGGGAATCCAGGTGCTTTAAACTCTAAACTAATTCCAAATTCTACTGTGACGAAAGCAGAAGCTCTGTTTACTAGTTTAACTAAAAACGCTACAAGTATTGTACCTGCGGCCAATAACCCTGCAATTAAAGTAGCACATATGGGAAATGGTACAAAAATAATTTTAAGACCTACATCTACTACTGTACCCGAAGCAGTTAGCGTAATTGAATACCAAAACTTTAATTCGCTATTAGGCACAAACTCATATACTTTAAAATTTATTCCTTAAAATAAAATGGATTTATTTAGCAAAACATATAACCATATTTTTCACCCTTTTGGATTAGAAAGTTTATATCATTTATCTACTTTCATTAAAGAAAAAAATAAAGTTAAAGATGTGGAGAAAATAAAATTATTAACATTACAATCTGTTAGCTTCTTAATAGAAAAAGATATAATTTCAATATTAGAATATGATTGTACGCATAGCAAAAGTTTAAAAAAAATAGAATCTAATCATAAAAAAACAATAGAAATTATCAAAAACAAATTGAATGACATTGAAAAATTAGATGAATTATATGATTTTTTCTGGTTTAAATTTAAAGACTGGTATGTCAAGGGTCTTGAAAATCTTGGAGTTTCTATGTATACATTAGATTGGCCAACCTTTGTTGAAGAAAAAATAGGAGATTTAGAGCAATGGATAGAAGAAAACAAACCTTTAAACTATTAAAGATGAAAATGAACCATCGTTTATTTGCTATGCTCCTCTTATTTTTTTCGATTTACTCTTGTGGTAGAAAAATAAGACCAGAGGCTTCTTATCAAAAATGCGTATATAATTCCCTTTCAGATAAAGGAATTGCCTATAAAGGTTTTATTAAAGGTTTTGAAGAGCATTTGATTAGCCTTAATATCTTAAATGATTCTACTGCAAAAAGCTACCACAAACTATACGGTTCTATAGCTAATCAAGAAAAACATCCTGCATATTACAAATACTCTTATATAGATTCTTTAAATACAATTGAAAAATCTAAAATCATCCCTTGGAATAAAGAATGTTTTAAGAAAGTAACGTCAGTAACCAATTTCAAGAAGTCAAAAATGCACACCATGTCTAAAGGTACAGATGGTTTAAAAAAAGACTCAAATAGCTTATTTGAGTTAATAAAAAGGGAATTAGAAATTTTAAAAATCAAAGATTTTGAGCTAGAGTTTTACAAACACAGGGTATTTATTTTTCTTCAAATGTCAGGTCATATAAGGCAATTAGATTCTATTCATAATGCACTTAAAAACAAGTCACAATAAATTTACTTTCTTTAATCTGAAGACTTACTCTATCATAAATGCTATTTCAAAACTAAAAACCATCCTATAATTCAACCCTTATTTGCCAACTGGCCACAAGCCGCATCAATATCCTTACCGCGTGAGCGTCTTACGGTGACCGTAATGCGGTTGGCTTCAAGGCGCGATATGTAGCGCTCAATGGCATTATCACTGGCTTGTTGGAACATACCGTCATCTATTGGGTTGTATTCAATAAGGTTGACTTTGCTTGGTGCAAATTTGCAAAACTGAATAAGCGCATCAATGGCGGCATCATTGTCGTTAATGCCTTTCCAAACTACATACTCGTAGGTAATGCGTTTTTTTGTTTTGGAGTACCAATATTCCAAAGCTTCTCTTAAATCTTTTAACGGAAATGTGGCATTGAACGGCATTATAGTGGTACGTACCTCATCAATGGCAGAATGTAACGAAACTGCCAAATTGAATTTTACGGCATCATCGGCCATTTTACGGATCATCTTCGGTACGCCAGATGTTGAAACCGTGATGCGTTTTGGTGACATTCCCAAGCCTTCGTCAGATGTAATTTTATCAATAGCTTTAAGTACGTTGTTGTAGTTCATCAATGGTTCGCCCATACCCATAAACACAATATTGCTCAATGGCCTGTCGTGGTACAATCGGCTTTGGTTGTCAATAGCCACAACCTGATCGTAAATTTCATCAGGGTTTAGGTTTCGCATACGTTTTAACTTTGCTGTGGCGCAAAATTTACAGTCCAAGCTACAACCCACTTGTGAGGATACACAGGCTGTTGTCCGAGAAGAAGTTGGGATTAATACGGATTCTACAATTAAATCGTCATGCAACCGTACAGCATTTTTAATGGTGCCGTCACTACTGCGTTGCATTTGGTCTACACGGATATTGTTAATAACAAAATTGGCTTCCAACATTTCCCTGGTTTTCAAAGAAATATTGGTCATGTCATTAAAGCTATAAGCCGATTTTTGCCAAAGCCATTCGTAGACCTGATTGCCACGAAACGCTTTGTCTCCGTTTTTGACAAAAAAATCACGAAGTTGCTCTTTGGTAAGTGCGCGTATGTCTTTTTTCTTGGTTTGCATTGCTGGCAAAAGTACAAAATGCATTAGTGATTGCAGTGGCATCCTTTTTATTTTTAGGCAATGGCAGATTGCAAAAAATAAAAAGATATAACGGAAAGCACGACGCATGGTACATGCGGAATGCCCAAAAAAATGTTTTGATTGTTAAGCGTTGGATTCTTCGACTGCGCTCAGAATGACATCAAAAGATTTAGCACATGTACTATAAATAAAGCTTGGTGAATTTCAAGAAAAAAAGCCTTTTATCAGATTTTGACAAAAGGCTTAAATATTATTTTTTGACGTGTTTTATTAGATGATTAACATGGCGTCTCCATAGGAATAAAACCTGTATTTCTCCTTTACGGCTTGATCATAAGCTTCTTTCATAAAGTCATGCCCTGCAAATGCGGAAATCATCATAAGCAATGTAGATTTTGGCGTATGGAAATTGGTAATCATGGCATTGGCGATACTAAAGTCATAAGGTGGAAAAATGAACTTATTAGTCCAACCAGCATACGGGTTTAAAGTACCGCTAGATGATACGGAACTTTCAATTGTACGCATAGACGTAGTACCGACAGCACAAACGCGCTTTTTGTTTTTTATGCCGTTGTTAATAATATCTGCTGCATCTTGACGTATTTCGATTTCTTCGCTGTCCATTTTATGTTTTGACAAATCCTCAACCTCAACTGGGTTAAATGTACCAAGGCCAACGTGCAAAGTTACTTCTGCTCGCTCTACACCTTTAATTTCAAGACGTTTCAATAAATGCTTTGAAAAATGAAGTCCTGCTGTTGGTGCAGCTACTGCACCTTCTTTAGTAGCATATATGGTTTGGTAACGCTCTTCATCTTCTGGTTCAACCTCGCGTTTAATGTATTTTGGCAAAGGTGTTTCGCCTAATTCTTTAAGCTTGTTTCTAAAATCGTTATACGGACCATCATACAAAAAGCGAAGCGTACGTCCACGACTTGTTGTATTGTCAATAACTTCGGCCACAAGGCTTTCGTCCTCACCAAAATAAAGCTTGTTCCCTATTCTGATTTTACGTGCCGGATCAACTAAAACGTCCCACAATCTTTGGTCTTGATTTAATTCCCTTAACAGGAAAACCTCAATACGAGCACCAGTTTTTTCCTTATTACCAAAAAGCCTGGCAGGAAACACTTTTGTGTTGTTTAAAATCATGACATCGCCTTCATCAAAATAGTCAATGACATCCTTAAACATTTTATGTTCTATGGTTTGCTCGGCACGGTTGAGTACCATTAATCTAGATTCGTCTCTGTGTTCTGCAGGATGTTCTGCTAGTAATTCGGCTGGAAGGTCAAAATTAAAGTGGGATAATTTCATAAAACGTGTTGATTTTTTTGAAGTTGCAAATATACAATCTCACGATAGGCCTTGTCAAGGAAAGTGGCGATTATTTTATAGGAATGGTTTAAGTACCTATATTCTTTTGAAATTGAATTCCGACCTTTTCTAAATCAGTCCAAAAATCTGGGTAGGATTTTGAAACAACATCAGCATTTTCGATATAAAAACTTCTTTTTAAGGACAAAGGCGCAAATGCCATGGCCATACGATGATCGTTGTATGTAGCTACTGAAGTTTCTCCTAACCTCTCCAAAGTAGATGAACTCTCAGTCGTTTTAAAAATACTGTGCTTATCCAGATGTAGTGCTTCATTTGTAACTTTTAATTTTGCCCCAAATTTTGAAAGTTCATTCTGTAAAGCCACCAACCTATCGGTTTCCTTTATTTTAAGTGTATGCAAACCTTTTAAGTGGCATTCCAACCCAAGGCCAAATGCTGTGACGGCAATGGTTTGGGCAATATCAGGAGCATTAACCAAATTTAAATCAATACTATTAGTTGAAGTTACACTTCGAACTTTTTGAAGTGTAATAGAATTATCTTGATACGTTGTTTCAACACCAAAATTTTGATAAATTTTAGCTAGTGTTGCGTCTCCTTGAAGCGAATTTTCTTTAAATGAGGATAAGGTGATTTTCTTTTTTTTTTCGCTTAGGGCAATAATACTGTACCAATAGGATGCGGATGACCAATCCGATTCCACTGTAAAAACAGTTTCTATAGGATTTTTTGAACTTGACTTTACAGTTATTGTGTTTCCGGAAAAATCCGTTTCGATCCCTAAACTGTTCAATAAGCTCAGTGTCATTTTTATATACGGTACCGAAGTTATTTCTCCCTCAAGTTTAAGCACCAATCCGTTTTTGAGTTTTGTTGCTATAAGCAACAATGCCGAAATATATTGACTACTGACATTTGCCTTTAGTATAACGCTGTTTTTAACAATAGATTTTCCCTTAATTTTTAATGGCGGAAAACCTTCATTTTCAACATATTCAATGTCTGCACCCAAAGATCTTAAAGCATCGACCAAAATACCTATTGGCCGTTCTTTCATTCTTTTTGATCCTGTTAAGATAACTTCACGACCCTTTTGAGTGGCAAAATACGCCGTTAAAAAACGCATTGCTGTACCCGCATGATGTATATCAATTACATCAGAATTGGACGTTAATGCTTTTTGCATAAGAACAGCATCATCAGAATTTGAAAGGTTATGGATTTCTATTTCAGGAAATAGTGCTTTTAAAAGCAATAACCGGTTCGTTTCACTTTTTGATCCTGTTATGGATACTTCACTATTGTTTTGAATGATAGATTTTTCTAACCGAATTGTCATGATTAAGTTGGCTGTTGGCTGTTGGCTGTTGGCTGTTGGCTGTTGGCTGTTGGCTGTTGGC
>CAYSVY010000024.1:0-2304 GCA_964434705.1 uncultured Flavobacteriaceae bacterium
CAGCAGGCAGTGTCAATACCGGGTCAGTAGTATCCTGAACGGTAATGGTCTGATCGGCGGAAGTCGAATTTCCACATTCGTCAGTCGCTGTCCACGTACGCATGATCACGAAGTTACCGGCACAGTTTCCTGGCGTGGTGACATCGCTGAAGCTGATATCAATTGAAGTGGCACAGTTATCGGTAGCGGTTGCTTCTCCAGTAGCCGATGGTGCACTGTCGTCAGAGCATTCCACGGTAACGTCAGCAGGCAGTGTCAATACCGGGTCAGTAGTATCCTGAACGGTAATGGTCTGATCAGCAGAAGTCGAATTTCCACATTCGTCAGTCGCTGTCCACGTACGCGTGATCACGAAGTTACCGGCACAGTTTCCTGGCGTGGTGACATCGCTGAAGCTGATATCAATTGAAGTGGCACAGTTATCGGTAGCGGTTGCTTCTCCAGTAGCCGATGGTGCACTGTCGTCAGAGCATTCCACGGTAACGTCAGCAGGCAGTGTCAATACCGGGTCAGTAGTATCCTGAACGGTAATGGTCTGATCGGCGGAAGTCGAATTTCCACATTCGTCAGTTGCTGTCCACGTACGCGTGATCACGAAGTTACCGGCACAGTTTCCATCAGTAATAACATCACTGAAAGTAATATCAACGGTATTACTGCAATCGTCAGTAGCTGTTGCATCTCCAGTAAATGCTGGAGTAGAATCATCTGAACATTCTATTGTAACATTAGCAGGTATTGTTAACACTGGATCTAAAGAATCTTCCAAAGTTAAAGTTGCGGTAACAGTTGATGAATTGTTACAATCATCGGTAACAGTGTAAGTAACCGTCAAAGTACCTCCAAGACCGCAAGTCGGTTGAAGATTATTAAAATCAAAATCTGAGGTTATTTGACCACTAAAATCTGGGTCACATGCATCAGCTACACAAGCTTCTAAACTTGTGATATTTTGTAAATTCCAATCTGATGCTAATGTCTCATTATCTGCACCACTACATTCTAAAGTTTCGTCTAGTGAATCACAATTTGATAAACTTGGTGGAGTCGAATCTTCGAGGGTCAATACAGCTGTAACCGTATTTGAGTTGTTAGATGCGTCAGTTAATGTATAAGTAACAGTTATGGTTCCACCTAATCCACATGTGGTTACTAAATTACTATAAGCATAATCTGAAGTTACCGTGAAGTCATTATCACAATTATCCGTTACACAGTTCAATAGTTCCTGAATGTTATTAGCATCCCAAGCATCAGCAAGTGCTTCATTGTTTAAACCATCACACTCAATAGTTTCATCAAGTGGTTGACATGAACTTGGGTCAGGTGGTGTCATATCTTCTATTAATTGAGTGGTAATTTCGACCATATCTGTTACTGTATCTCCGTTGGATACATTTTGACCAGATACACTAGCAGTATTATCAACTTCCAAAGCATCGGCATCTGTCTCAGTAATAGGATAATCAGCAGAATATATCCAAGTTTCAGTTGGGTCTAATTCATTGTCGCTATCTGTATCACCTGATATTAATACTAACGGTACTACAGGGTTGGCATCATCTAATAACGAATCAGTAACTGTTACATTTTCAAGACTTGTATTTCCTTGATTTGTAACTGTAATTGTATATGTTATGGTCTCACCAACTTCAGAACATTCATTAGGATTGTTATTATTGAAAACACCAACTTTTTCAATGTTAATTCCTGAGCTTGAACACAATACAGTTACTGTTGGATTATCATCGCTAATAGTCTCTCCAGATAAATCTGTTACTTGTGTTCCGTCTGGGTCTGTTCCTTGCGCTGTTGCTTGATTTATTACACGGCCAGCGTCAATATCATCTATTGTTATGGCATAATCAGCAGTATAAACCCATGATTCTCCAAGATCAAGTATGTCATTCGTATTAGTATCTCCATCAATAAATGTAATATCTATTATTGGATTTGGCGTTTCAAATAATGGGTCATTAACCGATATGTTTGATAATGGTACATTTCCTTCGTTAGTTATAGTGAAAGTATAACTGATAATTTCATCTACATCAGAACATTGATCTTGATCTGCATCAATAAATTCACCTACTTTAACTAAGGCTATAGTTGGAGCCGGAGTTTGACCAACCAATATATATACTGTTGCGGTATCTGTAGCGCCATTAGGTAGTACATTATCCGTAATGGTGTAGGTAAAGGAGTCGTTACCAGTAAAACCTGGGTCAGGCGTGTACGTGAACGTACCGTCAGGATTGATAACTAAAGTACCATTAGTTGGGTCAGTATTATCAGTCACTGTAA
>CAYSVY010000024.1:2404-46523 GCA_964434705.1 uncultured Flavobacteriaceae bacterium
ACCAGATACTGAAGTATTGATAAATGTATCGTTAATATCATCGATGGCTGTGATACAATTTTCAAGTATAGTTACTAGTATACTTTCAGTACAACCATTAGCATCAATTACACTTATAGTATAGGTACCTGCTTCTAAATCATTGAATTGGCCATTATTTTGATTAGTACCTCCATCAAGATTAAATGTATAATTAGGCGTACCACCAGATGCGGTAATTAATACTGATGCATCAGAACCACAAATACTATCTATTTGACTATCTATTTCAAGTGTTAAGTCAGCTGACGGCTGGGAAATTGAGGCTGAGTCTGTTGTTGTACAGCCATTGGCATCGGTGATTGTTACGGAGTATGTTCCCGCAACAAGACCGTTAATGTCTTCGGTAGTATCCGTAGTGTTCCATTCGAATGAATATGGTTGCGTACCGCCTGAAACAGTTAAGTCTAATGAACCTGTTGCCTCGCCGAAGCACAGCACGTTGTTCACTGCAATTGCAGAGCTCAGGACATTGGGTTCATTGACCGTAGCACTGGCTGAAGCAGTACATTGAGTAACGGAATCCGTTACGGTTACGGTATAAGTTCCTCCCGGAAGCCCGGTCACGGTCTGCGTTGTGTCTCCGGTATCCCATAGATATGTAAAATTGGCATTAGGGTCGCCACCTGTTACATTAGCAGTCACGGTACCATCGCTGTCTCCGTTACAGGTTACGTCTGTTGCCTGCGCGAACACAGCAAGGTTCTGACAGCTTCCTGGGTTAACTGTAGCGGTTGCTGTTGCCGTACACCCGTTATCGTCGGTTACCGTTACGGTGTAGGTACCTTCGTCCAGCCCCGTTATTGTCTGTGTTGTCTCATTGCCCGGAGACCATGAGAAAGTGTATGGTGGCGTTCCACCAGTAACACTTGCAGTTGCGGTTCCATCATTAGTCGTAGGGCCACTCTCATCTGTAGCCGAAGCTGTCAGATTTATAGCGTCTTGAGGTTCGATTATCGTCACGCTTTGTTCCACGGCGAGACAAACCGTACCATCTATGGTTACGCTAACTTTATAAACACCAGCACCGATATTGTTGATGGTGCTTGTTGTCGCTCCAGTATCCGTTTGGAAAACGATGTTGTTCTCGCTCCAAACAAATGTAAACGCAGCGTTAGGATTTGCTACTGAACTTGCAAGTACAGTTGCAAAACCAGTACTTTCACCTGTACATTCAACATCAAATACTTCGTCTACAACAATTACTGCGTCACAAGTATTAGTACAGTCAATTACAACGCTTTGTACTGATGTACATCCATTGTCATCGGTAACGGTCACTTGGTGCGTACCTTCTGGGAGGTTGCTCACCATATTTGGATTGGTAGGGTCTTGAGTTCCTGAGCTCCAGACGAATGTATAAGGTGCCGTGCCACCGGTAACTGCTGCGCTTGCCAAGCCGTTGTTACATGCCTGAGCGGTTGTAGCGTTTTCTTTTGTTATGATGATTGAAATAGGTTCTGGCTGTCCAAGGGTGATACCGCCATTGGGCAGGCTTATTGTACAACCATTGGCATCTGTTACGGTGACATTATAGTTTCCAGCTGGAAGTCCAGTGAGGTCTTCGGTATCGGCACCGTTTGTCCATGCGAAGGTGTAAGGTGTTGTTCCGCCGGTCACGGTAATATCTATCTCGCCAGTGCTATCGTCAAAACAGAGGATATCAACCTGCGTGCTTGAGATGTTTAAAGCGGTATTTGGTTCATCAATTGTATACGACTGAACTAACACACAATTATTTGCATCTGTTATGGTTACCTCATAATCACCAGCTACAAGCCCGGTAAGATCTTCAGTATCAGCACCATTATCCCAAGCAAAGGTATAAGGTGCTGTTCCTCCAGCTACAGTTAAGTCTATTTCACCGGTTGGTTCACCGTTACAAAGTACGTCTGTAACCACTGCAGATTCAGTAAGTGCTGCTGAAGGACCATCAATGATTATGGCTGTTGCAAAGGTGAATAAACATCCTGATGTATCTGAAATTTCAACATTATATTCGCCTGCAGTAATTCCTGTTAAATTTTGAGAAGTTGCGGAAAAAGTTGGATCACCTACACGGGACCAAACAAAATTATAACCTGTACTTGGATCTGGAAAACCACCAGTTACGTCCAAAGTTATGGATCCTGTAGCCGTACCAAAACAATCAACATCACTAGATGAATCTATTGTGGCTGTTAAGGTTTCTAAAGTTATACTTGTATTACTTGGACTATTTTCACAACCCGTTGCTGTGTTTCTGATACCAAAATTATAAGTTCCTGGTCCTAAGTCACTAAATATAGGTGATGATTGATATGCGCCACCATTTATAATGTCTGCATTGTATTCAAAATCCCCACCAACAGGATTGGTTATAGTTACATGGTATGTGCCATCTGCATTACAAGAAACATCTAAGGTTGGATTTTCTGGTATTGGATTGTATGTTAAGGTTACCGTATTTGTATCTGATATATTATCATTAGGTGGTGGTAAAGTTACAGTGTAAGTAAATGATACGTCTCCAATGAAATTGGCAGGTGGTGTATACGTGTAAGATCCATCATCATTAAAATCTAAAGTACCTACAGCAGGACCTTGAGTTACTTGATATGTTGAGTTAGCTGGAACAGTAGCAGAATTATCAATCTGTCCATTAAAAATACCATCAATACATCCTAAGCCAGTTTGAGGTTGTGCATAGCGTTGCAATACAAACAATTTACCGTCACCATCATCGTTTGATGCCGCAATAAACCTTACTCTTGTAATCACAGAACCAGCTGGAGCCAAATCTCCCAATTGAAATAGGGCTATAGCTATGGATTGTCCATTATCAATTTCACGATCAGATTCCCAATAATCTGAGCCATCAGCTGGAGCATTTGGGCCATCACCACCTCTTAAATCACCTGAGGTTCTTACAAAGGTATCACCTAATGGTTGTTCCGTTCCGCCACCAGCTGGTATACCAAAAACTCGAATGTAATAGCAGTTATTACCTCCACGTTCTGTTACAGCCAATATCCCACCTTCATTAGCAGGTAGCCCTGGATCGTAAAAAAGCGTCTGCATTTGGGCATCTGTTTCAGGGACACCATTACTACCATTAGCAGCGTCAAAATTTAACGGATCACCACAAATATTATCACCATTACCATTTGATGTAAAATAAAAATTTAAGTTTTGAGATTGAAAAGCGGCAAGGGCTAGAACATCCCAATCGTTGGAATCGGTTATATCTAATGTAGCGGATGCACTTGTTCCAATAATTTCTCCGGTTTGGTTAGCTCCGTAACTATATGGGTTTCCAGGATCGGCAGGATTGGGTATCGAAACTGGGTTCTGATTATTTAAAATTATACCGTTTCTGCCATTACGGGTGTTTAAAGCGTCACCAGCTCCTCCTAATCTCGTTAATTGATAGGCAGATGGAACCGCAAACGTATTATAAACGACTCCATCAATAGTGATAGACGATATAGTCGCTGCTCTATTATTTTCGGTGCCATCAATTTCACCAAAGGGAGCATTTACATCTTGATCATCAGACCATTGAAATGTCACATTTTCCCTAACGGAAGGTTTCTGAGTACCAATTTGAGCTATACTTAATAAAGGCAATAGGATCAGAAGCCAAATAACGATATTGGCTTTAAATATTCTTACTCTAGAAATACAATTGTACTTGTTTTTCATAATTGCTTAGTTAACTTAATATTGTTTTAGACACCAACACATAGACACGATGGGACTTATAAAGCTCCACACCGTATCTAAATGTATTTAGTATCATAGTATTTACTATATTCTATTTAGTGAGGGAAGTTCTGTGCTGATTAGGCACAGTATAAATAGGATTAATTGATTTATGTTATTTTATAACGATTAATAGCTATACAAATCAACACACATATAGCTTCCAAAGCAAAAAAAGCACTTAAAATGCTCATAAATTCGTTGAGCGGGATTAACTTGCCTTACAGCGATGAAAAGCGCATTATGTCTATTTTTTTTGATTAGTTTTACTTTCGATTTGTCATACATGTACAATTATTTCAATAATTTTCAATGATGTAATTTGGCGCAATCTATATTTTTAAACTGAGAAAAACAACATTTAAACGATAAAAAATGCATTTAAACGATGTTTTATGAAAAAACTAGTTCTTGTTCGACATGCAAAATCTTCGTGGGAGTTTGATCTCCCAGATGAAGAAAGACCTTTGAAAAAGAGAGGTTTCAATGACGCTAAAATAGTATCGGAAGCATTCGCAAAACAAAACATTCATCCAGATAAAATTTATTCAAGTCCTGCAAATAGGGCTTTATCGACCTGCAAGATATTTATGAAGGCTATGAAAATCCCTGAAGATTCAGTACAAATAAAAGAACGCCTTTACGATTTTGGTGGTAGTAACGTAATTGACATTGTGAAGTCAATGAGTAACGATTATGACACCGTAATGATATTTGGGCATAACCACGCTTTTACTTCAATAGCCAACATATACGGGAATAGCTTTATAGATAATCTTCCTACATCAGGTCTTGTAGTGCTGGAGTTTGATATCAACAACTGGATGGATTTAAAGCCAGGAACTACCTTCTTGACACTATTTCCGAGAGACTTTAAATCTTGAAAACTTTGGCTCAGAGATTATAAAATTTTAATAGCCAAGTCATATATTTGTTTTAAACAAAGCTGAGAATGAAAAACCCCGAAAACAGTTACTTTAATCGTGAATTGAGCTGGTTACAGTTTAACGCGCGCGTGCTTCAAGAGGCTGCGGACAAAAACGTACCGCTAATAGAACGTCTAAGGTTTTTAGGTATTTTTTCAAACAACCTCGATGAGTTTTTTAAAGTTCGCTACGCTACGGTTAAAAGGATTGATGAGGCAGGTAAAGGAGGTAAAAATCAACTTGGCGGTATTAAGGCAGGTGAACTACTTCAAGAAATCACAAAAATAGTTATTGATCAGCAGGCTGAAAGCTTGGATATATTGGATAGTATTGATAGTCAATTAAGACAGCATAAAATATTCAGGATAAATGAAACTGAAATCAGTACAGAACAGCATTCCTTCGTTAAGCAATATTTTTTTGATGAGTTGAGCCAAGCTCTTGAAGTTATTGTTCTCAACGAAAACGTACCAGTGCCTGAACTAAAAGATAGTGCAGCGTATTTGGTTGTGAAAATGGATAAAAATAATGAACCAAACCAATATGCTTTAATCGAAATTTCTAAAGCTATGGATCGTTTCATTGTTATTCCAAGTAACGATGATATTGATTATATTATTATGGTTGATGATGTTTTGCGCTACTGCTTGGATGATATTTTTAATATTTTTAGTTATGACGCCATTAGTGCTCACATGATCAAGATTACAAGAGATGGTGAGCTCGATTTTGATAGTGATTTAAGTCAGAGTTTTATTAATAAAATATCAAAGAGTGTTGAAGGAAGGCAAATTGGTGATCCTGTAAGATTTGTTTACGACAAGCTTATAGATAATGATACGCTTAACTTTTTGTTAGAGCGTATGGAAATCGACTCTAAAGACAGTATAATACCAGGCGGAAGATACCATAATAGAAGAGATTATATGAGTTTTCCGAGTTTGGGACGACATAATTTACTGTATCAAAAAATCAAACCTTTAAAGTTGAAAGACTTGGGCCTAGAAGGTTCTATTTTCGAAAAAATAGCAAATAAAGATTACCTTATACATACGCCTTACCATACGTTTTCATATCTAGTAAAATTCCTTAGAGAAGCTGCATTAGATCCTCTGGTAAGAACCATAAAAATTACGATATACCGCTTGGCTGAAATATCCCATGTGGCAAGCTCACTGATGAATGCTGCCAAAAATGGGAAAGAGGTTACAGTATCTATTGAATTACAGGCACGCTTTGATGAAGAGGCAAATATCAATTATGCCAAAAAAATGAAAAATGAAGGAGTAACTATGCGTTTTGGAATTCAAGGTTTAAAGGTGCATAGCAAAATGTGTGTCATAGAACGACTTGAGAACAGCAAGATTAAACGTTACGGATTTGTGAGTACTGGAAATTTTAATGAGTCTACCGCAAAGATTTATACAGATTTTACACTTTTCACGGCTGATCAACGCATCTTAAAGGACATAAATAAAGTCTTTAATTTTTTAGATGTCAACTACAAAATATATAGGTATAAACATATTATAACTTCACCTCATTATACACAAGCCAAACTATTTAAACTCATAGATAACGAAATTGAAAACGCCAAGAATGGTTTGCCGGCTTCCATTAAATTAAAAATGAATAGTATCAGTAGCTACAAAATGGTAGACAAATTGTACGAAGCCAGCAGAGCAGGCGTAAAAATTAAAATGATTGTTAGAGGGATATGCTGCCTAATACCAGGCGTAAAGGGTATGAGCGAAAATATTGAAGTTATAAGTATTATAGACAAATTCCTTGAGCATACAAGACTGTATATTTTTGAAAACAACAAAAACCCTAATATTTATATTTCTTCTGCAGATTGGATGACACGCAATATTGAGAATAGGGTAGAAGTCACTTGTCCAATTTATGATCCTGAAATTAAGGAAGAACTCCAAACAATTTTTGATATTTATTGGAAAGACACAGTAAAAGCAAGGGTTATAAGCCAGAAGCAAGACAATGCTTATAGAACAAAAGATGGTGAACCTATACGTTCACAATTCTATTTATACAATTATTATAAAAACCAGTTAGACGCATAGAATGTTAAAAATAAAAAAGTATGCTGCAATAGATATTGGGTCAAATGCCGTTAGGCTTTTAATTTCAAATGTCATAGAGCAAAATGGAAAAGAAAAAGTAACATTCAAAAAAAATTCCTTGGTGCGTGTGCCTATACGTTTGGGTACAGATGTATTCGTAAAAGAAAAGATTTCAAATTACAATAGGCAGCGTTTGTTAGATACCATGATGGCATTCAAACTATTAATGAAATCACACGGTGTTGTTAAATATAAAGCTTGTGCAACATCTGCAATGCGAGAAGCCAAAAATGGAAAAGATGTTTGTGAAGAAATAAATACAAAAAGTGGCATATCAATAGATATCATAAATGGCGAAGAGGAAGCCACTATAATAGCCGCAACGGATTTACACACTTTTATAGACACAAATAAAACATATCTCTATGTTGATGTAGGAGGTGGAAGTACCGAGTTTTCCGTAATACACAATTCGGAAAAGGTAGCGTCAAAATCATTTCCTATTGGTACAGTAAGGCTTTTGAACGATAGCGTTAAAAACGAAACATGGAGGCTTTTGGAAGATTGGATTAAAAAAAGTACCAATATTTTTGATAAAATAGAACTGATTGGATCTGGTGGAAACATCAATAAAATCTTTAAAATTTCAGGAAAAGATATAGGTAAGCCATTATCCTATTTCTACTTAACTGGTTATTACAATACGCTCCAAAACTATTCTTATGAAGAACGAATTACGGAACTCAACCTTAATCAAGATAGGGCTGACGTAATTATTCCTGCGTTAAGAATTTATATGTCCGCCATGAAATGGAGTGGCGCAAAGGACATATTGGTTCCAAAAATTGGACTTTCAGACGGCATAATTAAGAGCATATATCATAAAACAATTAGCAGTACATCGCTGTGATTATGCATTTCATCTTTTTTATTTATAAATCAGTCTATTATTTATAAGACAATTAAAATTAAAATTTATATTAGTGACCTATTAATTCAATGTATGATGAAAAAATTACTATTATCGCTGGTCTTAATTTCTATTGTAACCATTTCTTTTTCACAATCTAGTTCAAAGTACACGAAATACGGTGTAAGAGCTGGTATGAATATTTCAAACTTGGATTTTGATCCAGCACCACCGCTAGACAACGGCCACCGAAACGGTTTCTTTTTTGGAGGATTTGCTGAGTATCCCCTATCGGACAGCATGTCTTTAAATGCAGAAATCCAGTGGTCTGCACAAGGTGCTAAAGATGAAGATTTAAGAGCAGATTATTTAAACCTACCAGTACAGCTTAAATTTGCCTTAGGTGAAAGAATGATGATTGGCGTTGGTCCACAAGTCAGCCTCAAAACTTGGGAAAACAATGATAACTTTACGACTTGGACATTCTCCGGTGTAGGTGGATTAGAATATATGTTTACTGATGATTTGTTTTTTGATGTCCGCGCCTTATATGGTTTTTCAGATATCTTAGACAGTCAAGCCAATCTTGAAGCTAAAGATTTTACAATTCAATTTGGAGTAGGTATTAAGATTTAAAATTATTTAAACTTATATTTAATACCTCATTCATTATCTTTTGAATGAGGTTTTTTTTATCCATGTATGGTTTGGTTAACACTTAAGTTTTTCATTATCTCAGCTTCATAGGTCAATAGGCTTTGCCATTTTTTGTCAACTTCTTTTCTGTCACCATATTTTCTTGCAAAATTTAAAAACATGGTATAGTGCCCTGCTTCACTTATCATTAGTTTTCTATAGAATTTTGCCAGCTTTTTATCGGTAAGTTGCTCCGATAATAACCTGAAGCGTTCACAGCTTCTGGCTTCAATAAGCGCCGCATATAATAACCGATGTACTAATTGAGTTGTTCTGCTTCCACCTTTAGGAAAAAATTTTAGCAGGGCAATTACATAATCGTCCTTGCGGTCTCTTCCCAAAACCCAACCATTTTCCACTATTCGGTCGTGTACCATTTTAAAATGGCTCATTTCTTCGTTGACCAATTCGGTCATTTCCTGAACCAACTCTGTATATTCAGGGAAACTTACTATTAACGAAATAGCCGTACTTGCTGCTTTCTGTTCGCAATAGGCATGATCTGTTAAAATATCTTCAATATTTTTTTCAACAATATTGACCCATCTTGGATCTGTAGGTAGTTTTAATCCTAGCATAGCTTAAAAAATAAATTCTTTATTTGGTAAAACGGAAATAGCACCTTCTTTTGATACTTTAAGCACAAATAATTTGCACTGATCTGAATTGATACGGCAATATTTTAAATCAATTACAACTTTATCTGAAAAGGTTGTAGCGCTATGATCTATCCAAGCTCCTTTTAGTAAATAGTTGTTGTCAATTTCTTCAGACAGGTATTGATTTAAAAATGACTTATCTATTGTTTTTTCAAAAATCAGTGTATTGTTTTTGTGAAATTGTAGGAATGTCTCAAACTCACGATAATGTATGTTGTAAGTTATACCATGTGAAACAGATACATCTTTTACAGCTTTAGCCATGTTAGAATAAAATTTTAAAAAAACATGGTAACCGTTGCTAAATAAGGTATCCGTTTTTGTCTCTGTATATTCTTTTGGGTAGTACGTTGTATATTCAAGGCTGTTTTTTTCTTTAAATTCAATAACACTTTGCTTTAACGCGTTTGGTTTTGATGATCTTTGATTACAGCTGTAAAAGCAGATGAAAAGCAACCCAATTGCCACAAGTTTAATAATGAAATTTAATTTATACATCCAGTCCAAAAGTTCGTTTTAAAAGTTCAACGTTAGGATTTTTTTCTTTGAGTTTGTCAAATTTTTCCTTTGCAGTAAAAGCGTATTTTTTTGCTTCTTCTTCATTAACGGTAATATCTAGCTCCAGATCGTAGTTTTTCAAAGTTTTTCTCAAAAAACCTAGTAATGGATATTGCGCACGTTCTAACTCTAATTTACTCGTATGACTTGAAAACGTTAAGCAAATAGAAGTATTATTGAGCTTTGGTAGACTCATTTCCATGGTCGATGCTAGAATTTTTTCGCCTTTTTTGTGTAGTGTTGCCGTGTAAGTTTTCCAAGCATTTATAAGATCTTCTTCTTTAACGGGTTCTTTAGGTAGTTGTTCCTCATCAATTACAACATCCATTTGCCTAATGAGATGCTCTTTTTTCTCTCTTATACTTTTAAGAGACAAACCTGAAGTTACTTTTTTAGAACTTGATATTGCTATTTTTGGCGTCTCAGGCTCAGCAACTTTATTAGTAGAGATATCTTGGCTCTGCGAGGGTTGCTCAATTTCTAAATCTTTATCAGATTCCTTTTCATCTACTTTTGGTAAAGGTTTTTCAACCGGTATTGGAGTAATGCCTTTATTTTTAAAATAAGAAGGCGGAATTATGAAGTGCTTATTGTTTTTTTTTTCTCCATCAAAAGAGATAGAGGCCAATTGCATAAGTGTCAATTCTACCAACAAGCGCTGGTTTTTACTCACTTTGTATTTTAGGTCGCAATCATTGGCAAGTTCAATGGCTTTCATTAATAGTTGTTGAGAAGCTTTCTGTGACTGCTCAATATATTTAAGCTTGGTATCTTCACCAACATCCAAAAGCTCAATCGTAGTGGGATTTTTACAAACTAATAAATCCCTAAAATGAGAAGCTAAGCCCGCAATATAATGATGCCCATCAAAGCCTTTTGCTAAAATTGAATTGTATTGCATTAAAAGCTCAGGAATTTTATTATCTAAAATTAGGTCTGTACTTTTTATATAGGTTTCATAGTCCAGTACATTCAGATTTTCCGTGACGGCTTGGCGCGTAAGGTTTTTTCCAGAAAAACTAACCACACGATCAAAAATTGAAAGTGCATCTCGCATGGCGCCATCGGCTTTTTGGGCTATAATGTGCAACGCATCATCTTCGGCCTTAATACCTTGTTCTTCAGCAATGTATTTTAGATATTCTTTAGCATCTTTAACGGTAATTCGTTTAAAATCAAATATTTGACATCGCGATAATATTGTAGGTATTATTTTGTGTTTTTCGGTAGTTGCTAAAATAAAAATGCAATGCTTAGGCGGTTCTTCCAAAGTTTTTAAAAAGGCATTGAATGCGGCTTGCGACAGCATGTGTACCTCATCAATAATATAAATTTTGTACTTCCCTACTTGTGGCGGTATTCTAACCTGATCCGTAAGATTTCTAATGTCGTCAACTGAGTTGTTTGATGCGGCATCTAGCTCAAAGATGTTGAATGCAAAATCTTCGGTGTCACTAGTGTTTTCGTCACTGTTGATCATTCGGGCTAAAATTCTGGCGCAAGTTGTTTTACCTACACCACGTGGTCCGGTGAATAAAAGTGCTTGGGCTAAATGGTTGTTTTCTATAGCGTTTAACAGCGTATTGGTAATAGCGCTTTGGCCAACAACATCCTTAAATGTTTGCGGTCTGTATTTACGTGCTGATACTACAAAATGTTCCATTGAAAACGTCTGTTTCACAAATTTAAGAATATGGTTGAAATTCTGTTTTTTGAAATATTAAAAATCCTACTAGTTATTAACAATTGTTTAATTTTGCCTTTGTAAATCGCCTTATCGTTCCGATAGCTATCGGGAAGGAAAGTCCGAACACCATAGTGCAAGCATAGTGGCTAACGGCCACCAGCCGTGAGGTTAGGAAAAGTGCAACAGAAAGTATGTACAGGTTAAGCTGTAGTGAAATCAGGTAAACTCTATGCGGTGCAATGTCATGTATATCAACGTTTGAGGGTTGCGCGCCCAATGTTGAAGGGTAGACAGCTAAAGCTTACTGGTAACAGTAAGCGCAGATAAATGATAAGGATTGAAACCATTATGGTTTTGATACAGAATTCGGCTTATAGATTTACACTTTTATAAAAGCTTCATGTTTTGCATGAGGCTTTTTTTATTCAAAAAAACTGAAGACGTTACCACCATATGATTTTTTGAAAGAGAAGTTGTCAACCCTAGACAAGTCCGTATGTTTTGAATGTTCAACAATTAGTAAACCATCGGTTTTTAAGAGATTGTTTTCAAATACCAATTCTGGAATTTTACTAAATGTTTCTAAATCAAAGTCGTATGGCGGATCGGCGAAAATAATATCGTAGCGTACATTGGTTTTTTCTAAAAAGCTAAACACATCGCTTTTTATAGTTTTGATATTCATTTCAAAAGCATCAGAAGTTTCGCTTATAAACTTAATGCAACCAAAGTTTGCATCTACTGATGTAATATCCAAACACCCACGCGATGCAAATTCATAGCTTATATTCCCGGTTCCTGAAAATAGATCTAATACTTTAATATCATCAAAATAGTATTTGTTGTTTAAAACATTGAACAAACCTTCCTTGGCCATATCGGTTGTTGGTCTAACAGGTAGCTTTTTTGGTGCCGTAATACGCCTGCCTTTATATGTGCCCGAAATGATTCGCATTAAAAACTTTGCTTAATAATATAGTTTTGATGCGCTTCTTCTCCTTTTACAAGATTTAACAACTTTGGAGCTTCACTTTTAATAAAATCTACATGTCTCACATATTTATATGCCATTGCGAATAAAGGGTTGTCTTTTGTTATGGTACCCGAAAATAGCAGTTCAAATTTATCGGTGTCTAACTGTAATTGTTCAGCCGTAAATAAAGTATAATAAATAAAGTCTTCGGGTGTGCTGAATTCAAAATGGTTATGGAGTATTAAGTTGTTGTTTTGCACAACAGCTACAATCATTTTATTCTGATTTATGTCAATATACATGTATTGTTGACCATCTTTTCGGTGTAACTTCAATACACCGTTTAAAAACAGCGTTGAGGCATGTTTATAGGTAAAAGCACCAAAGGTTTCAAAAATGTAATTATTTATATTCATGTAAGGTACATAAACGGTTACCATATCCTCGGATTCTGAAACATCTTGAGCTATAAAATCGGTTTTTAGGATTTTAGTGTTGTATTTTAGGTAATCTGCATTGTTACTTTCTTGGTACAACGCTTTTGGTACTATTGTTGATAGGTTGTTGTAATGGATAACCTGCACGTTCTGAAAATTGTCCGAAAAATGTGTATTAGTGGATAGTTCTTCCTTTAACTTATTCAGCAATTCAAAAGGTAAAAGCTTCTCGAATTTCAAGGCATTTAAATAGACAATCTCATTTGAGGATTTATTGTACATACAAAAAGAAAGTCCATTCAAACTCACTTGAATGGACAGGTCTTTAATATTTTGATTAGCCAAAATCTATTCTTTTTTGGAGAAGTTTTTAGGCCAGTTTCCTGTTGTTTTAACTTCGTTCATGGAACCTACTATAATACGTTCACCGTTAACACCATCAACAGATACGGTTTGCTTTTCTTTATCAACTAAATTTTTGTCTTGGTCATAGAGTATTACAGATTTATCAACACTAGCTTCAAAAACAGGTATGTCATCTAATTTACCAGCTTGTAGCTCAAATTTAGCACCTTCTTTACCAACGCCAACATTCATTATATTTTTATAGTCCACATTTTTAAATAACGAGTCCTTAACCGAATAATAGCCTAAAGTATCAATAAGTGTTATGGTTTTATACATATCTACACTAAACAAACGTGTTTTTTCTTGGTCTAGAACAGTAGTATCTCTTCGTTGTGTAATTGCAACCTCTGCAGTATCAATAAATTTAATCAAATTATCATACTTATCAGTGTACTCACCATTTACTTGTTTGTATGCTACTTGCGCATCTCTAAGGTTGATAAGGTTGTTGACAACAACTTCATAGCGCTTGTCTTTTAGTTGATTAAACTTTATTTCGTCATAAACAGAATTGAATGTTAGATACCCTAAATACGCAATTAATACCCATAGTAATATATTAATGAATGGTTTTGCTTTTTTTGGTACAAATTTGTCAATTAACCATACTATAGCAATGGTTAATAGAATTATAGCAACAACTACAAGAATTACTGTTAACATAGTTAGTTTATTTATTTATGGTCATTCGCAAATCTACAATTTTTTTTTGTTCGTAAAAACGAAATAAACAAAAATGTCCGAAATTGAAATTTCCTATTCCATAAGTGTAAATCTATAACGCATATTGTGCTATATTGTCTTTCATTTAAGTTGTTATGGTTGATAATCAGAAAGATTTTTTTAAACTCCTAAAAGCAAAATTTCCATTTGTTCCCACGTCTAAACAAGACTTGGTTTTAATCCAATTATCTGATTTTCTTTTTGATAACCGCTCAAATTCTATCTATTTATTAAAAGGTTATGCAGGTACTGGCAAAACGAGTATTATTGGCACTTTGGTTTCGCAATTGTGGCAAGCTAAAAAAAGCGCTGTGTTACTTGCGCCAACGGGTCGTGCGGCAAAGGTAATTTCAAACTACTCAAAAAAAGAGGCATTTACTATCCATAAAAAAATCTATTTTCCAAGGAAGGAAAAAGGAGGTGGCGTAAAATTTGTAATGCAACCCAATAAGCACCGCAACACCGTTTTTATAGTTGATGAGGCGTCCATGATTCCTGATGTGCCCTCAGATTCTAAACTGTTTGAAAACGGTTCTTTGTTGGATGATTTAATGCAATATGTTTACTCTGGGCATAATTGTAAATTACTGCTTATTGGTGATAAGGCACAGTTGCCACCTGTAAAATCCGATCTAAGCCCAGCTTTGGATGCTTCTAAACTTGAGTTGCACTATAATAAAAATGTACTATCTATTGAATTGGATGAAGTTGTTCGGCAAGAACAAGACTCAGGTATATTAAGCAATGCTACAGAATTAAGGGATGTTTTAGACTCGCAAATTTATGATAGTTTCAAATTTAAAATTGATGGTTTTACCGATATTATACGTCTTATTGATGGCCATGAAATAATGGACGCTATTAATGACGCCTACAGCACTAATGGTTATGAAGAAACTGCAATAATTGTTCGGAGTAATAAAAGAGCAAATTTGTATAACCAGCAAATAAGAAGTCGCATTCTTTTTAACGAGAGCGAACTCTCAGCAGGAGATTACCTCATGGTTGTTAAGAACAATTACTTTTGGATAAAACCTACAACTGAGGCTGGTTTTATTGCAAATGGTGATATAATTGAAGTCTTGGAAATATTCAGCATTAAGGAATTGTACGGTTTTAAGTTTGCTGAGGTCAAAGTAAAAATGGTAGATTATCCTCGTATGAAGCCCTTTGAAACCGTTTTACTTTTAGACACCATAACTTCAGAAAGTGCCTCTTTAAGCTATGACGAATCCAATAGACTGTACCAAGAAGTTGCTAAAGACTACGCTAATGAAACATCTAACTACAAACGTTTTTTAGGTGTCAAAAACAACAAGTATTTTAATGCGTTACAGGTCAAGTTCTCATATGCAATAACCTGCCATAAGTCTCAAGGTGGGCAATGGAACACCATATTTGTTGAGCAACCGTATTTACCCAATGGTCCAGATAGAGATTACATACGCTGGTTATACACAGCGGTTACAAGGGCAAAGGAAAAGCTATATCTTATTGGGTTTAAAGCAGATTCGTTTTACGAATAGTTTTTGTCGTGCTAATCCTGTATTTTTGAATTATAACATTGGTCAATTATGAAAATTATTTCAATGATTCCTGCCCGTTATCAAGCATCGCGCTTCCCTGGAAAGCTAATGCAGGATTTAGCAGGAAAATCCGTTATTTTAAGAACTTATGAAGCTACGGTATCTACAAAGCTATTTGACGAAGTGTACGTTGTTACGGATAGTGATATCATTTATAACGAAATTACCTCAAATGGCGGTCAGGCTATTATGAGTTTAAAAGAACACGAGTCTGGCAGTGACCGCATAGCCGAAGCCGTGGCTAATGTAGATTGTGATATTGTGGTAAACGTGCAAGGGGACGAACCGTTTACCGAGCGCGAAAGTCTAGAGAAAGTTCTCCACGTTTTTAAAGATGACCATGAAAAGAAAATAGATTTAGCCTCGTTAATGGTCGAGATTTCAGATTGGGAAGAAATAAACAATCCTAATACAGTAAAGGTTATTGTAGACCAAGATAATTTTGCCCTTTATTTTTCCAGAAGCCCAATACCATATCCAAGAGATAAAACGATTGAAGCAAAATATTTTAAGCACAAAGGTATTTATGCATTCAGGAAAAAGGCTTTGTTGGATTTTACTGTATTGCCCATGCAATTTTTGGAAGCTTCAGAAAAAATTGAATGTATCCGTTATTTAGAATACGGAAAACGTATAAAAATGGTTGAAACTTCTGTACAAGGCGTTGAAATTGACACGCCTGAAGATTTAGAGCGTGCTAAAAAGCTTTGGAAATGACATCAAAAATTTATTTTGATGTCATACTGAGCGGAGTCGAAGTATCTCTAAATAATTAGCATTAGAATTGAAAAAGTTGAACGTAGATAGAATTGGAAACAAAATATAAAAACATAAAAGTTATAGGTTTTGATGCTGACGACACGCTTTGGGTGAACGAAACCTATTTCAGAGATGCTGAAAAAGAGTTTGCCCAATTACTCTCACAGTTTGAAACTCCAAACAAAATAGATCAGGAGCTCTTTAAAATGGAACTTAAAAATCTGCCTGTTTATGGATATGGTGTTAAAGGTTTTGTGCTGTCAATGCTGGAAATGGCATTGGAATTATCAAATAACAACATATCAAATAAAGCCATATCTAGAATATTAAACATTGGTAAGGAAATGATTAACAAACCGGTTGAATTATTAAATGGAGTTGAAAATGTTCTGGGTGAACTATCAAAAAAATACAGATTAATTGTTGTAACTAAAGGAGATTTGCTCGATCAGGAACGCAAGCTCGACAAGTCAGGGTTGTTGAACTATTTTCATCATGTAGAGGTACTTAGCGAAAAAGAAGAAGCTAATTACAAAAGACTTTTAAAGCATTTAGATATTAAGCCATCAGAGTTTTTGATGGTAGGCAATTCTTTAAAATCCGATATTTTACCATTATTAAATATCGGAGCAAAAGCTGTGCATGTGCCATTCCATACAACGTGGCAACACGAAACTGTAGATGCACGAGCTACTGAAAACAAAGAATATATAACTTTAAATTCTGCTAGTGAACTTTTAAATTACTTATAGTATAAATTTTAATGAAACTATGCTATAAGACGTTAGAGTATTTTTATTTTTGTCAATGACTATGAAATCAAATTCTTATAAAAATTTCCCAATGGTATCGCGAGTAGTTTATGGACGCGGTAGTTTCAACCAACTGGATGAAATTATTGCGCCTAAGCGACGAAATCGAGATGCTCCGTTTATTTTTTATGTAGACGATGTGTTTAAGGGAAATCATTGGTTGACTTCTAGAATATCGTTGTCCTACAAGGATAAAATCATTTACGTTCCCACTAAGGAAGAACCTAAAACTGCTCAAATTGACCAGATGGTTGAGGATATCATTCTAGAATTTAGCGAGTTGCCATCAGGTATTATTGGTATAGGTGGTGGTATTGTTATGGATATCGCAAAAGCAGTTTCCATAATGCTTAACAATGAAGGTGAATCCAAAGATTATCAAGGTTGGGATTTAGTAAAAAAACCGGCAGTTTATCATGTTGGTGTCCCTACAATTTCTGGTACAGGTGCAGAAGTTTCAAGGACTACAATATTAACTGGTCCAGAACGGAAGCTGGGTATCAACAGTGATTATACGCCATTTGATCAGGTTATTCTGGATCCAGAATTAACAAAAGATGTCCCTAAGCAACAATGGTTTTATACAGGTATGGATTGTTTTATCCATTGTATAGAGTCACTTGGTGGTAGTTACATTAATGCTTTTAGCCAAACTTATGGTGAAAAGGCTCTTGAAATATGTAAAAAGGTATTCCTGGAAGATTTCCTAACTCCTCAGGAATCTCAGGATAAGCTCATGATGGCGTCTTGGCATGGTGGTATGAGTATTGCCTATTCTCAAGTTGGTGTTGCTCACGCTATGAGTTACGGTCTTGGATACTTGTTAGGTATAAAGCACGGTGTTGGCAATTGTATTGTTTTTGATCATCTTGAAGATTACTACCCAGAAGGCGTAAAGCTTTTTAAAGAAATGAAAGCAAAGCACAACATTGAATTGCCTCAAGGTGTTTGTGCAAATCTTGATGACTTTGAATTTGATAAGATGATAGACGTAGCTTTAAGTCTCGAGCCACTTTGGGAAAATGCAGTAGGAAAGCATTGGAAATCTAAAATTACCAGAGACACACTTCTACAGCTCTACAAGAAGATGTAATATGAGGTTTTTGGCAAAGCTCCTTTATTATAAAATTTTAGGCTGGAAGATTGTGGACAACACTAATTTTTCAAAAGATACAGTGAAAAAGGCTGTAATAATAGGTGCGCCACATACTAGCTATCACGATTTTTTTATTGGCTTGTATTTACGAAAAATTACAGGAGTCAAAACAAATTTTATTGGAAAAAAGGAACTTTTTAAATGGCCTTTTGCTTATTACTTCAAAGCAATTGGCGGTCGTCCAATAGACAGAACATCGGGTCAAAATAAAGTACAAGCTATTGCAAAATTGTTTGAGAATGAGGATGAGTTTCGATTAACCTTAGCTCCAGAAGGCACTAGGAAAAAAGTTGATAATTGGAAAACGGGCTTTTATTACATTGCCAAAACGGCAAACGTACCAATAATAATGTTTACGCTTGATTTTAAGAATAAACAAAATAAAGTCTCTGAGCCATTTTATTTAACAGACAACGTGGAAGAAGACTTAAAATCCATTAAGTCATTTTACGATGGCGTAATAGGTAAAATACCAGAATATTCTTAAATTTTCCTGGTGTTGGTTTTCTTTTTATCGCTAGGCTTTTTTTCGTCTTTTTGCTCACTACCAGGGAAAATCAATGATGTGCTGGCGTAAGTAGTACCAAAATTTACATTGGCATAATAAACTTGACTAATAGCATCTTTTACCTGTGCTTCAGAAAGTTCTTTTAAAGGGTGAATATAAGCAGACCATAAAACACCTTCTGAAATAGCATACTTTACATCTAATGCAGAATGAAAATTGGCTATCAGTGCGTTTTTCAGCATATCATCCTTTATTGTAACGGTTTTCGAAATAGGAGAAATTATCCGCATTCTATTATGTGTAGCGTCTGTTAAAACAATAAAAATGGTTTCATCAATTTGAAATTGCCATCTCCCATCATCTCCTTCAACAGTGTCACTTACCTCATTTATAATATTCCCAAGCTTCTCAACGGTCATTTGTTGTGATGAAACTAGTAAGTTAAATATTAAGAAGAATGTGGACAACGTAGTTTTCATAATAAAGGAATAGATGCTATGTTTTAGTAGTCGGTAATTTGTATAAAAACTAACCTATAATTGGCATACGGTTTGTTATTATTAAACTAAAGCAATGAAACATAAAGTAAACTTTGTAAAAGTCCCTAAAAAGAAACATTGTAAAAAAGGCCATGGAAGTAAACCATAGCCTTTTTTTATAATAATTAAGATACTTTTATTTTACTTCTTTAAGCGCATTGTCAATTAAAGTTCTCAAGTGTTGTTTGTGTGCAATTGACGAAACATTGCCTGATGGTGCCGCCATAGTTCTTATTTTCTTCAAACTGTAAAGTGCCATAGATTGAGCATTATTTGTATAACGACCACTTTGTTTTCCTATGAGGGCGTCAATAAGTAAATTGGTGTATTCAATTTGAAGATTCTGTCTAAACGTATTAACATTTCCATAGATATCTGCTTTAAAAATAGCATTGTTCAAATCAGTCATAAAAGCAGATAAATTATATTCATTGCCATACAATTCGCTATCCGTAATACGTTGTAATGTATTTGGATGAAGAATGTGAGCCAAGACATTTCTCTGATAGCTAAGTACCTGATTGTGAATTTTCGGGTCTTCAGGACCTCTGAAAAAATTGTAGCCTCTTCTTTGCATGGCCAAATAATTGTATAAATCGTTTGGCGCATCAAAGGCATCAGGAGCAAAAACATAGGTTTTAAGCGCATTCATTGCGCGCTTTTGGTCTTCTAAGCTAACTGGTGTATAAGGTTGTGTACCTCCATCTTGACCAACCATAGCACGGTCAACATAAACACCACCAATAAATCTTGAAATAACCCTAGCAGCAATGGCACTTTGTCCACTAAGTAAGTAGTAAGCTCTTCTCATTTCTTGGTAAGACTCGTCTTTTTTGGCAAATTTATTTTTTATGTCGCCCATCATTTCGTTGATAAGTTTAATTCTGTTCACAGAATATTGAATCTGGTCATTAGATAAATCGCCAATCATAACTCTTGGATCAATGGCTTTTCCAGGCGAACGCATATCGTCAGCGTCATTACCAAATATTAGTTCAGGTTTTGTTGATTGGTCAAGCAATGCTTTCTTTTCTGCGGCGGTTTTAAATGGTGTATATCCAAATTGAATTGCCCAAACATCATATGGTCCAACACTAGTATCGTAATATTGTCCTTGTGCACTTCTGTCATTGGTTAAATTGATTCCTGCATAATCCATTACAGAACCCGTAAGGCACTTGCCTTCAATAAATGAAGCATCAGCAAGTTGCTCTGGTGAGAATAATTGACTGGCTTTCATATTATGGTTCAACCCTAAAGTATGACCTACTTCGTGCATAATTAAAGCGAGCATGGCTTCTTTTTTCATACGTTCCATTTGTAGGTCGTCTGCTCCGGAAACCTCAAGTACAGCTTGCCCAAACATGGTATTTTCATGCATAACGTGACCCATAGAGCAATACGTTTTATGTTCATTTAAATATTCTTTTGGGTCAAATGCGGCATCGTGAGACGCTAAATCAAAAAGTTTGTCATACATTACCCTGTTTGTAAAGTGAACATACTCTAGCATAATATCGGCTCCTAAAATTTCGCCTGTTCTAGGGTTCACAAAACTTGGGCCGTAACCGCCAAAAGGTGGGTTGGGTGATGAGGTCCAACGCAACACATTATAATTAATGTCACCTGCATCCCAAGTGGCGTCATCTGGTTGCATTTTAACAACCATAGCATTTTTAAAACCAGCTTTTTCAAAAGCTTTATTCCATTCTAAAACACCTTGCTTTATCGTCTCTCGCCATTCTATCGGCGTCGTGTTTTCCATCCACCAAGTAATAGGCTTTACAGGTTCTGAAATAGCTGCATTTGGATCTTTTTTCTTTAAGTTCCAACGGTGTACCAAATCTCTGTACGGTGTTGAAGTTGTTGCAGTTTGATCATTGACTTGGGTCGTAAAATAACCTACTCTTGGATCATCTAACCTAATTTCGTAATCATTATCTGGCATGGCAATTAAACTGTGAAATACCTTTATGCTAACATTTCTTCCATCGGTTACAGCTCTAGAGCCACCGTTTAAAACGGAGGGTTTTGAGTACACATATTCAATTTCTAAATTAGTATTGTCTTCGTAGTTGTTAATGCTGCTAACTTTGGTTTTGGTTTTGTCCAAGTTTCCAAGCGTAAATGCCATAGGGGAACTTCCAGGAAATCTTGGCGGCTTAATTTGTGCAAAAGTTTCCTTTAAAAACAAACCATCCGCTTTTATAAGATAAAGCCCATTTTCTTTGTCTTCAGCCTCAATTTTAACACTGGCCATAATACCGTTGCTGGTATTAGCATCTTTAGATTTTGAAATGGCGTTTTCAGGGTCAAAATAAAAGGAAGTGTTCTGGGATGTAAACTCTATTTTGTTGAAATATTTGGTGACTTTAAATACCTGCGACCTGCCGTAAGCGCCTTTGAACTTTCTAATATCCGTGACACCGTTTGATACTTGGTTAAAGTGAATGTACTCTTTATCCAAATGGTCTTTTGAAACAACCATTTGCATAGTACCATTTACAGTATCTCTGTAAATGGTGAAGAGACCTTCAATTTTTTTGCTTTTTTTGGTAAGATCTTCAATCGATTTTTCTTTAGATTTTTTTGGTGCTGGTGCAGGCGCTTCAGTTTTATTTTTCTTTTTTCTTTTCTTTCTTTGGGAATTTACATTCTGCGGTACTAAAAATGCACATAATAGTAGTACAGTTAGTGCATAATTTAGCACCTTGATTGATGATTTTTTCATATCTGAATTAATTTGTTAAGTTGAAAATATTATGAAAAGGTATTAAAAAAACAGCTACAACTATCAAACCAAATATGTTAAAGTCGTTATTGTAGGCTTTTTTGAATGAATTTATTTAGCAACGCATTGGTCTGTTGCTGTAATTTCAACTTAAAATAACGTGTACCACCAATTATTAACCCTTTGAAACCTAACGCTTGTTTTGCCCATTCATGGAGGTTGAATTCATCGGTATGCTTCACAATAAATCCATCTTTAAATTCGAATTTAGCGTTAATCTTATTGTGCACTTTGCGTCCAGTTTTACTAAAAGTATACTGTGCTTCCCATTTAGCTTTGCCATCATTTTCTGAAACAAAAATATCAGAATATGTTACTATAAAATCTTTCCCTTTTTGGGATTCGCATAACATACACCACATATTTTTGGCACGATTTCCATGTAAGGTGCCAAAAGCAGGATCGGTAAAAACAATATCATCATGATAACAGGATACCATTGTTTTGGCATCAAGGTTTGAAAACGCTGTATAGAATTTATGGATGAGTTCTTCCATACTCTAAAGATACATTTTTAAAATAAAAAGGCTACCGTTGCCGATAGCCATTAAAATTTACAATCATGCTGTTCTATTAAGCTGATTCTTCCATAGTATGGTAGACGTTTTGAACGTCATCATCTTCTTCGAGTTTTTCTAACAATTTCTCAACGTCTTCCATTTGTTCCGATGTTAGCTTTTTTGTGACCTGTGGAATGCGCTCAAACCCAGATGAGATAATTTCAATATTGTGTTCTTCTAAATATGACTGAATGCTTCCAAAACTTTCAAAAGGCGCGTAAATCATTACGCTGGTTTGTTCGTTGCCATCTGCGTCTTCATCAGTGTCTTCAAAAATTTCTTCCACACCAAAATCGATGAGTTCCAGTTCCAGTTCTTCTAAATCCAAGCCTTCAGCTTTTACTTTAAAATTGCAGGTATGGTCAAACATAAACACTACCGAGCCTGAAGTACCTAAACTACCATCACATTTGTTAAAATAAGAGCGAACATTGGCAACTGTACGTGTATTGTTGTCTGTGGCTGTTTCTATAAGAATAGCTATGCCATGTTGAGCATACCCCTCAAACAATACTTCTTTGTAATCGCCTTGACTTTTATCGGACGCGCGCTTTATGGCACGCTCAATATTGTCCTTTGGCATGTTTACAGATTTGGCATTCTGTATGACTGCTCTTAATCTTGAATTACTATCAGGATCTGGTCCGCCTTCCTTTACGGCCATGACAATATCTTTACCAATACGTGTAAAGGCCTTGCTCATGGCAGACCATCGCTTCATTTTTCGTGCTTTTCTAAACTCAAAAGCTCTTCCCATAATAGTAGTTTAATTGATTTTAAACAAAAATAACAAGCTGTAGCTTAAAAACAAACTACTCGTCTTCCGGAACAACAATATATTCAATAGCTTTTGCCAACTCAAAATCTTTTTCTGTGACTCCGCCAGCATCATGCGTAGATAAAGAGATTTTTAAGACGTTATAAACATTAGACCAATCTGGATGATGGTTTAGGACTTCACATTCAAAAGCAATACGGCTCATGGCACTAAAACAGTCTTTGAAGTTTTCAAATTCAAATTCGGCATGTATGGCATTACCAAAATACTCCCAATCTGGTAAATGCAATAATTTTTTTTCTATTGTGGTTTCGTCAAGTTTCATAGTCTTTGTTTTTAATGATATGAATTTACTAAAATGCAAAGGGATTCACAAGCTATTTTTGTAACTCTTCTAATACGTTATCACTGGTTATTTGCAGATGTTTAGGCAGTTTGTTGTATTTGGGCAATACGGCTAAGTAGCGATCTTCATTAGTAGTGTAAACACGCTTGAGCGCAACTTTTTTAGTGGTTATGCTATTCAAAATTTCTTGCACAAATTCGTCATGATGTACCAAATCCGTACTCCCTAAATGAAAGATACCATATTTCTTTCGGTTGATGATGTAATGGATTTGCTGGGTTATTTTTTTCTCGTGTGTTACGTTCATAATAAGGTTGGGGAAAATTTCCACCGCATCTTTCTCGGCAATACGATCTTTAAATTCCAGTATTCTAGGACAGTTATTTCCAAACACCATGGGTAACCTTAAAATGGACACTTGCTTTGGTGGCATTCGCAACAGCATATTTTCAATCTTAATTTTGAAATGCCCATAAATGCTATGACTTAAGGTTTTATCGGTTTCGTAGCTAGGGTATTTACTGTAGGCATCAAAAGCATTTGCCGATGATAGAAATATAATTTTTGTACCGTGTTCCAAAGCATAATCGGCCAAATGCGTGTGCGCTATAGTTTGCGCATGGAAATTACCACGTAAGGCTGAAATGACGATGTCTGGCTTGGTAGCTTCGAGAATTTCATAGAGATCGTCGTCTTCAACATTGTAATTAAAAAAGTGCTTGTTCTTTTCAAACTCTTTTTTTGGGGTATAATACGTACCAAAGGTTTTAAAATAATTGCAGAGTTCTTTATAAATGGCATTTCCTAAAAACCCACTAGCACCAAGAATTAAGATTTTATGTTTTGATATCTCTCGCTTCATCTCTCTTACAACATCAAAAATCTACAATTTAGTGTTTGTAGAGTGGTAATTTAACAACCGTTGCAGGAATGGCTTTTTTACGGATCTGGATATTGATTTTACTATCTGGCGTTGCAAACACTCGTGGCACATAACCCAAACCAATACCAATGCCTAAACTTGGACTCATGGTACCAGATGTGACTCGACCAATGGTTTTTCCAGAACCATCAACAATATCGTAGCCGTGACGTGGAATGCCACGTTCGTCCAATTTAAAAGCTACCAATTTATTTTCGGGCTTGCGCTCTTTTTCGGCTTTAAGTGCTTCGCTGTTAGTAAATTCTTTATTGAATTTGCAAACCCAACCTAAGCCAGCTTCAATGGGTGATGTGGTATCGTCAATATCATTGCCATAGAGGCAATAACCCATTTCTAATCGAAGTGTATCACGTGCGGCCAAACCTATGGGTTTGATGCCAAAATCGGCACCAGCTTCTAAAACTTTGTCCCAAATCTGTTTAACTTCAGAATTTTTGCAATAGATTTCAAAACCGCCACTGCCAGTATATCCTGTTGCGGAAATAATCACGTGTTCAATACCTGCAAAATCGCCAACTATAAAATTGTAAAACGAAATTTCGGATAAATCATGACTGGACAAAGATTGCATGGCCTCAACGGCTTTTGGACCTTGTATGGCTAATAGCGAATAGTCATCACTTAAATCTCGCATTTCGGCGCCGACATCATTTTTTGATGAAATCCAGTTCCAATCTTTTTCAATATTTGAAGCATTAACAACCAATAAATAGGTTTCTTCTTTAACTTTGTAAATAATGAGGTCGTCAACAATGCCACCGTCATCATTAGGTAAACAGCTATATTGCGCTTTGCCAACTGTTAGTTTTGAAGCGTCGTTGCTCGATACTTTTTGAATAAGCTCTAACGCATTTGGCCCTTTAATTAAAAACTCGCCCATGTGCGATACGTCAAATACACCAACGGCATTTCTAACGGTTTCGTGTTCAATATTTACACCTTCATATTGTACAGGCATATTGTAGCCAGCGAAAGGTACCATTTTTGCACCTAGTGCAATGTGTGTATCGGTTAATGCGGTATTTTTCATCAGTATTGCTTCAAAAATTCAACGAGCAAAAATACTGAAAATTATGCGGATAATTCTTCAAGTTTGATGTTATAATCGTACTGTAAATCTTCATGCAATGTATGGATCTTTTTCTTGATAGAAAGTAATTGTCTTTGATATAAATTACTTAATGTTCGGTTTCGATGAATGTTTGGTTTTAAAGCATCGAGCCGTTCACAAAAATAGAGTAGTAGCTCCACTTCGGTTTCTTTTTTATTTGAATAGCGCACGTATGTTCGTATTTGCCGTAGTATTTTCCGGATGGTTTTTTTCATGTAGAAGTAGCTATCGGTATTCATGGTTTCAAAGAGTTCGTCTAAACTTTTTTTTATACTTTCTATATATCCGTTTTCATCATGGGCTTCGAATAACAAATAGGTAAGCAAGGCTTTGTTTTCCTTTTTAAAGCGCCCTAAGCGTAGGCATAGTTGTAATAATTCATCTTGAGATAGATGTTGTAATTCTTTCTTTATGGTTACGATGGATGCTATTTTCATAAATTACTGATTTAAGGCTTTAAACACTTTGTCCTTATAGGTTTGGCCAATGGGAATGTTGTGTTTTTCGACCAGAATTTGATTGCCCGATAGTTGCTGAATCAAATTTGTATTAATACTAAATGATTTATGAGTTCGTAAAAAATAGTTAGGCAACTGTTTGATGAATTTTGAAAATGTACTGTATGTAATTACTATTTTGTCATTGGTATGTACTTTTACATAATCGCCAAAAGCTTCAGCAAAAATAATATCTTTAAAAAACACTTTATGCAAAGTCTTATTCTCTTTTAGGATTATGAAGCTTATCTCTTTTAAATCGTCAACAGCCAGTAATTTATTTATAGCTACCAAAAAACGTTCATAAGCAATAGGTTTTAAGAGGTAATCCGTAGCATTGACTTCAAAACCATCAACTGCAAATTGTGAATAAGCCGTTGTAAAAATAACTTTTGGCGGGTTTGCCAAACTTTTATAGAAATCTAATCCTGATTGATTGGGCATATTAATATCTAAAAAAATGAGATCTATTTCAGTATTAGTTTTTAGGTAATTAAAGGCTTCTGAGGCATTGTTGCATGTTTTTTGAAGCTCTAAAATTTCAGTTTTAGAAATAAAATATTCTATAACCTGTTGTGATGATGGTTCGTCATCAACAATAATACAGTTTAAGGTTTTAGACATTGTAAATTTTTAATGACACTTCAAATTCGTTTTTGGTAGATTTTATCTCAAAAGCGTGCATATTTGGATATACCAAATTTAAGTTTTCTTTTAGCGTTTTTAAGCCCACACCAGAATAGTTTTTGTCCAATCCTAAATCTTGTGCCACTTTACTGTTTTTTATGGAAAATTCAAAGCCATTAGCATTCTGAACTATATCTACCTCAATAGGTCTGTTGTTTTTTGATCCTAAAATACCATATTTAAAAGCATTCTCTAGCAACGGCAATAGAAGCATAGGGTATATTTGATAGTTTTCATCTTGGATTGATGATGTTATTTTAACGGCTTCATAACGGTTAGTTCTGTAGTTTTGAAAGGCTATGTAATTGTTTAATAGTTGTAATTCATC
The DNA here is from genome assembly GCA_964434705.1 of uncultured Flavobacteriaceae bacterium. Classification (GTDB taxonomy): domain Bacteria; phylum Bacteroidota; class Bacteroidia; order Flavobacteriales; family Flavobacteriaceae; genus Winogradskyella. Next base: position 29,647 of record CAYSVY010000024.1, read on the forward strand.
CTTTAGAAATACGCGTTCGGTATCCGAATCGTAAATGACATAGCGCAATATATCAGAAAGGTTTACAATTGCCGTTGCCATGGTTTCCTTTTTCTCCAATGCCATTGCATAAAGTACATTTAACGAATTGAATAAAAAGTGCGGGTTAATTTGTGAACGTAATGCTGAAAGCTGGGTTTTTATATGCTGATTTTGAAGACGTAACATTCTATTTTGAGCTTTGTTGAAGCGAAGCCAATCCTCAGCTAATTTCAATAAAGTTGTCACTAGTAAAAATATGCAATAGGTTAAAAAGATATTTAGTGGCGACAGATATGAAATGAAAAAATAGCTTGGAAATAAAGTATCTAGAACATCATGAAAAAGGAGACCTTTCAAAAATGCTGAACCCGATAAAGTTGCTAAAAACAACAAACCATAGCTTAAATAGCGTTCTTTTTTTAAAAAAATAGGAATTAAGTAATAAAAGTTTAAGCTAACCGGAATTGCAATTAGAATCAAAAATGCTGCTGTATATAAATAGTCTGCTCTAATTGGTGTTTTTCCTTTTGAAAAAATAAAGAGCATAACAACAAATGCTAAAACCCACAGAACGCCATTAAATATTAACGTTCTATGAGCTTTAGCTTTGTGTTTAACAAAATACGTATTGCTAAGGTTTTGCATGGTTTGGCTTTAGGGTTTTAATCACATCTTTATCCCATTTATTCTCAATGTCTGCATCAATAAATCTTTCTAAAAAATGATATAATTCTTCACTGTTGGCAGTTAAAATCAAGTCTTCGTCAAAGTTACTGACTTCGTGCTTTATGCGCATTTTATGGTCATTGATTAATTTTTTAACTACAGATTCATCTATCCATTTTAGTTTTATATTTCCGTTGTTTAAAAACTCTACATTGGCAACTGAATGTGTGTTCAATATATGTTGCACCGCCAAATTATTTATGGTTTTGGTATCATAGTCAAAAGGTGTAAAGTCCAAAAACAATTTTTCCTTAACCATGAAGGGCATTGCTAAAAAAGAGGCTTTGTTTTCGTTGTCTAATTGTTCAATGATGTAGCCTTCTTTATAGTGCTCAAAAAGTTTTAGTACATCATCTGAGGTTTTTTTGTTTTCTTCTTTTTTCAATTCTTCTTTTAGTGAAACGATTTCCCATGTATTGGATTTTCCTGATGACCATTTGCCTACAAGACGCTTATCGAATTTCACATGCTCATTTATGTAAAATGGCTTAATTGATTTTACGATGCACGAACTAAACAGTACAATGCATAATACGGTAATAATTCCTTTAGTTTTCATAATTGTATGTTTTAATTATGTTGCTAAATTGCTCATCTTTTCAATGGTTGACAACTTATTTCGACAAACATGGCTCAACTCATGCCAAACAATTAAATATAGTTTATTAATAAAAAAAGCACCTATAAAAAGTGCTTAATTAAGTGTTTAGTTGTTTGGATTATATTATTGAATAAATGGATCACTCCACTTTTCATTTGTGTAAATATCAGTACCAGCTAATGTTTGTATAAATGCTATAATTGCACTACGTTCGGCATTGGTCATATTTAATTGTTGCGGATTGCCACCAGGACGTAGTCTTGGGTCGAGATTGGTGTTTTGGCCAACATTTAAATTAATTGCATTATAATGATTCATTACCGTAACAAGATTGCTACTTGCGCCAATATGCATAAATTGTCCGTTTGCAGTTCCGTCAGCCTTCACAACATCGCGCAAAGTTGGCGAACGTGTAACATTAATATCGGTTCCTGAATTATCGGCTGTACCAATAATGCCATTGTTTAGTGAGTTTGGATCTATGCTAAATTCTGGTGCTTGATGGCAACCTGCACAACCAATTCCGCCACCAATGCGCATGCCTTGATTGTCAAAGTTTGGTGGTGCCAAAAACAGTTGTTTTCCAAGGTTTTCTTCTGCTGTAAAGTTTGGAAATGCTTGTCCGTCATTTGCCACTTGAGCGCGACCTTCATCGTATTTACTGTCAAAAGATTGAATACTTCTTACAAATTGCGCCAATGCATTTTGCATTCGGGTTTCTGTAATAGCTTCGCTACCAAAAGCTCGGTTAAATAATTCTGGGTAGTATTCTAAAGCTTCAAGTTTTGTAATTAAATCTTGAAAATTTTGATCGCCATTTTCACCACTAAATCCCATTTCTATATGGTCTTGAATAGGCATTGTGGTTTGCGTTTCTAAAGTATTTGCACGTTCATCCCAAAAAAATCTTGCTTCATCTGAAAATCGTGCATTGACCAAACGCATAGAGTGACGACCAGTTACACCAGCTACGCCAATACTTTGCGAGTCATCATCACCAAAAGCTAAATCTTGTTTATGGCAACTTGCACATGCAATGGTATTATTTGAGGACAAATTTTTATCATAAAACAACACACGACCCAACATGGCGCCATTATCCGTAATAACATTGGTGCCTGTGTTGTCTCTGTTAATATAATTTGGTACTGTTTGATTGGCGTAGTTTGGCAGTACTTCAAAATCTGAAGTGAAATATTGCGAAAAGTCAACGCCTTGGGTATCATCTGCTGGTGCCATTCCGTTATTATCATCTGAGGAACACGAAAAAACGGCAAATGCGCAAAAGATTAAAAGTACATTTTTCATAGTGTGATTGATTAAGTGATATTAGTTAGACTCAATAATACGCTAAAAGTTTAAAACTATAAGATTTTTAAAGTAAAAGGGACTGAGTATTAGGGTGTAAGTCAATAATTCAGTCCCTTTATAAAAGATTAAGATTTCTTTTAGCCTTTTAGTTTTCCGTCAATAGAATATTTTCCAGCACCAGCTAGAAATAGAGCTAAAAACGCAAAAAGAAATAATAATGCATGTTCTTTGTTACTTAATGGATCGTTGGCGTGTACAATAAATGCCGCAACAGCCATAGTAATTACAGCCGGAATTGCGGCAAGCTTAGTTTTAAAGCCAAGAATTAGAAGAATGGGCGCAACAACTTCGCCAATAAGACATAGGTATAATGATACTGTTGGCCCAACACCTATTGGGTCACCGAATTTTGATGGGTCGCTTAACATCTCCAGTTTTGGAATGCCATGGGTCAACATAAATCCTCCAAAGCCTAATCTCAGTACCAAAAGTGCTAAGTCATTAAAGTTTTTTTTCAACATGATGTAATTTATTTAGAATTTTTGGTTTAAATATATAAAAAGACCATCACTTGGATGGTCTTATTAATGTTGATGAGTAGTATGTATTTAAAACAGCTTTACGATTTTGCCTTCATCTTCTGCTTTAATTACAACCAAAAGCTTTTTAAAACCCAATGTGGTTTGCTTGTAAATTTTTGTGCCGACAGACCATTTTTCTTTTCGTTTTGCATTAGGCATCATTGGGAAACCATACCCAAAAAAACTACCATCTTCTTTTGGACCACGAACTATAAAATGATTTCGGTTATCAGAGTTGTTTTTTATTTGGAAAGAAATCCATTTAATGTCCTCTTTATTCATTGTATAATCTGAAGTTGACATCACTTTTCCGCCAGATTTCGTTTTAATGTTGTTGTCTTTTGGCAAGTTTGTGTACAACAGCTTTCCGTTATTAGAAACGTCTGCCCATAAATAATTTATTGGATTTATTTTTACAGTACCTGAATCCCAAAGGTTAACGTAAACCTTATCGGCTTCAATTTGTGTGGCGTCTATTTGCCCAATTTCAGTACCCAAACGAAGTGCTTTGGTTTTTCCGTCGATAATTACTTTTCCTATGTTGGCATTAACACGTAATTCGTTAGTGTTTACGTTGGTAATTAATGTTGTGTCGTGTGTATCGTGCACTACATGTTTTAGGTTTGGAGCGCCAATTTTAATAATGATATCTTGGCTTGGTTGTATCCATTTTAATTGACTAAAATGAATAGTGCCATCAACGATTTCGGTATCAATATGTTTAAATAGATTAGTGTCTGAGGTGATTTCCAAAGACTCTTCAGCAGAATTATCAATAGTAATTTTGGCATATAAATCGATTTTTATGGTATGAACATTTTCAAAAGAAAATGTTCTGGTCTCAATGGTTTTGTTACCTTTTATTTGTGCTGAACTCATCATCCCAATGAGTAACAGCAAAAGTGATAAGTGTTTCATGATGTTATGTGTTTTTTCTATTGTTTTTGAGACCTGTCAGGTTTTTAAAACCTGCTAGGTCTGATATTTTTTACTTTGAAATCTTCGTTTTAGGATTATCAAAAATGGCTTCAACAACAATAGTTTCTGGTTTGTATTCGAATGTTAACACTCTATTCTTTTCATCCTGAAGTTCAAATTGATTGTCTTGATTCACAAATTTGAATTCTACTTCATTGTTAGCTGTGTAAATCTTGAAGTTACCCTCATAAATGCCATCATTATTAGTGTCTTCTAAATAAGTGGTTTCATCCCACGATAGTGGAAATTGACCTCTAATACCAACGTTACTTACAGTTTCAACGTTTTTCATGTCTAATTTTACTGTAATTTCTTTTTGCGGTGTGTCTTGTACGCAGTTGGTTAAAAACGTTACAAAAAATAGTATTACGATGTATTTAATAGTTTTCATCTTAGTTTATTTTTTTGAATTTATAAGTGTTTCTAATTAAGGATTCCTTTGAGTTTTTATACGCTACAAATTTGGTAACGGTATAAGTATCATCATTAAATGTATGCGTAATGTACATTGTGGCAGGTCTGTTATCATCTTTGCCTTCGTACATGGTTTTTATGGTTCTAAGGCCTTTATCATAAGTGTTTTCAATAACTTTTTCGTTGCCATAGTAGGTGCCATTCTTCTTCAGTTTAACCGATGATTTGTTATTTTTATTCGGTTCGTATGTATATTGAATATTGGACTTTACAGTATTGTTTTCAATCTTTATTTGTAAGGTCGTTTCAGCATCTTTAAGTTCACCAGATTGATAATCTGTATAGGTTAAAAGACCTTTCCAATTGGTGTTGTTTAATGGTTCTAAATCTGAAATTTGTACCGAAGCCTGCGCATTGATAAAGTTTACTATAAAAAGCGTTATTAGTAGTTGTAGTGTTTTCATGATAATTAATTTTTGTATTGTTATATTTTATTTGAATTTTTTGCTAATTAGAAAGTCCAAGCCAAAGCGTCCAGATCCTAAGACCAAGTTGTAAAGCGCTACCCAAAGGAATCCTAAAGCTGGAAGCATACCCCAAAGCCCTTGATTCCACTTTTGCATAAAAATGGCAACTAGCATGGTACACATAATGAGAAATGATGCTATGCGTGTCTTCAGTCCTAGCATTAAAAACAAACCGCCAACGGCTTCGCTAAATGCGCCCATCCATGCAAAGAAAATAGGAGCAATGGCAAATATGCCACCATATTCTGCAACGTCTTGTGGAAACCAGGCAGAGACTTCAAATAGATTTAAGTTTTGTGAGTCTGCTGTCCAAGGCATGCCAAACTTATCGGCTCCAAACATGGTGGTTAACCATAATCCGCATAGAATTCTTGGTATAGCTATTATTACATCTGCAAACCAGCTTTTTTGGATTACAGGTGTGATTATTAATTTCAAAAGATGTTTTAATCGTGTCATTGTCGTAAATTTTAATTGCTGAATACATCAGCGTTAGTGTTGGTGCAAATTTGCAACACGAATGGCTTATGAACGACTTATTCTGTGTTTACAGGACTTAAATACGATTTGAGACGTCTTATTTTACGTTAAAAGTTAAAAGTTAAAAGTATAAAGTGAGAAGTGTAAAGTGTAAAGTAATAGGTTTACAAAACCCAAAACCTAAATTGTTTTCAAATACTCAGTAGGAGAGAAGCTCGTGAGTTTTTTAAATACGCGATTAAAGGTTGCTTTACTATTAAAACCACATTCGTGCGCGATACCTAAAAGCGATAATTGTGCTTGTTTGTTTTCTTTTAGCATGGCTTTGAAAGCTTCAACTCGATAACTATTTACAAAGTCGTTAAAGTTTTTGTTGAAACCTGAATTGATGGTTTCGGATAATTGCGCACGCGTCATATCGGCCAGTTTTGCTAAATCGGATAAATTGAGTTCTGGATTTAAATAGGCTTTTTCTGCTTCCATCAACCGTTTTACAGTTGCAATATCATGGTCTGAAATTGATTTTTCTTCAATATTATCTACTGTTTCCGGTATGCCAATAGTTTTGGGTGAAAATGAAAAGTCGAGTTTGTTCAGTTTTGTAGTATCCGTAAAATAGCCTTTTATACCAACGTATAACGTTACTATTGCCATTAATAAATTAAGCCACCAACGTTGTTGGTAACCTAACTCTATAAAGCTTTCGCCAATAATATCTTGTATAGTGCTGTAAAGAAATAATGTGCCAAATAAAATGAGAAACGTTAAAATCCAGTTTAGCTCTAATTTATAAGTATTTGAAAAGTATTGTAGTATTTTTTTTCGATAAGAATAAAACAACTGAAATGTAAATGCCAAATACAACAGCATAAATGGTGGTGTTACATAAGACATAATGGGTTGGACGTAAGACTCGTCCAAAGCAATTTTTAAAATACCGTTTTGTGTGTCATGAAATCCAGGTTGTAACAAATCATAAGTATAAATGGAAAATCTGTAAACAACCCAAGCAATGGCAAAAATAAAATGCCACCAATATACTTTTTTAAACTTGAAGTTTGATGTGGTAATCGATTTTACATAAAGGTAAATTAATGGCGCTAATGCTGTACCAATAGGTATTAAAAAATAATTGATTTTTGTGGTTCGGAATTCGTTGTACCAACCCATAAACCCAACTGTATAACAGATTTGTGTGTAACAAGTGAGTAATAAAATTAACCCCAAAAAGAGATCTGAAATATTTCGTTTTTTGAAATATCTACTCAAAAGTAGTACCACAAAAATGAAGCCTTGTAAAACAAGAATTAATAGTGGTAAACTCCAACGATTAAAATCTGGAAACATTAATTGTTTTGATTTAGAAAATAAAGGTAGAATTTTTATTAAATAAACCTCAAAAGTATATGTCTCAAATTGTGTTTTGAGGCTATCTTAATCACTAAAAAGCTCAGCTATATATCTTCACACAACATTTTATAGTCATTAGCCAGTTGTTTAAAAGCATTTAAATTTTCTGGAAAGTAGCTGCCTTTTTCGGCATTTTCAATAAGCTTGGGGCATTTCTTGAAGAATCGCTTAACTGATCGCGTAAACGTTTTCTGATTATGATAATTGAGAAAATAGGTCTCACTTTCATAAACAGGTAGGTCTGAAGTTTGGAAAAGAACGAGATGATCTGGAATAACAAATACAGGAGTCGGTATGAATTTAAAAAAACGTATTTGCTCATTCTCATAAATGCGCTTTCTTAAACCATTAGAAATGGCACCTTTAATTTTCCTGACAAAGAATACTTTTAGAGTATCATCAGATTTAGAGATTTTTTTCTCAAATCTTTCCTTTTGAGTTTGGTTAAGCTCTAACCCCACATTACTTAATTTTTTCACTAATTCCTTTAACTGATCACGGTAAATAGTTGCGGATTTTACTTTAATTTTTTTCCAATCTTCTACTATGGAATCTTTTGGTTTCTCGCTAATAAAAACAAGTGTTTTTGCGTCAATAGGATTTACAAACCCATAACCTGAAACCTCAATATTATCTAAGTCAATATATTTAAGTGGATAAAATAAATGGCTAGGTAATTCTTTATCTAAACTTCTACTTGTAATAAATCCTTGAGAAAAAATCGATATCGGTATAAAAAGTAGAATAAATACAAAATAGAGATGATATCTCATTAATCTTTAATTTATTATATTATTTGAAGCCAAAATATAAATTAATCTTCTAATATTTTTTTTGAGGTATGATGCTTAATTGTCTCTAAATCTTTAACCTCGTAAGGTATTTGCTTCAATATGTATTCAAAAGCCGTTATACGCGCGCTTGTTTTTCGGTTGGCTTTTATAATTTTCCAAGGTGCATGTTTTTGGGTATGCTGAAACATCGCTTCTTTGTATGTTGTGTAATCATCCCAAAGCGTTAGCGCGCGTTTATCGACCTCGCTATATTTCCACTTTTTTATGGGAGAACTCACAATATCTTTAAAGCGTCGTTCTTGTTCGTTTTTGGTAATTGAGAAATAGAGTTTTAATAAATAAATACCAGAGTCTTGAATCATTTTTTCAAATTCGTTAACCTGGCTCATAAAAATCTCATATTCCTTTTGTGTACAGAATCCATTTACGGGTTCAACTACGGCGCGGTTGTACCAACTACGGTCAAAGAATACAATTTCACCATTATTTGGCAACCTGTTTATATAGCGCTGAAAGTACCATTGGCCCATTTCTGTTTGGTTGGGTTTTGGTAAGGCCACAACCCTAATAGCTCTTGGCGGTAAATGCTGAATAATACGCCTAATGGCACCACCTTTTCCAGCGGCGTCACGACCTTCAAATAAAATAACGACCTTTTTATTGTTGTTGGCAACCCACTGTTGCAAGATTAGCATTTCTTCCTGTAGCTTCTCTAAACGTTTTTCGTACTTAACGTTGTTTACTGTTTTTTTTACATCCAATCGTTTTTGTCTCAATAATGCCTCAAGCCCTTTCTTGGAATTAAGTATTTGGAGTTCCTTTTCTGATATAGGTTTTGTATTGCTCATTACTGGTCTAGTTGAATGGTGTTTCTAAAATAGCGTTGCACAACATTTGGATCTGGTAAAATGGTTTTGCAGTTACTGCCTTTGTTGTCATAATCAAATAAGCTCAATACATATTTGATGCTTTCTAATCGCGCACGTTTTTTATCGTTGGATTTAATGATAACCCATGGCGAAAATGAATTGTGTGTTCTGGAAAACATTTGGTTTTTGTATTGGGTAAATTCATCCCAAAGTTCTTGACCTTTTTCGTCTACAGGACTAAACTTCCACTTTTTTAATGGGTTGTTTAGTCGTTTTTCAAACCGTCTTTGTTGCTCTTCTTTAGATACCGAAAACCAAAACTTTATGATTTTTGTTCCGGATTCATACAGCATATTTTCAAATTCAGGAACCTGAATCATAAACCTATTGTACTGTTGTTTTGTGCAAAACCCCATTACGGGTTCTACTACGGCACGGTTGTACCAACTACGGTCAAAGAATACAATTTCGCCAGCATTGGGCAATTCTTTAATATAGCGGTTAAAATACCATTGGTTTTTTTCAACTTCAGTTGGTTTGTTTAGCGCCACAATGCGCATTGCTCTTGGGTTCAAATGTTCTTTAAACCTTTTAATGGTACCGCCTTTACCCGAGGCGTCTCTACCCTCAAAAATGATAGCTATTTTTTGGTTCTCTTTTTGAACCCATCGTTGAAAATCTACTAATTCTGCTTGTAGAGGTAACAGTTCTTGTTCATAGTAGTATTTTTCTAAAGCCGCTTTATAAGTGGGATTTTCGTTTTTATGCGCTTCTAAATGTTGTATGAAATCGGTCTTTTTATTAAAAGCCTTAAAAGTAGTTTCTGTTAGCATAGAACTATTATTGGTCTAGTTACTAACAAAAATAATAAGCTTGTAATTTCAATTCCATGATTTATGTCATGTGAACATAAATCGACTCAAAATTTATGATAAGTTACAAGAGGATTTTGATATTTTTTCGTTTTGACGACGAATATGTTAGTCCTTATAGCCTTTATTGGCAAAATCAGCTACTATTTTTTTCATAAATTTGGTAAGATTTGACTTCCCTTTAATAGTATAAAAACCATATTTAAGTGCGTTAGAAATCAATATTTTATTGGCATCTGTAAATGTAATTTCTAGCCAATCCAATTTCGCCTTTTTTTCTTCAGCTGAATGGCCCACACGTTTTTTTTGAATTAAAATATTACTATAATGTTTTCGACTTACTGGAATAGCACTATTCGCTAAATCTATTTTTTTAAGTTTAGAAATTTTTAAGTCAACATCATTTATGTCTCCAAGGGCTCTAAGCGAAAAATCATCTTTTTTAAAAATACTGATTTGTGTGATGTAGTTATCTGAAGTATCTTTTGCACTAAAGTTTTCTATGTATTCAATTATATCGAAACTTTTATCAAATTGTAAATTTTTGAATTGAATTAAGTTGAGCAACCAAATACCTTGATAATAATTTAATTTTACAGATATACCAGCAGTTAGCTTGCTAGACAGTAATGGGTTTATGCTGTCTTTTACGAATTTTGGTATGTGTTTATAGGTGATTATTCTAGACCTTGAAATACCACCTTCCCTAAATTTTCTTCATTATTTTTTCCGGCATTGGAGTAAGCTTCAAATGTTTTATAACCCTTGTTTTTAAAATAAGAATTAATTAGATCAATTGTTGTTTTGAAATTTTCAATTGTGGTATTTTGTTTTAAATCGTTATCGGCTATTGCCCACAGACCTTCAATATTAGATTCAAGAATTAAGTTTTCAATAACTGGGAATAATTTGTGATAATCGCTTAAAGTTTTACGGTCAATAGTTTTTTCATTTCCAGTTTCTTGCGAATAAGACATGCAACTACTTAAGAATAAAACAGCTACAAATAATAGTTTTATGTATTGCATTAGAAAGATTTATTGTTTTCCAACACTAGGAAAAAGTATTAAATATTCACGAAGATACCTCTATTTATCTCAACTGAGGGAAATCACTCGGATTAGCTTCGTGCATTACGGCATAAACTGCTTCAAAAATATCTTCGGCCGATGGTTTTGAAAAATAATCACCATCACTGCCATAAGCTGGTCTGTGCGGTTTTGCCGTTAGTGTTTTGGGTTGGCTATCCAAATATTGATACCCGTTTTGCGTATTCAATATTTCATTTAGAATATAAGCACTGGCACCACCTTGAACGTCCTCATCAATAACCATTAAGCGATTGGTTTTGGCTACGCTTTTTATAATATCATGGTTGAGGTCAAATGGTAATAATGATTGCACATCAATGACCTCTGCATCAATACCAACTTCAGTGAGCTCTTTAGCAACCTGTTCTACAATGCGCAAAGTTGATCCGTAGGATACCAAGGTTATATCTTGTCCTTCTTTTAAAGTTTCAACAACACCAACAGGAGTTTTGAATTCTCCCAAGTTGGTAGGTAGTTTTTCCTTTAATCTGTAGCCGTTAAGGCATTCAACAACAAGAGCAGGTTCATCGCTTTCTAAAAGTGTATTGTAAAACCCAGCGGCTTTAGTCATATTGCGTGGTACAAGTACATTGACTCCTCTGACTAAATTTAAAATACCTCCAAGTTGAGAGCCGGCATGCCAAATGCCTTCAAGCCTATGTCCACGTGTTCGTATAATTACAGGGGCTTTTTGGCGTCCTTTGGTTCGGTATTGTACTGTTGCCAAATCATCGCTCATTATTTGCAAAGCGTACATTAAATAGTCCAGATATTGAATTTCGGCTATTGGTCTAAGTCCTCTCATGGCCAAACCAATGCCTTGGCCAAGAATTGTGGCTTCCCTAATTCCGGTATCTGCAACCCGTAGCTCTCCAAATTTTTCTTGTAGTCCTTCAAGTCCTTGGTTTACATCGCCAATATAACCAGCATCTTCACCAAAAACCATAGCCTCGGCGTGGTTGTTAAAAATAGCTTCAAAATTATCTCTAAGTACAATACGGCCATCAACCATTTCGCTATCAGCACTATACTGTGGTAGTACTTCTTTTATTGTTTTGACATTATTTGCCGATGCGCTATACAAATGCGAACTGTATTTAGGCTGTGTGGCATCTATATAATTTGCTATCCAGTTTTTTAGCTGTGTTTTTTCGTTGCTCTGCTCTGTCAAGACATACCGTAATGCTTTTCGGGTCGTTGACAATATGTCTTTTCGCAAGGGTTCGTCAATTGCTTTAAGATCTGAAATTAACTTATTGATGAATACACCATTGGAACTTGACTTTGCCAATTGATCCAGCAAATTTAATGCTTCTTCTTGTTCTTTTTTTAACGGTTTTATAAACGTTGACCAAGCGGCTTTTTTAGCATTTCGAACTTCTTTTTTAATCTCTTTTTCTAATACTGAAAGCTCTTCGTCTGTTGCCACATTATTTTCAATCATCCAGTTACGCATTTGCGTATTACAGTCGTATTTTGCTTCCCAAGCTAAACGCTCTTGGTTTTTGTAGCGTTCATGAGAGCCAGATGTAGAATGCCCTTGCGGTTGTGTTAATTGGTTAACATGAATTAAAACTGGCACATGTTCAGTACGAGCAATTGCTCCGGCGCGTTGATATACGTCAATAAGTTCTGGGTAGTTCCAACCATTTACTTTGAAAATTTCATAGCCGTTGCTATCGGTATCACGTTGAAAACCTTTGAGGATTTCTGAAATATTTTCTTTTGTGGTTTGATGCCTTGCATGAACTGAAATGCCATAATCGTCATCCCAAACACTTACTACCATCGGGACTTGAAGCACGCCAGCGGCATTTATGGTTTCAAAAAACAAACCTTCACTGGTGCTTGCGTTTCCAATAGTTCCCCAAGCTATTTCGTTTCCGTTTTCAGAAAATTTTTCACTGTTAATTTCTTCTACGTGCCTGTATATTTTTGAGGCTTGTGCTAATCCCAATAATCTTGGCATTTGAGCTGCCGTTGGTGAAATATCTGCACTGGAATTTTTTTGTGCCGTGAGGTCTTTCCAATTGCCGTTTTCATCCAAACTGTGGGTTGCAAAATGGCCACCCATTTGTCTTCCGGCAGACATTGGTTCTTCTTTTATATCTGTAGTTGCATAAAGCCCAGCAAAGAATTGCTCAATGGTTAATGCGCCGATAGCCATCATAAAAGTCTGGTCTCTGTAATATCCCGAGCGGAAATCCCCATTTTTAAAGGTTTTTGCCCATGCAATTTGAGGAACTTCTTTACCATCTCCGAAAATCCCAAATTTAGCTTTGCCTGTCAATACTTCTCTTCGTCCCAATAAACTGCATTCCCTGCTTGTAACAGCTAATTTGTAGTCGTTGAGTACTTCGGATTTAAAATCGTTGAATGTAATCTCGGTTTTTATATTGGCATCTGGCTTCATGAGCTTGAATTTTAGGCACAACAAAATTAACATAAAAAGGAATGTTTTGCAATCCTGTTTTGTGTTATAATTTTGAATTATTCTTAAAAAAAAGAAGAAAAATTATATAATTTATAATTTTAAAAGATAATTTAACATATTAGTAAGAATATGTTAAAACCATTTACGTGTAAATAGGCTCAATAATACTTGAGGGTCAACCGTGAACATAAAGCGAATGCGTTGGTCGTAATTAGGTTGGGCAATTTCCCAACCGTTATTGGAATATATTGGAAAGAAAATTTCAAAATAGTCCTCAACGAGATTAAGTCTAATTCCTGTGTCATAAACAAATTTTGGGCTAAAGCCTCTGTTTTTAATTAGGCCAATATCTCCATAGGCTTGAATATACCGCCAAATGGAAGTACTTCCGTTTATTGTAGTCATCCATTGGTTTGCAAATGGCGTATCCAATTGCGATTTAAAACCACCTTCGGCAATAATTATTTGCTGGCTAAAAAGACCGGAAGCTTCAGAACGCCCCAGATAATTAAGATCGAAAAGATAGTCTGTTGGACGATCTAATGCAAAACTGAAAAAGTCCGAGTTTGGGTCGGTATTGTTTTTTAGGAATGCTCCAGCAAAAAAGCGGAGGTTATAATTACGGTTGTTTTTTGAAAGTTTTCTAATCTCATAATTAAGTGCAACCTTACTAAAGTTGCTAGAAACTTGAAAATCTGTTAAAAACCGTGAGTAGTTTATCAGACCTGGTGTAAAGCGGGAATAACGAAGATTAAAAACTCCATAATCTGGTTCATCGTCAAGTTCGTCTATAATAGCATCTTCACCTATATCTCTATTAATACCCACATATCTGAGTTGAATTCGGTCTCTGGTATCCTTTCTAAAGTCATTATTGTCACGAAATGAAAATGTAATATTTGGGCGAATGCTTGTAAAAAAGGCATCTTGTGCAAAGGATTGGTAACCTGCAGAAATACCGTAAGTAATATCGAACAGATTTGAACCCTCAATATTATGTGTATAAAATACGGTGCCCGAACCTGTTAAGGCTTTGGAACGTGTCGCATATTGTGGCGAAAAACGATAATTAAAGCGTTTTCGCAATATGGTTTTGTTGTATATTTTGGTGCCAAGTGTTAGCCCATCATAAATATTATTGAATTCTACCAATGGCATCAAAAACACTTGGTTGTAGTACGGATCTTCAACATCCTTAAATATCCTAAACTGCAATGGTTTTGACCACAATCTCGACCCTGTTGTAGAACGGTAATTATCGCGTTGGTTAAGTTCTGGTATAATATTTTCGTAATCTAGGGCTAAGCGGTCAGTATTGTAATTAGGGATAGTTAGCGTCTTTGTGCCCTTAATACTATCTATCCAGATGGTGTTTACAATACTATCATTGCGTAAACTAAAAAGCGGTACTGGTGCAGGATTATCTCTCTTGTTTTTTATGGTTAGCGTAATAGAATCTTCAGTTGTGGTAACCTCTCTAATTTTGAAATCGATTTTTTTGCGGGTTTTAATGTAATCATCAAAAAACCAATTGATATCCTTCGTTGTTTTAGATTTTATAAAGTTTTCAAAATCTTTCGTGGTAACAGGTTTAAGTTTATAGCTGGATAGGTAGTCTTTTAGTGAAGTCTTAAAGTCAATACCTTCGGTGTACTTGTCTAAATAATTGAGGCCAATTCCAGCTTTGTACTTACTGGCTATATTGGCATTGAACTTTATAAGCGAGTCTTTTGGAGTAGATAAAGGTTGGTCGTTATTACGACGCATCATTTCCATAGAGTAGAGGTAATACTGAAAATTATAATCCAAATCTGCAATATGAAAAGCCCTGATTCCCCATATATTTGCCAAGGAACCGAGATATTTCATATCGGGATAATGTTCCTCAACATACTTCATCAAAAAATATATTTTAATACCATCGTTGAGCCAGTGTTCTTTTCTAGGATTTAAATGGTGCGTATTGGCCAAATACTTTTTTAAAGCGGTTTTTAAAAGCTTCATTTCGTATTGAAATTGACTTTTAAAAGGTCTTAAAAAACTAGGCAGTTGATTAATGCCATACAATGGGTTTTTGTCATAATCAATACGGCTAACCAATAGTTTTTCAAAGGGATATTCTCCTAAATTTTCAACTAAAAACTTTGTTATTTTATCCGTTATTAAGGCCTTATCCTGAGGTTCTAATCCTTTTTCATATATATCGGAAATGACCATGAAATCATCAGTTGTTATTTTCGAAAATTCTGGATTTTGATGAAGTGACAAATACGTATCTGTTCGGTCGTTTCCTTTCAGGTTTAGCGTTATGTGGGTATCATCTTTTTCAGATGAAACTATATCGAGTTCTGAAGTTGCACTATAATTTTTTGGAAATCTTAATTGTAATGACACATCAGCTTTTGGAACGAATAAATCTTCCAAATCTTTATTACTGGCATAGTTCCATGTGCCATCATAGACTGCAGGTAAAATATACCAATAGCGCAGTTCAAAATTTTCATCGTCTGTAAAACCGTATTCAGTAAAACTGGCATCAGGCAATACTATAGTGTAGGTCAGGTTTAACGTGTAGCTAGAGTTAGGAAGAATGGGTGTTTTGGGCGTTACCTTAATAACATCTTGTTGTTTTTTTAAACGCTGATAATCTAAAGTTTCACTTTGATCATTACTAAGGCTGGTAATCACGGTATAGCCACGTTGACGTGACTTAGCCAAGTGAAAGCGTGTGCTGAATTCTTCTTCAAAACGTTTTGCTAGTGGCGTAGTTTTAGAGGAATAACTGTTGTTCCAGTCGTTTAAATAAATCTCTCGAAGCGTATCGTTTGATGTATTTTGATATTGAATGGTTTGTTCAATCTTTATAGACTTTTCAGCGGGATTTACATCAGCTTTTACGCTAATGCTATTTTGTGACTGTCCTATTATTGCACAACAAAAAACACAGAGATATGTGATTAACTTTTTAATCAAATTTAAGGTACGCTATTTTGAAAGATTAGAAATTTGGGCTTAAACCGTATTCTTGATAGAATGCGTTTAGGATTTCGATGACTTCATCTGCAGTATCCACAACGTGCATTAAATCAATGTCTTTTGGACTGATATTACCTGCTTCAAGTAAGGTGTTCTTGATCCAATCTACCAAACCGCCCCAAAATTCGGATCCTACAAGGATTATCGGGAAATTATCAATTTTATAAGTTTGGATGAGTGTCATCGCTTCAAATAATTCGTCTAATGTGCCAAAACCACCAGGCATAACCACAAAACCCTGTGAGTACTTGACAAACATAACCTTACGAACAAAGAAGTAATCAAAATCTAAACTTTTATCTGAATCTATGTAAGGATTGTCGTGTTGCTCAAAAGGGAGTTCGATATTTAGACCTACTGAAGTTCCGCCAGCGATATGAGCACCTTTATTACCAGCTTCCATGATACCTGGTCCACCACCAGTGATGACACCATAACCGTTTCCAACAATTTTCTCGGCTACTTCAACTGCCAGTTGGTAGTATTTGTGTTCTGGCTTTGTTCGTGCGGAACCAAAAATCGACACACATGGTCCTATTTTGCTCATGCGCTCGAAACCATTGACAAATTCGCCCATAATTTTAAAAATGGCCCAAGAGTCGTTTGTTTTTATTTCGTTCCAGCGTTTGTAGTGTTGTTCTTTTCCCATATTTTTCAGTATTAAGTATTCAGTTTTAAGTATTAAGTATTAATTATTAAGTATTAGGTATTTATTTTTTTGTTATTTAAACA
>CAYSVY010000025.1:0-44056 GCA_964434705.1 uncultured Flavobacteriaceae bacterium
ATGAACAACATAATCGCTTACCATAAAATCCTTAAATAAATCTAATTGCGACAAATCATCACTGATTTGTTGATACCTATCAGCTAAAAACGACATTTCTAAAGTAAATGCATAACGCTCGGGTTCTTTGTAGAATTTTGGTAAAAAAGGATTGTCTGCAAAACGTTCCAAAATCAACTTCGCGTTGAAATCTTGGGAAATTTTTGTTGCCAAACTGGTTTTGCCGGCACCAATATTACCTTCAATAGCTATAAAGTTATAGTCAGAGAAATTGAAGCGTTTTTTTGGGTTTTTTAGCCAAATATTTACTGGTTCAATATCTGAATCATCCTTACATTCCTGCAATAATTCAGCAATTGATTTATGCAACTTAGGATGTTCAAGGTCTTTGGCAATATCTAAAAGTGGCTGTAGCACAAATCGTCGGTCATGGAGTTTGGGATGTGGAATAATTAGACTCTTTTCATTCAAGATTAAATCTTCATAAAAGAGCATGTCCAAATCTATCTCACGTGACTGATAACCATAACCTTTTTTTGGTGCGCGTCCCATATCTCTTTCAATAGCCTGAAGCACCTTTAAAAGCGGTTTGGGTTTCAGTCTTGTTTCAACCTTTATACAAGCGTTGTAAAAATGGTCACCATCAAAACCCATGGCTGGGGTTTCGTAGACTTTAGACAACTTTTTTATAGCGCCAACACGTTCAAAAATAGCATTGACCGCTGATTGCAAATGTTGCAACTTATTGCCCTTGTTACTTCCTAATGCTATATAAACGGTTTTCAATTCTGCCATAAGACGTGTAAAATAACTAAAAGATATATTAATAGATTATCTTTACGACAACATTTTATCAACCATTTTTAATGTCAGTTAAAGACAAACTACTAGCCCAACGCATCTATCTACTTTTAGGTGGTTTATTTATCACTTCGCTTGTTGTTTCCAACTTAATTTTTCAGAAGTTTTTTTATTGGTATCCGTTTGATGTTGAAGTTTTTGGGAGTAAGCTTTTTGAAATTTCAGTCGGTATTTTACCCTATCCTATTACCTTTTTAATTACGGATTTAATTAGTGAAATTTATGGTAAAAAACGCGCAAACGATGTGGTTGTAGTCGGTATTTTTGCATCGTTGTTTTCATTGCTAATCATTTATGTTGGCGATGCCGTGCCAGCTACTTCGTGGTCTTATGTAGATGATGCACTGTTTAAAAAAGTATTCGGGAACTCGGTAATTGCCGTATTTGCAAGTATGCTCACCTATTTATTTGCCCAATTTGTTGATATTCAAATCTATCACTTTTGGAAGCGTTTAACTAAAGGAAAACACTTATGGATTCGAAATAACTTCTCAACTTGGTTTTCTCAATTTGTCGATACATTTACCATCGTATTTCTGTTATGTTCTTTTGGAATTATTGATTGGACGAACTTTAAGGGTTTATTGCTTAGCGGGTTTCTATTTAAGGTTTTTGTAGCAATACTTGATACACCCTTGCTATATCTTGGCGTCTTCCTCTTTAGAAGGCGATTCAAACTGAAAGTGAATGAAGAAATTGATCTCACCTAACTGTTATTAAATCTTAAAGCGTTATAAAACTTTGTTATAATTACAACTTTTCTGCTCAAATTTACGTACAATAGTTGCGAGACTAAATTAAGCTATCACATCATGAAAAAAGTTTTTAAAATCATAGGAATTCTATTCCTGATTTTCATTACCATATTAATCGCTATTCCTTTCTTTTTGGAATCTAAAATCGACACCATAGTCCAGAATTATGCAGATGAAAACCTCAATGCTGACTTAAGTTTTGACGACATTTCTTTAAGTCTAATAAGTAGTTTCCCAAAAGCTGAGGTTAGTGTAGAGAATCTTAAAATTGTGAATCTTGTGCCGTTTGAAAACGAAACGCTTGCCACAGCCAAAGCACTTTCTTTTGAAATGCCTTTGAGCGAATTATTTAAAGGTACCGAAGAACCGCTAACAGTAAACGAGATTATTGCAGACGAACTGCTACTTACCTTAAAAACAAACAAAAGTGGTTCCGTAAACTATGATATTGTAAAAGCATCCGAAAGTACTGAAACGAGTCCAGATTCTACGGCAACAGGTTTCAGTTTTGATATTGAACATTACGAACTCAACAACAGCTCATTTACCTATATTGATGAAGGTACAAACACCAATGTGTATATCACTGAAGTCAATCATAGCGGTAACGGTATTTTTTCAGGCGACACTTCGGAATTGGACACAAAAACCGAAGCCAGAATTAGCATGGCTATTGACAGTACGGAATATTTGAGCAACAACACCATCCGCCTAGATGCTTTAATCGATTTAGACCTAGAGCAACAAAAATATAGCTTCAAAGAGAACAAAGGCTTTATCAACGCCTTGCCTTTAGAGTTTGAAGGCTTTGTGCAAATGGTGGATGCTGGACAAGACATAGACATCACTTTTAAAAATCCTGAATCTTCATTTAAAGATTTCTTAGCGGTAATCCCACAGCAATACGCTAAAAATATTGAAGACGTTAATACTACTGGAAACTTTACAGTCAATGGGAAAATTAAAGGTTTGGTATCCGATGAAACCATTCCAACTTTAGATATAAACATGCGCTCCAACGATGCGTCTTTTAAATATCCGGATTTACCAAAAAGCGTAAAACATATTGTTATTGATGCCTCCGTAAAAAACAATACTGGCAAAGCTGAAGACACTTATGTCGATGTGAATGCACTGAACTTCAAAATAGATGAAGATGTATTCAAATCCGAAGCACATATAAAGAACCTAACAGGCAATATGGTGGTCAACGCCGATCTAGATGGTGTTTTAAATCTGGCAAATATTACAAAAGCCTATCCTATTGAATTGGACAACCAACTAAGTGGTATTTTAAAAGGAAAACTCAGCACAAGTTTTGATATGGATGCTATTGAAACCAATGCTTTTGAGCGTATAAAAAACAACGGAAGTATTTCGGTTTCGGATTTTGTGTTTTCTTCGGAAGATATTGTAAATCCTATTCAAATTAATGAAGCAAAAATTAACTTTAAACCAGGTTTGGTAACGCTTCAAGAGTTTGATGCTCAAACGGGACAAAGCGACTTTTCGGCAACAGGAACAATAACTAATTTATTGGGATTTTTACTAAGCGATAAAAAACTGCAAGGTAATTTCAACCTTAACTCAAACACGTTCGCCATTTCCGACTTTATGGTTGAAGATGACTCTGCTTCTGAAAACTCAAATAAAACCACCTCAGATGCAGAATCACTAAAAATTCCAGATTTTTTTGATTGTACTATTTCGGCAAATGCAAAAACCGTTATATATGATAATTTAACCTTGAACAACGTCACAGGCCAATTGCGCATCAAAGACCAAAATGCCAATTTAAGCAATATGACTACGGACATCTTTAAGGGTAAGTTAGGCATATCAGGTAACGTGTCCACCAAAGAAAAACAGCCAAAATTCGATATGCAATTGGGTATGCAAGATTTTGATATTTCGCAATCCTTTAAAGACTTGGACATGCTTAAAGCCTTAGCACCAATCGCAAAAGTGGTTCAAGGTAAATTAAATTCTACGATAGATGTTAGTGGATTATTAGACCAGAACTTTTCGCCAGATTTAAGTTCCATTTCTGGAAATGCCGTTGCCGAAATACTGACGTCAAAAATCCTTAAATCCGAAAGCCCATTATTATCAACACTAGACAGTAAACTTAATTTTATTGATTTTGAAAAACTTCAAAAAGACATAAAAACCAGATTACGTTTTGAAAACGGCCAAGTAGCCGTAACACCATTTACCGTAAAATATAAAGACATTCCAATTGAAATATCAGGAACTCATAGCTTTTCAAATACTATGAATTACAATGCTGTATTTCAAGTACCAGCAAAGTATCTAGGCAGTGACGTCAACCGTTTGATTGGTCAAATTAATGATAATGAGGTCAATAAAATTTCTATTCCAGTTACAGCAACTATTGGAGGTACATTTACAAAACCACAAGTACAAACGGATTTGACGAGTGGAATTTCAAATTTAACCAAGCAACTGGTAGAGATTCAAAAACAAAAACTTATTGGAAAAGGGAAAGATAAAGTAAATGATTTGATCGGAGGTTTTTTAGGCAATAGTAAAACAGAAACCTCAACAACCACAACAGACACTACAACTACTGAAAACACAAAACCAAAAACTACAGAAGATAATGTAAAAGAAGGCGTAAAAAATATTCTCGGCGGTCTACTTGGCAGTAAAAAGAAGAAGAAGGATTCTACCAAAAAGAATTAAAAAGAAACGATAATTAGTTTAGCATCAGAAAAATAAAAAAAATATTAAAATATTTTAAATAAGTTATTATCTTTGCCAACTCTTAAATAATAGATAATATACCGAATCGATATGATTAAGATAGAAATAAAAGAAGGCGAAAACATTGAAAGAGCTCTTAAACGTTACAAGCGTAAGCATAGAAATGTTCAGATTATGCAAAATTTGAGAGAGTCTCGTTATTTTACAAAGCCATCTGTAAAACGCAGAAGAGAAATCCAAAAGGCTGAGTATATTCAAACTTTAAGAGATCAAGAAAACGTATAAGCAATAATTTTGTATATTAAAAAAGCGACCAATTTGGTCGCTTTTTTTGTAAACAAATCTGTCTATTCTAACAATTTGCTCACAACCTGAATTTTTCTTTTTCAACTGAAATTTCAACAGGTTCAATAGGATTGTCCTCATAAAAATGATCGAAGGTTTTATCAGTTTTATAGTTGTCTGTAAGTACTTTGTATACCATAACCACAACCAAAACCTGACCAATAACCGTTAAATAAAACACCCAATTGAACGAAAAATTCATTGCGCTCATAATGGTTATGGTAACGAGCAAAAGGGTAGTTAAACCAATATAAAAAAATGGTGATATGTGTTTCATTGTTTTTTTGTTTAAAGATATTGAAATATAGTTAAACATTTTACAGGCTTTAACGTCTCTGTAACATAATTTTAAAAAATATTGTAAGGGTTTTTAGTGTGTTGCAACAAATAACTTATGATTTTAGGTTTCATCATATTGGGCTTTGTTGCTTCTGTTATTGGAGCTTTGCCGTTAGGTGCATCAAATATTGCAGTAATCAATACAACGTTGCGTCACAACCTGAAGCATGCTCTAAAAATTGCCGTAACAGCGGGCTTAGCAGAAGTAATATTATCGTTCTACGCCTTACAGTACAATATGATGGTCAATGATTTTTTTGTTACCAACCAATGGTTGCAAATTGTAATTGCCTTAGTACTTCTGGGTGTTGGTGCTTTCCTTTTTCTAAAAAAACATAAAACATCAAAAAAAACAATAAAACCAAAGCGTAGCTTTTATAGTTCTAAATACATGACGGGTTTTTTGTTGGGGCTTCTAAATCCACCTGTACTGGTTTACTGGCTATTGGTTTACAGTGCAATAAATTCTAATATCACAATGCTAACCAATACCACTTCAACTGGAATTCTTATTCTCTTTTTCATCGGTGTTTACCTGGGCAAGGTGTCTACACTTTATGCCTATAGCAATTTTAGCCTTATTATCCAGAAGAAATTTCAGGATATTAATGCAATGCTCAATAAAGTAACTGGTGTTCTGTTATTTGTAATTGGAATAGTACAGTTTGCAAAATTATATTTTGTTTAAATTCCAATCTCTACAACTAAGCCTTCATTAGAACGAATATTAAAAACAGTATCGTCTTCAAAAATTAGGTACTGTCCTTTAATACCAACCAATTTGCCCGTAAAACTTTCTTGTTTGTTTAGGTTTAAGGACTTGGGTTTTTCAGGATAGTGATTAACCGGAAAATGAAGTTGGGTTTCTTCATTATATTCTATAAAATAGTCCTTGGCTTCGTCGGGGATACAGGCTTTAAGTTTATTTCTCCATTCTTTGAGGTTTTCGTCCACGTTATCATGCCTCAGCATTTTGCGCCAATTGGTTTTATCAGCAACATGATCTTTAAGGGCAACTTCAGTAATTCCTGCAAGGTATCTATTAGGTACTTCTACGATTTCAATAGCCTCATGTGCGCCTTGGTCTATCCACCGTGTAGGCACTTGTGTTTTTCGTGTCACCCCTACTTTTACGTTACTTGAATTGGCCAAATACACAATGTGCGGTTGCAACTGTACTTTTTTTTCGTACTCCAGATCACGATCTTCAATGTTTAAATGTGCTGTGCTTAATTCTGGACGCATTATCCAGTCGCCAGCAATGGGTTTTTCAAAAAAGCAGGTTTTACAAAATCCTTGTCTAAAAATAGGCCTTTCCAAGCCACAGCTTAAACACTGCTCGCCCACTTTCTTGAGCGATATTGATGTGTTGAGTAACTGGTTCATGTGAATAAAATCGTTCTCAAACACCAAATAATATTGAATAGGATCTAAAAACTCCGTTTGCATTTTAGTAAGTACGCCTGTGTAAACCATAACAAAAATTTATTATTTTAGTGCGTTTGATTTCAACAAAAACCTTTGTAATTAAACCATTTTTGTCAAATACCGCTTAACGGTTAAAGATAACTAAACCATGCCAATACCCATAGTAAATTCTATTGCATCTTGGTTTTTAAAGAAACGGTTTCATCAGATTGAATTGTTTTTGAAATACCCGCATGATGTTCAAAACGAATTGCTATTCAGCTTATTGAAGTTTGCTAAGGATACCGAGATTGGAAAGCTATACGATTTTGGAAGCATCAAGTCTTACAGAGAGTTCAACGAGCGCATTCCCATAGTGAATTACGAAGCCATCCAAGATCAGATTGAAAGATCGCGACAAGGCGAACAAAACATATTTTGGCCAAGACCCATAAAATGGTTCGCCAAATCCAGTGGCACCACCAATGCAAAAAGCAAGTTTATTCCCGTAAGTACAGATTCTTTGGAAGATTGCCACTATGCGGCAAGTAAAGATTTGCTCTGCATGTATTTGAATAATAATCCTGACGCGCAATTGTTTACAGGAAAGAGTTTAAGACTTGGTGGCAGTAAGGAATTGTACAAAGAGAACGGCACGATTTTCGGAGATTTATCTGCCATACTTATTGACAATATGCCGTTTTGGGCTGAGTTTAGCAGTACGCCAAGCAGTAAGGTATCTTTAATGAGCGAATGGGAAACCAAAATGAAAGCAATAGTTGATGAGACCATTAACGAAAACGTGACTAGCCTGGCTGGAGTACCATCTTGGATGTTGGTGTTGCTCAACAACATTCTTCAGAAAACAAACAAAGACAACCTTTTTGACATTTGGCCCAATCTGGAAGTTTACTTTCACGGTGGCGTAAGCTTTAACCCTTATATTGAACAGTATAGGGCAATCTTACCCAAAAAATCGTTTAAGTATTACGAAATCTATAATGCATCCGAGGGGTTTTTTGCCATTCAGGACCAAAACTACACCGGCGATTTGTTGCTCATGTTGGACTATGGCATTTTTTACGAGTTTATCCAAATGGATACCTACGGAACAAAAAATGAGATTGTCATACCGCTAAGCGACGTTCAACTTCATAAAAATTATGCCGTTATCATAACAACCAATGCAGGTTTATGGCGTTATAAAATTGGTGACACGATTAGGTTTGTGAGCCTTAATCCGTACCGAATTAAAGTGTCTGGACGCACCAAACACCACATCAACGCCTTTGGAGAAGAATTGATTATTGAAAATGCCGAGGATGCACTCAAAAAAGTTTGCAAACGGACAGGTGCTGAAATTGTAGATTACACCGCTGCACCAATTTTTATGAGTGGCAAAGAAAAAGGGGCGCACGAATGGCTGATTGAGTTTAAAACACTTCCAGAAAACATGAGCTATTTTTCGGAGTTATTTGATAATGCCTTAAAGGCGTTAAACTCCGACTATGAAGCCAAGCGTTATAATAATATGACGCTGAACAAACCAACAATACACCAAGCCAGACCAAATCTCTTCTACGACTGGCTCAAACAAAACAACAAATTGGGTGGTCAACATAAAGTGCCACGACTATCCAATACCAGAGACTATTTAGACGAACTGTTAAAACTGAATAGTTAGCGCACCGCTTTCATCGGAAAAAATAGCATTTACAAAATTTACGCCGCAAAATTTATAAGGTTTATCTAATCTTATTTGAATATTCAAAATGCCATTATATATTTCACATTCAAAATCAATGTAAAGATTCCCTCGTCAAAATATATATGACAATTGCTTATATTGAATTTGATTAATCCAACAACAAAAACGCCCGAGATGTTTCTCGGGCGTTTTTGTATTTTAAACCTAATTTTAAGAAACCGCCTTTAGTTTCTTTAACGTAGATTTTGAAAGGCGTTCTTCCGCGTAGCTCTTGGTAACATTGAGCTTGGTTTCGCCAGAACCCGGTAAATTAAACATGGCTTCTGTTAAGATTTCTTCACATAAAGATCGTAATCCTCGTGCGCCCAGTTTATACTCGATAGCCTTAGCAACTATAAAATCTAAAGCACCTTCGGTAATGCTGAACTCAACTTCATCCATTTTAAACAATTTTTTGTATTGCTTAATAATAGCATTTTTTGGCTCTGTTAGAATAGCCCTTAAAGTATTGGCATCTAAAGGATCCATATGTGTTAGCACGGGCAAGCGTCCAATAATTTCAGGTATTAAACCAAAATCCTTTAAATCTTTAGGTATAATATACTGCAATATGTTGTCGTTGTCCAGATCTACACCTTGACGCACAGAACTATAACCAATAGCTTGCATATTGAGCCTTTTGGTAATATGACGCTCAATACCATCAAAAGCTCCGCCAGCAATAAATAATATATGTTCGGTATTTACTTCAATAAACTTCTGGTCTGGATGCTTACGACCACCTTTTGGTGGTACGTTTACAACGGTACCTTCCAATAATTTTAATAAGGCCTGTTGCACACCTTCGCCTGAAACATCACGTGTAATTGATGGATTGTCGCTTTTACGGGCTATTTTATCTATTTCATCAATAAAAACAATACCGCGTTGTGCCTTCTCCAAATTATAATCTGCCGCTTGTAACAATCTGGTTAAAATGCTTTCCACATCTTCGCCAACATAGCCAGCCTCGGTCAGCACCGTAGCATCTACAATGGCCAGTGGCACATTTAGCATTTTTGCTACGGTTTTAGCCATTAAGGTTTTCCCTGTTCCGGTTTGGCCAACCATTATAATATTGCTCTTTTGAATTTCAATATCATCATCACTTGGCGGTTGTAACAAACGCTTATAATGGTTGTAAACCGCCACGGACATAACACGTTTTGTGTACTCTTGACCAATGATATACTCATCTAAAAACGCTTTTATTTCCTTTGGCTTTTTTAGCATGAGCTCCGCACTCAATTCTGTAGAATTGTTTTGCTTGGATTCTTCCAAAACTATACCGTGCGCTTGGGTAATACAACGATCACATATATGAGCGTCTAATCCTGCAATCAATAAATTAGTTTCTGGCTTTTTACGACCGCAAAACGAACATTCTAATTCTTCCTTTGCCATTATCCTTTTTTAAAATGAAGTCATTGATGTGTATTCATGGCTTAATCAACGCCATTAATTACCATCTATTCTCTTGTAAGTATTTCATCAATCATACCGTATTCTTTGGCTTTATCGGCTTTCATCCAATAATCCCTATCACTATCGGCATAAACTTTGTCGTAAGGTTGACCAGAATGCTTACTTATAATGTTGTAAAGCTCTTCTTTTAAGGTCAATATTTCGCGCGCTGTAATTTCAATATCACTGGCCTGACCTTGTGCACCACCAAGCGGTTGATGGATCATTACCCTTGAATGTGGCAAACCACTTCGTTTGCCTTTTTGACCTGCACATAACAATACAGCACCCATTGACGCCGCCATACCCGTACAAATTGTAGCTACATCTGGCTTTATAAATTGCATCGTATCATAGATACCCAAGCCAGCGTAAACGCTTCCTCCTGGAGAATTGATGTAAATCTGAATATCTTTTGATGAATCTGTACTTTCAAGAAACAGTAATTGAGCTTGTATAATATTGGCCACTTGGTCGTTGATTGCCGTGCCCATAAAGATGATGCGATCCATCATTAATCTTGAAAATACATCGAAAATGGCAATATTCATTTGACGTTCTTCAATGATGTTTGGCGTCAAATTTGTTGGGTACATACTGCTCATAATCTTGTTGTAGTAAGTACTGCTTATACCTTGATCTTTTATTGCGAATTTCTCGAACTCTTTAGCGTAATCCATTTATTATATTTCTTTTTATTATTAGACAATTAAGGCGCAAAATTTTTACATTTTGCGCCTTAAAGATACAACTTATATCACTAAATGCTTATTTGTAAAATTCTTTTACAAAATCATCGTAAGTTATTTTCTTCGTTTTTAGGTTGGCTTCCTTTTTATACAATTCTAAAAGTTTTTGGCTCATCAATTGTTCGGACAAGCGCTTTACCTCATCTTGGTTTGAAAGAATACGCGCCACAATATCTTCCAATTCTTTTTCAGTTGGGTTCATTTGTCCAAATTGCGCCATTTGCCCTTTGATCATTTGCATGGCGTAAGCTTTTAAGTCTTCAAACTGCAATTGAAGTTTATGCTCGTTAATGATCTTGCCTTCTATTAATTGGTAACGAATGCTTTTTTCAGATTTATCGAATTCTTCTTTTGCTTCTTCTTCGGTCATTGGTTCTTCGCCAGCAGTTTGCATCCATTTTTGAAGAAACTCTGACGGTAAGTCAAACTTTGTATTTTCAACCAAATACTCTGTAACATCGTTTAACAACTTTTGGTCACCTTGTTGGGCGAATTGCTTTTCGGAGTCTTCCTTAATTTTTGCTTTTAATTCGGTTACGGATTTTACAACGTCTTTACCAAATAGTTTATCAAACAACTCTTGGTCTAAATCTGCAAGTTCTCGTTGGTTGATTTCTGAAACTTCAAAATTAACATCGCCTTTAAGGTCTTTAAAGTCTTCAGCAGTTAGTTTGAAGAAATTGATGGCATCATTTTCTTCTGCAAAAAGCCCTTTGGTTTTGAGGGTAATCACATCTCCAACCTTAGCGCCAATAAATTTCTTCGGGTTCGTTTTTCCTTTTAACTTATCTAAAGTTAGCGTAGCAACGTTTTCTATACCAAGCTCTTCATTAGTAAATTTACCTGTGATTTCAGAGTCTTGTGTAACTTCAGATTGTGACACCAATTTTCCGTATTGCTTTTGGATATGCTCTACTTGGTTGTTTACCATTTTATCATCTGCAACAATATTGTAATGCGTAATGGCTTTTTTGCCTTTTAAGTTAACATCAAATTCTGGAGCCAAACCTAATTCAAATTCAAATGAAAATGCATCGGCGTCCCAATTTAAATCGTCTTGCGGTTTTGGAAGTGGATTTCCCAAAACATCAAGTTTCTCTTCTATTAAATATTTGCCAATGGCATCTTGCAACAATTTATTGACCTCATCAACAAGTACAGCTTTGCCGTATTGTTTTTTTACAAGGCTCATAGGAACATGACCTTTTCTAAATCCTGGTATATTGGCAGACTTTCTGTAATCTGATAATACTTTTTCTACCTTTTCTGTGTAATCGTCTTTTGTGATCTCAACTTTTACAACAGCATTTAGGGCATCGCTATTTTCTCTGGTAATATTCATAGTACTTATAACTAAAATTGGGGTGCAAAATTACGGCTTTTTTTTAACCTTACAATAGATTGCAACTCATTGAATTTAATTGTTTTTCTTTTCAGTGAAAAGGGCATGTAGTATTGATTGTAAAACAGATAGCAAAACACTAAAAAGGATTGCCCACCAAATACTATTTACAGCAAAACCATTTACCATTTTGTCTGCTAACAAAATGATACAGGCGTTTATAAAAAGGAGAAACAATCCCAAGGTTACTATTGTAATTGGCAAGGTTAGGATTACCAATATGGGTTTAACAAATAGGTTTAATAATGAAATTATTACGGCAACAATAATAGCCGTAGTAGGTGCATCAACACTAACGCCACTCAAAATATAAGATAAGGCATAAACGGCTAACGCATTTAAAAGCAGTTTAATAACAAGGTTCATGTTTAACTAATTTAAAAATTCAGTGACGGCTTGGTAAAATTCCTTTGGATTTTCCGCATGCAACCAATGACCTGCATTACTTATGGTTTCAATTTCTGCGTTGGTAAAATGACGGTGAATAATTCTTTCATCTGTTGGACCAATATATTCGCTTTTATCGCCTTTCAAAAACAATGTGGGTTTATTAAATGTAGCATGAACGGGCAATGCTTCGCCCACTTCAGCAACCTGATCTTTTAAAACAGGTAAATTAATACGTAGTCCTAGTTGCCCTTTTTCTACCCAATACAAATTTTTGAGCAGAAACATACGCGTACCCATATCTGTCACATAATTGAACAACGCTTTATCTGCTTGACCTCGGCTTTTGATTTCAGAAAAATTCAAACTACTTAAGCCTTCTAAAATAGCATCATGATGTATGGGGTAATAACGTGGCGATATATCTGCAACTAATAATCTGTTGACCAATTCTGGGTTTTGAGTTGCAAAAAGCATAGCCGTTTTTCCACCCATAGAATGCCCGAGGAGAACAATATCTGTGAGATTGTGGTGCCGGCAATAGGCTTTTAAATCGTCCGCCATGAGGTCGTAATCAAATTCATTGGCATGAAAACTTCTACCATGGTTACGCTGATCTACAAGGTGCAACTCATAACCCAATTCCGAAAACTGACGTGCCAAGGTTTTCCAGTTGTCGCCCATACCGAGAAAGCCATGCAAAATCACAAAAGGCTTTCCTTCACCTATAATATTACTGTGCATTATCATGATAAACGATGTAAATACATTTGAACCACATTTTCAATGCCTAAATACAGACTTTCTGAAACCAATGCATGCCCAATAGATACTTCCAAAAGTCCTTCAATATTCTCTTTAAAAAATTTTATGTTCTCCAAAGACAGGTCATGCCCTGCATTAACGCCCAAGCCTAGTTCATTTGCTAGTTTAGCACATTCAGCATACGGCACAATAGCACTTTCATTTCCTAAACCGTACTGATGCGCAAAGCTTTCAGTGTATAACTCAATACGGTCAGTACCGGTTTGTTTAGCGCCTTCAATTTGGGTTAATTCAGGATCGACAAAAATGGACGTGCGAATATTGTTATTTTTAAACTCTGCAATTACCTCTTGCAAAAATGCCTTGTGCTTTATGGTGTTCCAACCCGCATTACTTGTAATTGCGTCTTGGGCATCTGGCACCAAAGTAACCTGCGTGGGCTTTACCTTTAAGACCAAATCAACAAACTTTGGGATTGGGTTACCTTCAATATTGTACTCGGTATAAACTTCTGGTTTAAGATCATACGCATCTTGATATTTTATATGCCTTTCATCTGGTCGCGGATGTATGGTAACACCTTGCGCCCCAAAACGCTGTACATCCTTAGCAAACTGAACTACATTTGGGGTGTTGCCTCCACGGCTATTCCGCAAAGTTGCTATCTTGTTTATATTAACACTTAGCTTTGTCATTATTACGTGTTTTGAACGACAAAAATACAAAGCACATCACGCTTTTTGTGCTTAATTTTAGTTAATTTGCAATCAGAATTCAAGATATTGGTATGCGACTGGAAGATTACATCATAAACGATATTAAACCACTGAATGTCAACGACTCCATTGGCGATTTACAGTTACTGTTTAATCAACTCACCTACTCGCATATTCCTATTGAAAAGGATGGTGTTTATTTGGGTTGCATCCCTGAAACTGACGCACATTGCTTTGAAGCTTCAAAAATAATTTCAGATTGTAGCTATACAGCAGAAGGTTTTTTTGTAAGGGATACCACAAACTGGCTAGACGTTATGGAAGCATTTGCCCAAAACGATAGCAACATAATGCCGGTTCTTGATAAAAAGAACAATTATTTGGGGTATTATGAATTGATAGATATTATCAATTTATTTAATGAAACACCTTTTTTAGGGGAACGTGGCGCCATAATTATAGTGGAAAAAGGATTTCAGGATTATTCATTCAGTGAAATTTCACAAATAATAGAATCTAACGATGCTAAAATCTTAGGGGCATTTATTTCGAAGATTGAAAATGATGTGGCTCAAATAACTATTAAGATCGGCAATAAAGGTTTAAACGATGTTATTCAAACCTTTAGAAGGTACAGTTATAATATTGTGGCCGGACATGAAGACGACTCCTATATTAAAAGCTTGAAAGACCGTTCACAGTATTTGGACAAGTACCTTAATATTTGATGAAAAAAATTGCCATATATGGTCAAGATTATGCCAACAGAAACAACTCTTTGGCTTTTGAATCATTAGTTTCCAGCTTAATTGAATATGATTTGGATATACATATTGAAGAACGTTTCCTGAAACTTCAAGAGAATATTCCCAAAACAAATACCGCGCTACAAACATTTAATCAGCTAGATAATTCTTTTGACCTATTAATTAGTATTGGTGGTGATGGCACTATACTCAGAGCACTAACGTTGGTTAGGGATTACAACATATCAATAGTTGGTATTAATACTGGCAGACTTGGCTTTTTGGCTACCTTACAAACCAATGAGATAAAACAAGCATTGACACAAATACTCAGTGGTACTTATAAAATTTCCGAGCGTAGCCTCTTATCCGTAAAAACCACTCCAAATAATAAAACCATCTCGGAAACAAATTTCGCCTTAAACGAAGTAACAGTAAGCAGAAAAAACACAACCTCAATGATTACTGTTGATACGCACCTTAATAGCGAATACCTAACCTCTTATTGGGCTGATGGTCTTATTTTGGCTACGCCAACAGGATCTACAGGTTATTCATTAAGCTGTGGTGGACCAGTAATTTCACCAGAGACCGAAAGCTTTGTGTTAACGCCAATAGCACCGCATAACCTTAATGCAAGACCTCTGGTTATTCCGGATGGCACAAAAGTTCAATTGAAAGTCAATGGGCGAGAGCATCAATTTTTATTGTCCTTAGACTCCAGAATTGTTACTTTAGGAAACACCTCTACCATAACCATTACCAAAGCACCATTTAAAATAAAAATGGTAGAACTACTGGATGAAAGCTTTATTGATACGCTACGTAAAAAAATGCTTTGGGGGGAAGACCACCGAAACTAGGCAATAAATATCATTAATTATTGTTTTCTGTAATACTATTAACATCAAATTGTTACAGAGAAGTCTTAATTGTTATATTTGCAAACTTTCTAAATCTTATGAGGTATTTACTGGTATTATTGGTAAGTGTTTTTGGACTACAAATTACTAGCGGTCAAATCTATGAAGTTGGTGTATTTGCTGGTGGAAGCAACTTCATTGGAGATGTTGGAGCAACAGATTATATCTCACCTAACCAAGTAGCTTTTGGCGGGATTTTTAAATGGAACCGAAGCCCAAGACACTCTTTTAGAGCATCAGTAATATTTACCGAGCTTGAAGGTTTAGATAGTAAATCTGATGATCCACGAAGACAACAAAGAAACTACGCTTTTAATAGCAGTATTTTAGAATTCTCACTTGGATTAGAGTTTACCTTCTTTGATTTCAATCTACATGACATCTCTTTTAAGGGCACACCATATCTTTACACTGGCGTTACAACAGCCAGGCATGATAATTTTTATTTTGACAATACAGGAACATTAACCTCAGAAAATACCGAAAGCTGGGCCTACGGAATACCTATGGTATTAGGCTATAAAGTGCTGATAGCCCCACATTTTGTATTAGGTGCCGAGGTTGGAGCCAGATACACCTTTACAGATGAAATTGATGGCAGTGTACCTGACGCGGATTTTAGAGAGCAATTTAGTTTTGGAAACACTAACAGTAATGATTGGTATGTGTTTTCAGGTCTAACACTAACATACACCTTTGGCCAAAGGCCATGCTATTGCGGTTTTTAAGATGAACTTAAAAGATCAAATAAAAACAACTAAACTGCCAAACCATATTGCCATAATTATGGATGGCAATGGGCGTTGGGCCAAACAAAAAGGTATGGTTAGGGTATTTGGTCACGAAAATGGCACAAAATCGGTCAGAGAAACCGTTGAAGCTTGTGCGGAACTAGGTATTAAAAATTTAACACTTTACGCCTTCTCAACTGAAAATTGGAAACGCCCAAAATTAGAAGTGCAAACGTTAATGAAACTCTTAGTCAAGTCTCTCAAAAAGGAAATAAAAACTTTACAGGACAACGGCATAAAACTATCCGCAATTGGCAACTTAAAAGATTTGCCAGAAAAGGCTTTTGCAGAATTACAATATGTAAAAGAAAAGACCAAAAACAATACACATATGACATTAACTTTGGCGCTAAGTTACGGATCCCGTGAAGAACTTGTTAATGTTGTTAAAGAATTATCTCTTAAAGTTAAAAATAATATAATTTCGGCCCAGAGTATTGACGAATCAATTATTAATAAGCATCTTTACACGCAAGATTTACCAGATGTAGACCTGCTTATTAGAACCAGTGGCGAGCAACGTATCAGTAACTTTTTGTTATGGCAAATAGCCTATGCAGAGTTATATTTTACTGATGTGCTCTGGCCAGATTTTAAAAAAGAAAATCTACACAAAGCCATATTAGATTATCAAAATAGAGAACGACGATTTGGAAAGACGAGCGAACAACTTACCTAAAGGCCAATTTTTTAATATCTTGAATAAATTTTACGCTACTATATTAATCACTTTATTATTTGTATTCTCTCAAAGCCTATCGGCTCAAGGCGGGAAGAGATACGTTATTAATGATATTATAGTTACAGGGAACACCTCATTTAATCCAAATACAATCATAACATATTCGAAATTAAGAAAGGGTGATGAGATAGAATTGGGTGGCGAAAAAATTGGTGAAGCTGTCAAAAAACTCTGGAAATCAAATTTATTCAGTGCTATAGACATATATCTTATAAACATAGATGGCAATACAGCTGATGTTGAAATTAGCCTAAGTGATTTACCAGAATTAAACGAGGTTAAAATTAATGGTGTTAAAAAGGGAAAAGTTGACGAAATCTTAGACGAAAACAACTTAAAACAGCGTGTAAAAGTAACCGAAAACCTTATTACCACTACACGAAATTACCTCACCAATAAATATAAGAAAAAAGGATTTTTAAACACCAAAGTCAATGTAATTACATCCGAAGTCCAAAATGACTCCATTGAAAAGAAACGGGTGAATATGGTGGTTAACATTGACAAAGGCAACAAAGTAAAAATCAAAAGGATAGATTTTAATGGCAATGAGCAGTTAAGTGATAAGAAACTGAGAAAAGCCATGAAAAACACTAAAAAGAAAAATCCGATACGGCTTTTAAAAAGATCAAAATATGTAGAAGAAGACTACAAAGAGGATCTTGTTAGTGTCATAGATAAATATAAAGAAAACGGATTTAGGGATGCTAGAATATTGAAAGACTCCATAATCTATAACGATGATAAAACAATAAGTCTAGTAATAGACGTAGAAGAAGGCGAAAAATACACCTTTGGAAAAATTGATTTTGTGGGTAATACCGTTTACACAGATCGCTTCTTATCCCAAATACTTAAAATAAAAGAAGGAGATACATACAATGGTGTTGAGCTAAAAAAGAGAATTGCCAATGATGAAAAGCCTGACGGTATAGATATCACTAATATTTATCAGAATACAGGTTATATGTTTTCTACTATAAACCCTGTTGAAGTTAGTGCTGATGGTAATGTTATCGATCTTGAAATTAGGATCATAGAAGGTAAACCTGCTTATTTCAATAGCGTAACCGTTAAAGGAAATGACGTTACTAATGACCATGTTATTTATCGTGAAATACGGACACGTCCTGGAGAATTATACAGCAGGGCTAATATCATAAGAACAATAAGAGAGCTTGGTCAACTTGGTTATTTTAATGCACAAGCCATAACTCCAGATATTAAAAACCCAAATCCTGTTGATGGTACTTTAGATATTGAATATACTGTTGAAGAACAAGGCTCAAGCCAAATAGAGTTACAAGGTGGTTACGGTGGCGGTGGCTTTATTGGTACTTTAGGTCTGTCTTTCAACAATTTTTCACTCAGAAATATTTTTAATGGTGAAGCTTACAAACCCGTACCAAGAGGAGATGGTCAGAGTTTAGCCTTAAGGTTGCAAGCCAGTCAATTTTTCCAAACCTATAGTTTTTCATTTAGTGAGCCGTGGCTTGGCGGTAAAAAACCGTTCCAATTGTCTTCATCAATTTCATATTCAAGACAATTTCAGTTTAACCCACAATCTAGAAGACCAGATAGAAGTCAAAGCTTTGACATATTAGGAGCAACTCTTGGAATTTCAACAAGGCTAAAAAGCCCTGACGATTTTTTTGTGTTTTCGCAAGCTCTAAGCTTTCAAAATTATAATTTAAATAATTTTAGATCAGGACTTTTTGCTTTCCAAAATGGATCGTCAAACAACCTTTCATATACCATAGGTTTAACACGTAACAATACCAATGTAGACCCTATATATCCAACAGGTGGATCCAATTTTGCAGTTTCTGCGAAACTTTCATTGCCTTACTCTTTATGGAACGGCGTTGATTATGCACAACTTAATGAAGACAGAAACGAATTAATAGCTATTCCTTTAGAAGAAAGAACTCAAGCACAGCAACAAGAATTAGAGCGAATAGATCAGCAACGTTTTAACTGGCTCGAATTTTATAAAATAAAATTTAAAGCAGACTGGTTTACGGAGATTGTAAAAAATCTAGTTTTAAGACCTAGTGTTGAATTTGGTTTCCTTGGCGCTTATAATAATGACAGAGGCGTAATTCCTTTTGAACGCTTTTTTCTTGGTGGTGACGGTTTAGGAAACTTTGCCTTGGACGGAAGGGAAATAATACAATTGCGTGGTTACCCTAATCAATCTTTATCTACACAAGATGGTGGTTCTATTTACAACAAGTTTTCATTAGAATTACGTTACCCAATTACATTGGGACAAGGCGCAAAAATTTATGCCCTTACTTTTGCCGAGGGTGGCGCATCTGTTAATAGCTTTAGAGACTTTAATCCATTTGACATCCAAAGATCCGCAGGATTTGGTGTACGTATATTTATGCCAGCCTTTGGGCTTTTAGGGATAGATTTCGGTCACGGATTTGATCCTCTTCCTGGATTTTCAGAGAAGAATGGGTGGGAAACACACTTCATAATTGGGCAACAGTTTTAACTTTGGCACGATATTTTCTAATGCAATAGTAATGATTTCATGAGGGTGTTAAAATTTTTAAGAATTTATTTCGTTTATTTGGAGTATCATAACTACTCCTGCAAGCCAATAGGTTTTCAGAAGATTAATCAAAACATTTAAAATGAAATTCAAAGTTCTTTACATATTAGTCAGTATTGGTTTTGTTAGCCCCACAAGTAATGCACAGCGCGGTGTAAGAATAGGCTATATAGATACAGAATACATTTTGCAAAATGTACCTGATTATCAAGAAGCCTCATCACAATTAGATGGTAAAATTGCCAAATGGAAATCTGAGGTTGAAAAAAAACTTGCGGATATAGAATCCAAAAAGAAAGCTCTAGAGAACGAAAAAGTATTACTCACAAAAGAACTATATGACGAACGTTTTGAAGATTTATCTTTTGAAGAGGCAGAAGTTTTAGACTATCAACAAAAGCGATTTGGACCAAATGGAGATATGGTCATTCAGCGCACGCAATTAATGCAACCTGTACAAGATCAAATTTTTGTTGCAGTAAAAGAGATTGCGGAGAATAAGAAATATGATTTTGTCTTTGATAAAAACTCTGATTTTCTGATGCTGTATTCAGCAGAGCGATTTGATATAAGCGAACAAGTATTGCGAATTATTACTAGAGCTTCAAACCGAGAACAGGCACGAAATAAAAAAGAGAAAAGAGAACTTGAAAAAGAAGAGGTTGTACCTGAAACTAACAGCTCTAAGGAAGAACGACAAAAAGCACTTGAGGACCGAAAAGCTAAAAGGGAAGCAGAATTAGAGCAAAAACGCTTGGAAAGAGAGCAAGCTTTGGAGGAAAGACGCCAAGCGCAAAAAGAAGCCAGAGAAGCAAAAAGTAAAGAGGTGCAAGCTAGACGTCAACGTGTTTTGGATGCTAGAAATGGAAAAGCTCAAGACAGTACAACCACAAAAGATGAAAAGGAAACTCTAAAAGAGAATACAGTAAAAGAAGCTGATTCATCAAGCATGAAAGAGAAGGCTTTAAAAGACGTTAAAGAAACGGCGACCAAAAAAAGCGACACAACAAAAGTGAAAACAGCAAAAGAGCTTTTGGCAGAAAAACGTGAAAAGGCTAAGAAAGACAGAGAAGCACGACAAAAAGCTTTAGAAGAACGTAAAAAGAGGATTATAGAACAACGAAAAAAAGCGCGCGAAGAGCGTCTTAAAGAATTAAGAAAGAACGACTCTATACGTAAAGCAAAAGCAAATAATAATTAAAACAAAAACACGTAAATATTAAATTAAAAATGAAACATTTAAAATCACTACTATTAGTAACGGCAATTTTTATAGGAGCATCAAGTTTTTTAAACGCTCAAGACAAGGTCGCCCATATAAATCTTACTGAGGTTATTACCTCCATGCCAGAATACAAAGCAGCTCAGGCTGAAGTAGAAAAACTCGGAAAAACCTACGATGGTGAAATTCAAGCTTCTCTTAAAGAGTTAGAAGCAAAGTTTAAACAATATGGTGCAGAAGCAAGTTCGCAAACGCAACAAGAAAATGAAAAGCGCAAAATTGAGCTATCAAATATGGAACAAAGTATTGCAGAATATAGACAACAAGCTCAGAAAGACATCCAAAAATTAGAATTGGATAAGTTAAAGCCTATTAGAGAAAAAGCTGAGGCTGCAGTAAAGAAAGTGGCTGCAGCCCTTGGTTTTGATTATATTTTAGATAGAAGTGCATTAGTAGTTGCAACAGGAAAAGATATCACCGGCGATGTTAAGACAGAACTTGGCATCTAACCTAAATAAACCTTATAAAAAAAGCCACTTTTTAAAAAGTGGCTTTTTTTATTTTTGTACTATGAGCAATTCTCAACCCATAGGCATTTTCGACTCCGGTATAGGTGGCACTTCTATTTTTAAAGAAATTCAAAAAATTTTACCTAACGAAAATATTATCTACTTGGCCGACAGCAAAAACGCACCGTATGGCAATAAATCTGGAGTAGTCATTCAAGAATTAAGTACTAAGAACACAGAGCTACTTTTAAATTTAAATTGCAAGCTTATCGTAGTAGCCTGTAATACGGCTACAACAAATGCTATAGCTTCACTCAGAAAAAATTACAATGTCCCGTTTATTGGCATTGAACCTGCAATAAAACCTGCCACTATTGAAACCAAAACAAAGTCAATTGGTATTTTGGCGACAAAAGGAACGTTGAGTAGCGCATTATTTCACGACACTATGAACAAATATAAGAGAGACATTAAAATAGTAGAATCTATTGGAAATGGAATCGTAGAGCTTATTGAAAAAGATAGATTACATAGTGATGAAATGAGAAATTTGTTGATTCAGTATTTAAAACCTATGCTTCATGCCAATATTGACCGACTGGTTTTAGGCTGTACACATTATCCTTATCTTATTCCCGTACTAAAGACACTACTTCCTGAACATGTAAAAATTATTGACTCTGGCTTAGCAGTTGCAAAACAAACCAAAGCCATACTTGAAAAAAACAAATTGTTAAGCACAGATAATGATCCTGTTTCAGTAAAATTCTTCACCAATACCAATACAAAAACATTAGATAAATTTATTGGAGAAAAGTATAAATCTCAGTATTTAGATTTTTAATAAGCTATTTAAACCAGCTAGAATACTTAATATAATTCTCGGCAATTCGGTTTATTTCGCCTGAGAGCAATTCTGGACTAATGTCTTTAACTTTTTTTGCTGGCACACCTGCATAAACACTGCCTGCTTCAACTCGGGTATTCTTAGTCACAACAGCTCCTGCTGCTATTATTGAGTTACTTTCTATAACACAATCGTCCATAACAATGCTTCCCATACCAATTAAAACGTTATCATGTATAGTACAACCGTGTACAATAGCATTATGCCCAATTGATACATTATGACCAATATTTGTAGGTGATTTTTGGTAAGTGGCATGTATTACCGCACCGTCTTGTATATTTACCTTATTTCCTATTTTGATATAGTGCACATCTCCTCGGATAACAGCATTAAACCACACGCTACAATTATTACCAAGTCTTACATCACCGACAATAGTAGCATTATCAGCAACAAAGCAATCATTTGGAATCTGAGGGTATTTATTTTGAATGGGCTTAATTAATGGCATATTTTGGATTTTGGAATTACTTAAAATAAGAAAGTAAATCGGCTTTTTTTGAGGCAGAAACCATAATCTCTTTACCGTTGGTTAATATCACGCTACCGCCTTTACCTTTAAGATACTTCACAATCTCATTTACATTCACCAAATAGCTTTTATGAACTCTCACAAAATTGTTACCTGTTAAAGATTCTTCAATATATTTTAAGGTTTTGCTTACCAATTTCTTTTTATTTTCTTTCAAATAAATTTCGGTATAATTATCATCCGCTTTGCAGAATAATATGTTAGCTGTGTCAATGACCTCAAAACCATTTTGTTGCGGTATGGTTATTTTTCCTGATATACTGTTGGTCTTTGGCACCAATACCTCATCTTGTAAAGCCTCTTCTTTTACTCTAATTTCGGTTACATAATCCACAGCTTTAATAAGTTCGTCTATTGAGATTGGTTTCATGAGGTAATAAGATGCATGGGCATTTAGTGCCTCAATGGCATAATGGTTATAGGCCGTTACAAATATTGTTTGGAAGTTAATGTCGCCAACCTTCTCCAAGAGGTCAAAGGCATTTCCAAAGGGCATTTCCACATCCAAGAAAACTACATCCAAATCATTACTTCTAATCAAAACAAGTGCTTCATCAATATTAGAAGCTTCACCCATAACTTGAACATTTGGGCAGTATTT
This sequence comes from uncultured Flavobacteriaceae bacterium, assembly GCA_964434705.1. GTDB lineage: Bacteria > Bacteroidota > Bacteroidia > Flavobacteriales > Flavobacteriaceae > Winogradskyella. Next base: position 23,204 of record CAYSVY010000025.1, read on the forward strand.
GGCCAAGTAGTTTTTAAGGATTTCTCTACTGTTTTCCTCATCTTCTACAATAGTTGCCTTCAACTTCATTTTTTAATCTTTTTTAGAGTTACACTTACTTTTGTCCCAACATCTTCTGTTGACTGAAAATCACTGATTGAAACATCAATTTTATCTCTGTACATATCATTTAAAATTTGAATGCGCCTTTTTATATTACTCATTCCTCTTGACTTGTGCTTTCTTTGATTTTCGGTTTTTAGAGCTTTAGAGCGTTTTCTGCCAATGCCATTGTCAATAATGTTTATTGTAATTTCATTGGTAGATGTTTTTGAAATATTGATATCAAGTATACCTTTTTCCTTTTTATACCTTAAGCCATGCCATACGGCATTTTCAATATAAGGTTGTAACAGCATTGGTGGTATTTCATAGTCATCTACATCAATTTTTTGATCTATGTTTATTTGGTAATCAAATTTATCCTTAAATCTAAAATGCTCCAAGTTGGTATATAGTTCCAATAATTCGATTTCTTTTTTTAACGGTATAAAATCTTGCTCGCTATTTTCAAGTACAGTGCGCATTAAAAAAGAAAAATCTGAAAGATATTTATTTGCAGTTCTTTCATCACTACTGGCAATAAAACTATTAACTGAATTTAAAGCATTGAAAATAAAATGCGGATTCATTTGACTCCTGAGCGATTTTAAAGCTAATAGATTATTGGCCAAACGCTGTTGTTTTATGTATTTAAGCGTGAAAAATGATGCGATAAGTAATAATGCCAAACCTCCAATTAAGGAATAAATTATGATTTGTTGGTTCTTATATCTTTCAACAGAAAGCTCGTAATTTCTTTCATTGAGCAACCTCTGGTTTTCAAGACTTGTAATTCTGTTTTGGTTTTCTAATAAGTTTCTGCTTAACCTAACCGTCTCGGCAATTTCTTGTTCTTTCTTTATATACTGTTCATCTACAGAGGCCATAAAATCTTCAAAGGCCTTTTTTGCCAAATCAAATTCCCCAAGATTCTCATAAGCATCAGCCTTTTTACGTAGTGCATCGGTTTTTACTTCTAAATCTTCTCTTAATTCTGCTTCTTCTATACTTTTATTAAAAAAGGGAATTGCTGCGTTATAATCCTTTTGGAGCAAGTATGCGTTGCCTATTTTGTAATTTTGCTTCTGTGGTGTAATAGGACTGCTGTTAGCTATAATGGTATCCTTTTCTATACTTTTAACCTCATCAACTACTTGCTTGCGGAGCGATATCTCATCTGCAAAATTTTTATTTTCACTGTTAAATTCTGCTACGGTCACTTTTTCTTGAATGGATCTTTTTTTGCTTTCTTTTTGGGCTAGACTAAGAGAATTATCAAAGTAACCTCTTGCTACTTTTTGATTACCCATTTGGCTATATAGTTGTCCTATTTTAGAGTTGAGGTCTGTTTGTTTTGGTTTAATATTATAGTTTTGGGCACTTGCGAGTCCTTTTTTATAGCTGTCTACTGCCTTTATGAGATTACCCGCTTTTGACTGGGCATCTCCCAAACCTTCGTAGTATTCAATTTCTTGGTAATTGGACAATTCAGAAATATTAATATCCATAAAAACATCAATACTTTTACTATAATTTTTGTTGGCAGTATAGGCTTTGGCCAATTTTAGCTTGGTAGCATTATTCTTGATATTTTGAAGCGCAATCCTATAATTGGTTATCGCCAAGTCGTATTGTTTCCAGTGCATGTTTAAATCTCCCAAGGTTTCGTAGGCTTCTACATTTTGCTTTTGGGATGTGCTATTATCAAGAGCGTCAGCAATAAATTTCATGCTTCTCTCCGCATCGGTTTTAAGGTATGTGTCAGCAGAGTCTATAAGCTGATTAAAGAGTTTAGGTCTATGGTTTCTTTTAAAAGCTTTTTCTGAGCTTAAATCTTCAGGCTCTACTTCAAAAATAATACGACTTTGGTCTTTTATAAGATATTCAACTGTTCGGAAGTCTTTGTGTACCGCGGTAATTTCGTCCCCTTTTTGTACCTTTATACTAAAGGTGCCGTCAAAATCGGTTAAAAGGTATAGAGCACCGTTAACTCTTATTTCTACATTTTTTATCGGCTCATATGAATATTTCTCCCTTACAATTCCTCTAACATTAAATCGTTGATTCTGACGGAGGTCATAATTATTAAAATCAATTACACAATTAGAAGGAAAAGCACCTATAGTTATAATGTTGAACAGAAATATACGAATAGCGAATTTCATGTCATTGTTTTGTACTGGGCTTAATTTTAAGCATTTAAATTATTTCGAAATGTACAAATAAAGACTTGTTTACAAGTCATGTTTACTCACCCAAAGCATAAGTTTACGTATTGGGAACAAACAAATAAGATGTAGTTTTAAATTTTAACCCAAAATATAAAAAACGCCCTGTGTACACAAGGCGCCCAAATTCTTAATTAATTGCTGGACAATTACATTCGTACTTTTCCCTTCGGCAACTGAAGTTATATCCAAAGGTTAACTGATGAAAACCACCTGTATTGAAGTTAATTGTATTTGCTTGATATGAATAGGTATAAGCAAACATAAACTGTTTGTAGTTTACACCAATGAAAGGCGTAATGTATTGTAGTTTTTGACTACTTACCTCATTACCTTCCAAGAATTGTGCTCCATCTAAACTTCTGCGGTAAGATAACCCACCCCAAACTTTTCCAAAATCGACTTCTTTATAAACTTTTCCATTAAGGTCAAAAGAAGATTCCTCAGTGGCATCTCTGTACATGTACATGATAGAAGGCTCAAAACTCCAATCGCTACCATACTTTTGAAATACATATCCTGTAGATAGTAAGTAAGTTCTTAGATTATTGAAAACAAAACCCTGTTCGTTAAAATTTATACCATCATTATTCAGAATATTTTTGGCAGTAAAATGCGCATAAAAATCTAAAAAGTGATAAGACATACCAACATCAATATTAAAGTTAGTGGCACTCTGCTCTATACCTGATACAAGCTGATCAAATTCGCCAGGAGCTAAAAAGCTGGTTTCATCTAACTGGTATTGAATAAATCCGGCACTCAATCCAAAAGAAAGCATGTTTAAATCAACTTCATTACGTGACAATAACAAGTGATGGGCATAAGTAATGTATCCACCTGTATTAGAGTGAAATCCATTTTCGTCGTTATAGACGATAGCTCCAATTGCTGATGGTCCGTCACCCAATCTTCCATGAGCACTTAGTGTTTGCAGACTAGGCGCATCGTCAATGCCAAACCATTGCTGTCTGGCAGTAAGCCTAACCTTAGCACAATTTGCAACACCTGCCATTGATGGATGTATTAAATAGTAGTTATCCGTTAAATAATCTGAGTAAACAGGCATACCTTCCTGTGCAAGACCTATATATGATGCTAAACTTGTTAAAGCTATTAAACAAATTTTAAGTATTCTCATAGTTTATCGTTTCAAAGTAAAGTTGGAGCTTTGTGTTTTTAGTTCTCCCGTTAAAGGTTCTCTATATTCAAGAGTAAACCAATAATCATCAGTTGGCATCCTGTTTCCTTGATAAGTACCATCCCAACCTGGGCTAGTTGGACTAATCTGTTTTAGCAATTTGCCATATCTGTCAAATATATAAATTTTTGAACTAGGTTGCGTATCTATTCCCTTGATGTTCCAAGTATCGTTGTTTCCGTCTCCATTTGGTGTAAAAAACCTTGGATAATCTATTACTGTAACATTTTGCTCAATTACACCGCAACCGAATATATCTCTAACGTAAACAGTATGTTCGCCACCAGATACGTCTATAAATTGACCATCGGTTTGCCATGGACCGTTATCTAAACTATACTCGTATGTACTGTTTCCTGATGCAATTGCCACAATAATATTATTTCCAGAGAAAGCTTCTGAGGTTACGTTAACGTCAAATAGATTTGGCAATCCACTTTCTATAACCTCGGTAGCTATTTCTCCACTACTACAACGTGTAATTGTGGAAGTTGTTTCGTCAAAAGCTTCAACGGTATAAATTCCGCCTTGGGTTGGCACTAAGCTTGGACCTATTGCGCCTGTTAATATATCTCCATTTAAGCGCCAAATAAAACTGTAATCTACTGGTGATAGTCCAGTATCTATTACTGGCGGTATAGGCACAACTTCTGAACCATTAAATGTTTGACATAAAATATAATTTTCTTCTAGTTCAAATTGTGGTAATGGATTTACAATTAATGGAATAGGCTGTACTTCAAAGCACAAATCGGGATTCAAATTATTACTAACCCTTACATATATAGTTTGCGGGTTTGTTCTGTTTTCATAAAGCATTGGCAATGGACTTGCTGTATTCAAAGCATCGTCCATGGTTTCGTGATAGGTTAAGGTGACTTCTGCAAGGGTTTGACCATCTAAAATTTCGTCTTGAATTAAACTGAAATCAAATTGCGCAACGCCATCTCCAATAATATTATCGTCACACAGCTCAAAATCCAGCGATTCACCGTCACTATTTGCTTGAGCACCTTCTACAACTTCAACAAAGAAACTTTCTGTACTATTAGAACAAAATGTCGTTGTGTTAGTAATAGCCACAAATAGCTCCTGAGGGTTAACCATGTTTGTAAACGTATCTGGTAACGGATCTATCAAATTATCTGCATTAAATTGAGAGGTATGAAAGGTCACCTCAAAATCCAAAGCATCTCTACCGTTAAGAATACCATCTCGCAAAGCTCCAATATTAAAATCAAACTCTTCATCCGTGTTATTTTCACATTCACGTAAGTCATCAATTGGTGCAATATCTGGTAATGGATTTACAATAATATCAAAATCTACAACAGCAAAGCACATTGTTGTATTGTCGGTTACTCTAACATAAATAGTTTGTGTTGGGCTTTGTTCATTTGTGTAATTATCTGGGTTTGGAATTTGATCGGTATCACTTAAAGCATTGGCCATGCTGGTAAAGTATGTAGCCGTAAGATTGTTATTTCCTGCAAAAATGTCCATTTCATTTTGCCTAAGGTTGAAAACCTCTTCCAAATCTCCAATGGTTTCATCATCACAAAGCACCAAGTCATCCGGATCTGTATTTGGTGTTGGATTTATGGTTTCGAGTTGTAATTCGCCCAATCCTAAACACTCATTATCCACATCACTGTCTACCCTATAAATAATGGTTTGATTAAAAGGTGAAACCGTATTAATATGGTTAGCAATATCTGGAATTGCATTAGCCTCTGCCAAGGCATCAGCCGTGTTCTCGTAATAAGTTACCGTTATATTTTGACCTGCCGGAAATAAGCCTTCAATTTGTGCGGTTGCATCGCTAAAATCAAAAACGGTTATTCCATCGGTTATATTATCGTCAACTCTTGTATCATCACATTCCTGATAAGTTGGTATGGTAAAAGTAGGTGGTATTTGTGTTGTTGAAACAAAAAGCTCTAAGTTGGCAACACGATGGCAACCATTCGCATTTTCAACTCTTACAAATAACACATCAGGATTTGATGTAGGATCTGTATTGGGGTAAGCAGTGTCATTGGTAATTGGGCTATCTCCAGAATCCGCATCGGCTAAGTTATTATGGTACGTAAAACTAAAGTCCGCTGGGTTAGCCACTATTAATTCATTAGCTTCGGTCAAGTTAAAATCTGTAATCCCATCCGTATCATCATCACATTGCAGAAGCTCAGCAGAATTATTAATAACAGGTAAAGGATTAACTGTTAATGTTACCATAGACGTAGCAAAACAACCTCCATTGTTTACATTTTCAACCCTTGCAAAAATTTGTTGGTTATTGGATGTATTTGGATACATATCGGGCAAAGGACTTTGTCCTGAAATTGCAGTAGCTTGGTCTAAATGATAGCTTACGGAAAACAAGGTTGGGTCTAATGTTCCCAAAACCTCATCATCTATAGATGGCAAATCAAATGCTACTATACCATTAGTATCATCGCCGTCATCATCATTATCACATAATATATAATCAAAATCTGATGCTGTTGGTGCATCGAATACGCTGATGTCAAATGTAGCTTCAACAGGGCAAAATCCTCTAGTGGGATTATCTTCATTATTAGATAAGCGAATGGTAATAGTCTCCGGATTAGTAGCATTAGTATAAACGTTTGGATTACCTATTATTGCTCCAGCTACATTTACATACTGAACCAATACATTACTCTGTGCGCCAACAACTAAAGGTTCATTTTCGGTTAAATCAAAGGTCTCCCTACCATCGCCATCTGGGTCACACTCAAATAAATCCATAGGTGGGCTGGTTATAATAGGCTGGTCAATAAACTCAACCACAGCACTGTCTTCTGAAGTACAACCAGAGCCACCAATACTAATAACTACTGTATATTCTCCGCTACCACCAAACATCCCAGTAGCTGGAACTGAGTAAGACGCATCTGTAGCGCCGGGAATCAACGTAGGGTTTGTTGGATCGGCAGGATCTTCTTTATACCATTGAAATGTCGTACCTGCTCTATCTTCTAAAGTATCTAACAACACAGGCGTGTCTCCACAACCTGGATTACCAGAGTCTACTGTAAAATCTGGCAGGCTACCATCAAGCCCTTGAAAACTACCGGCTTGTATAAAAATACCAGTGTCAAAAACAGTATCAGGTATTGCACCTGGATTAGTTGGGTCAAATCTGCCATCATCTGCAACGACCAACTTTATGTTATAGGTTTCACCTGGGTTAACTTGTGCGCTTGCTGTAAAGGGCACGGTAAAACCATTAAAGGCAAATACACTGGTGCTAGTAGCATCATATTCCTCACAAAAAAAAGCGGAGCCAATGGGTAAATCCGTTTCGCCAGGGCATAAGGTTTGGTGTATATTGGTAACTTGAATAGGAATATTTGTACCAGGCAATACCGCTAGGTTTGATTGGTTTCCATTGGAATCTGTTAAAATAAACGCGAAGGCATCCGAAAATTGACACTCAAAATTTTGAACATCATATTCTTCTGAAGCCATAAAAAACCTGAAACTAAATTCATTGGCTGAAGGTTCAAAGTCGAATGATATAACCGTTGCATTGGCAGATTGCCCTCTATCTAAACCAGTAAATTGCTCTAAATCATTATCACCAGACCAGTTTTGATCTCCTGCGCTAAGGGTTGTTAAATGGGTATTACCCACTTGGGATGCGTCACCAGACATGATAAGCACACCAGATTGAAAAGGGGTATCACCATTATCACAAGAATGGGACAGGTTGCCATAATCAAAAAAGGCTATACCATTTGGGTTACCGCCTCCAAAATCAATACCTGTACGACTACTAATACTCATTTCATCAATATCAGCACATGGATTACCAATAAGCACATCTAATACTAAGCGGTTCACAAATTCTTGCTGTGTCTCGCCGGGCATGGCCTGTTCAATGGTCATGGTCTGGGACATACCTAAATAGCCCAACAAAAAAACAATTAGGGTAAAAACTGATTTTATTTTTTTGCTTTCGAATTGAGTCATTTTTATATTTTTCGAGCCGAAATTTACGGATTTTAAATGACTTGCTACGTTAAATTTTGGCTTAAAACTTTAGTTAAAACTAATAACGTTTCAAATGGAGTTTTCATATTTTTGCAAAAAAAAGAATGCCCAGTACAAACATTACCATACAGCAAACTGCCAATGAGACTATTATTAAATTTGAAGCCGATTATTTTTTAACACAACACAACAGCTTTGAGTTTAATAACATAGACGACGCCAAGAATTCGCCTTTGGCGCAACAGCTCTTCTATTTACCGTTCGTTAAAAAGGTGTATATAGCTTCAAATTTTGTTGCCATTGAGCGTTACAATATTGTAGAATGGGAAGACGTGCAAGACGAAGTAGCCACACAGATAAAAGCGTACTTAAATTCGGATAAACCAGTTGTCATTGAAGACGACTCAAAACCAAAAACGGCTGTAACCGTCTACGCAGAAAGCACACCAAACCCAGGCGTATTAAAGTTTGTTGCCAACAAACCTTTGGTTGGGCAACTTTGTGAATTTACATCTATTGATGAAGCAAAGGATTCACCTCTTGCGACAGAGCTTTTCCAGTTTCCGTTTGTGAAAAATGTATTTATAGACAAAAACTACATTTCAATTACAAAGTATGATATTGCCACTTGGGAAGATATTACAGTTCAACTTAGGGAATTCATCAGAAGTTTCATTGAGCAAGGTAAACCTGTTTTAAACAAACCCATAAAACAACAATCTAAAGTAGAAGAAGAAAAGGCTTCGGCTAAATTTGAAACATTAGACGATATTTCAAAAAACATCGTTAATATACTTGAAGAGTACGTCAAACCTGCTGTTGCCAGTGACGGTGGCAACATTGAGTTTAAGTCTTTTGACCCTGAAACCAAAAACGTTGAAGTATTGTTACAAGGTGCCTGTAGTGGTTGCCCATCATCAACATTTACATTGAAAAACGGCATTGAAAATATGCTAAAGGAAATGCTCAACGATCAAAATATTAAAGTTTCCGCCATAAACAACTAAATTTGGAATAATAATTGAAACTAAATTTGATTATATAAATAATGAAACAACTTATGAACACAAAAAACTTTAAACTAACAATACTCATCGCGTTATGCGGTATTTTAAGTAACGCACAAAATACCAACGCTTTTCAAGGAAATGACTTGTTAAACACAAATGACGTTATTAGAAGCATTGGAAACCGAGGTGATAATAATGGTGCTTCTGTCAAAGCTGTTGGATCGGCATATATTGACGAAAGCTTTTTACCATTGAAGATAAAAGGCTATGATGGGCAAACATTTACAGGACGATACAACGCATTAAACGCTAAAATGGAAGTAACCGTTACCGATAAAGTTATCGCCTTAGATAATAGAAGAGATTTTGAAGTTACTTTTTTGAGAGACAACAAAACTTATCGCACGTTTAATTTTGAAACACCTGAAGGCTATAACAAAGCCCAATTTTTAGTGGTTGTTAACGAAGGTGAAAATTATGCTCTATTAAAAGAAGAACGCGTAAGGTTCCAAGATATGGTCCCAGCGAGTACGCCTTATGCTTCTGATCAGCCAGCAAAGTTTGTTAGACAGCCAGATAGGTATTATGCCAAAATCGGTGAGAATATTACGTTCATTCCTAAAGGAAAGAAAGGAATTTACAAAGCCTTTCCTGAACATGCAAAAGCACTTAAAAGTTTTGCAAAAAAAGAAAAGCTTTCTCCGAAGGATGAAAATGATTTAGGTAAAATGATTGCTTACCTAACCACCTTATAAGTCTTTAGATTTAATAGTAAAAATAATATACCTAAATGAACACACAAGACTGGATTGAAAAGGGTTACGAAATTTTGTTAGACTTTGGACCCAAATTAATTACCGCGTTTATAATTTGGATTATTGGTGGTATGGTCATTAAACTATTAACGAAAGGCATCACCAAAGCCATGTCAAAAAGAGGCTATGATGAAAGCCTGAAAAAGTTTTTAAACAACCTGATTTATTGGGCTTTAAAAATTTTATTAGTTGTTGTTATCCTATCAACTGTAGGTATTGAAACAACATCATTTGCAGCTATATTGGCCGCTGCAGGTTTGGCCATTGGTATGGCGTTACAAGGCTCTTTGGGCAATTTTGCTGGTGGTGTATTGATAATGATATTTAAACCCTTCAAAATCGGTGATTTAATTGAAGCTCAAGATGAAATTGGTGTTGTAAAGGAAATTGAAATTTTCACGACAAAGCTAACCGGTTTATCCAATAAAGAAATCATAATTCCAAACGGCATACTATCAAACGGTACAATACTAAACTATACCAGTGAAGGTACAAGACGTGTCGATCTTGTTTTTGGGGTTAGCTATGACGCAGATATTAAACAAACCAAAGAAGTTTTAATGTCCGTTTTAAAAGAACACCCAAAAGTTTTAACCGAAATTGAACCAACTGTAGATGTTTTGGAACTAGCGGACAGTTCTGTAAATTTTGCAGTAAGACCATGGTGTAAATCTGAAGACTATTGGACTGTTTACTTCGACATTACTGAAAACACCAAGATAGCACTAGATAAGGCTGGTATTGAAATACCATATCCGCATGCGGTAGAAATACAGAAACAAGGCTAAATTTTCTTAGGTTTTATTGCTATAAAATCCTTTAGATAATAAGGTTCAAAATAAGCGACATCCTCAATGTCGCTTATTTTGTATTTGGCATATGCTATTTTTCCCATCGTAGATGCAGAAGGCAACTTATCATCAATAAAAACTGTATTTGGATGATTGGTCAATGTTTTGAACTTTTCAACACCATTACCAATAAAATAGGTTTTGCACTGATGTATTTGGTCTTTAAAACTATCTGTATCTAAGATTTTAGCCTCAATTGGGCTTATCAATTCAAATTCCGAATTGAAAGTAGCTGTGTAGACTTCCATACGCCTTGCGTCCAACATAGGTATAATAAATCCGTCGTCAACAAAAACTTGATGTGCGAGTGCCTCTAAAGTAGAAATGGATATTAAAGGTTTGTCTAAGGCATAGCACAAACCTTTTGCAGTTGAGACACCAATTCTTAATCCTGTATAAGATCCAGGTCCTTTGCTTACTGCAATAGCATCAATAGAATTCGGAGAAAATCCAGCTTCCTCAATAGTAGACTTTATGAATAGATGTAGTTTTTCAGCATGAGAATAATTAGCATCATTATCCTCTTTTAAAATTAAAGTCTCCTCATTTTTAGATAAGGAGACCGAACAGTTTGTAGTACTGGTTTCTATATTTAATATCAACGCCATTAAAAGTATTTATTCTTTATCATCATCAGATGTATCGTCATCTTTATTCTTCACCTTTATGGCATCACCAGAATCCAACTTTTTAGAAACCATATTGTATGGACCAGTAATAATCTCATCACCTTTTTTAAGTCCAGATATGATTTCTATATTAGTATCGTCTTGAATTCCTGTTTTAACAACTCTTAGCTTAGCTTTTCCGTTGTTGTTAATAAATACGCATTCAAATTTTTCATCGCTCGTAGTTGCCTTCTTTTGTTCTTTATACTTTTCTGAGTATGATTTTTTTACAGATGTAGTATCGGTTTTAATAACAATGGCACTAATTGGTGCGGCTATAGCTTTCGGTCTCTTATCTGTAATAATATCAACCGTTGCGGTCATTCCTGGTCTGAATGGCGAATAGGACTCAGGTTTTCCTTCTGTTAGCTCACTATACGAGTCTTCTAAAATTCTGACTTTCACCTTAAAATTAGTTACCTGATCAGCTGCCAATGTACCAGCTGCGGAATTGGCTATTTCGGTAACTATTCCTTTAAATTCCTTTTTGAGGTAAGCATCTACTTCAACAATAGTTGTATCTCCAATATTTACTTTAACAATGTCGTTTTCATTAACATCAACTTCAACTTCCATATTGTTTAGATTGGCAACACGTAGTATTTCTGTACCTGCCATTTGCTGGGTACCTACAACGCGCTCACCAAGTTCAACATTCAACAAAGAAATTGTGCCACTCATTGGCGCATAAATGGTTGTTCTGGATAGGTTGTCTCTAGCTTCATTTACGGTAGCCGCTGCGCTTCTAACACTGTAATACGCCGAATTTTTTCCTGCCAAAGCAGTTTCGTAAGTTGCTGTAACTCTATCCCAATCAGCTTTAGAAATAACACCTTTATCGAATAAACCCTTATTACGATCATAATCCAATTTGGCTTGTTTTAGACTCGCTTCCGCTTGCTCCAAATTGGCCTGTACATTTTGATACGATGCTTGTGATCTGCTTAAAGCAGACTGAATTAAATCTGGATTTACTTTAACTAATAAATCCCCTTTTTTAACTTGTTGACCTTCCTTAAAAGGCAATTCTAAGATTTCTCCAGAAACTTCACTAGATATCTTAACCTCAACCTCTGGTTGTATTTTACCAGTAGCCGATACGGTTTCAACAATCTCTTTTAATTCAACCTTTTCTGTGGTCACACTTTTAGAATTATCGGACTTTCCAAATAATCCCATAGCCTTACCACCAACAACAACTGCCAATAAAAGTGCGACGATTATTAAAAGTAATTTAACTGTTTTGCTCATAATTAAAATTTAAGTTCTGATGCAGGAATTCCAAAAAACAATTCAAGGACTTTTAGTCTAAAAATGTAATCGTATTTAGATCTGTTCAAATTAATATCAGCATTATCAAAACGTTGCTTGGCCTGCCCAAAATCAAATGCATTTGTAAGACCTTCATCATAACGTGCTTTGGCATATTCATAAGCTAACTTTTGTGACTCATGGGCAGATAATGCGGCCTCATAAGCTTTTAACGCACCTTTAGCATCAACATAAGCTTGGTATACATTAGACTCCAAATCTAACTCGGCTTGTTCCAACTGAAATTTAGAACGCTCCAAATTAAGTTTTCTTCGTTTAACATTTGCTCTTGTGCTAAAGCCATTAAAAACTGGCACATTAAGGCTAAACCCATACTGAATACCATCATTTGTATAAATTTGGCTTACAAAATCAGTTGGGTCTGCATTTGTAAACCTTGTATTGTATCCAAGAAAAGCATTAAGAGTTGGAAGAAAAGCACCTTGGGCAATTTGCACATCTTTTCTCGCCAGTTCTACATTTTGCTCGGCAATTCTAATTTCGTTTCTGTTTTGTTTTGCGCCTTCTATAATTTCTTCTACAGGTTTGTCGGCTAAAGTATCAACAATTCCATAACCTTCATCTTCAATATCAAAGCTTTTGTAATCCTTAATCAAAAGTAATTGTGCTAGACTTATCAATGAAATCTGTACTTGGTTTTCAGCTGTTACAATAGATTGTTTCTCGCCAGCATCAGTAGCTTTCACTTCCAATAAATCACCTCTTGGCAAGACACCAGCTTCTACCAGCTCCTCGGTTTGTTGAATTTGCTGCATGGTGACTTCATTTTGTGTCGTCAAAGACTTCAGATTTGCTTTGTTTAAAATGACTTGCAAATAGGTGTTTGCTACCGTTAATGAAATATCGTCTTTCATTTGGTTTAACCTGTACTGGTTAGCTAGTTGATTTATTTTAGCGCGCTGGGCTTGTCTAAAATTCCTAAGCCCATCAAATACATTATACCCAACGTTTACCGATCCGTTTGCCGATAAGAACTTTACGGTTTCAGGTTGGTTTGTTGCAGGGTTAAACCCAAGACCTATACTTTCGCTAACTGATGCCGAACCGTTAACAGAAGGTAAAAAATTACCTAAAGCTTCGAGCTTATCTATTTCTGCAGACTCCAAATCTAATTCGCTTTGTTTTACAGAAATATTATTCTTTAAGGCGTACTCTACACATTCTTGAAGTGTCCATTTTTTCTGTGCGTTAACAGAAAATAGAAAAGAAAAGAGCACTATGATGATGATTGGTTTTTTCATAATTTGTTTATTAGTCTTTTGATTGAATAAAGTGTTACAGGTAATACTACATTAATTTCCGTTAGCATATTCTGGTGGTCCTTGAAGCTGGTTCCAAACTTTTATTTTATCGGTTTTGGACACGCCGCTTTTAACTTCCACAAAAATACCATTGCTAATACCCAATTCTATATCACGCCTTTCAAATTTCTGGTCTCCAACTTCAACTTCAACAAATGGTTTTTTGGTTTCTTGATCGTACTGTACAAGCGCTTCTTTTAAAGCCAAGACATTTTCGGCCTTATCTAAAATAATAGAGGCGTTGGCACTTAAGCCAGCTCTAATAAAAGTGGAGTCAATACTCTTTAACGAGCCTTTGATTTCAAATTGAATAGCACCGTTTTCCTCTACGCCTTTTGGTGCAATATAATCTAACACCGCATCAAATGTTTCATTTTCAATAGCGCCAACGGTGATTTCCAATGGTAAACCTTCTTTTATTTTTCCAACTTCACTTTCATCTACTTTACCTTCAAAAATCATCTTTTTAACATCTGCCAGGGATGCTATCGATGTTCCTTCGTTAAAGTTGTTGGCTTCAATAACTTGGTTTCCTTCCTTAACGGGTACATCTAATACCATTCCTGATACGGTAGCCCTAACTTGTGTTTGGGCAATTTCTCCTAACCCAGAAGTTGTTCCCGTTTTAACAATATCATAATTTTGACGTGACTGTCTTACGTTTATCCTAGCTTGTTCAACTTGTTGCTTTGCTTGAAGATAGGTATTGTTGACCTGGTCAAAATCGTTAGCAGAAATTACACCTTTATCAAAAAGCGTTTTCTGCCTATCATAAATGGCTTTTTGCGTTTTAAAGTTTATCTCTGCCGTTTGCAATGCGGTTTGGTTTGATGCTATAGTGTTTTTAGCACTGGTCAATGTTGATACATTTGGAATAACCCGTATTTGCGCAATTAAATCGCCAGATTGTACAAACTCTCCAGCTTCAACATATACCTTATCTATGACTCCAGAAATGTTTGGCTTTATCAGTACTTCTTCCTTTGGTACAATACTACCAGTTGCAACTGTCTTTAACACTATGGTTTCTTCAGTGGCTACATCTGTTGTGTATGTTACAGGATCTTCTTGATTCTTCATCCATAAATAATATAACGATGTACCAAAGACAACGACGATTAGGACTAATACAATTACTGTTGTGGTTCGTTTCATGAATTAATAGTTTTTATTTGATTGATGGGTTTGTTAATACTTAAAAGTTTGATTGTTTATTCTATTCGCAATGCATCTACGGGTTTCATTTTGGTTGCGCTGTTAGCGGGAATAAGCCCAGCCAATAATCCTGATACTATCAAAATAATGAGCGCTGTGAAAACAACTTGCATGCTTACGCTTGGATTTGCAAAGTTTTCTACTGGACCAACACTATCTAAAACGGTATTCATAACCCAAATAACGAGTGCTGAAAATGAAATACCAACCATTCCTGAAAGGATTGTCAAAATTAAACTCTCTTGCAAAATTTGTCCTTTGATAGTCCATGGTGTTGCCCCTAAAGCGCGACGTACGCCAATTTCTTTGGTGCGTTCCTTAACGACAATGAGCATGATATTACTAATACCAATGATACCCGACATTAAGATTAATGCCCCAACAAAGTAGCCAACAACAGAAAGAATACTAAAAAGACCATTAATACGACCAAATTCTTCAGCCAAATCAAAATGTCCAATAGCGCGTATATCTTCAGGGTGAACCTTATGACGTTCTCTCATTAGGGTAAATACACGGTCTTTAACTGAAGTAATTTGAGTATCATCTTTTGCCGTAATTGCCATCCAACCAACAATTTCTCCATAATTAAAAGCTTGGCTAAATGTGGTGAAAGGAATAAAAACCGTGTTGGCTTCTTCTTCAGAATCGCCTTGGCTGTTGGTAATTTTAAACGTACCAACCACCATGAAGTTTACACCATTTATTTTAATGTAAGACCCAATTATTTCTTCACCCCTATCATATAATCCCTTTACAACATCTGGCCCAATAACACAGATCTTGCGTTTGGCATTGATATCTGAATAGTTTATAAAACGGCCTTGAATGATATCCATAGGTTTCTGTTTTATAAACTCAGGGTAATCACCATATATTTGAAACGCACCAGTTTTAGTGCCTCTAATTACATTGTTAGCCCCACGATAACCTCCTAACTGGTTTCGTGGAGAAACATACTTTAGTTCTGGCACTTCTGCACGTATGGCTTCAACATCATCTATTTTAAAATTATAGCGCCTAGCTTTAGGCAAGCCTTTATAAGGCTTTGATGTACTTTGTGTCCACATAAACATAGAGTTAGTGGCAAAATTTCCAAAATCCGCTGTAACGCCATTGCGCAGACCATTGGTCAATGCCAAAAGCAACACTAATATTGCTATACCCCAAAACACACCAAAAGCAGTAAGGATTGTCCTTACTTTATTGGCATTTAAAGCCTCTAATATTTCGTTCCAACGGTCTTTGTTAAACATTTTATTCGTCTCTTAATGCAATGATTGGTTTTATTTTTGCCGCTCTATAAGCTGGTATGAACCCTGCTAGCGCACCAGCCAAAACAAGTATAAATACCGTGGTGATAGCGGTTGGGAAATCAACTTGTGGGTATTTAATAAAAGGGCTATCAATCTGTGGCCCAATTAATTCCAAAAGACCAAGCCCAAAAATCAAACCCAAAAACCCTGAAAACATAGTTACAAAAACTGCTTCTTGCAAAACCATAGCTATTATTGAAAAGGGTTCCGCTCCAAGGGCTTTTCTAATCCCGATTTCCTTAGTACGTTCTTTAACAATGATAATCATAATGTTACCTACACCGACTACACCAGCAATTATTGTAAATATGCCGATAAACCAAAAAACAGTTTTGATGGTATCAATAAGTGAATATATTTTTTTAGCTTCTTCCAAAGTATTCCATACGCGTATGGCCGCATCATCATCTGGAGCAATAATATGCTTTTGTTTTAAATCCTTTTCTATTGCTAGGCTTAGGTTTTTAGAAAGTTCAACAGCCTCTTCAAAGTTCTCGCTCATTTTTACGGTAAACTCAATATGCCTAACATCATCGCCAGCATTAAATGCCTTTTGAACTGTTGTAATAGGAATCATTAAATTACTTTCTTCGCGCTCGCCACCTGGATCTGTATAAACACCAACAACCTTATAATTCATACCCCATACAGAGATATATTTATCTATTGGGTCTTTATCTTTGAACAAATCTGATTTAACTTTTCTTCCGATAACTGCCACTTTTCTAGCCTCATCAAGATCAGCTTGGTTTATGAAACGACCTTGAATTATATCACAATTTTCTATGAATTGTCCATCTGGCATTAAACCGCGTAACACGTAATTACCCGATTCATTTTTATACGATACTAATCCGCCCCAAATATTATAGTTGGATGATCTGTATTCTAGAAATTCATCATAGGTAGATGTCAGCATTTCAAAATCTTCATTCTTAAGCTGAATACGTCTTCCAGGGTTTAAGCCTTTATAACCTTTTGTTGTAATTCGTGTTCTTACTCCGAGCTCATTAGTGGCATCTTGTTGAAATTGTGAAGTCACACCATTTTTTAAACCCGAACTGACACCGAGCAAAACGACAAGAATAAAAATACCTGAAGCCACAGATAAGCCCGTAAGGAATGTCCTTAGTTTATTCTTTCTTAGAGTTTCAAATATTTCTTGCCAGCGCTCAATATTAAACATGCTCTGCAACTCTTACTTGTTCTACTTTAGTGTCATTTATGATAATACCATCTTTGAGGTTTACGATACGTTTGGTCATGTGGGCTATATCATCTTCGTGTGTTACTACAAGAATTGTTTTTCCTTCATCATTTATGCCCTGTATGAGTTCCATGACCTCGTGAGATGTTTTTGAATCTAATGCACCTGTCGGCTCATCTGCCAAGAGCACTTTGGGTTCGCTTGCCAATGCTCTTGCAATGGCTACACGTTGTTTTTGCCCACCAGATAATTCGCTAGGCAAGTGATGAGACCAATCTGCCAATCCAACTTTAGACAAATAATGCTCAGCTTTTTCAACGCGTTCTTTTCTGTTAACACCTTGGTAGTATAATGGCAATGCAACATTATCCAAGGCAGATTTGTAGTTTATAAGGTTGAATGATTGGAATATAAAGCCTAGAAATTCGTTCCTATATCTTGCGGCAGTTTTTTCGTTTAGATTTTTTATGGTAACACCATCTAGAATATACTGACCTTCGTCAGCCTCGTCGAGCATTCCCAATATATTGAGCAACGTAGATTTACCCGAACCTGAAGATCCCATTATGGAGACCAATTCGCCTTTTTCAACATTAAAGTTTATACCTTTTAAGACGTGAAGCGAATTGCTTCCCATATGGTAAGATTTGTGTAAATCTTTTATTTTGATCATAATGAAGGATGGTTAAATCTTTGCAATATTACGTAAAACACAAACTGGTGTGTCCTAAGTATTTGTTAAGACTTAGAATTTGATTGATATTTATAAGACTTCTAAATATCAATAATGTTACGCTAAACGGTGTTTTTTTATTAAGTTTTTTTTCTGAAGTATTTTAGGTAGATAAAAAAGCCTATTGTACCCACAATTAAATATGGTATTGCCATGAGGTAAACAATACCATCATTGACACCTTCAGCAGTAGTTTGGCCGGTTTCGCTCTCTAATACTGCACGGCACATGGCGCATTGCGCATTACTTTTTAAAAAGAAAAGAAAAGAAAATAGAAATGAGAAAGCCTTAGATTTCATTGTTAAACGTAATAAGGTGATATCATTATATACACTACGACACCTGTGACAGCTACATACAACCATAATGGAAATGTAATCTTAGCAATTTTTTTGTGCATTGGTATATTATTTGTGATCGCCCTTACATAGGTTACCAAAACAAAAGGAATTATTACAATAGATAACAATATATGGGTTATAAGAATGAAATAATACACATACCTCATAACACCTTCACCTCCATATTTTGTTGAATCACTGGTCATATGATACGCCACGTACATGACTAAAAAAGCAACGGACAATGCAATAGCTGTTTTCATCAAACGCTCGTGCAAAACTCTATTTCCTTTTTTTATTGCAATGACAGATACAACAAGTACAATTGCTGTTAAGCCATTAATAGTAGCATAAATTGGCGGTAAAAATGATAGTGGCTCAACATTAAAACCTAATCGCCTTAAATTAACACCAAATAGTGCCGCAACTGCTACAGGAATGGCTATGGATAAAATCCAAATCCATTTCTTGTATTTTTTTTCTTTTTCTAAATCTACCTGAGTCATTGTTTTTAGTGTTTATTCCTTTAGCAGTTTTGCGATATCTTCTTTAAGGATTGTAATTTCTTGTGGTATGCCTTCGTCGTCAACACCTTCTTCTTCTGATACAATACCGTTATAATAAATAAGTGGATTATTGAGCGACGTTAATCTTGAGCGGATATAGCCTTTTTTATCAACCAAAGCAAAATTTCCTGAATGCTCAAAACCACCTTCAACGGTTTCGTCTTTTGCTGTGTAAAGATAAAAGCCTTCATTGGCCAATTTATAAATTGTGTCCTCATCGCCTGTCATTAAATGCCAATTAGGGTTTACAATACCATAATTTTCAGCGTATGCTTTTAGGACTTCTGGAGTATCAACCTCAGGCATTATTGTGAACGAAGCAACACCGAAATCTTCTTCGTAATCTGAAAAGTGATTTTGAATTTGAACCAAATTTTTATTCATTCTTGGGCAAATGGTTGGGCAAGTTGTAAAGAAGAACTCTACCAAATACACCTTACCTTCATAGTCTTTATTTGTAATTGTCTGACCATTTTGATTTACAAAACTAAATGGTGGCACTTTTCGGTTTCCTCCATTTCCGTCTGGTATGTAAACCAAGTCGGTAGCTTGTTGGCCAGTTACATTATTTTGCGAATTATCGTTATTTGTAACTGAACCGCTTCTACTTTCGTCTCTTGTAATATCTTTATTTGAAACACGATCTATGATCTTAGGAATAAAAATAATTCCGAAAATCAAAATGATAAACGCTATACCTACGTATGAATAATTTGGTTTTTTGCTCATGCTACTCTTTTAATTCTTCCGCTCTTCGTGTATTAGAATCCTTGAATTTACCTTTACGCTTTTGGCGGTATTCGGTGAAAAGAATACGAATATCTTCAGCAGTCAACTTGTTTTTTAAGATGTTTACATCAATGCAGTCATACTCCAATAGTGCGTATTTAGGCTTATTGGCTTCAATTTCTTTTTTTGTTCTATCATCAAGTCGCCCACGTTGGTTACGCTCTTTATCTATAACAAAGACTGCATTTGTGGACAAATTAGCATCTAGCTTTATTGAGGATTTGAGACTTCGAAAAACAGCATTAATGTCTTTATCTGTGAGATATACAAAATGCCAAAATCTCATATCTTCATAAGATTTGATTTCTTTCATCAAATCTTCAGCTTCTTGCTTTGCTTCATTTGGCACCAATACAACAACTTGAAATTTCTTAAAGCCTTTTGACCAATCGTATAGTATTTCTTTTAGGTTGAGCGCAGCCGTAGCATTCTGCATTGGATGCTTGCCCAAAAAAGACAATACCGTAATATGCCCATTCAACTTTATATCGTTGGGGTTTTCTGGCAGTTCCTTAACATTTGCATTAACAATATCCAAGGTATTATAATTCTCTTTGGAGAGCATCATAATAACAATAAATGCCACTGGCAAGAAAAATAAAATCCCTAATACTATATTGCGTTTTCCGCTACTTAATTCCATAGTGCAAAAATAAAAAAGGTGGTTTAGAAAAACCACCTTTTAATATCATTTAACGGATTGTTAGAATTTAAAAATCACGCTTTACAAGTGCGTCATCTGCATTGTAAACATCAAATACATAACCACCTTCTTGAAGTAGTATAAATATAAGGTAACAAATAAGGAAAACACCTGTCCAAACTACCATGCGTCTTAAGCTTGCTTTTTCATCTCTCATGTGCATGAAATCCCAAGTAATATAATAAGCTTTTACTATTGTTAGTAAAATGAATATCAAATTCAAAGGCTTCATATAAATTATTGGCGATAAGAGTATATTGCCAATGGTTGCAAAGAAACCACCTTCAAATGGTGTTAACCATGTGCTCATTAAACTCTCTGGCTTGTAAATACCCAATACTACTTCAATAGCGGTAACAATAGTTAGGAATATCAACACGCCCCAAATTTTTTGGGTGTTTGATTTAAATTTAACTAAGCCTCTAAATATTTCTAATTTATGTGCGTGCGCCATTATTATGTTATTCTAAATA
>CAYSVY010000026.1:0-37820 GCA_964434705.1 uncultured Flavobacteriaceae bacterium
GTGAACCAATCCTTCAACACCTTCTTCAACTTCAATAAATGCACCGTAATCTGCAATTACAACGACTTTACCTTTTACTTTGTCTCCAACTTTAACGTCTTCACCAAGTGCTTCCCACGGATGCTTGCTCAATTGCTTAAGACCTAATTGAATTCTTGATTTGTTCTCATCAAAGTCAAGGATAACAACATTCAATTTCTGGTCTAACTCAACAATCTCATTTGGATGGTTGATACGAGACCATGATAAATCTGTAATATGTACTAATCCGTCAACGCCACCAAGATCAATAAATACACCATATGATGTAATGTTTTTAACAACACCTTCTAGTACTTGACCTTTTTCTAATTGGCTTATGATTTCTTTTTTCTGCTCTTCAATATCAGCTTCAATAAGTGCTTTGTGAGATACCACTATGTTTTTGAATTCATGGTT
This sequence comes from uncultured Flavobacteriaceae bacterium, assembly GCA_964434705.1. GTDB lineage: Bacteria > Bacteroidota > Bacteroidia > Flavobacteriales > Flavobacteriaceae > Winogradskyella. The sequence goes on from CAYSVY010000026.1 coordinate 439, forward strand.
GATTTTTACCACTTTGAATTCCATAGTTTTGTTTACATACTGGTCGTAATCTCTAATTGGCTTAACATCAATTTGAGAACCTGGCAAGAATGCTTCAATACCAAATACATCGACGATCATACCACCTTTAGTTCTGCACTTTACAAAACCGTTTACGATTTCACCAGTATCATGTGCATTATTTACACGATCCCAAGCCTTAATTACTCTTGCTTTTCTGTGCGATAATACCAATTGACCAGTAGCATCCTCACGGACATCGATAAGTACTTCTACCTTATCGCCTACTGCCAAGTTTGGGTTGTAACGAAATTCGTTTAATGAAATTACACCTTCAGACTTTGCGTTGATGTCAATAATAGCATCACGGTCAGTGATAGCAATTACAGTACCGTCAACAACTTGGTCGTCTAATGTATCTACGAAGTTTTCAGAAACCAATTTTTCAAATTCTTCTAATTTAGAATCTGCAACTTGCTCTATTCCTTCTTCGTAATTGTGCCAATCAAATTCTTTTAAGAATTTTTCTGGATTAGCTTGAGCCTCTGATACAACAGGTGCTTCTTTTGTTTTTGCTTCTGTAGCTTCTGCAACTACTTCTGCTTCTTTTGTTTTGTTTTCAGCCATTGCTGATAAAAATTTGTATTCTACAGACTGTGGAAATATTTGTGCGATAGCAACCTTGTAGAAGTCGTTTTGTTTTATTTAAATTCCTTTCGATTTTCCTTACATCGCCAAAAGGTCTGCAAAAGTACAATTAATACTTGTTTTAACCAAAACTGTAGGCACATAATTATCTTGTGTAATTTTCTGAAAGTCCAATAGTTACAATTTGAAATTCCACTCACTATTATATTGAATTTTGGTATCGCCATAGATTTTGAGTAGATTTATTGCAATGCAGGATATAGAACGCTATTTTAAAAGCATATCAAAAGCCGATCTTCACAACCACTTTCATCTAGGTGGTTCACAGGAGCGTTTAAAACAAATGTACCCAAAAGCCAATATTCAATTTCTAACTTCTTACGATGGCCTTAAAGGTATGATTGACTTTATTTACGGTAGTTTAAATACCATAATGCTTACGGGAGATGATGTCTTCAATTTTATGATTAATGCTATTGAAAGTAGTATTGACGATAATGTTACGTATTTGGAAGCCAGTGTGGATACCAACCTGGCACGTTTTTTTGAGGATTCAATTGAAACTGTTATCAATAAAGTGAAACGCATCAAAACCGATTATGGGCATAAAATTGATTTTAAACCGGACATTGGGGTTAACAAGGATTTGGACATTGACAAAGTATATTCATATAGCGAAGCTTTTATAGATAGTGGTGAGTTTTTCGGTATTGACCTTTATGGTAAAGAAGCTTATCAAGATTTAAGCAGATTTGTGGATCTTTTTAAACTTGCTGAGCAAAACAATATAAAAACAAAAGTGCATATTGGGGAATTCTCCGATGCCAAAAGCATTGAAAAAACAATAACAACACTGAACCCAAAAGAGATTCAGCATGGCATTAACGCCGTACATTCAGAAAGGGTTATGGACATTATTATTGAAAGAAATATTAGGCTCAACATCTGTCCACAGAGCAACATTTGTCTTGGTGCAGTTGGTAACCTAAAAACACATCCTATTCGTGTTTTATTTGACAAGGGCATCAATGTTTCTGTAAATACAGATGACCTCATCCTTTTTAACGCCACAGTATCGGACGAAATGATAAATCTTGTTAAAAATGGGATATTTTCATTTGATGAAATGGAAACCATAAGGAAGAATGCACTTCCTTAATAAAATACTTTCCTGTTAACAAAGTACATCTTTATTTTTCCTTTTCCCTTTGCTTCAATGGCTCCTCGTAGCTCAAAAGTAAAGTCTGGATAATCTTTTAATAGCGCATAGGTGTTTTCGCTTATGTTGACGCGACCAATATCTCCAGAGCTTTCCATTCTGCTAGCAGTGTTTACGGTATCGCCCCAAATATCATAAGCAAACTTTTTTGTGCCTACAACCCCAGAAACTACAGGTCCAGAATTAATACCTACGCGTATATCAAACTTGGCCAAGTTTTCCTGTTTCATAAATTTGGTCTCATTTATAAAATGTACGATTTCCAATCCTGCCATTGTAATCTTATAAGCGTGCTCTTTCTCAGTATATGGTAAACCACAGGCACACATGTAAGCATCGCCAACAGTTTTAATTTTTTCAATACCGTGCTTTTCCATAATCTCATCAAACTTTGAAAAGTAAAAATCGATACTTTTTACCAAATCTTCAGGACTTAATTTTTCGGAGTACGCCGTAAAACCTTTAAAATCTGTAAATAATACCGAAACAGATTCATAACGCTTGGCTTCTACACTTCCTTTATCTTTTAATTCTTGTGCGGTTTCTTCTGGTAGGATATTGGTCAATAAATCATCGGAGCGTTGTTTTTCTGCTGCAATAATTTCATTTGCCTTTTTCATAAACTTATTCTTTTTTAACAAAGAATAAGCAAGAAAAAGAATTAGTGCAAGAACTACAGCTACTGCTGTGAGTATGATATTGGTGGTGCGCCTTTTTTGATTAGCAATATCAATCTCAAATTGGGCCTCGCGCTCCTTTTCACGGATCTCTGCTTCAGCCCTAATATTCGTGGCTTCTTGGTTTTTAGCCAAATTGTAAAGACTGTCCCTGTACTTTATGTGTACTTTGTAACGGTCAAATGATTTTCTGATATTGCCTATTTTCTCATAAATCTGTGATATCCGTAAATTGGCATCACTAATCTGCTCCTTTAAGTTATAAGCCTCAGCCAATTCAAGGCTTCGATTGGCATATGCTAGGGCTTTTTGAATATTATTTCTACTCAAATAGACATCTGACATAGCATCCAGATATACACTTACAGGGTAAAACTCTTCAAGTTTTGTCAGGATATCTATAGCTTCGTTAAGCTTCTGTTCTGCTTTTTCATTATCATCTAGTTCTGCATAAACCAAGCCTTCATTTCCATAGGTATATGCTAAGCCTAAATCAAAATTCAGTTCTTTGAATATAACTTCAGCCTTATTAAAATAAACTAATGCGGAATCCATCTCGGACTGATTGTAGTACTCATCACCCAAGTTAGATTGCGCTATAGCCAATTCTTCCTTTAGTTTTAATTTTTCCAGTTCATTTATGGCTTCCCTGTAATAGCTGACAGCGGTTTTGCTATCTTCCATAATAGAATAAACATCAGCGATTGATATTTTGACTCTTGCCTTGTCAGATTCGGAATAACGATTTCCGTCTATTCTGTAAGTATTTGTATCTGCAATTTCAGCGGCTTTAAAATAGGCATCTAATGCTTCTGTTAAATTGCCTAAAAGCCTATGTCCGTTGCCTGTTTCTAAATATCCTGTAAATTGGTAGTGGACAGAATCCAATTCCTCTGCCGATGCAATCAATTCTTTAGCATAAACTAATATTTCCTTCCCATCGGTTTCGTTTTGAAGTATATCGCTTATAATGTTTAATCGTTGAGAACGCTTATAATCATTATTCTTATATACATTCTTTAGGCTATCACTTTTAGATTGGTTTTGAGAAAAAAACAAAAACGGAAATAGCATAAAAAAACCTACTAAAACATAGGCTTTTTTATAGGTATATATTTTGTTTGGTCTTAAATTCAAGAATGTTTTTTAATAATTTAACCACTAATTAGAACTTGTACCTCTAGATTTTACCCTAATTTTTGGATCTATAAAATAAGGACCAAATACTTGTCCACCTCGCTCTATGGAACATTCAATGTCATATTTTAAAATGGTATCTATATCATCTTCTGCATCAATGACCTTTAAGGCGAAGTCTGTATAATTGGCACTGTAATATACTGTAGCTGTTGTATTTGGAAGTACATCTAAAATGACTTGAGGGACTACAAATTCTAACTTACCGTCAATAATGAGGCCGTCAAGACCAGTAGGTGGAATAATCTCACCGTTTTCATCTCTAAAAACAATGTCGTTATAGACAAAAATATCGTCATTTTGCAGACCTGTTGGCCGTCCAATTTCAAGTGTGTTATTTAGCTCAACTTCTGTTTCTGCCTCTGCTGCAGATTGCCCTGCAGGTTGCCCAAAGTTGACAAGAAATGAAATATCGGATCCTGGAGGCAATGCAATAATAGCATCAACGTCTGCCGAAAAATTCTGTTCTACAATAATTTCACCGTTATTTCCATCATCATCACTGTTACATGCAGTAATCAGCACAACTGACAACAATAATAAAAATAGTTTTCTCATATAGATTAATTTAGCTTGATTACTTGTAAATTTAGTAAAAAAACCACCAAGTCATGTCTTTTTTAAAATTGTGACTATTTTAGTTTTGTTGTGTCTTAAAAATGATATCTATTTTATTCATTAACACTTTGTTGAAAATTGATATCTTTACAATTATAATAACTAAAACAATTTAAAATTATGTACAAAGCAAAATACCAAGCTGTATTAGACTTAGGAGAACAATTAAATATTAAAGACGGAAAAGTTGAAGAAGGCGCTGACAAATTAAAAGTATGGGGAACTGCAGCTACACCTTATGAAAAAAACCTTATTTGGGATAAAATCAAAGAAGTTGGCGGTGATAACCCAACGGACATTATGGCTGATATTAAAGTTGAAGATGAATCTGTTTATGCAAGACATACCGTTTCTTCTGGTGAAACTTTAGGTAAAATTGCTAAGCATTATTATGGTGATGCGATGAAGTACAAAGAAATTTTTGCGGCTAATACCAATATTTTGAAAAATCCGGATGTGATTCATCCAGATCAAGAATTGGTAATTCCAAACTTATAAGAAAATTAAAACCGCCAAATGGCGGTTTTTTTTATGCTTTTAATCGAACGTCAACCAACTTCTTTATTTCTTCAAGTTGTTCGTTTATGGTCATACTTGAATTGTCAAATGCAATGGCATCTTTTGCCTTTGTTAATGGAGAATCTGTTCTGGCTGAATCAATATGATCGCGACTCAACACATTTTCTAGAACATCCTCATAACTTAAATTATGGCCTCGTTCTAACAATTCTTTATAGCGCCTTTTCGCTCTAGTTTCTGCAGAGGCAGTCATGAATATTTTGATGTCGGCATTTGGGAATACCACAGTACCAATGTCCCTGCCATCCATAACAACACCTTTGTGTTGTCCCATTTTTTTTTGTTGTTCTACTAGTTTTTTTCGCACTTCGGAAACTTCGGCAACTTTACTAACAAACCTAGATACAAGCAAGGTTCGTATTTGGGACTCTACATTTCTGCCATTAAGATAAACTTCCGCAAACCCCAATTTGGGATTAAATTTGAAAGTAATATCAAGATTTTTAAGTTGTTGAATTAGTTTTTCTTTCTGGAAATCTGATTCACTTATATACGAATTATCAAGGGCAAACAAGGTAACAGCTCTGTACATGGCACCAGAGTCAACATAAATGTACCCAAGGTCTTTTGCTAGTAATTTTGCAACCGTACTTTTTCCTGTGGAAGAAAAACCGTCAATGGCAATAATTAACCTATCCATTACTGCAAATCGATTTGTAATCCAAAAAAACTGGTGTTGGCCGCACTTGTGTAGCGTGCATGTGTGTAGCTAAAGCGCATTCTGTTGACTTTTAGCCCAATTCCAAATGACAGGCCTGAAAAGTTTCGTTGGTCTTCAATGCGCAACTCTTCCGCACGTCTAAAATTATATCCTACTCTAACATTAAAGCCTTTGTCTGGCCAAAGCTCAGCACCAAGAATTAAGTGGCGTAAGGCGTTATTAAAAAAGCTTACTTCTTCTTCGGTTTGGTTTCCGTTTAAATCTGTTGTGGACCTCGCTGGATTTGATACCCCAATCGGCCATTGTTGTAAATTTTCCATCGTCACGTGCCAGCGCAAAGGCACATGTTGCAAGGTTTGGGACAAGCCAAAATTCACCTCTAATGGCAAGGGTTCATTCTGTCCGGCATAGGTTGTAAATTGCGTACCAAGATTTCTTACCGTAAGTGCCGCATGAAAATCAAGTTTCTCATTGATATACATTACTCCCAAATCTACTGCGCCACCTAAGGAATTATATTGTTCTAAACTTGAAGTAATTACTTTTACATTTGCACCAACATAAAAATTAGTAAACGGAATATTATAATTATAACCTGCAGAAATAGCCACTTCATTTCCCGTGAATGTACCTGTTGAAATACCATTTAAATCATAGCCATCAAAATCTCCATAGTTTATATAGTTTACACCAAAGTGAAAGGTTTGTAAACGACGATCCCAGGTATAGGCATAGGCTGCGGTACCGTAATTGATACCGCCTAAATAGCTTGAGTAGTTTAATGCCAACTGATTGTGCATTTCACTATTTATGGACGCTGGATTGAACAAACCTTCAGAAACATCGTGGTCAAAATTGGTTATTATCTTACCTCCTAAGGCCGCTTGTCTCGGTGATGACACGAGATTTAAAAACTGATATGTAGATTCTCCACCGAGTTGTGCTAAAACAGGTAGTGAAATTAATAATAGAAATAGACTCGTAATTGGCTTTGCCATAGATGTGCAAAATAACTAAATCTATTTAAGAACGGGTTTCTATTCGGTTTATTTTTTTAACTGCAATACTTGTCCAACTTTGATGGTCGTCGTTGTTAAGTTATTAAGCTCCATAAGCGCCTTTACGGACATACCATTGTTGGTTGCAATACGGTATAAGGTCTCACCTTTGGCAACAATATGCACGCTCTGTTTAATCTCTTGCATTGATGGATTCTCATCTGAATTAACATCAAAGTTTTTAACACGAAGCATTTGTCCTCGCTTAATATTAAAATTATCAAGCTTATTGCCTTTTTTTAATTGTAAGGCCGAAATTTTAAAACGGTAGGCGATATCAATAAAACTATCGCCTTCTTTTACTTTATAAAAATCTGAGCTTGAAGCAGCTACTTCTTTTGTTTTTGGAACAAAAGCAGTTTTTGGCTTATTGGGTTCGGAACTATCTGCAACGAACCTAACAGCGCCAGTTTCCATATGAATTTTTGCTTTTAGACCAGATATTATGGTATCCTTGTAGGTCGGTTTTTGGGCATTCGAATAAAAACCGAGACAAAAGCAAATGACAACTATAATAGCACTAAAGCTGTTTAGCATCTTTAACCTTCTGTTTAGTCAATGCAATATCCAGTACTTCTTTCATTTCTTTCACATAATGAAATTTAAGGCCTTTTAGATATTCTGGTTTAATTTCATCAATGTCGCGCTTGTTGTCTGCACAAAGTAGAATTTCCTTTATTTTTGCTCTTTTAGCCGCAAGGATTTTTTCTTTAATGCCTCCAACAGGAAGCACTTTGCCACGCAAGGTAATTTCACCAGTCATAGCAATACTTTTTTTCACTTTCCGTTGCGTGAATAATGATACCAAAGAGGTGAGCATTGTCACACCAGCACTTGGGCCATCTTTTGGTGTTGCACCTTCGGGTACATGAATGTGGACGTTGTATTTATCAAAAACTTCACTATTGATCCCAAACTCATCTGCATTTGCCTTTATGTATTCCATGGCTATAGTTGCAGACTCTTTCATGACTTTACCCAAATTGCCCGTAATGGACATGGCACCTTTTCCTTTTGATAAAATGGACTCAATAAACAATATATCGCCACCAACACGTGTCCAAGCCAATCCTGTAACTACGCCAGCAACATTATTGTTTTCATATTTGTCACGCTCCAAACGTGGGCTTCCCAAAACTTCAATAACATCTTCGTTTGAAACTTTTATATTGTAGGCTTCATCCATTGCTATGTTTTTGGCCGCATAACGTACCATTTTTGCAATTTGTTTTTCAAGTCCCCTAACACCAGACTCACGCGTGTAGCCTTCAACAATTTTCTCAAGTTGTGGTTTCCCTATTTTTAAAGATGAATTATCCAAACCATGCTCTTTCAATTGCTTTGGCAACAAATGGCGCTTGGCAATCTCAACTTTTTCTTCAATGGTGTAACCAGTAACATTGATGATTTCCATACGGTCGCGCAATGCTGGTTGAATGGTGTTTAAGCTATTTGATGTTGCAATGAACATGACCTTGGAAAGGTCATAGCCCATTTCAAGGAAATTATCATAAAATTCATTATTCTGCTCCGGATCTAAAACCTCTAACATCGCCGAAGATGGATCGCCCTGATGGCCAGCAGATAGCTTATCAATTTCGTCCAGTACAAAAACAGGGTTTGATGTTCCGGCTTTTTTCAAACTTTGGATTATACGACCAGGCATGGCTCCGATGTATGTTTTACGGTGACCGCGTATTTCTGCTTCGTCACGTAAACCACCTAAAGACATTCGTACATATTCGCGTCCTAAAGCTTCTGCAATGGATTTCCCTAAAGATGTTTTACCAACACCTGGTGGTCCATACAAACACAAAATTGGCGATTTCATATCGTTGCGTAATTTTAAAACTGCCAGATATTCAATAATACGCTTTTTTACATCGTCTAAACCAAAATGGTCACGATCCAATATTTTCATGGCGCGCTTTAAATCAAACTTATCATCGCTAAATTCATTCCATGGTAAATCCAAAAACAAATCCAAATAATTACGTTGTATGGAGTATTCTGCCACCTGTGGGTTCATACGTTGCATCTTGGCCAATTCCTTGTCAAAATGCGTTTTTACTTTATCATCCCATTTTTTGGCTTTGGCGCGTTCGCGCATTTCATCGATTTCTTCACCGGAAGATACTCCACCAAGCTCTTCTTGAATGGTTTTCATCTGTTGATGTAAAAAATACTCGCGCTGTTGCTGGTTCATATCGCTTTGAACCTTATTCTGAATATCGTTTTTCAATTCCATTTTTTGGTATTCGATATTCATGTATTTCAAAGTAGAAAGGGCGCGCTCTTTAAGGTCATTTATTGTTAAAAGTTCCTGCTTCTCTCCTACTTTTAGGTTCATATTGGAGGACACAAAGTTTACCAAAAACGAGTTGCTTTCAATATTCTTTATAGCAAAACTGGCTTCTGATGGAATATTTGGACTTTCCTTAATAATTTCTAATGATAAGTCCTTTATGGATTCGATTATAGCTTTAAACTCTTCGTTGTCTTTTGCAGGTTTTGCCTCGGGCAGGTCCGAAATTGATGCGGTTAAATAAGGGCTTTCGGAGACAATTTTATTAATTTGAAAACGTTTTTTCCCCTGAATAATTACAGTAGTATTGCCATCCGGCATTTTTAAGACTTTCAATATTCTGGCTACAGTGCCTGTTTTGTAAATATCCTTTTCGCTTGGCTTCTCAACAGATTCGTCCTTTTGCGCTACAACGCCTATGACTTTGCCGCCTTTATTGGCGTCATTTATTAGCTTTATGGAGGTATCACGTCCAGCTGTAATTGGAATCACGACACCCGGAAATAACACTGTGTTACGCAATGGTAATATTGGTAAGGATTCCGGCAGGGATTCATTATTTATAATCTCCTCATCTTCTGGTGTCATTAACGGAATTAGTTCTGAATTTTCATCAAAATCCTGAAATGACAAACTGTCAAGCCCTAAAAATTTATGTCTTCCCATAATTTATATTAAGCCATTCTGTCACTATTAAAATAAGAATGGTATCTTTTTAGATGTTTAATACAATTATATTTATATTGATAATCAGATATTTACATGATTACTAATAAATATTCTTTCAAGTAAAATTCAATTCTTGTGCCATAACAATTAAAATTTTGAAAACTTTTTTTTCCGAAACTGTAACACTTCAAAAACCAATACCTCTATATAACAAAGCTTTAGTTTTTTGCAATCAACCAATCAAAATATAGAACAGTTACTAACGCTTTGTAGTTCTGGTAGCCAACGTGCACAGTTAGAGGTCTATAACCGGTATTACAAGGCCATGTACAACACTGCTTTTCGTATTGTAAAAGATGCCTATAAAGCAGAAGATGTAATGCAAGAATCATTTTTAACTGCATTTACAAAACTTAGCTCGCTAAAGGACACCAATATGTTTGGGGCGTGGTTAAAACGTATAGTAGTTAATAATAGTATTGCAGATTACAATAAAAAAGCAAAAACAAAAACTATTGCGCTTGATGATGTTATTTATAAAGTATCCAATGAACCTAATGGTTTGGATACCGAAGACCTAACAAATGTAAAGGCAAAAGAAATCATTGCCCAAATGAACCAGCTAAAACCAAATTATAATTTGGGGTTAACGCTACATTTAATTGAAGGTTATGATTATGAAGAAATTTCAGAAATCATGAATATTTCTTATGCCAATTGCAGAACCATGATATCAAGAGCAAAAGAAAGCTTAAGACAAAAACTGAATGTTTTAGCACAGTAAAATCCAATAATGATGGAAAAAGACAACATTGATAAATTATTTGAAAACCTAAATGGCGACTTTGATGTAAACGTACCAAATGATGGTCACAAAGCTAGGTTTATTGCTAAGATGAATAAGGACCAAATAACTTTGGCTCCAAAAACAACAACAAGAAAGTGGTGGAAACCATTAGTTGCAGTAGCATCGGTTGTGTTGATTTGTCTAACAATAGTTGGAAGCATAAACACACAGGACAAATTAAAAGGACTTGCAGCTGTATCTCCAGAGCTTGGTAAAACCGAAGATTTTTTCACCTCAACCATAACGGAAGAATTAAAACAATTGGACAAAGAAAAATCGCCACTTACCGAAGCTATTATTTACGATGCAATGCGCCAGTTAAAAACTTTAGAAAAAGATTACCAACAATTGGAAATTGACTTAACAGAAAGTGGTAATGACAAACGTGTTGTTTATGCTATGATATCCAATTTTCAAAACAGAATAGACGTACTAACAAACGTACTTGACAAAATCGATGATTTAAAAGAACTTAAAACCAAAACAAATGAAACAGAAAATACACTTTAAACTACTAATTGCCTTATTGCTACTACCAGGTATTGCACTTGCTACAACAAGTTTGGATGATACTTACCTAAAGAAAAACGAAAAGGAACGCACCATTGAAAAATCTTTTTCCGTAAGCCCAAACGCTACTCTAAAAATCGATAATACCTATGGCAATGTTGATGTCATTACATGGGAAAAAAACACCATAGATTTTGATATAATTATTAGGGTATCTGGCAATAACGAAGACAAGGTTGAAGATCGCTTTGATAGGATTGACGTTGAATTCAATGCCACAAACGACATGGTTTCTGCAAAAACAATAATTGGTAAAAACAAAAGCAATTGGTGGAATTGGGGCAAAAAAATGAACTTAAAGCTAGAGATCAATTACGTTGTGAAAATGCCAATGACCAATAACGTGAATATAAGTAATGACTATGGCTATATTACATTAGATAAAATAGAAGGCCAAGCCACACTTAATTGCGACTATGGTAAAATAACCACTAAAGAGCTAATGGCAGAAAACAACAGCATCAGTTTTGATTACAGTAGAGGTTGTTATTTTGAATACATAAACTCTGGAAAAATCAATGCGGATTATAGCAGTTTCACTGTATCAAAAGCCAAAAATATTCAGCTTAATGCAGATTATACAAAATCAAATATTGAAGTAGTAGAAAACATAGTTTACAACTGTGATTACAATGCATTAACTATTGAAAAAGCAAATAGTGTTGAAGGCAATGGCGATTATCTAAGCCTTAGGTTGGGTGATGTTTATAAAAATGTTTCCATTAAGGCTGATTATGGGTCAATTAAAATCGATAAGATGAGTGCCAATGCAGGAAACATTGAAATACAATCGGACTATGCAGGCATATCCATTGGTTACGAACCAGGTTACAATTTCAATTTCGAATTCAATATGGAATATGGGTCGCTTAGAAATACCGATGATTTTAACTTTATCAAAAAGCGCATAAAGTCTTCTGAAAAATACTATTCAGGCTATTACGGCAATGCAAACTCTGGTAATAAAATTTATATCAATTCTGAATACGGAAGCGTATCCTTTAAAAAACAATAAACAATCTGTTAACTGTTAACGAATAAACGAAATTATGAAAACACTAAAATCACTACTGTTACTCACTTTTTTATCCACTGCAACAATATGCCAGGCGCAATGGTGGGGCAACAAAGGCGTTAAAGGTAATGGCAACGTTACCACAATTACAAGAACTACAGGTGAATATGACGGCGTACGTTGTGCGGGCTTTATGGACTTTAAATTAGTCCCTGGAGCAGAAGGCAAAATTACCATTAAAGGCGAATCAAATCTTTTAGAATACATCGTTACTGAAATAAAAGATGGAGATTTAATTGTAAAAGTCCAAAAAGGAAAAAATCTAAGGCCCACAAAAAACAATGGTATATTAATCAATGTACCTTACGAAACAATTGACAAGGTAACGCTATCTGGCTCTGGTGATGTTTGGAATGATGGCGTAATAGAGTCTGATAAACTCTCTGCATCTTTAGCTGGTTCTGGTGACATCATATTAAATATCGATACGGACTCGGCAAGTGGTAGCGTGTCAGGATCTGGTGACCTAACACTAAAAGGAAAAACAACTAACCTAAAAGCACGCGTTGCTGGCTCCGGTGATTTCCACGGTTTTAAGTTAGATGCCATAAACGTTGATGCCGCAGTAGCTGGCTCTGGTGATATTGGCGTTAATGTTTCTGGGGAATTTAAAGCTAGAGTTGCCGGTTCAGGAGATATTGAATATAGAGGAAACCCAACAACAGAAGATACTAAAGTATCAGGATCTGGATCTATAGAGAACTAATTAACGTGAGTTCGTAATATTAATGTCAATAAATAAGATGATTATAGTTATTACAGAGTGATGTTGTCATTTCGAACGAGGAACGAGGAGACATCTCATCATATAGAGATGTGTCGTCATTCGTGCCTCATTCTGTCGACATGACAAATTACTAATTATTAGAGTATTAAGCTAAAATTATTTCTAACTCAAGTAAATTAGGTTTCTAATCGACAATAAAAAAGCCCAAAGTCTTAATTGACTTTGGGCTTTTTTATGTACGTGATTCTGTCTAAAATTCTAAATCTATACTGCCAGATGTAAGGTTTAGATCGGCATTATCTGCATTACGCACCAAGCCGCTAAATGTTCCTTGTAATAAACCTCCAGAATTGGTAAATATATTAGATACAAAATTTCCAAAGCCAACCTCAACCGGAAAAAAGTCAGATAAAAATGATATTACAAAAGTACCATTGATAATATCGTTACCCGTTTCATCCTCTTCAACTTCAAAGTAAACCATATAATCATCTGTGGTAGAAGTTTGGCCTGTAATTTTTATTGTTGTACCGTCAATTTCATAAGTTACTTCATCAAATACATAAGTTGCTGTTCCAGCAGTGACTTCTATTGTACCCATCGCACTATTATCTGAAGGTGGCTCACAGTCTCCAAGATCATCAATAATCTGTTGCAAGCTACCGTCACCGTCTCCACATTCTGATATAGCAAGCTCAAGCGCATCTATGTAAGCCGAGCATAAATCTGTGTAATTTTCATCTGTGGCATCGTTAAATGCTTGCTGAGCAGAAGTTAATGCTGTATTGGCATCTTCGCAAGGATCTGAAGTATCTAGCGTGCAATCTCCAAGACCATCAACAACAGCTTGTAGCGTACCTTGTGGATCACCACAAGCCGAAATTTGCGCTTGAAGTGCATTTCTATAACTATTACATATAGAAGAGTAGTCTGAGTCCTCTGCACCAAGAAACTCCAAAGCCGCCTCTGCAACCGCTAATGTAGCATCTTGACAGTTTTGATCTGACGGGTTTGTAGGTATCGTCGGGGCTTCTACAACAAATTCTCCTTCTAAGGGTTCATTTTCGCACGTAAATGCTGTTAACAATGTAAACAAACATATTAGGCCTAAAATCTTTCTCATGATTTGATAAAATTATTTAAAAACAAACATAAGGTTTATTTTACATATTTAGTCTTTTTGATTGTTGTTAAAACAACAAATGCAATCAAAAAGAATATACCTAAGGACAATACGGACCATTGCATTGAACCAGTTATGGATATCAGTACACCAAATGTGACCATACCAAAAACGATCGCAATTTTTTCGGTAACGTCATAAAAACTAAAATAGGTGGCAGTATCTTCAGTCTCAGGTAACAGTTTTGAGTATGTTGAGCGTGAAATAGATTGAATAGCTCCAAGTACAAAACCTAATAGAATTCCAAGTGCGTAAAAATAGATGTCTACATGCGCTTGGGATTTGTCTATCATAAACGCCATAAAGCAAACCAAGCACCATATTATAATCGTAATTTTCAATGTTGAAATATTACCAATTCTATTGGACAATCTTGAAAACAAAAAGGCTCCAACAACTGCAACCAATTGCACAAACAAAATGGTTAAAATTAAATTCAATGTTGGCAACCCAAGCTCTTTACTCCCAAATATTCCTGCCATGTATATTATAGTCTGAGCGCCAACACTAAAACAAAAAAATGATACTAAAAACGTACGTAATTGTGGATAGTCAACTAACTCTTTTGATACATTTTTTAGTTCTTTAAAACCGTTCCAAAAAATATTGGTTTGAGCTGGCTTTTCGGTCATTGATTGGGTTAACCTTGATAATTTTCTGTATGTAATCTGTGCAAAACCCAACCACCAAATACCAACTAAAATAAATGACAAACGCGTAGCCAATACTTTTTCCAGTCCAAAAAATCCGTGACCTTCAATGAGAAACAAACAGATACAAAGCAATAACACAGAACCTATATATCCATAACTAAAACCTTTTGCACTTACATTGTCTTGTTGTTCTGGATGCGCAACTTCGGGCAAATAGGCATTATAAAAAACTATACTTCCCCAAAAACCTATTCCAGCAGTAATTGTGCATAGGATACCAACCCATAAGGTTTGTTGATCTTTAAAAAAGAACAGACACATTACGGATACAGAACCTATGAGACAAAAGATTTTTAGAAACTTGAGTTTATTGCCCGTATAATCCGCTATACCCGATAAAATTGGAGAAATACACGCTACAACCAACATATAGAAACCAATGGTGTAATTAAGCAATGTGGTTGAGTTCCATTCCGTTCCTAAAAATTCAATCTTGCCAGCACTGTTTTCCATTACAGAGGTCATACCGTCGTAATAAATAGGAAATACAGCAGTACTTATCACTAAAGAATATACTGAATTTGCCCAATCGTAAAATGCCCAAGCATTGATTAATTTATTATTTCCTTTAAGTAATTTTTCCATACGCATAAACAAAAAAAGCTACTCAAATTGAGTAGCTTCTAAAGTAATCAAATATTATTGAACTGCTAATTTACTGGCCTAAATTCTGTAACTCCAAACTTGGCTGCTTCTGCTTTTGCTTCAGGAGCCCATTTTTTAAGGTTGGCTATACGCGTATCATTACTTGGATGAGTACTCATAAATTCTGGTGGTGCTTGTCCACCACTATTAGCTTTCATGCGTTTCCATAGTTCTGCCGCCTCGTCTGGATTATAACCAGCAAGTGCCATTAATCGCAATCCTATTTCGTCTGCTTGGGTTTCATGAGAACGGCTGAAAGGTAGCATACCTAACACTTGTGATCCAATACCATAAGACTGGTTGAAAATATTAAGTGCTCTTTGATCGCTTGATAAAGCGATATTCCCTGCTAGCGCCAAACCTTGTTGCAAATATGCCGCACTCATACGTTGCTGACCATGGTTTGCTAATGCATGAGCAACTTCATGCCCCATAATTGCAGCAACACCAGTTTCATTGGCCGCAATTGGTAAAATACCTGTATAAAAAGCTATTTTTCCGCCAGGCATACACCAAGCATTAACTTGTTCAGATTCTATTAACTTATACTCCCATTTATAATCGCTTAAATACCCTTGGTGTCCATTGGCATTTAACCATCGTTCTGCAGCAACCGCTATACGTTGCCCAACCCTATTGATCATTTCGGCATCTTGGGTTCCTGTAACTACTTTATTTTCTCCTAATACTTGGTTGTATTGGGCAAAAGATTGCGGAAATAATTGTGCATTAGAAACAAATGCCATGGTTTTTTTACCTGTAAACGGGTTAACCGCACAAGAAACTACTACGATTATGATTACTAAAAACGAGGTTAACTTTTTATATGTCATGATGTTAATGGGTTAAAAGTTGTAATAAAGGTACAAAATATCATTATACAATTTTGACACAAATTTTAATTTAAAGTCACCTAATTATTTTGAAATCAAATGTAGCTCTGAAAAGTTTTTATCTACTACCATAGATTGTGTGCCATTAACTTTTAAATGATCCAATGCTATAGTTTGATTATCAACTTGTATCTCAGTTATTTTAAAAGGCAAACCATGAAAACAAATTTTAAAAGTATCGTAATCAGTGATAAACTTGCCTTCTTTATGCTGATTAATGATAAGTTCTTTTGGTCTTCCTGTTAATTTAAAATTTCTTAGACTGTAACGGCCTTTTGTGTAATCATAGCCATCATTAGCATCACTAAATAGCTCACTATATTCTTTTCCCTCTTTATAGTAAACATCAAGTCTTATTTCTTTAATTTCCTTTTCTCCAACATATTGTTGAATAGGATATTTTGGAATAATTGCACCTTCTTTTACAAAAATTGGCATGCTATCTATATCGGCATCAACCCACATTTCCTTGCCTCCTTTTACTATTTCATCAGTCCAATAGTTGTACCAATTTCCTCGTGGTACGTACATGCGGCGACCTTGGGCATTTGGCTCTAAAACTGGGCAAGCTAAAATATGTTCGCCGAAAACGAACTCATCATTTCGGTAATGGGTCTGAACATCTTCCTGATCATAAAGCACCAAAGATTTTAACAATGGCGTACCATGGTCAACGTAGTTCCAAAAAGCCGTATAGAGATAAGGTAGTAACTGATAGCGTATTTCAATAAACTTTTTTACGATGCTGGTTACATCTTCATCAAAAGTCCATGGCTCCTGATCGCCATGATCTCCTGAAGAATGCACCCTGAAAAATGGATGGAATACTCCAAGCTGTATCCAACGGGCAAACAATTCGCCTTGTGGTTGTTCTGCAAATCCGCCAATATCACTACCAGCAAATCCAAAACCAGACATGGCCATGCGTTGTGCTTGTATGTTAGCTATCCATAAATGTTCCCAAGTGGCCACATTATCGCCTGTCCAAGTAGATGTGTAGCGCTGTGTACCAGAATAGGCAGCGCGTGTTATAACAAAAGGACGTTTTGGATATCTGAACTTCTTTAAACCATGATAAGTGGCGCGCGCCATTTGCATGCCGTAAACATTATGCGCCTTTCTATGGCTACAGTGATTGCCGTCATAATTATGGCGCACATCATCCGGAAATGTTTTGTTTGGCACTTCCATTACAGCAGGCTCATTCATATCATTCCAAACACCTTTGACACCGATATCTTCTATGAGTTCCTTAAATAAACCAGACCACCAGTCTCGTACTTCCGGGTTTGTAAAATCTGGGAAGTAACATTCGCCTGGCCAGACTTTACCTTTCATATAAGGTCCATCTGCGCGCTTACAGAAATAATCGTTTTCTAAACCTTCTTTAAAAACCGAATAGTCTTTATCAATTTTAATTCCAGGATCAATAATTGCTACGGTCTTAAAGCCATCATCAGCTAATTCTTTGACCATGCGCTTAGGATCTGGAAAATGGTTTTTATCCCATGTAAAACAACGAAATCCGTCCATGTAATCAATATCCAAATAAATGGCATCACAAGGTATCTGCAACTCCCTAAACTTAGCAGTGACTTCCTTTACTTTACTTTCTGGGTAGTAGCTCCATTTACATTGATGAAAACCCAATGCCCACATTGGTGGCAACTGGTGTGGTTTTCCTGTTAAATCTGTATAACTTTCTACCACATCATTCATTTTTGGCCCGTAAATGAAATAATAATTCATTTCACCACCTTGCGCCCAAAAACTAGTAACATTTCGTCTTTCATGTGAAAAATCGAATGAAGATTGAAAGCTATTGTCAAAGAAAATACCGTAAGCTTTGTTGTGGTGCAGACCCGTGTAAAATGGAATAGCTTTATAAATAGGATCTGTATCTTTACCGTAGGCGTAACTGTCGGTTACCCAATTGGTATAACGTTTTCCCTTTAAATTTAAATGATTTGGCTTATCGCCTAGCCCATAATAGCTTTCACCATCATGAGAGACTTTACTCATTTTTACAATATTACCACCATATTTATAGCTTTCTTCCCAATGAAAACCAATTTCGTCCTGATTTACCAAAGTGTTGTCCTTAGCATCATATATGGACACGCGCAGGCTTTCCTTTGAAATTTCACAAACTAGTTTTGAAGTAGTGATGACATACTTTTCACTTTTATCTTCAATCTCTAATTTGTTATAACCTGTGCTTGCATATTTTGTTATTGCATAAGAGAAGTCGTTTTCAAAAGTCCCAACGGTTGTATAGCGAAAACGCAAAACGCTATCCCTAACCACTGTAAGCTGAAGAATTACATCATTATTGGTATAAAAAAACAGTGTATCAACGTCTTTTTTAAAGTTGATAACTTTAGATGGAAACTGGTTTCCTTTATGTTCGAGGTCAGTATTTACAATCATAACAGCTTTTTCAAAAAAACACGTAAAAAAACGGAAATTTTAGAAGACTAAAAAGTTATACCAACCGTAATTATTAATTATTACTAACTACAACGATTTCGCATTTAAAAAAGTAGAAATGAAAGCGCTAGTACTAAAGAAAATGACTTTTATATTAACCTGAATACTTAAAAACCACCATGCCTAATGGCGGTATATTGATATCGACAGAATTGTCCCTAAACTGCCATGGCTCGGCATCTGTTTTTTGAATTCTATTTTTGAATTCTCCTGAACCGAAATATTTTTTTAAATCGCTATTGAATATTTCTTTAAGTTTTCCAGGTCTTGGTACGCCCATTTTGTAATTTTCTCTAGGAATTGGTGTCATGTTGCAAGCAATAACCAAATCGTTTTTAGAGTCGTTTCCTTTTCTAATATATACCAACACAGAGTTTTCGGCGTCGTTATAATCTATCCATTCAAAACCGTCGGCTGAGAATTGCTTTTCGTACAATGCCGGTTCAGATTTGTATAAGGCATTTAAATCTTTGATTAAATTTTGAACACCGCTGTGTGGCTTGTATTCTAATAAATGCCAATCTAAACTTTGTTGAAAATTCCATTCTTCGCTTTGACCAAATTCCGCACCTTGAAACAATAAATTTGTTCCTGGATGTGTAAACATATATGAGTACAGCAATCGCAAATTCGCAAAGCGTTGCCACTCATCGCCAGGCATTCGCCCTAAAATTGAGTGCTTACCATAAACCACTTCATCATGACTTAGTGGCAACATAAAATTTTCAGTAAATGCATAGGTCATGCTAAAGGTTAAATCGTTTTGGTGATGCTTACGGTAAATGGGTTCTTTGGCAAAATATTGAAGCGTATCGTGCATCCAAGCCACCAAGATATGTTGGTTTAGATACCATTGGGAATGATGTGGATTCTTCCGCAATGGTTTGCACATCTGGAAAGCTGGCATATACCGCTTCATTCATTTCGCGCATAAAAGAAATGGCTTCTAAATTTTCGCGACCGCCAAATATATTGGGTTCCCATTCGCCATCTTCTCTACTGTAATCTAAAAATAACATCGACGCCACAGCATCTACGCGTAAACCATCGGCATGGTATTGATCTAACCAGAAAATAGCATTACTGATTAAGAAAGATTTAACTTCATTTCGTCCATAATTGAAAATTAGACTCTTCCAATCGGGATGATAGCCTTTGCGCTTATCTGGATGCTCATATAAATGCGACCCATCAAAAAATCCTAAGCCGTGCGCGTCTTCTGGGAAGTGCGATGGCACCCAATCCAAGATAATTCCAATATCGTTTTGGTGTAATTTATCGACCAATAGCTTGAACTCTTCGGGATAGCCAAAGCGCGATGTTGGTGCAAAATAACCTGTTAATTGATAGCCCCAAGACGGATCATACGGATATTCCATTACTGGCATTAACTCAACATGTGTAAAATTCATGTCCTTTACATAAGCCACTAAATCTTCAGCTAATTCTTCATAAGATAAAAACCTGTTTTCTTCAATTTGTTTTTTCCAAGAACCTAAATGTACTTCGTAAACTGAAAATGGTGCATCTATGGCATTATGCGCTTTTCGTTTTTGCATCCAATTTTTGTCTTCCCACTTGTAACTATCGTCCCAAACGATACTTGCTGTATTTGGTGGATGCTCACATCTTCGTGCATAGGGATCTGCTTTTTCAGTCTTTATATCGTTATTGTGGCTCTGTATTTTGTATTTGTATTTGCTTCCTTTTCCAACCCCAGGAATAAAACCTTCCCAAATGCCACTGCTATCCCAACGTACGTTTAGCTGATGGTCACCTTCAATCCAAAAATTAAAATCTCCAATGACAGAAACGGCTTTGGCACTTGGTGCCCATACGGCAAAATAGGTACCTTCTACTCCATTTAGCTTAGTGATGTGCGACCCAAACTTTTCGTATAATCGGTAATGTTTACCGCCTTTAAATAAATCAATATCAAAATCCGTAAATAAACTGTGTGCAATTACTTCTGCCATAAAAATTAATCGTTAATAATATTTGATATGCCTTTTAGTGGAATTACAGCCCAACGTGGACGTGAATTTAGCTCGTAACCCAATTCGTAAACGGCTTTTTCAAGCATAGCATATTTTAATAAAAAGATGCGTTCTTGTTTGTAACCAATATTAATATTCGCGCTTTTTATTTTTTCAATATAAGTACCAAGAAATACATTTTTAAGGTAGCGGTATAATATTTCACCGGCTTCAAAAAGCTGATCTTGGCTGTGTTTATAAGTATCTATATTGTTGAAAATAGTGGCGTAAATAGCATAGTGAAACGAACGGAACAATCCTGCAACGTCTTTTAATGGTGGTTGCTTTACTTTTCGGTCTCTAATTGTACTTTCAGGTTCGCCTTCAAAATCGAGAATATAAAAATCGTCATCCTTCACTAACACTTGTCCTAAATGATAATCACCATGAACGCGTAATCGTTCACCTTTCAGTTTTGTCCAGTCGAAATTGACAAACCGTTTACGGATTTCGTTTTTCTTTTCTAGAAATTCTTCTGCTAATTCTAAGGCTAAACCATCTAGTTTATGTAAATTATTTTCAACTGAATTTAATCTATTTTGAAACTGGTACAATAATCTATTTTTTAGCCAAACGGTATAGTCTCCATTAAAACGCGTAGGCGTAAATGCGGTATCTTCAAACTCCGAACCCAATGCAATGTGCATTTCTGCTGTTCTTTGTGCTAATTTCTGTACTTTTAAAAAAAGGTTAAGCCCAACCCAATCTATTATCCGAGGAGATATATCTGGGATTTCCAAACGCTCAAATCGTTCTGCAATTGGAAGTGTTTTTATATCAATTTCCTTATACTCTAAATTGCATAAAACCTTGTGGATTTCCTTCAGCATATAATCCCATGCATCACCATCATTTGGTACCAATTGTTGCATTAATCCAATGGTGATATTTACATTTTCATGATCCTTTATTTGAATGCTACCTAAATAACCTGGTGTATTTTTATAATCTTTCTTTTCAGAAAGAAAACGGCTCATTTCATAATCTGGATTACGATCTGGATATATGCGCCTAAAAAACTTTAAAACACAAGTGTCATTATAGATTATTGAGGTGTTGCTCTGCTCCATGCCCATAAATCGTGAAGACTCATAATCAACATCTTCAAACAAATGGCTTTTGTAGTATTGAACGCGGGTTGTATCATTTGGTACTGCAGTACGAATACGCTGGTAAACCACTCGACGAAAGGCTTCGAGGTTAATAGCGTCAATAATAAAACCTTCTTGGTTTTGTATGCTTATTGGAAGAATTCTGTCGTCTTTGGCAAAACTTTCGTCTGTTACAAAAGCGATTGGCAAAAAGTAATGTTGGAAAAAGGCTTCGTAAAAATTGACTTCTAAAATTAAGCCGTAATAGACTTCTTCTTTGTTTTGTATTCTGAAATATTCCGACAGCTCAATATACTTAAGTTTACTGCTTTTACCACCATACCAACGTTGTTTCACCACATAATCTTCCAAAACCTCAGACAAGAACACTTTAACAAAATCATGGTTTTCCATAAGTTCTTCCCAAGGCACATCAAAATTGAATGGTGGCTGTTGTAACTTGGTTGGTTTGGCTTGTTTTTTTGACATTTCCTATTTATTGATTTTAAATATATGAAATGGTAAGCTTGGATGCAACTCTACAAAATTCCACTCGCTATGCCAATTGTAACTGCTACCTGTTACTAAATCGTTAACCGTAATTTGATGACCTTCGTGAACCCCTAAATCTGCCAATGGTAATTGAACCGTACCTTGCTGGGCATAATACGGATCTAAACTTACGATAATTAATAGCTCGTTTGACCTGTCTTGATTCCATTTGTAAAAGGCTATGAGGTTGTCATTTTCAATATGGCAAAATTTGATATTGTTAGTTTGTTGCAACGCTTCATTCTGATGCCTAATTTGGTTGACTTTGGTTATTATTTTTGAAATCTTGGTTTCTTTAAACCAATCGTAATGCTTTACTTCAAACTTTTCGGACATGTAGTATTCTTCCTTTCCAGGAATAGCTTCGCTAATCATTTGCTCAAAAACGGGTCCATAAATCCCAATATTGGAGCTCAAAGTACCAGCTAAAACGTAGCGTTCCATATATTTTGCTTCGTTGGCGCCTTGTAAATGATATGGGTTTATATCTGGCGTATTGGGCCAAAAGTTTGGACGCATATATTCGCGCTGATCGGTTTGTGTAAGCTCGGTCATATATTCCATTAACTCATGCTTGGTGGTACGCCATGTAAAATAGGTGTAAGATTGTGTATAACCTTCTTTTGCCAAACGTTGCATAACTTTTGGCTTGGTGAACGCTTCAGCTAAAAACAAAACGTCTGGATGTTTCTTTTTGACTTCGGCAATAATCCAGTTCCAAAAATAATAGGGTTTAGTATGCGGATTATCAACGCGGAACACACGAATACCACAATCTATCCAATGCATTAAAATATCCAAACATTCGTTCCAAAGGTTTTTATAGTCTTTACTTTCCCAATAAATTGGTAAAATATCTTGATACTTTTTTGGTGGGTTTTCCGCATATTGTACTGTTCCGTCCGGTCGCCATTTAAACCAGTCTGGATGCTCCTTTACCCAAGGATGATCTGGCGCTGCCTGTAAGGCATAATCCATGGCAACTTCAATGCCTAAGTTTTTGGCACTTTGTATTAAGGCTTTAAAATCTTCAATAGTTCCCAATTTTGGATGAATATCTTTATGGCCACCTTCGTGCGAGCCAATGCCCCAAGCAGAACCTGAATCGCCTTCAAAAGCTTCGGTTGTGTTGTTTTTACCTTTTCGGTTAACGTACCCTATTGGATGAACTGGTGGAAAATACAAGGTATCAAAACCCATTTGGGCAACACGCAGTAATAAACGCTCACAGTCTTTAAATGTACCATGTTGGCCTTCAATTTCTGAAGCTGAACGCGGAAAAAACTCATACCACGTGCTGAATAAGGCTTTTTTTCTGTCTACATAAATTTGAAATTCTTTTGAGGAATTTGCTAAATGCTTTTGAGGGTATTTTACAAAGATGTTATGTAGCGTTTCGCTTTTAGCTTCTGTTACAGCAACATCATAATTGTTTTCGTTTTGAAAATCCTCAATACGTTGCAACAAGTATTCTTTTTCGGTTTTTGTTGCCTTTTTTAACAATGGCTTTAAGTATTCAACGCCTTCTAAAAGTTCGGATTTTACATGTTGGCCATCATCAATTTTACGTTCTATGCCGTGTTGCCAGTTTAATGCATAATCTACCCAAGCTTCTATTTTATAGGTGTAAAAACCTTGTTTTTCAACTACAAATGATGCTTTCCACTCGTCATTGTTTACAAGATGCATACGGGTTTCGCTCCAATTACGTGCCTTTTCGTGCTTAAATAAAACCGAAGACGCAATAACATCATGTCCATCCACAAGTACATGGGCATCAATGTTTACAACTTCATTTACAATACGCTTAATAAAAAAATCGCCACCATTGATTTGAGGCGAAACATGATCGATAACGACGCGTTTTTGATTTTGCATTTTTATGATTAATTAGCTTTATACAATTCGAAATTAGTAAAATTTGAAGAGATAAAATCCATATAATTATGGATATGGTAATTTTTCAATACTACAACGTTTGAATGTTGAAATATTTTGCGGGATGATAACCGGTATCAAGACATTGGATACAAATTTTCCAATAAAAAAACTATTTGCCAAACATTTAAATTATTGTCCCTCTAGGAATGGTGGCACCTTTTTTAATGACTACAATGCCATCTTTAATTAAGTAATTATCTGTTTCGGCATCAGCAAGGTGTTTACCGCCATTTATGCGAACATCATCGCCTATTCTACAGTTTTTGTCCAGTATAACATTTTTGATGAAGCAACGCTCGCCTATTCCCATTAAAACATCTATATGTTGATGCTCAACTTCTTCTAGGGATTCATAGTGGTCACAACCCATCATGTAACAATTAATAACGGTAGATTCTTTTCCTATACGAGACCTAATGCCAATTACCGAACGTTCTATTTTGGCCGCATGAATTATGCAACCTTCGGAAATTACCGTTTTATCGCATAAAGTTCCAGAGATTTTTGATGTTGGCAATATTCTGGCATTGGTATAAATACGACGGTTATTATCGTATAAATTAAATTTTGGAATTTCATCCGTTAGGCCTAAGTTAGCTTCAAAAAAGCTGTCAATATTACCAATATCTGTCCAATAGCCTTCAAACTGATAACTTAGCGTTTTATGGTTTTTTATAGCATCTGGAATTATCTCTTTTCCAAAGTCTATTTTATTGGGTTCGTTCATTAACTCAACCAGTAAATCCCTATTAAATACATAAATTCCCATTGAGGCCAAATACAATCTGCCTTCGTTTTCCATCTCTTTACTAACCGGTGATGACCAATCTGGCAATAATGATACGTCAGGTTTCTCAATAAATGATGAAATAAAATCATTATCGTCCGTTTTTAAAATCCCAAATGCTGTGGCGTCTTTAGCATTTACGGGTTGTGTGGCAATGGATATTTCTGCGCCACTTTTTTCGTGGGCTTCAATCATTTTGTTAAAATCCATTTGATACAATTGATCGCCAGAAAGGATTAGAACATACTCAAAGTCGTGCCTAAGCACATGATGCATGCTTTGGCGTACGGCATCCGCAGTGCCTTGAAACCATTTGTCGCTTTTTATAGTTTGCTCTGCGGCCAACACGTCTACAAATGCTGAGCTAAAAAAACTGAAATGGTAGGTGTTTTTTATATGCCGATTTAATGACGCTGAGTTAAACTGCGTTAAGACATACATGCGTTTTATGTCTGAATTGATGCAGTTTGAAATTGGGATATCTACCAAACGATACTTACCTGCTATGGGTACTGCTGGTTTTGAGCGTTCTTCCGTTAATGGGTAAAGTCGTGAACCTTGTCCGCCACCAAGAATAATGCTAATAACTTTTTGGTTAATCATGAATTACTCTATTAAAGATTGATATATAGATTGTGTTTGTTTTGCAATGGCTTTCCAGTCGAAATGATCTTCAACACGTTTTCGTCCTTTTTTTGCCATACTGTAACGCAGGTCTTTATTTGAGGTTAGCGTATTGATACCTTCGGCCAAATCTCTTGAAAATTGATCTGGATCTACTGGCTCAAAAGGTGCTTCGGTTTGTTGCTTTAACGGAATTAAAAGTCCGGTTTCATTTGGGATAACAACTTCTTTAATTCCGCCAACAGCGCTTGCCACAACTGCGGTTTCGCAAGCCATAGCTTCAATATTAATAATCCCAAAAGGTTCGTAAATAGATGGGCAACAAAACACATCGGCATGCGAATAGAGTTGAATAACATCAGCTTTGGGTAGCATTTCATCTATCCAAAAAATGTTGTTTCTTGTTTTTGAAGCTTCTGCAACGGCCATTTTCATTTCGTTTGCAATAGCATCGGTATCTGGTGCGCCAGCACATAAAACGACTTGCGTTTCAGGATGAATGTATTTTATGGCATTTACCAAATGTATAATGCCTTTTTGACGTGTTATTCTACCAACAAACAACACATATGGTTTTGTGTTATCAATACCATATTTTTCCAATACATTAGTGGCTTCAACTTTTTGGTATTGTTTTAAGTTGATGCCATTGTAAACCACTTCAATTTTATGTTCATCAACATTAAAATGTTGTAATACATCTGTTTTTGTTTCTTCGGAAACAGCAATAATAGCATCTGCCATTTCAATAGCGGTTTTTTCAACCCATGATGATGCATCATAACCACGACCTAATTGCTCACGTTTCCATGGACGTAATGGCTCAAGCGAATGTGTAGTTACAACCAACGGCACACCATAACACAATTTTGCCATAATACCTGCAAAATGTGAATACCATGTGTGGCAATGCACTACATCTGCATCAACTGCATCCGCATTCATGTGCAAACCTGTTGCTAATGTTTTGAATACTGACTTTAATTTATCATCAGAGTTTTTAAACACACCATCTTCAAACGGATAGCCTTTAACACTTAAATTATTGGCATCAGAATTCTGATCGCCAAACGCTCTTACCTCAACCTGCATCAACCTGGAAAGTTCGTCAGCTAAATACTCTACATGCACGCCAGCACCACCATAAACGTAAGGTGGAAATTCTCGAGTTAAAAATAATACCTTCATCAATGTAAGCTTTGTTGATTGTTAATGACTGACTGAAAATAAAATATGATCTTAAAGATACGTGAAATTAGATTGAAAAACCTATTAAGTTTAGGTTAAAGATTATAAATAAAATAGACTTAATTTTATCTTTACTAAAAAATGAAAACCATGAAAAACATTGCTATTATATCAATACTTGCACTTTTATTTAATTGCAATAGCTCAGCACAGAAAAATGAGGACAAAAAGGAAGATTTTGCCGTTACTAAAACCGACAAAGAATGGCAATCTATTTTAACTTCAGAACAATATTATGTGCTCCGAAAAGCTGGTACCGAACGTCCGTTTACTTCACCATTAAATAAAGAATATGGTGATGGTGTTTATCATTGTGCTGGTTGCAATACACCATTATTTAAAAGCGAACACAAGTTTGATTCTGGTACTGGTTGGCCAAGTTTTGATCGTGAAATTAAAAGCAATGTAGCTTTTTCAACAGATTATAAAATTGGTTACGCGCGTACCGAAGAACACTGCGCCACTTGTGGCGGACATTTAGGACATGTTTTTAATGATGGACCAGAAACTACCGGAAAACGCCATTGCATAAATGGTGTGGCATTGAAGTTTGTACCGGCGGAATAGGAATTTGGTGAATTACAACTTTAAAATTCAAACCCTAAACTTTGAACTTTGAACTCAATTAATGAATAGTTATTTAACCAGTGTTATTAAACAATTTGAATACTATAAAAGTTTAGGCGATAAGACTTTTGCGCAACTTTCTTTTGAAGATTTGCAGAAGGCATTTGTGGCAGATTCCAATTCCATAGCCATTATTGTAAAACACATAACCGGTAATATGCTAAGCCGTTGGACCAATTTTTTAACCGAAGATGGCGAAAAACAATGGCGAAACCGAGATGATGAGTTTGTGGACACGTTTCAATCTAAAGATGAATTATTATCCGCTTGGAAAAAAGGTTGGACATGCCTTTTTGAAGCCATTGCACCACTTAAAAATTCCGATTTAAATCTCATAGTTTACATACGAAATCAAGGCCACACGGTTACCGAAGCTATTAATCGACAACTGATGCATTATGCGTATCACATTGGTCAAATCGTTTTAATTGGAAAATTACTTAAAGGCAAAGACTGGGAAAGTCTATCTATTTCAAAAGGAAAATCTTCCGACTACAACAACGCTAAATTTTCAACAAAAAAAGAGCAACGTCATTTTACGGATGACCTTTAATATTCGGTTTCGATTTTGTAATTTTGCAGTTCTAAATTCAATAAAAAATTACGCATGAGTAAGTACGATATTATAGTTTTAGGAAGTGGTCCAGGTGGCTATGTAACTGCTATTAGAGCATCTCAATTAGGATTTAAAACCGCCATTGTAGAAAAGGAAAGTTTAGGTGGTGTATGTTTAAATTGGGGTTGCATTCCAACAAAAGCACTTTTGAAATCTGCACAAGTTTTTGAATATTTAAAGCATGCCGAAGATTACGGATTAAAAGTAGAAAATGCCGAGCACGATTTTGATGCAGTTGTAAAACGCAGTCGCAGTGTTGCCGATGGCATGAGTAATGGTGTTAAATTTTTAATGAAGAAAAACAAGATCGACGTTATTGAAGGTTTTGGAAAATTGAAACCAGGCAAAAAAGTAGATGTTGATGGCACGGAATATTCGGCTGACCATATTATAATTGCAACTGGCGCACGTAGCCGAGAATTGCCAAGTTTACCGCAAGACGGCGAAAAAGTAATTGGCTACAGACAAGCCATGACTTTAGACAAGCAACCGAACAAAATGATAGTTGTAGGTTCTGGCGCTATTGGTGTGGAGTTTGCGTATTTCTACAACTCAATGGGTACCGAAGTGACTATAGTAGAATATATGCCAAAAATAGTTCCTGTTGAAGATGATGAAGTATCGAAACAATTAGAGCGAAGCTTTAAAAAATCGGGTATTAAGATTATGACATCAGCAGAAGTTACTTCTGTTGATACCACTGGTGATGGTGTTAAAGCTACTGTAAAAACCAAAAAAGGCGAAGAAGTCTTGGAAGCTGACATTGTACTTTCAGCAGTTGGCATAAAATCGAATATTGAAAATATTGGATTGGAAGATGTTGGTATTGTGGTAGATAGAGATAAAATTATTGTGAATGATTACTACCAAACCAATATTCCTGGTTACTACGCCATTGGTGATGTGACGCCAGGTCAAGCATTAGCACACGTAGCTTCTGCCGAAGGGATTTTATGTGTCGAAAAAATTGCGGGTCACCATGTTGAAGCTTTGGATTATGGCAACGTTCCTGGTTGCACCTATTGCTCACCAGAAGTTGCCAGCGTTGGCCTAACCGAAGCACAAGCTAAGGAACAAGGTTACGATATTAAAGTTGGTAAGTTTCCATTTTCAGCATCTGGAAAAGCAAGTGCTGGTGGCAACAAAGATGGTTTTGTAAAATTAATTTTTGATGCCAAATATGGCGAATGGTTGGGTTGCCACATGATTGGTGCTGGCGTTACCGATATGATTGCTGAAGCTGTTTTAGGAAGAAAATTAGAAACTACTGGGCACGAAGTCTTAAAAGCTGTGCATCCGCATCCTACAATGAGTGAAGCGGTTATGGAAGCTGTTGCCGATGCTTATGACGAAGTGATACATTTGTAGAAGCCCATCTGAATCTTCCCAAAGGGAAGACTTTAACATTATAAAATCCGAATGTAAAATTTATATTCGGATTTTTTATGATGAAAATCTAGATTATCAACAATTTCTTACTATATACTGCCTACTGCCTACTGTCAACTGCCTACTGTCAAATGTCTACTAAAGTCTATATCCCAAACCAACAAATAAAATATTAGGTGATATTTCTTCAAAGCCGATAGTGTACTTCAAATTGACATCCAAATCATCTGTAATATCGTAAGCTAAACTCACATCTGCCCTAACCTTGAATTTGTTATTAAAAAAATTGAAAAAATAATTCATACTTGGTCCGGCTAACAAATGAAAGTTATTATCCACAT
This sequence comes from uncultured Flavobacteriaceae bacterium, assembly GCA_964434705.1. GTDB lineage: Bacteria > Bacteroidota > Bacteroidia > Flavobacteriales > Flavobacteriaceae > Winogradskyella. Next base: position 30,465 of record CAYSVY010000026.1, read on the forward strand.
CATATTTTAAATAGATTGGTAGATTTAAGAATTCGAAATCACCAATGCCTTTATACAATAACTCCGGTTGTATATGAAACCCTTTATCAATGTTAAAGTCTACAAATACGCCAGCAAAATAACCAACTTCAACATCAGGGTTTTCACCAAAAACACCTTCACTTTGATTAAAAAAAGTTAAGCTAGCACCACCTTTTAAACCAAAGTCAGTTTGCGCGCTTGTGGTTAATGAAACACTGCAAAAGATTAAAATAGTAAGCCATACGTGTTTCATAATTCGAAAATTTTAGTTAAAACTTTGAAGCGCTAAATCATAGCTTTGAAGTCCAAAGCCTAAGATAACACCTTTAGCATTGGGAGAAATATAAGATTGATGCCTGAACGCTTCACGCGAAAACGTGTTTGAAATATGAACCTCAACAACAGGTGTTTCAATAGCCTTAATAGCATCACCAACACCAACCGATGTATGCGTGTACGCGCCAGCATTCAAAACAATACCATGATAACTAAATCCAACCTCATGCAATTTATCAATAATCTCACCTTCGATATTGGATTGGTAATACTCAATTTGAAAACTATTGAAATCTTCTTTTAAATGACCTAAGTAATCTTCAAATGATTGGCTACCATATATTTCAGGTTCACGCTTACCTAATAAATTTAAGTTGGGTCCATTTATGATTATCACTTTCTTCATAGTAGTAAAGATACTTAAATATTGAGCATAAAAAAACCGAAGCGGATGGCTTCGGTTTTTACTATTCTGAAAATATAATTCTAGTTAAAGAAAATATTAAATCCAATATTGAGACTAAATACTCCTGAATCATTAGTAGCAAATTCAGCATCGTCATTTAATCCAAATCCATAACGAACTCCAGGCTCAATACTTACATTATCAGCCACAAACCAAGCATAACCTGCTTGAAGACCTAAGTACAATGGAGAAAAATCGTTCCCAGAAGCTCCATTTAAATCTACTTGTACCGGGAATTGACTAGCTACATAATACTTAGCTCCGAATTTCCAGTTAAAAGTACCATCAATACCATCTATATTTGTATCTGAGTAACCAAGACCAGCTTTTACAAATAAGTCATCAGCAACAGCGTATCCTGCTTCACCACCTGCTGCCCAAGCTGTGTTTCCATCAATACTTGCTAGAGCAAAACCAGTGTTAGCCGTAGATGCTTCACCAAAACCAGTGTTTATTTCCACCAACCAAGTACCTTGAGATGTAGCTCCAGCACTCTCGTTTTCTTGTGCGTTAATGGTCAATGCACCAAAAACAGCAAATAATAGTAATAATTTTTTCATAATATTATAAGTTTTTAAATTGATGCCGCAAACTAAATACTTTTTTCAATATCAAAAAAGTGTTTTATGAAAATTTTTAACAACTTAAATTGCTAATCCACCAAAAAAAGCAACCCTATATTAATCGCGCTACGTGAATTGGTTACCGCGTCACCAAGATTATTTTCAAAAATATCTGCTAGACCATATTGCTCGTCATATTCAAAAAACAACGTCATTTTATCATTTAATAGCAGTTTGTACCCTATACCATAAGACAGTCCAAAATCCGTACTATTAAAAGCGTCTTTAACGTCTGTGTTAATATCTGTTGCCTCTGCTGAGGCCAAAAAGCCCACATATCCACCAAAATTTAGATACCAGTTTCTATTACCGCCAAAATGCCAGTTGGCCATTACTGGTACCGTGACATAAGATAATCTATAGTCCGTTCTGAAAGTCTCACCAGTATCAAAATTATCAAAAAAACCGTCAGACCAGCCTTTGTTGTCAAAAATCAATTTTGCTTTTATGCCCCATCGGTCTGAGAAATAATATTCCGCAGTACCAGCAATATTAAAGGACACATTTACATCTGCAGCATCATTATCACCAAATTCAGATACAGTTGCTAGATTAAGACCTAAATTAAATCCTAGTTCAAAATTGCCTTTATCTTGGGATAATGAAACCAAGGATAAAACTAAAACTACTGAGAGAAATATGTTTTTCATCAAAATATTGGTGTTTAATTGTTTTGAACAAATGTAAGTACTTTCAACAAACAAAAAAGATGACCTATGTCATCTAAATTTGTGAAATATTACGTTGCGTTCATTGTACTGGTTTTCTGATAAAATCGATTTCTGTAGTTTCACCCTTTTTAAGGTTTGTCATTGTTTTAATGGTAGCATCTCCAACCAACACCTCTATTATAGCTGTATTAGAACCTATACTACCAACTGATTCAGCAAGCAACTTTATTCTTACCCTATTGGTGTCTATTGGTATTTCTATAGCCTGTTTGGCTTTTTTTATCATGTATTTACGCAAAACCGTCTTACCGTTCTTTAAAATAGAAATGACATCTCCATCTATTTGACCTCCATCATAAACAAATAACTTTACTGATTTTGAAGTTGTAGGAATTGAAGTTATTTGATTTTTTCGCAATACATTTAAATTTAAAGTGTCAACAATCTTAATATCCTTTAATTTACCCTTTAAGCTATCATCAATTTTATTTGACTTTTTTACAAACTTTTCAAATTTCTTAACACGCTTGTTTATTTTTTCAATAGAGTTCATGGCCAATTCGCCATCAACACAATTAGTTCCGTCCTTAAATTTTCCTTTGAAATTACCTGAGAGTTTGGTCGACCCTAGTTTAAATTTACTGGGCTGAAAATGAACATTGCAAAAGTCATAAGCATCTAATGAAACTGGAGATTTGGTGTAAACTAAATCTACCTCTTTAAAAGAAAGGACTTTTTTGTTTTTATCGTAACTTCCCTTAATCAAGGACTTGGTTTCATGCTCACCTCCTTGATCTGTAATGCTAAACCCTAATATTAAACCGTCATTTTCCTTGAACTCAAGTTTATAGGTTATGATAAGTGAATCTTGTAACTTTAGAATTCCTGCATATTTATTTACTTTTTGGGCATGACCAAAGAACACTAGGGTTGTAATAGTTAAAACTGCACCAATATGCTTCAAAGATAATTTCATAGTCAATCTTGTCTTAAATTATTAATTTGAATAAACAACTTTGCTAATTAAGAAAAAATTTATAATTTTCACTCAAACTTAAATCATTTATTCATGAAAATTAAATTACTTCTATCTGCAATTGCACTTGTATTTTGCATCAGTGCATCGTATGCCTCATTTCCTGTAAAGAAAGCGATTGTTGAAACTAACAATTCAATTAATTCAATAACCGAAACTGAGCTGAGTGAAAATGAAACCATGATGGCTATTCCGGCTGCAAAATCTAAGAAAGACAAATGGGTTGCAACCGCCTTTTGGTTTTTTCTAGGTTGGCCATTTGCTGCACACAGATGGTATTTAGGTAGCCCATGGTACTGGAATGTCCTATTTATAATCACATTTGCAGGAGTTGGAATATGGGCTATTGTCGATATTATAAATATTCTGACAGATAATTGGGATGGACTTTAAGAGTTATCTCTAACTTTTATCAAAATCGTTTAAACTTTGTTTTAAGCGATTTTTTTATATTCATTTTATGAAATGGGAACATGCTATATCGGATTACAAGCACTATTTAAAGATAGAAAAAGGACTATCCGAAAATACTATTGCCAGCTATACGTTTGATATTGTTAAACTACAAAGATTTCTTTCTGAAAGTGGCACGATTACCTCTGCAAAAGACGTTACCACAGAGTTGGTAAAGCAATTTATCTATGATGTATCAAAGCACATGCAACCCAGAACCCAAGCACGCATAATATCAGGGTTACGCAATTTTTTTGATTATTTGGTTTTTGAAAACTACATACCAACAAATCCCTTAGATACTATTGAGTCACCTCGGTTGGGCAGAAAACTACCTGATACACTTTCCATAAAAGACATAGATGCCTTAATAAACGCCATAGAAATCAACTATGCATTTAGAGGTGTAAATTTAGGCCATAGAAATAAAGCCATAATTGAAACCTTGTACAGTTGTGGTCTTCGTGTAAGCGAACTGATTAATCTAAAGCTTTCGGATTTGTTTTTTGATGAAGGTTTTATAAAAGTTACAGGTAAGGGTAATAAAGATCGTTTTGTCCCCATAGGCATATCTACACAGAGTTACATTAATACTTGGATAGATATACGGAAACACATTACTGTTGAACAAACCGATCGGGATATTGTATTTCTAAATTATAAAGGTGGTAAATTGACCCGAGCTATGATTTTTACTATTATAAAAAAGTTAGTTGATCTTTCTGGCATTAAAAAGAATATTTCTCCACACACCTTTAGACATTCATTTGCAACACATTTATTAGAAAACGGAGCAGATTTAAGGGCTATACAACTAATGCTAGGTCATGAAAGCATTACAACAACAGAAATTTATACCCACTTAGACCGATCTCATCTTAGTGAAGCTATACACAAATACCATCCCAGAAAATAAGAAAAATGTGACATAATATTTTTATTAGTGTCTTATTTTATTAAAAATAGAGACACATCAACTTATTATGCTCAAAAAACTGAACCGATTTTTTACTAAAAATAAAAAAGGAACTGACAACAAAACTGATGATATTGTATTTCAAAACAAGAAATTAAATTTTGCATTAGAAGTTGGTAATATAGGCGTTTGGGATTATGACATTAAGAACAATAAAACCATTTTTTCAAAAGAATCCGCCTCAATTTTAGGATTCTCACCAGAATATCTAAAAAGCAAACCCGATTTTTGGAACAACTCGGTACATCCAGAAGATAGGGTTGAATATTTTGCCTCGTTTGAGAACCACTTGGAACAAAAAAATTCAATTTACGAAAACATTAGCCGTATCAAGAACAAAAACGGAGCATACCAATGGGTCTTAGACAAAGGAAAAGTTTTTGAATGGTCAAACGATAAAACTCCAAAACGCATTGTTGGGGTTCATGTAGATATAACGGATACTAAAACCAAAGACGAAAAGATTTCAGAATCCCTTTCGCTTATAAGTAAACAGAATAAAAAGCTTAAAAACTTTGCACACATTGCAAGTCATAACCTTAAGGAGCATGCTGGCAATTTTGAGAGCCTATTAAAACTTTACAGTGAGGCCGACACAGAAGTTGAAAAGGAAGAAATCATCAATCTAATAAACAGCGTTTCAAAATCTCTTAACAATACCATTCAAAATTTAAGGGACATCGTATCTATTGAATCTAAGAAGAATGATACCATCAAAACCATTGAAGCAAAAGCTTTTATAGATGAGTGCGTAATAAATTTACAAACCAGTATTTTGGACAAAAATGCTACGGTTCACAATAATGTAGAGCCAGGTTTACAGATTAGGTTTAACCCTATTTATTTTGAAAGCATTATCCAAAACTTATTGACCAACGCAATTAAATACAAACATTCTGAGCGTAATCCAATAATTCTCATAGAAGGATTTAAACATGAAGATGGCATTCAATTATCCTTTCAGGATAATGGTATTGGTATTGATCTTAAAACCCATGGTAAATCATTATTTGGGCTTTATAAAACGTTTCACAAAAACAAAGATGCCGAAGGTGTAGGACTTTATATTACCAAAAATCAAATGGAAGCCTTAGGTGGTTCTATCTCTGTAGAATCAGAAGTTAACGCTGGTTCTAAATTTATCTTGAAATTTAAAAATTAAGCTTCTATTATTTGGCAATATTTACAGCCCTAGTTTCACGGATTACAGTGACTTTTACTTGACCAGGATACGTCATGTCAGTCTGTATTTTTTGTGAGATTTCAAAAGACAAACTTGCAGCTTTATCATCACTAACTTTTTCGCTTTCAACAATAACACGCAATTCTCGCCCTGCCTGTATAGCATAAGCTTTTTTAACACCTGTGAAACCAAATGCAACAGCTTCAAGATCTTTTAATCTTTGAATATATGAATCCAAGACTTGGCGTCTTGCTCCAGGACGCGCACCCGAAATGGCATCACAGACCTGTATAATAGGCGACAATAAAGTAGTCATTTCAATTTCATCGTGGTGTGCACCAATGGCATTGCAGACTTCAGGTTTTTCTCCGTGTTTTTCTGCCCACTTCATACCTAATATGGCGTGCGGTGTTTCAACATCAGCTTCAGCATCTGGCACCTTACCAATATCATGTAACAATCCTGCTCGCTTTGCAAGCTTAGGATTTAATCCAAGTTCAGCGGCCATAACGCCGCAAAGTTTGGCAACTTCGCGTGAATGCTGTAAGAGGTTTTGCCCGTAGGAAGACCTGTACTTCATTCGTCCTACCATTTTAATCAATTCTGGATGGAGACCGTGAATACCTAAGTCAATAACAGTTCGTTTACCAACCTCAATAATTTCTTGATCAATCTGCTTTTTGGTCTTTCGGACAACTTCTTCAATTCTTGCAGGATGTATACGACCATCAGTTACTAATTTGTGTAAGGAAAGTCTTGCAATTTCGCGTCGTACGGAATCAAAACAAGAAAGGATAATTGCTTCTGGTGTATCATCTACAATAATTTCCACGCCAGTAGCAGCTTCAATTGCGCGAATATTTCTTCCTTCACGGCCAATAATTCGACCTTTAACATCATCAGATTCGATATTGAAAACAGATACACAATTATCTATAGCTTCTTCCGTTCCAATACGCTGTATGGTGTTTATAATTATTTTTTTCGCTTCTTGTTGTGCTGTTAGCTTTGCTTCTTCTACTCTATCCTGTACAAAGGCCATGGCATCAGTCTTAGCTTCTTCTTTTAAAGATTCCACTAATTGTTCCTTGGCTTCATCTGCAGACAAACCTGATATAACTTCAAGTTGCTTTATTTGGTTTTTGTGCGCTTTGTCTAAATCTTCTTTTTTCTTTTCAACAAATTCAAGTCTAAAGTTGTAGTCTTTTATCTTGTCTTCCAGAGATTGGTTGGATTTTTTTGCCTTAGACAGTTCGTTTGAAATTTGAGATTCCTTATCTCTTATGCGCTTTTCTGCCTCGGCCATTTTTTTGTCGCGTGAGAGTATAACCTTTTCATGCTCTGCTTTAAGCTCTATAAACTTTTCTTTAGCTTGAAGTATTTTGTCTTTTTTGATTGATTCCGCATCAGACTTAGCTTGTTTCAGTACTGATTTTGCCTCAGACTCTGCTTCGGATATTAATTTGGACGCTTTGCCTTTTTCTAGGGATTTTGCAATTACAAAGCCTATTATTAATCCTACTATCACAGCACATGCAATATATATGATGGTATTTGTATCCATTAGTGTATTTGATTTATATATAAAAAAAAGCCTACATCAGTTTTGGATTCTGTATAAACTCCTTAAAAACAAGTTTAGGGCTAACAA
>CAYSVY010000027.1:0-36238 GCA_964434705.1 uncultured Flavobacteriaceae bacterium
TTCTTATATTATCTCTTTATGAACTGTCATACGCTTTAGTATTGGATTAAATTTTTTAATCTCCATACGGTCTGGCGTATTTTTTTTATTTTTAGTTGTAATGTATCTAGAAGTTCCTGGCATACCAGAAGCTTTGTGCTCTGTGCACTCTAAAATTACCTGAATTCTGTTTCCTTTTTTTGCCATTGTAAATTGACTTTAGCGCAATTGCTTATTTGTAAAATCCTTTTGCTTTAGCTTCTTTCAACATTGCAGAAATACCGATTTTATTAATGGTTTTTAATGCAGATGTAGAAACCTTTAATGTTACCCACTTATCTTCTTCAGGAATGTAAAAACGCTTTTTGATTAAATTTGCGTCAAACTTGCGCTTTGTTTTGTTCATGGCATGAGAAACATTGTTTCCAACCATTGCTTTTTTCCCAGTAAGTTCACAAACTCTTGACATTGTTTTCTTTCTTTAAAATTGTGTTCTTCTAAAACAAGGGTGCAAATTTAATAAAACTTAAAGGTTTGGCAAAACTTAAACTCTACTTTTTTAAAATTTCTTTGAGCAACAATTCGCATGCTTTATTATGGGCTTTTTTTATGACTTTTTCCCTATGGTTCCCGAAGCTAAATTTCTCCACAATAACCTCTCCTGGTGTTGCAATACCAATATAAACAGTACCAACATCTGCACTGGAGTCGCCTTTTGTTGGTCCGGCATTGCCCGTTGCGCTAATGCCATAATCTGCATTGAATTTATTCATAACATTTTTTGCCATGGCTTCGGCAACTTCTGAACTGACCACAGAATTTTGTTGAATAGTGGCTTCAGGCACATCCAACAACTGTATTTTACTTTCTGTTGAATAAGTCACCATACCACCTTTAAAATATGCCGATGCGCCAGCATTAGCAGTAAATGCTTCTGCAATACGACCACCTGTGCAACTTTCTGCAATGGCTATGGTTTTTCCTTTTTCTTCCAGTTGTTTTCCGATGAGCTGTTCAATAGTACTTTCGTCTTCATAACCCACGAAAACATCTTCAATCTGAGGCAGTAGTGCATCAATTTGGTTTTGAAGTTCGGTCTTTAAAATGTCTTTATCAAAATGCTTTCCGGATAAGCGCAACCTTACCTTACCCAAATTTGGCAAATAGGCCAACTTAATAAAATCTGGCAGAGCTTCTTGCCAAGGTTCAATTCTATCAGCAATGGCACTTTCGCCCAAGCCATAGGTCAAAAGCGTTTTGTGCATGATATATGGAAACCTAAATTTGTGCCTAAGCGCTGGCAAAACTTCATTTGTGATAAGCGCCTTCATTTCATAAGGTACGCCTGGCAACGATACAAATACCTTGTTGTTTTTTTCAAACCACATGCCTGGCGCCGTACCAAACTTATTCATTAGAACTTTTGCTTTAGAAGGTACTAATGCTTGCGACTTATTGCTTTCCAGCATCGGACGTTTGATAAAATTCTTAAACAGATAAGCTACATTTTGAAGCACCTCATCGTTTTGCACCAAAGTATCGTCAAAATATTCGCATAGGGTATGTTTGGTAATATCGTCCTTGGTTGGTCCTAAACCACCAGTAATAATAATAATATCGGCATTTTGCTCAGCTTCTGCAAGGGCTTTGAGGATGTGTTCCCTATCATCTTGAACAGATGTAATCTGGTAAATGGAAACTCCGATTTTATTGAATTCCTTTCCTAAAAACGCTGAATTTGTGTCAATGATCTGACCGATGAGAATTTCATCTCCAATGGTAATTATTTCCGCATTCATAGTTACAGGCCAAATTCGCTTTTCATTTCTTCTGTTGCATGGCCAATAGCCTTAAGTACCGTTTGAAGTTGTTGCGAAACATCTTTATCAGTCTGCTCGAACTTTCCCCAATCTTGAACTTCTATGAGTTGATCGTATACGCCTAATTCAAACAGATCAATAGTCGGCTTCATTTTGTGTGCCGCTTGGTAAGCTTCGCGATAGTCTTTTTCGGGTACGGCTTTTTTTAAACGCTCGGCGTCTTCCGGAACTTCATCCAAAAAAGCTGCAGCTAATGCCGCAACAAAATCCTCATCGCCATCTGCTAATTCCCTAACCCGATCTAATTTATAATGAATTGCCATTTATTTAACTTTTATTGAAAACAGTTCATGATTTTCTAAATACCCAGTGAGTTGGTCATTGGCAAAAACCTTACCAACTCCTGATGGTGTTCCCGTAAATATAATATCGCCAATCTTCAATGTAAAATATTTTGAGACATATTCGATGATCTCATCAACTTTCCACAACATGAGTTGCGTATTTCCATTTTGCACCACTTCGTTATTGCGTTCCAATCTAAAGTTGATGTTATTGATATCTTCAAACTCAGTTTTTGGCAACCATTTACCAATGACAGCGGCACCATCAAATGCTTTTGCCTTTTCCCATGGTAAGCCTTTTGCTTTTAATTTGGCTTGTAAATCTCTTGCCGTAAAGTCAATACCCAAGCCAACTTCATCGTAATATTTATGTGCAAATTTTTTGTCAATATACTTCCCAACTTTTTTGATTTTAACCAACAATTCAACCTCGTGATGCACATCGTCCGAAAAATCCGGAATAAAAAAGGGTTGCTTCTTTAATAAAATAGACGTATCGGGTTTTAAAAACACAACGGGATCTGTTGGTCTTTCGTTTTGCAGTTCTTTTATATGGTCGGTGTAGTTACGTCCGATGCAAATAAGCTTCATTTTCTAGACAAATTTAGATTGTTAGATACTTAGATTGTTAGATGATTGGATTTTAAAGATTAACCTAGTTTATTATTAAATTGACTGAGCTTTATTGCCGTGAGTACTTTTTTGGTGTACAACGGAAAATCGGCGTTGAGCAACCAACCAAAATAACCAGGTTCTTGGTCTAATACATCGAGTACTTTTTTGCCTTTATGCTTCCCGAATGAAAAACACTCTTCGCCTTCTTTGTTATACACAATAAAACCCGCAAAGTCAGCAAACTTTTTGCGCGAACTGAACTCCGCCAAAAACTTGGTTGAATTTTCCAGTTCATCATAACGGTCTAACTGTGCTTTTAGCACCTCAAACGTGGCTTTGGTGTCTGCTTCTGCACTATGAGCGTCATCCAGATTTTTGTTGCAGTAAAATTTATAAGCTGCGCTTAACGTGCGCTGTTCCATTTTGTGGAAAATGGTTTGCACATCTACGGCAAGCCTATTTTTCATATCAAAATCTACATCGGCGCGAAGCATTTCTTCGGCGAGTAACGGAATGTCGAATCTGTTAGAGTTAAAGCCACCCAAATCCGAATCCTTAATCATATTGTAAATGTCTTTGGACACCTCTTTAAAAGTAGGTGCATCTGCCACATCCGCGTCCGAAATACCATGAACCGCAGTAGTTTCTTGCGGAATGGGAATGGTTGGGTTTATACGTTTGGTATAGGTGTCTTCGTTTCCGTTTGGATGTACTTTTAATATTGAAATTTCAACAATTCTATCTTTCGAAATGTTGATGCCCGTAGTTTCCAAATCAAAAAAACAGATGGGCTTGGTTAGGTTGAGTTGCATACGTTTGGTTTAGAAACGCAAAGATAATGAGATTGGGTGTTTTGCCCCTTGACTTTGCAAAAATTAAAGTCTAAATTAGTTAGCCAGTCGATAAAGTGAATTGAAATGGAATTTACTGTTATTAAAGTGTATGTTTAAGTAGCTTTTGTCAAAAATTTATTTCAGCCAATGGATAAGGAAAAATTAAAACAAATTCTGTTTAATGTAAATCATCTTGGGTCACATATTACGCACTCAAAAGCTGAAGTCGAAAAAATAGATTACAAAAAGCATTCTCAAGTTTTTACTGATGTTCATCGGCTACTAGATATCTTTATTTGTTCATTACTAGACGAATTAAAAGTTTTTGAGAAGTTCGAAAAAGAAGCGGATAATTATTATATATCTGATACTTTATATGTAATAACACCATTAGTTAATTATTTAAAAAGATTTGATTCTCTTAAGGTAAAAAGAAATAAAATATTAGCTCATCACAATAGAGACAGAAGAAAGTTGTTTAAACCTTGGTGGAAGGAATTAGAAGGCAAAAGATTTGCTACTACTGATGATGAAGAAAAAATGATTTTTAGTACTGTGCGAGCAATCCATAAAATTTTTGTTAATAGATTTCCTGAAGAATTAGAAGAAGTTTTGGCAGAATACGATAAAGAAATAGATGATTACGAAGAAAAAATGAAAGCAGTCCCTGACGTCGAAGCATATGAAGATATTAACTCAACTCTTAAAGAAGTTAAGAGAAGAATGATAGATAGAGAATTTTATTTCACAATAGTAGGGAAGAAAAGAACCAGTAACTAACAATATGTGCAGTTCATTACAAGAAAATTCCTAATCGGAATTTCGAGCGTTTTGTTAAATTTATAGATTTCTACTCTAATCGCTTCAGATATATCACAGGAATGACGCCCACATACCGTTCCGCAATTAAACCAAAGCCACAACCATTCTAAGAAACGAAAATACCCATTATTGGGTATTTACTGCATAATAAACAGTCTATATTTTTGACCTAAACTAAACATTATGAATTCAGAAAAAAAATTCACAGACATTATGAACATTCAAGGTGAAAATATCCCTGAAATTGACAAAGAATTGGATGAACTACTTAAAAAGGGAATCGAATCGGAACAGAAAATTCTTCCTGGTGCTTCAGACCAAATTTACGGAGACAAAAAACCTTACGCACGAACATCTGTAAAAATTGATTTCGAAAACGAGGATGATTTAAGACGATGTGTTAGGCTTTTGAGATGGTCAGACGAGAGATTAGCGACAATTGGACCTGGAATTGCTTGGACTTGGGATCTAACAACAAGGGAAGGAATGACAATTAAATTCGCTGTTAATTGGTACGAAAAGGACTTTTTTGAACAAAGAAAAGACTCTTTTAAAGATGATAATCACATTTCTTATTTCAAAATGTTTGGAAAAGACACTTCCGATATGGATGTAAAAACAGAAATTTTAGAATAATTTTATTATCTACAACAACGTGTATAGTGTAAACAATAACGTTGAGCACTAATTCACAACACATTTATATAAATAAAAGTAGATTTTTGTCCTGAAAGTTATAGTTTAAACCCACTAATTTCCATAAACAATACCATTAAACGACCATTAAAAAGGTACAGTTAAAAACTGTGCCTTTTTTATTACCAACTATTTCATCTGCTTTAATTTCCCTATTAAAAAAATCACTAAATTTAACCTAACTATTATCAAATCAATCTATTATGAAAAAACTGATCTTAATTTTACTAGTTACTTCTTTCGGCTTTTCATTTGGCCAACGTAAAAGCTTGGCCGTAAATACCCCAAAAGAAAAATACGAAAACGTGTATTACAAAAAGAGCGGTCATACCGAAACAGTCATTGAGCACGAGGTGGACGTTTCAAGCGTTTCATTTACCATTAGCCATGATGAAATGAAATCTAAACCGACTTATGTTATTCGTGTTTTTGGAAAATCAAAAGACCCAAAACACAATTTTACGTCATTTGTGTTTTATCCAACATCACTTGAAGAATTTACGTATTATCGAGAGGCTATTTTAAGTAATAACTTTAGTAAACTAAGGCTTAATGACAATAGATATAAATCTGGTGGCAAAAACTACGATATTAAAAGCATGACACTAGAATATGATGATTAATAGCCATTGTCAATTTTGAATTAAAATGGTATTCGTTATATATCCCGAACTGACGATTTTTAAGTTTGGGAAATAAAAAAGCACAGTTTTCACTGTGCTTTTTTATTATTGAGATTCCTGCTTACGCAGGAATTTAAATCTCTCTATTCATATCCCAAGCTTCCAAGTAGTCTTTTACAGCCTTAACAAATTGGCCACCTAATGCGCCATTGACCACACGATGGTCATAAGAATGTGATAAGAACATACGGTAGCGGATACCGATAAAGTCGCCCTCAGGTGTTTCAATAACCGCAGGTACTTTACGTATGGCGCCTAAAGCCAAAATACCCACTTGTGGTTGGTTGATAATTGGTGTACCCATGATGCTTCCAAATGTACCAACGTTGGTTACCGTGTACGTACCATCTTGTATTTCATCTGGTTTTAATTGTCCAATTCTGGCGCGGTTAGCCAAATCATTCACCTTTTTAGCCATACCCAAAAGGTTCAACTGATCGGCATCTCTAATAACCGGTACAATTAAATTGCCATCTGCCAAAGCAGCAGCCATACCTAAATTAATGTGTTTCTTTTTTATAATGCTGTCGCCTTGTACGGAGATGTTCATCATTGGGAAATCTCTCAAAGCCTTCGCAACAGCTTCCATAAAAATTGGCGTGAAGGTCAGATTTTCGCCTTCGCGTTGCTTAAATGCATTTTTGTGTTTATTACGCCAGTTCCAAATGTTAGTAACATCCGCTTCAATAAATGATTGTACATGTGCAGAGGTTTGCACCGAATCTACCATGTGCCTAGAAATGAGCTTGCCCATTCTGGACATTTCGATGATTTCGTCATCGCCAGAAGTGATTATCGGCACTTTATTTGTGTTATCTTTCTGAGACGTCTCGACTGAGCCTGTACTGAGCGGAGTCGAAGTACTCAAGGTGACATCTTTGTTCTCATTTGGCGCAGAACTTCTGTTTTCTAAATAAGCCATGATATCATGCTTAGTCACACGGCCATCTTTTCCTGTGCCGGCAATAGCGTCTAATTCCGCTTGGGAAACACCTTCAGCTTTGGCGATATTTTTTACCAATGGCGAATAAAAACGATCTCCAGTAGAAACCACAGGAGCAACAGTTTCTTTTGCCGTTTCAACGGTTTGTGCCACAGCCTCTACCTCAACTGTACTCGTTTCTGTAGGAGTTTCAACAGTAGCAACATCAGCATTTGGAGCATCTTCGCCTTCAATTTCAATTATGGCAATGGTTTGCCCAACGGCAACAACATCATCAACTTCAAAACGCTTTTCAACTAAAACGCCGTCGACCTCACTTGGTACTTCACTATCTACTTTATCGGTTGCAATTTCAAGTACAGCCTCGTCAGCTTCAATGGTATCACCTACTTCTTTTAGCCAAGAGGTTATGGTTGCCTCGGCAACGCTTTCGCCCATTTTTGGAAGTTTTAGTTCAAATTTTGCCATATCTTTAATTTGAAGGTGTTTAATTTAAAATCGACTGCAAAATTAATAAAAAAACACTTTTTTTACTGACAATTGTTTAAATATTAATCATTATTTAGCATAACTGCTTTTGCTATTACCTGCTTATCTGACTTCGAAATTGACATCATTTTTTTCCAACCATTCCATAAAGGCTTTACTGGGATTATAAATAATATTATGCTTTGCTATTCTTGCTACTGGAGCATCGTCAATATGATCAGTGATAAAGACATTGATACTTTTCAAGTTATTTGCAGATAAATATTCCAACAAGGTATGTTTTTTTTGTTCCCCAAGATTTTCAAACTGTTTGTTGTAACCGTCTTTAGGCAACTTTGTGGCCAGGCATACATCAAAACCTTCAGCTTCAGCAATACTTTCGGCATAAAAACGTGGTGCAGCCGTAGCTAAGATTTTTATATCAAATTCAGTGTCCATAAGCTCTTCTATTTCGTTTTTGTAATTTGAAAGTTGACTTATAAATGGACTTAAATCAATTTGAACATTTTGGAGCAACAATAAAACCTTGTATTTCAGTTTTGAATGCGAAATAAGCCGAAATAGACGTTGCGCTACAATTACCAATAACTTTAAAAGTTTGAACAGTGCCCGCATTTTTAAAAAATACTGCAAAAGGAACAGCAAAAATTTATGAAAGGTATTGCACTTGTAAAGCGTACCGTCTAAATCTACGACCAACACTTTTTTATGCATCACTGCTGGATTTAAAATCTATTGACCATGGGAATCTTACCAAAACCGATTTATACATGTAGTATGTTGGCGCTACTATAGAATTTGTATTTGTCCACGCGAGTACAGCAGTGTCGATTTGGGCATTTGGCGCTTTTTTTGAGATTTGCGATAAAACCGTTTGCATAGTGTGACCTGAATCTATAGCATCATCAAGTATCAAAACGGATTCAAGAGAACTATGCAATTTATCAATTTCAATCTCAGAGTGCAATTTAGGATTTGATTTGGACGATTGTTTCTGTAATCTTTGGTTTTCGTAAATCCTCATTTTATCTGTAATGCTGTATGGCAAAAACTTTAAAATGGATGAAACCACTTTTTTTTGTTTCACACCTTTTGTGCTTTGTCTTTGCAGAGTAACCGTTGTACAATTTACATTTTTATGCTGGGACACATAGTGATCCAACACAAATTTGCCACCATTACAAATACCTATAACCAAATCATATTCATTATCAATTTTTGAAAACAATTGCTTGCACGATGTTTCAAAAGATTGGGTATTTAAGGTAATGACCTTCAAAATATTACAACTTTAAAGAGGCTTCAAACGGAATGCGGTCAATGATGCTTCGCCCAAGCGTAATCTCGTCTGTATATTCCAGTTCGTTTCCGGCGGCAACACCACGGGCAATGGTAGATGTTTTTACATCGAGATCTTGAATTTGCTTAAAAATGTAGAAGTTGGTGGTATCGCCTTCCATAGTTGGACTAAGTGCAAAAATGAGTTCTTTTGCTTCGCCTTTATGGAGTTTTTCAACTAACGAATCAATATTTAAATCTTGTGGCCCAATACCATCTATAGGAGAAATTTTTCCACCTAAAACATGATACATTCCTCTAAAACTTCCTGTACTTTCAATAGCCATAACATCCCTAATATCCTCAACAACACAAATAATGGATTTGTTGCGCATTGGATTGGCACAGATTTCACAAATAGCCACATCACTAATATTATGACAGGATTGGCAAAAGTTAATGTTTTCCCTCACTTGTTGTAATGCACTGGCCAATTGCAATGACTGTTCTTTAGGTTGCCTTAACAAATGTAACACAAGTCGCAAAGCGGTGCGCTTTCCAATACCGGGCAATTGCGACATTTCATTGACTGCATTTTCCAAAAGTTTTGAAGAAAATTCCATATTGGCGAAGTTAGGTATTTTTTAAATTTTAAGGTGTTGTGATTTGTTTTTATAAATAGTTTATTTTCGACATTGAAAAACCATGACATGTCTCCTACTTCAATTTTACTTTTAATAGCACTATACTTTGGGGTATTAATATTGATATCTCATTTCACCGGCAAAGAAGACTCCAACGACGCCTTTTTTAAAGCAAACAAATCTGCGCCATGGTATTTGGTGGCCTTTGGAATGATTGGCGCTTCACTATCTGGCGTAACATTTATATCAGTACCTGGTTGGGTTGGGAGTTCGCAGTTTAGCTATTTCCAGGTAGTGCTCGGCTACCTCATTGGGTATTTTGTGGTAGCGTTTGTACTCATGCCCATATATTATAAGTTCAATGTAACCTCAATTTACGAATATTTAAAACACAGGTTTGGCAATGTAAGTCATAAAACTGGTGCCTTCTTTTTCTTTGTTTCAAGAGTACTCGGTGCGGCTTTTAGGTTGTTTTTAGTGGCTATTGTGTTACAGCAGTTTGTGTTTGACGAATTAGGAGTTCCATTTGAAATTACAGTAATTCTATCCATACTCCTAATCTGGGTGTACACCAATAAAGGCGGTATTAAAACCATTGTTATCACAGATACTCTGCAAACGCTTTTTATGATTTTGGCCGTTGTACTGTCCATTTACTTTATAAATAAAGAATTGGGTTGGACGTTTAGTGATTTACTGGCTTCGGAAGAATTAAAATCTTACAGTGACATTTGGGTTACCGAGAGCTTTTTGGCAAAAGGTTACTTTTTGAAATCTATACTTGGCGGTATGTTCATTACCATTTGCATGACGGGTTTAGACCAAGACATGATGCAAAAAAACCTAACCTGTAAAACGAAAGAAGACGCACAAAAAAACATGATTTCATTTAGTATTGTTTTAGTCGTAGTCACATTTTTATTTATGCTACTTGGTGCTTTGCTGTTTATTTACGCTACTAATAATAACATTGCTATTCCTGTTATGGACGGAAAACCAAAGTCCGATCTATTATTTCCGGAAATAGCCTTAAACAGCGGATTGCCGATTGCAGTTGCTGTCACATTTTTATTAGGACTTATTGCTGCTGCATACAGCAGTGCTGATAGTGCGCTTACATCACTGACCACTTCGTTTTGTATTGATTTTTTAGATTTTTCAGGCAAAGACGAAATCTCACAAAAGAAAACCAGAAAACGCGTTCATATTTTAATGAGTGTTTTACTGGTTATTGTCATTGTCATTTTTAAATATGTTTTGGACAGCAACGTTATTGATGGTCTGTTAACCGTTGCCGGTTATACATATGGTCCATTGCTTGGCCTTTTTGCCTTTGGAATTTTTACCAATCGTTCTGTTAAAGACAAGTATGTCTGGATTTTGGCACTTTGTATTCCTATTTTGGTTTACATCATTGGTATATCTCCAACCATATACGCGTATTGTTTCGATTTAGACATTGCTACACTTAAAGATTGTCAATTTGAAAACATCGGCACCAAATGGCAATGTGCAAAGTACTACGCCAATCTAAATTATTATGTATTTGGTTACGAACTACTACCGTTAAATGGGTTATTAACGTATTTGGGATTATTGCTAATTTCCAAAAAAACTAGTACTGATTAGTACTTAACAAAACCAAGGTACACGCCACTTCATAGTCTATATTATGTTCTGAAAGCAATTTGTAAAACTCTGGATTTTCTGTGCCTGGATTAAAAATGACACGGTTTGGCTTTAAGCCAATGATGTAATCGTAAAACTTTTCTTGTCGTTTTGGATTAACATAAAGGGTAACGGTATCTAAGTTTTCATAAGACATACGTTCAGTATTTATCTCAACTCCGGCAACCTCTCCAGATTTTAATCCTAAAGCGCTGACATTGTGGTTTTTTGCAACTAAACGATGGATTGCAATGTTGGAATATCGTGTTTCATTCAAAGAAGCACCAATGACTAATGTGTTTTTGCTCATGTGTTAAATTGATGTTAAGCCATGTTAAATGTAGTAACGGATTACAAATATAGTCGTCTCTTTACTATTAATATCAATCAATAACCGAAATCAATCAATCTAATGAAACAGTTAATGCTACTGTGCGCCATAGTTTTTTCTTTTATGGCCAATGCTCAACCAAATTCAAATTCAGAAATTAAAAACGGTTCCATTACAGGTCGTGTAATCGATGCTACTTTAAAAGAGCCTTTACCCTATGTGAATGTTATTGTTAAGGACAAAGACGGAAAAGTCATTACGGGTGGCATTACCGATACTAACGGTAATTTTAGTATTGACAAAATTCCCGAGGGTTCAGTAAACGTTGAAATTACCTATATAGGCTACAAAACCATTACAATGCCAATAACCATTGGCAAAGATAATTATGACATTAAGCTTGGTGATATTTCAATATCTGAAGATGCCGAAAGTTTGGAAGAAGTTACCATTGTTGCTGAAACTACAACAATTCAGCAAAAAATTGATCGAAAAGTCATTACCGTTGGAAAAGATTTAACCACAACAGGACCAACAGCTAGTGATATTATGAACAACTTGCCATCGGTAAGCGTAGATCAGCAAAGCGGTAATATCAGTTTGCGTGGTAACCAAAACGTTCAGGTTATGGTTGACGGTAAATTGACCAATATAGCGCCATCACAATTATTGAGGCAAATCCCTTCAAACTCCATAAAACAGATAGAACTTATCACAAATCCATCAGCAAAATACAATCCCGATGGCTTAAGCGGTATCATCAATATTATTCTTCATAAAAACGTAAATATTGGCTTTAATGGAACTATAAGAACTGGCTTGAATTATATGATTAATCCAAGATTTAACAGCTCAATTGACATGAACTACCGCAACGGAAAACTTAACTTTTTCGGCAATTACAGTAATAACGTTAACAGACAACGCAACTACGGAAATATTACAAGAACAGATGACAACTCGTTGCAGTTGTTTGAATTTGGGGACAGAAGTATCTCGCACCTTGCTAAAATAGGTTTTGACTATTACATCAACGACAAAAATACCTTATCCCTATTTACCAATCTTAATGCTTTTGATGGCGAAAACGAAGGCACAACACGTGTACTTTTTCAAGATCCATCAGGAAATGAACTCCAAAATAATTTTACCGAAATAGAAAACAACTCGCAACAATACAATTTTAACTACAAGCGCGATTTTGAAAAAGAAGGCCACAACATTGAGTTGGAAGTTGACCACAATATTTTTGATGGAAGCACATTTGCCGACAACGATTTTATTCAAACCAACGATTTCATTGAAAACAACGATATTGAACGCGACAGAACAACCATAAATTTAGACTACGTAAATCCACTTTCAGAAAAAGCCAAGTTGGAATTGGGATTACAGGCACGATTATTCAGCAATACAGTAGATTATTTTTCGGATGCACGTTTACGAGATGAGAATACCAACATACCATTTCCAGCAGATATTAATTTCGATTATACGAGGAATATCTATTCTGCTTATGCAACCTATGGTAAAAAGCTGGAAAAATTCTCGTACCAAATCGGAGTCAGAGCCGAAACTGTAAATGTAGATTCCGATGCTTTGTTGACCAATTTAACTACCAACACAAGCGAAGCTACACCTTTTGAAAATGATTATACGGAACTGTATCCTTCGGCATTTTTCAACTACACGCCTTCTGAAAAAAATAGTTATCAAATTAGTTATAGCAGACGTATTGACAGACCTGGCGTTGGCCAAGTAAATCCGTTACCAGAATGGAACACTGCTCTGGTATCGTCAATAGGAAATCAAGAGCTTTTACCACAGTTTACAAATTCGGTTGAAGCTAATTATACCCGAAAATTAAAAAAGGGAAGTATAACCGCAGGCGCATTTTTTAGAGTTATTGAAGATGAAATCAATCGTGCAGTACTCATTGACCGAGCCGATTTAAACCGGACCATATTAACCTTTGACAACTTTGATACCACAACGGCTTACGGTATTGAGGTGAACTCAAATTACAGACCAACAAAATGGTGGAGCTTAAATGGAAGTTTTGATTTGTTTGCGCAAACCCAAAGTAGTATCTCAGAAGTTTTGGATGTGCCTACTAACCAAGCCGTGATTTCAGATATCAGAACCGAAACTATTGAAGTAGATAACATTATTTGGAACTTCAGGATTTTCAATAATTTTAAAGTTAGCAAAAGCTTATCCTTCTCGGCGTTTTACATGTACCGTGGTTTAAACCGAACCATTCAGTTTGATGTCAATCCAATGTCTATGCTCAACCTAGGCATGCGCTATAGCTTCTTGGAAGATGATCGTGCTACGTTTAGCTTAAGTTTCAATGATATTTTTGACACTATGTTTTTTGATTTTGAAGGGTCAAGACCATTTCCTCAAGTGGGTAGTTTCAATTGGGAAAACCAATCCATTTTTGCAGAATTGTCATACCGCTTTGGTGGTGGTAAATACCGTGCTAAATCCAGAAAGCGCCGGGATAATGACGAAAAATCCGGTAGCGGTGGTTTTATTTAAAAACACTTGTTATTTAGTAGCCCAATTAATAGTTGATGGTTAGTGTTAGTAATGGCTACTAAATAAAGAAACCCGAGGCTTTTGGTCTCGGGTTTTGCTTTTGCATACAATTTGAAACATCATATGTGTAATGAAATCCTAAACATAACGACCTAAGCTATAACTAATTACTATGAGCAATTATTTGGGTTAGTCTTCAAAATAACGCATCAAAAGTTTTTTAGATATAGTTGAACCAAAGGTTTAGGCCTTTGGTTCTTTTTGTTAATCTGGCGTTAAAAATGTTAATATTTGCAATAAAGGCGAAATTGTTACGTCTATACATAAGATAAGTTTTAAGTAATAATAGTTATAAGTAATTATAACTTAGTGTTAGTTAAAGTTGGTTAATAGCTTAAAAGCCCAGACGATTGTCTGGGCTTTTTTGATTGTGATATTACTAGTTACAATCCTTTAGTCGATAATTATTTTTTTTATCAAAGAGTTCGCCTGAGACTCTAAGTGTAAGATGTACACGCCTTTTTTTAATGCTGTGAGCAGTGTTTCATTATCTGTAACAGATTCTTTATGGAACACTTTTTGCCCTGTAAGATTGTATAGCTTAAATTCAAAATTGGTGTTTTCTAGTCCCATTATTTTTAAATAATTATTCTCAACAAATACTCTTATATTATCTAACGGAGTAGTTTCATTAGAAAGTGTACCGCTACCCAAGGCATTTGTTGCGCCGTCAAAAACAAGATAATATACATTTTCTGGACCATGTGCAGTTTCTACATCTGCCGATAAACATTCTTCTACATGGACATTTTGTGTAGTACTCGTATTGGACTTTCCTCTTAATGAAGCTGGATTACCACCAGCTACAGATATATTTCCTAAAAAAATTGGCCCATCATTATATGTTTGGGAAAAAACAACGTCTTTATCAATATGTGTGTAATTAGAAGCGAGGCCAGCCTCAAAACCTACACCACCCCAAATTCCAGATTGTGGCTCTATGGCCATCCATCCAATTCTTTCAGCATTAGGGAAACTTACATTTTGGTTGAGCTCATCACGTTCAAGCAAAACAGTAGTATTAAACTGTGTTACACTTTGAATTCTTGTTTTAATAAATCCTGTAAAATTATTATCGGATTGGGGCTGAGTCAGTACAATAGGTGCTAGATTGAAAGGAACTGGAAAACCCTGCATCTGTGACCCAATATTTGACGCATAAGTCCCTACCTGAACAAAAATTCCATTAACGTTCCAAGTTCCTTTTTCTAAAACCAAATAATTCAAGGTCTCAGCGATATGAACCGGAGAACTTGAATTTGTAGCTTCAGAAATTTTTGTTTCAAATATACCTAGAGCAGGATTAATATTTCTTAGGCTAACCACTGCTGGGTCAGCTTCGTTCTCTGTAGCTAAAAAAGCAAAAACAACCGGGTCATTATACGTATTGGACAGAAGCACGGTTTGCCAATTAGAGGTGACAGATAATGTCCCTATTTCTCCGTTAAACTGTGCAAAGGAAAAATATACAACTAGGATGTTAATTACGGATAAATGTAGTTTATACTTCATTGGTTAGTTTTTAATTGCTGTTTTTTTAATTTATTTTTCAGCCAATGAAGTCACCAAATATTCTGAAATTTTATAAAATCAGTTTCTTCAACAAAGCTTATTTTATACACTAATTCATATAAAAATTTATGCATATAAATTTCTGAGCCAACTTTTATAACGACGTAAGTTTACCACTTAATGATAGCACTACCCCATGTGAATCCACTACCAAACGCTGCCAAAACCACATTATCGCCTTCTTTGATTTTTCCTTCTTCCCAAGCTTCGGTCAATGCAATAGGAATTGACGCCGCAGTTGTATTGCCATAACGCATTATATTGTTATAAACCTGATCGTTACTCAGCCCGAATTTCTTTTGTACAAATTGTGATATACGCAAATTGGCTTGATGCGGTATTAGCATATCAATATCTTCCTTTTGTAAATTATTTGTGGTCAAGCCTTCAATAATAGCTTCGCTAAAACGTACAACAGCATGTTTAAATACAAATTGGCCGTTCATATATGGGTAGTATGACGTGTCATCAGGATCGTTTTCTTCCATAATAGCATCAACCCAACGCCCCGTTGCAGGACCTTCCAAAGCCAGCTCTTTAGCGTATTTTCCTTCAGAATGTAAGTGTGTGGACAAAACGCCTTTTGTGGTATCTTCTTCCCTGCTCATTACCACGGCTCCAGCACCATCTCCAAAAATGACAGTAACGCCACGACCGCGTGTAGAACGTTCCAAACCACCCGAATGGTTTTCGCTACCAATAACCAAAACGTTTTTGTACATGCCCGTTTTTATAAACTGATCGGCAACGGACAAACTGTAAATAAACCCAGAACACTGGTTGCGCACATCCAAAGCTCCAATAGTATCCATTTCCAACAATTCCTGAACACGGACACCGCCACCAGGGAAATACATATCAGGACTGAGTGTAGCGAAAATTATAAAATCTATATCATCTTTAGTCACACCAGCGCGTTCCATGGCAATTTTAGCCGCCTTTGCGCCCATTATCGATGTGGTATCATCGCTAGTTTTTGGATCTATCCAACGGCGTTCCTTTATACCAGTTCTTTCTTGTATCCACTCATCACTCGTCTCCATCCATTCTTTTAGGTCGTTATTAGTAACAACATTTTCAGGAACGTATTTTCCAACGCCAGTTATTCTTGAATTGTACATAAAGTATTAAAATTTAAAGCTTACAAATTTAACTATTTATAACCTAAGAAAATCCACCTTTGCTATGCATGCATAAGAACATAAGTGTGTCATATTGTCACAATTTAGTTATTGGTATTTTATTTGAGTATTTCGGATTTAGAAATAATAAATCATTTTTCGTCACTTCGAGTGTTTCGAATTCCTGACTGCCGACAGGCAGGTATTTCGAAATGTATCGAGAAGTTCTCGATACTTCGACTTCGTCTCAACTTGAACTGACATAAAAACTTCAATACAATGACAAAAGGAAACATTAATGTATCGGTAGAAAACATCTTCCCATTAATTAAAAAATTCTTGTACAGTGACCACGAAATATTTCTTCGAGAATTAATCAGTAATGCAACTGACGCCACTTTAAAGCTAAAACACCTTACTAATATCGGCGAAGCTAAAGTAGAATATGGCAATCCGCAGATTGAAATTAAGATTGATAAGGATGCCAAAAAATTACATGTTATTGACCAAGGCTTGGGTATGACGGCTGATGAAGTTCAGAAATACATCAATGAGGTTGCCTTCTCTGGTGCGGAAGAGTTTTTAGATAAGTATAAAGATTCTGCAAAAGATGCTGGTATTATTGGACATTTTGGACTTGGTTTCTATTCTGCTTTTATGGTTGCTGAAAAGGTTGAAATCATCACCAAATCTTTTAAAGATGAACCAGCAGCACATTGGACTTGTGATGGCTCTCCAGAGTTTACACTTGTTGAATCTGACAAAACTGAACGCGGTACGGAAATCATTCTTCACATTGCTGAAGATTCAACCGAGTTTTTGGAAGAAGCTCGTATTAGAGAGCTTTTAAATAAGTACAATAAATTCATGCCAGTGCCGATTAAATTCGGGACCAAGGAAATCAATGATCCTGAGCATGAGCCACAAACCATTACTGATGAAGATGGTAAAGAAATAACTGAGCCTCAGCGCAAAATAACAGTTGATGATATCATCAACAACCCAAATCCGGCATGGACCAAACAGCCAACGGATTTAAAAGATGAAGATTACAAAAGCTTCTACCGTGAGTTATACCCAATGCAATTTGAGGAACCATTGTTCAATATTCATTTGAATGTGGATTATCCGTTTAACCTAACGGGAATTTTATACTTCCCAAAAATGACGAATGATTTAAACATTCAAAAGGACCGCATTCAATTGTATCAAAATCAGGTGTTTGTGACTGATAATGTTGAAGGTATTGTGCCTGAATTTTTAACCATGTTACGTGGTGTAATTGATTCGCCAGATATTCCTTTAAATGTATCTCGTAGTTATTTGCAGGCAGATGGTGCAGTGAAGAAAATTTCGTCTTATATCACCAGAAAAGTAGCGGATAAATTGAAATCGTTATTTAACAACAATCGTGAAGATTTTGAAGCCAAATGGAACGATATTAAAGTAGTTATTGAATACGGAATGTTGTCCGAAGAAAAATTCTTTGAAAAAGCCGATGCATTCGCCCTTTATCCAACTGTTGATGGTAAATACTTTACGTTTGAAGAATTGATTAATGCGATAAAAGCAAAGCAGACTGACAAGGACGATAAAATGGTTATTCTTTACGCTTCGGATAAAGACGAACAGCACAGCTATATAGAGTCTGCAAAGACAAAAGATTATGAAGTCTTATTATTGGATTCGCCAATCGTTTCGCACTTAATGCAGAAGTTAGAAACCAGTAAAGAAAAGATTTCCTTTGCCCGTGTTGATGCCGACCATATCGATAATTTAATCAAGAAAGACGATACGGCAATTTCAAAACTGTCTGATGACGAAAAAACAAAATTAGATGAGTTGTTGAAAGACGTCATTTCTTCTGAAAAATTCATGGT
This sequence comes from uncultured Flavobacteriaceae bacterium, assembly GCA_964434705.1. Classification (GTDB taxonomy): domain Bacteria; phylum Bacteroidota; class Bacteroidia; order Flavobacteriales; family Flavobacteriaceae; genus Winogradskyella. Next base: position 18,323 of record CAYSVY010000027.1, read on the forward strand.
GCAATTAGAGCCAATGGATAGCAATGCGTCACCATTTATCATTACACAACCTGAATTTATGCGACGCATGAAAGAAATGCAAGCTACTGGCGGTGGCGGTATGTTTGGCATGGACAATATGCCAGAAATGTATAATTTGGTGGTAAATACCAATCACGAATTGGTTGGTGAAATTTTAAACACCAAAACCCGTAAAAAGCAAGAACGCTTAATAAACCAAAGTTTGGATTTAGCACGTTTGTCTCAAGGTTTATTAAAAGGTGAAGAACTCACCAATTTCATAAAAAGAAGTTATGAGATGATAAAGTAGGGTTTTAGACCTATTAATTAAAATTTATAGACCTCACAGTATGTTGACTGAGCTAGTCGAAGTCAAAACCTGTGAGGTTTTGTTTAAATAAACTTTTGTGCTAATAAAAAATAGGTCTCGACTCCGCTCGACCTGACAGTAATAAGTGTTGCTAAGCAACATAGAAACAACCTAAAACTAGCTACTGGCTTCTAATAATAGATTTTCAAGAGAAGGTTCCAAATGGTGATACTGAAATGTAAAACCTGCATCTTCGGTTTTTTGAGAACTTACGCGTTGACTTTCAAAAAGTAAAATATGCATTTCTCCGAGTGCCAATTTCATGGCAAATTTTGGGACGTTGGGCAAAAACAGTGGCTTTTTTAAAACTCTTGCTACTGATTTTGTAAGTTCGGTATTGGTCACGGGATTGGGAGCAACGCCATTGTAAACACCATTAAGCTTTTCTTCCAACGCAAACATAAATAGCTTCGCCAAATCTTGAATATGAATCCAGCTTTGCCATTGTTCTCCGCTACCAAAAGCCGCACCAGCCCCAAGTTTAACTGGTTTAACAATTTCTGGTAAAGCACCACCGTTTTCAGATAGTACCAAACCTATTCTGATTTTGCAAACATCAATATTCAAACCTTTGAAACCATCGACCGCATTTTCCCATTGTTCTACAACTTCGCCTAAAAATGATGATGAAATTTCTGAATGATTTTCATCATAATAGTTGGTTAAGGACGATGGATAAACGCCGATAGCGCTGGCAGAGATAATATGTTTTATTGGAAATTGATGCTCTTCAATTACTGACTGTAAAAGCTTAGCCGTTTTAGTACGGCTTTCTAAAATTTCAGTTTTGTAAGCAGACGTCCAGCGTTTTGAAATTGATGCACCAACTAAATTAATTATAGCATCAACACCTTCAAAGCAATCAATATCAATTTCTTGTTTTTTAGGATTCCAATAAAAGCCTTTATAGTTTTCACTTGTACTTAATTTCGATTTTGAAGTCGTCAAATAATGTACCGCAATGCCTTTCTTATGACATTGCTTTACAATTTCTTTACCTACTAATCCTGTTGCGCCTGTAATTAAAACCGTCATATTTTTGTTTAATACTAGAGTGAGATTTAAAAACACTCACTTTCAGAATCTTATATTATCTAAAATTATAATGTCGACTTGTGTATAATCAAAAGTTCTTAGAATCGAACATTTCAAATAGGTTTCGACTGCGCTCAACCTGACAAAAGCCTTAATTATTTAATGCTCAGCATAAAAAACTTATCCCGAACTCACATTACAAAGATACGGTAGCACCAAAGCTAGGTTGTTACATTTAGTGTAGATTTAACGTTTAATAGCTCTGAGCATGTGGCGCTTATTTGGCGGACCAGGCAGGCGCTCAACTTCAAAACCAACAGTTTGCATGGCGCGCCTAACACTTCCTTTAGCCGAATAGGTTACTAAAACACCGTTGGACTTTAAGGCTTTGTACATTTTTCTAAAGATGACTTCTGTCCAAAGTTCTGGTTGCACCCGAGCGCCAAATGCATCAAAATAAATGATATTGAATCTATTGTTTTCTTCTATTTCACCAAAGTCTTTTTGTTGCTTTTCAATTGTAAAAAAAGGTGTAATTTCTTGATTGTTTTCCCAAGGGACATCATGAAGCTTTTTAAACTCATTTTTATGAGTTTTGGAAATTAATTCGACATAATTTAGAGCTTCGAGCTCATCTTTCTCAACAGGATAAGCCTCTACCCCAACATAATTGATTTTATGTTTTAGTCTTTCGGCTTCAATTAATGTTAAAAATGCATTGAGTCCAGTTCCGAAGCCGATTTCGAGGATGTTTATTGGGTGAGATGCTAAATTAAATTCAGGGTTGCTAATGATTTGAGATGCTGAAACGAGTTCAGCATAAAAAAGCAAACCATGATTGATAAATACATGGTTTGCTTCATTAACCGCACCATGTACAGAATGGTATTGCTCATTCCAATCTTCTATTTGAATGGTTTTTGAGCCATCTGCCGTGGTGATGATGTTTCGTTTCAAAACCTAGTCTATCAATAGTTTTTTTATTCGCGGTATTGGACCAACACACTCGGTTTTATGGCAAGCAATGCACATATTGATAGTATTGTTGAAACGAGATTTTAAATCTATATCGGACATGGTGTCAAAAACCTGTTGCTGTACTTCTAAATATGCTGGCGCAAAACTATTAAAAACAGGTGTGCGTCCATTGGGGTTAGTCATAGTAGCAGTATGGATATCCTTAAATTTTTCTGGCATAACCAGAAGACTATCGTCATTCAAGATAGCCTTTTTCAAATCTTCATTATAGCTGTAAAACTCATTCATGAGCTTTGCCATTTCTGAAGGTTGATACATTACCAAGTCTTGGGAATCAGCTTCAGCTTCCGCAGAAACAACTTTTTCTCTACAAGAATTAGTAAATAAGCCTATTATAAGTACTGCCAGTGTAGGCAATATTTTACTTTGCAAGCAGTACGCCATCAGCAACAAAAGCTAAGGTTCTTTCTGGTTCAGTTATTTTAGCAATTTCTTCTGGGGTTTTGCCAGCATCTTCAGCATAGTGGCGCAAGTCATCAACAGAAGTTTCGGTAACAAATGCTTTACCGTTAACAACAACTTCTCCTGTTGCATTTAATGGCATAAAAAAGCCATAATCTTTAAATGTTACTCTAACAATATTATCATTGCCCATATCCAATTTCATCCAGCAACCCTTTTTTGAACACACATCCGTAATAGTGCCTTTCATTTTGGCATTAATAGTATCGCCAGCTTTAAGCCCATCATAATGCACCATCATACGTTCTGAGCTAAGCGCATCAGTATCATTAATTGCTTTACCAAAGCTATTGTAAGCAGTTTCTTTGGTAGTTTCGGTTGTTGGTTCCGTTTCGCTTTTGTTTTCGTTTTTACATGAAAAGGCTATTGTAATGAATACGAAAATAAGGACATATTTTTTCATTATTTAAAATTTATTTTATTGACAAATTGATTACAAATTTACGAAATTTTAAGGTATTGTTATATAATTAAGACGCTATCATTACGTATTTTTGCATCACCAAAAAAATCCACTCTTATGAATATTACGCAATCTAGCGAAATCGATATAGTAAAAGCGAAAACCTCAAAAATCAACACGGTTGATTTTGATAATTTGGTGTTTGGACGTGTTTTTACAGATCATATGTTTTATTGCGATTACAGAGATGGTAAGTGGCAAAAGCCACAGATTGCTCCCTATCAGGCTATGACATTTGAGCCATCAGCAAGAGTGTTTCATTATGGACAAGCTGTTTTTGAAGGTATGAAGGCTTATAAGGACAATGACGGGAAAATATTTCTTTTTAGACCTGACGAGAATTTTAGACGGATTAATAAATCGGCTCATAGAATGGCAATTCCTGAATTTCCAGAGGACTACTTTTTCAATGGTTTGGAAACGCTTTTGAAAATGGATTCCGATTGGATAAAATCTGGTTTGGAAAGTTCTCTTTATCTAAGGCCTTTTGTTATTGCTACTGAACCTGCAATATCAGCCTCACCGGCTAACCAATACCGATTTATGATTATCTGTTCTCCGGCTAAAGCCTACTACAATTCTCCTGTACGTGTATTGTTTGCTGAAAAATACAGCCGATCTGCAGATGGTGGTGTTGGCTTTGCCAAAGCCGCAGGTAATTATGGTGCTCAATTTTACCCAACCAATATAGCTCAGGAATTAGGTTATCAACAAATTATATGGACAGATGCAAGTACACACGAGTACTTGGAAGAAGCCGGAACCATGAATATCTTTTTTAGGATCGGAGATAAATTGATAACAGCTCCAAACAACGATCGTATTTTAGATGGTGTAACCCGTAAAAGCGTTATACAACTTGCAAAGGATCTTGATATTGATTGCGAAGTTAGGCGTGTGAGTGTAAAGGAAATTAAAGAAGCAGCAATAGACGGTACTTTAAAAGAAATTTTTGGTGCGGGTACAGCTGCGGTTATCAGTCAGGTTTCTGCTTTTGAACATTCTGGTGATGTATTTGAGCTGCCAGAAATTGAGAACTCTTATGCTCAGCGCTTCAAATCCATATTGCTAAACATACAGCACAATAGAACTGAAGACAAACATGGTTGGAGACACCAAGTCGTTTAATTCATTTGTACTTACCAACAGTGCACCGGCGTTGGCTTATTCTTTTTCTAAGATGGAAGCAATATCTGGCTTAAAATAATTAGGCCCTTTAAGCACTTTACCATCATCGCGATAAATGGGTTCGCCATCTGAACCAAGCTTACTCATATTGCTGCGCTGTATTTCTTCAAACACTTCCTCAATTTTATATTGCAATCCATGCTCTATGATGGTTCCGCAGAGTATGTAAAGCATATCGCCCAAAGCATCGGCAACTTCAACCAAATCATCATTGTTGGCCGCCTCAAGGTATTCTTCATTTTCTTCGCGCATTAATTTATATCGCAACATGTTTTTCTCAAGGCCTAAATGTGCTTTGGGAGATTCTAAGTGTCCTATTTTAAATGCTGTATGAAATGCTTTTACGGCGTTGATTTTATCTTGCATAATGGTAGTTTATAAATTGTGTTATATGTATTTTTGCATAAAAGTAAACAGATGTTTTCTACTGGTCAATGGATTTTTGGAATTTTATTTTTTATCGCTTTTGTAATTATAATTGCGTATCAATACCGTAAAGACCTTCCGCTTCACAAAAAATACTACAAAGGCACGCTTTGGGTATTATTGGCCTTTATTGGTTTTATAGCCTTTATTGGCTTTATTAAGTTTATGTTCATGTAAACGAACAAAATCTTATTTTGTCTAAAATTTCTTATTGTTTTACCGATATTTTATAATTTAAGGGTAAAATACCTAGTAATGGGTATAGTTTCCTTTATATCTATTCATCAATTTTGAATTATTAACCAAACACTATTTTAATATGAGATTCAAAAATTCCATTATCGCAATAATTTGCTTGACAGTGCTTTTTTCATGCAATCAAAAGTTACAAACCAATCATGAGCCTTTAGAAAAGAATCAGAAACTGATTATTTCAAAATTAGATTCTTTGAAAGACAATTGTTGTCTTATGGCGTCAAGAAGAGACTTTTTAACTCAGCTACGAAAAACTGAAGACTTTAATAACGAGCAACTCCTAGAGGTTTTAATACCTATAAATTGCGATACTGATTTGCTACAAGCATTTCACTTAGATTTAGTTAATCAATTTGGAATTTTAGGAAAAGTAAAATTAAACAAGTCAAAAAATGAGATAGAAGAAATTAATTTAAAAATACAAGAGATTGCTGGAAAAGACAGGTACGACTTGATATCTGCTGAATACGTAGGAGAAACAACTGATATTCTAGGCACTATAACACATCATTTTAATATAAATATAGAAAAGGGCAATAGTGTAAACATATATAAAAAAGTGAAATTAAATGCCCTTAAGATGATGAAAAAAGGTGATAAAATTGACTTTCACATTAAATCTGAAGATTGTAGGATAAACACTTACGAATACAAAGATGATACCTGCCCAACTATGACAAATGATTATAAGATTCTTACCAAATTTGGAAATACTTTTTGCAGAGGTATTGTTACTAATCCGTAATCGTATAATAATTTTTGAAAACGAAATTTGCATTCACCATATTACTGTCTCTGAGCATCTGTTATTTAACGGATGCTCAAAACTTTTACGAAAACATTCAACACTTAAATCGTTATAAACTTGACAGTTTAAAAGGTTTAGATAGATTATCCGCTTCAAAAAGAGCATATATACTTGCTCAAAGTAATCTTATCAAAAATGGTAATGTAAAACAGTCACCAAATGTAGTCAATGCCATTTTGAAAAATATTCTAAATGGAGATTATTATTTATTCAATCCAGAACCTAGAGACTCTTTAGCGTTTGATTTTTACAGCAAGGCTCTAAATTTAGCTTTAGAAAATAATGATACTCTACTTATTGCAGAAGCTTCAAAAAAGATATTAAATAAACTGCATAAATCAAGACATGCCCTAGAGAGCTATCCAAATTATCTTAATACTTATAAAAATTATCTTCATAATGAAAATGAGGTTGTAAATTACCTGTTTCATAAATATAATTTTCAAGGTAGTTTCAAACGCATCAATAAGATAGATTCCCTATTAATACTTTTTAGAAAAAGCCAGCTCATAAACAACCCATATTTAAGTGGTAAAATTGCCCAACTTATAGGTAATGAGTACGATTTTTTTGAAAAAAGAAATGATTCCGCGTTGTTTTACTATGAAAAAGCAAGACGCTTACTAGAGTCAAAACCCTATAAACATTTTGAAAATGAACTCTTTGGAATATATGGGAATCTTGGTCTTGTCTATCAAAAAAAGCAAGATTACGCAACTGCTCAAAAGCTCTTTCTCAAAGCAGATGCTACTGAAATCCCTAGATATCGCTATTTTGAAAAAGAAAAAATCAATCTTGTATTATCTAACAATGCAAAACTTCAGAATAACTGGCAAGAAGCTTTTAATTACCTCGAAAAGCGAAACAAATATTTAGACTCGCTAAATGAATATAAAAAAGCCAAACAGATTAATGAGATTAACATAAAATATCAAACAGAAAAAAAAGAAAAACAGCTTTTAATTGAACAACAGAAACGCAAACAAAACCGAAACCTACTATATGGCGCTATGGGATTGATTGTGTTTGGTGGCATTATATTTTTCCTCATACAGAAAAACACCAAGCGCAAACAAAAATTGGCCGAGCAAGAAAAAGAAATTGAATCTCAAAAACTAGCTACGGTCTTAAAAGAGCAGGAATTGACTGCCATAGACGCCATGATTGAAGGCCAAGAAAAAGAACGCCAGCGCATAGCCAATGACCTTCATGATGATCTTGGCGGACTAATGGCCAATGTAAAACTACATTTTAATGCACTAAAGGATAAAGGCACTAAAGAATTATTTGATAAAACTGATGATTTACTTGAGGAAGCATACCAAAAGGTACGTACAGTTGCACATGCCAAAAACTCTGGTGTTATCGCAAAACAAGGGCTCTTGAAAGCGGTGCAAAATATGGCAGAAAAAATCTCTGTATCAAATAAAATAACTATTGATGTTTTGGATCATGGTTTGGACCAAAGGCTCGAAAACAGCTTAGAGCTTACCCTTTTCCGAATCATTCAGGAGCTAACAACCAATGTCATAAAACACGCCAAAGCTAATGAAGTGACAATTCATATGACCAACCATGAAGACAGCATTAACATTATGGTGGAAGATAACGGTATTGGTTTTAATCCAAAACAAATTACAAAAACCAAATCCGGTATGGGCATCAGCAGTATTGATAAACGCATTGCGCATTTAGACGGCACGATGACCATAGAATCCGAAAAGGACAAAGGAACTACAGTAATTATAGATATCCCATTATGATACGACTAGCTATTGCCGAAGACCACCAATCTTTAATAGATGGTATTGAATTACTATTAAAATACGAAGATGATATTGAAATAGTGGGAACCGTTAATGACGGTGATGCACTATTAAAATTGGTGCGTCTTAAAGAACCTAACGTGGTAATTACGGATATCAGAATGCCAAAAATGGATGGCATAGAGGCTACAAAAACTATAAAAAAGGAATTTCCACATACAAAAATTTTAGGGTTCACCATGTTTGATCAGACGGAAGCCATACAACAAATGTTAGACGCTGGTGCTTGTGGCTATTTGTTGAAAAATTCGCCGTTGAGTGAAGTTTTAAAAGCAGTAAGAGAAGTTTATAAAGGTAATACATATTACGATGCAAATATTTCTATCCCAAACCCAGAAAAAAATACAAAAAAAGCCAAAGGTATTTTAACCAAGCGCCAAACTGAAATTTTAGCACTAATTGCAAAAGGAAAAACATCAAGGGAAATAGCTGATGAACTCTTTATTGGCATCCATACCGTAGATACGCATCGCAAAAACATGATTAGAATTTTAGGGCTTCAAGGTAAAGGCGAGCTGATGCGTTATGCCATTGAGAAAAAGTACAGGTTTTAGCAGTAAAAATACCCTGTAATGGGTATTTTATTAAAGTAGAAGTTAAAATACATTGTAACGACTATTAATTAATATCGATTACAATGAAAAGACTACTACTCTTGAGTATCTGGGCAAGCTTTATCTATGTTGGTAAAGCTCAAGTACCACAAAACGACCTTATTGAAAATGCCACATTAATCACAGAATCATTTTATGAAGAATTTAATTTAAGACTAGATTTAGCTACAGCAACACCTGGCGCTACTCCTGGTTGCAACGTAGAGACTTTCCCAAGGGTGTATTATAAATTCACAGCGCAGTCCAACAGCACAGTACAAATCAATTTACTTGATCAGTTTTTTAACACTATAGCAGCCAACAGCTCTTTTGCAATTATCTATACGGCTTCAGATTTAAATGCAACCAATGATAATCAATTTACAGGTATTGCTTCAGCTTGCCAGTTTGGTACAAGTGCATTTATAAACACCACTCAAGGGCAAAGCTATTATATTTTGGTCAACAGATCTGAGGCTAACAGTACCTCTAGAATTCAAATTACTATGCCTCAAAGTGTTCCAGTAGCTGAGCGAGATGCATTGATAGATCTTTATAACGCAACGAACGGAAATGCATGGACAACCAATACCAATTGGAACTCTACCACTCCTGAATCTGAATGGCACGGTATAACTGTCAACAATGGACATGTAACAGAAATAGATCTTTCGTTTAACAATTTAGATGGCAACATTTCAACCTCAGTAACAGATTTATCATTTTTAGAAAGTTTAAGCTTCAGAAATAACAGCATTAGTGGAACATTACCAGATTTAAGTACAGTACCTTCACTTCAAAATGTAGATATTCAGTTTAATGATTTTAGCTTTGCGGATCTAGAGACACATTTTAGCACAAATACTACCATTACTCAATTTTTATATGAAACCCAAAACAATATTGATAACGAAAGTATAATTGATGCTACTTTAGGTAGTGACTACAACTTAACGACATCTACAGTAAATGGCACATCGGTTAGCTACCAATGGTACAGGCTTAGGGAAGATGTAAGTGGTGATGATGAAATAATTGTTGGCGCTAACAGCAATGTTTATAGTATTACCAATGCGCAATCTAATGACATAGATAGCTACATTTGTTATATTACAAGCCCTTCAATACCAGATTTATTATTAAAGAGAAACCCCATTAAACTTCGTACTCCTGTATCTCAAGAAGAACGTGATGCTTTAATTGCCTTGTATAATGCCACTGACGGCGACAATTGGACCAATAACACCAACTGGTTAAGCGTATTACCAGTGGGCGAATGGCATGGCGTAACCACAACAGGTAATAAAGTTACCGGAATTCAATTAAACTTTCAAAATCTAAATGGTCAACTACCTAGTGAAATTGGAGACTTAATTCACTTAAAAGAACTTAGAATTAGTGGTAATGATAATTTAACAGGCAGTATACCAGCCACAATAGGTAATCTTACAGAACTGCTATGGTTGAGGTTTCAATTTACTGGTTTATCAGGTTTAATACCGAGTGATATTGGAGATTTGATTAGCCTTGAACGATTATGGCTTAGAGGCAATTCATTTAATAGTAATTTACCCTCAACATTAACTAACCTAAATAATTTAGAAAGTCTAGATATTGACTCAAATAATTTTTCTAGTGATGTACCAGACTTAACAAACCTTCCAAACCTACAATGGATCAGCTTATCAAACAATGCTTATCAGTTTGGCGATTTTGAAGATGAATTTAACACATACCAAACCAACTTGGACTTTATTGAGTATGTACCTCAAGCCCAACTTTCTGATGACGAAACTATTTTGGTAAGTCTTGGAGATAGTCAAACCTTAGAAGCTGTAGTAAGTGGTATTAACAATCAATATCAATGGTATCTTAATAACTCACCCATTGCCGGTGCAACTAATGCTTCACTGGTATTGAACAATTTACAAAACAGTGACTTTGGCGCATATAAATGTGAGGTCACTAACACAATAATAACCGACTTGACTCTAGAAACAGGCACAACAACTATCAATCAAGACCCAACTACTCACCCAGATTACGATGCTTTAGTAGCTTTTTATAACGCTACAAATGGCGATAATTGGACCAATAACACCAATTGGTTAGATACAACAAAGCCTGTTTCAACTTGGTATGGTGTTACAGAAGTTAATGGTCGTGTAGGTCTGCTATCATTATTCAATAATAATTTAAATGGTACAATTCCAGTCGAAATTGGCGATTTTTCTGAATTAACATTTTTGCAAATTGCCAATAATCCTTTTCTCTTCGGCACAATACCAAACGAAATTACTAATCTGAGTAACCTGCAAACTCTTGCACTTTATAGTTGCGGGTTAAGCGGAGAACTCCCAACTGATATTGGCAACTTGACCAACCTTACATATATAGGATTATTTAATAATTTTTTTAGTGGTGATTTACCAGCATCAGTAGCCGATTTGGTGAATTTACAGTTTATAGAAATTAATAATAATGACTTTACGGGTTCGTTAGCAAATTTACAAAGTGGTTTTGCTAACCTTCAAGTTTTCAATATAGCAAATAACAATTTTGAGGGCACGTTACCAGATTTTACACCATTACCAAACTTGCAAACACTTTGGATACAGAATAATAAATTTGAATTTGGTGATTTTGAAAATCAGCACGCTTCTTATGTTGGCAATACTAATCTAAATTATAGTTTTTCACCACAAAAATTTTTAGAAGCACCAGAAAATATTGCAATAGCTCCATTACAATCTGGAACCATTAATTCAAATATATCAGGTAGTCAAAACACTTATTTTTGGATAAAAGGCAACTCTGGTCAAGGCGGATCGGTAGTTAGTAACGACCAAGATTTAAATTTAACTATAAATTCTACTGCAGATTACGGGTCTTATTATCTGGAAATATCAAGTGCTTTAGTTCCTGGGTTATTACTAACAACAAATAATTTTGAAGTTTCAGACTTACCGAGTAACAATCCAGATTATGATGCCTTAGTAGCATTTTACAATAGCACAAACGGTAACAATTGGAATTTTAATGATAATTGGCTTGACAATACAAAACCGTTAAACACTTGGACCGGAGTTACAATCAATGAAACAACAAATAGAGTCGAAGAACTAAGTTTTGGCTTTAACAACATAACAGGTACCATTCCGCCAGAAATTGGAGATTTAACTGAGTTAAAGGTATTTAGTGTCCAGAATAATATACTTAGTGGCACCATCCCAGAAGAATTTTGGAATCTTCAAAACTTAGAGCAAATGTTCTTTAACATTAGCCCATTTGCAATTGACGCAAATACAATAACACTAGATTTTACACCAACTTCAAATCCTACCTTTGCCAATATGCCAAACCTGTTTAGGATTTTTATAAGCAATATCGACATACCACAACAGGCTATAAATGAAATTAGTGCGTTAAACAACGTAAATACAGTGCTATGCACTAGTTGCAATATTGGTCCAGATTTACCTTCGGCTTGGGCAACCATACCCAATTTACAATTATCATCAAATGAGTTAGAAGGTACTATACCTATGGAATATCAAACTTCTAGCACATTAAATTTTTTAGATATCAGTAATAATTTCTATGATTTTTCAGATCTTGAGCCACTTACCAACAATAACAACATTAATACTTTTACCTATTCACCACAACGTACAACAGACGTAGAGCAATCCGTTGAATCTGAACCTGGCAATGATATTACACTAACCGTTACTGATGACGATATAAACAGACAAGATGGACGTAGTGCAACCAGCAATACTTTTCAGTGGTTTAAAGATGATGTAGCCATCAATGGAGCAACTGCAGATAGTTATACTATTTTTAATGCGCAGCCATCCGATAGTGGTATATATTACTGTGAAATAACAAACACAATGCTACCAGATTTAACCATACGTCGTGCGAATATTACGGTTGATGTTGGTAATACGCTATCCATAGATAATAATGATATAGAAGTTGTTACAATTTATCCTAATCCTGTAAAAACATGGTTAAATATTAAACGTAACACTTCTGGAAATGGGCTATTCACTATTTATGATTTAAATGGGCGTTTGGTATTGAAACAAGTATCAACCAGTAATTTGACAAGTTTAAATATTGAAACTCTACAACCAGGTGCATATATTCTAGAAATTACAGATGGAAACAAACGAACGAAAAAAAGATTTATTAAAAATTAAAGCAAGCTATTAATTACAAAAAAGCAATAATACAACATTAAAAATACCCATAACTGGGTATTTTTTTATGTCTTGACCCAAAGTACATTGCGTTTATAATCAAAACTTTAACTCATGAAAAAACTATCACTACTCTCAAGCTTATTATTGACCATATTGGTATTTTCCTGTGGTTCGCAAAAAAAAGCTACTTCTGAAAACAAAATTCCACAAGCCACATCGAGCGCATCAGAACTTGTTCGTATTACTGATGATGAAGTTCCCGAATTCTCACCACGTTTGTCTGCTGACGGCCAAAAATTGCTTTACACAGTACGTGATGATGCAAAATCTGGGGCGTCGCGCTGGAGCATTAGAATGAAATCTGATGTTAACAAACCTGGTTTCTCCCCCATTACGGATGGCTATTGCTTAAGTCCTAGCTGGCATCCAGAATCGCAAAAATTTATTTACTCTTACTTTAAAGGCAAAGAACCTATCTTGGCAATGTCATCTACAAAGTCACTCGGCATAACTTTTATAGCGCAAAAGGGCTTTGGAGAGTACGACAACAACGCTTCATTTTCACCTAATGGAGAACGCATTTTAATGTCAACCTTAATTCAAGGAAACTCAGCCATCGGCATTGTCAATGCAAACGGCCAAAACTTTACCTTAATTGGTGAAGGTGCAGATCCTATATGGCATCCAGATGGTAATAAAATAGCCTTTGTAAAAACAACAGGTGAGTATGCACATATTTACTTTTACAACTTGGAAAACAACCAAATTACCCAGATAACCTCTGGAGAATTTCATCACCTATCACCGTCATTTTCTCAAGATGGAGAACAATTTGTATTTACATCAAACAGAGACAACGAGTCTTTTCATGTATATACCATGAATATAGATGGTACCAACTTAACACAACTCACTACTGGATCTACAACAGAAACTGATCCTTTTTGGGGCACAGATGGCTATATTTACTTTAGCAGTGATGCGGGTACAAAAAAACGAAAAAGTAACTTTTGGAAAGATTTAAAAGGATCTGCTTTAACTGAAATTGTTGGCTACAACAACGGATGGACCTATGCTGATATTTGGAGATTAAAGCCACTTTTAATACGATAAAAATAAATAATCTAAAAAATGAAAAATCCCCAATTATGGGGATTTTTTTTAGTATAATATGAAAATATATTGCAATATGGACAACAGCAATATAGAACAGAAATTATTACATGTAATAACACAACTTCAGTTTACAAACCAGAGACTGACTTCAGATTCTGTCATTGCAATTTTAGAACGTTTTAAAGCACTTTGTAAAGATGAAAAACAAATTGAATTAGTGCTAGCGTCACTTAAACATATGTATAATAAAGATATTTGTAAATCCAAAAAACTAACACAGCGCGAAATTGATGTAGTTTTACATATTGCTAAAGGTTATGACAGTAAAACGGTGGCATCAATTTTAAACATCAGCAAATCTACAATTGAAACACACAGAAAAAAGATTAGAAAAAAGTTAGAGTTAAAAGGCAACGATAATCTGTTTGCTTTTTCATTAATATATAGCCTTCAATATCAAGAACAAAAAAAGAGCGTCTGACATTAGACGCTCTTTAAGGTTAAACCTTATTTGTTTAATCTAATTCTTCTCTGGCAAAAACCCGTAATTTTTACTGTAATTTACCATTTGCTCAGCAAAACTTTCTGGTTGGGTAACCTTGATGGATACGATGTCACCAGTGTCATTTAGTTCTGGTACCAAAACCGGATTTACGAAACCGCTATAAGGTGCAGAAGTAAATTGTTTGTTACGCTCCAAAACTTCGGCATGAATAGCTTGGTCTACTTTGACGCCGTAACCTTCTACTAAAGCTTCAACAGCCTCAAAATCACCTTCAGATTTTATGCGTTGGGTTTCACGCAATAACTGCCCAAAAAGCCCATTTAACTTTTCGTAATTAGTAATATTGAAATACGTTTTACCGTCGCGCGTTACTTTTTCAATCACATTATCTGCTTTTCCTTTTTCAAACACCCATGCACTTACCCACTGACGGTTGCGCATGTGTGCTTCTTCTACATCGTCACCTAAATTCAAACGAATTAATTGGGTCATCAAACCGTTACGGATGTAACCATCATAAGCGGCTTTACCTACTTTTTCCCAATCATCTACCAAACCTAGTTCTTGCAATTTCGGGTTGTACAAATAGTACAAACCAACCAAATCTGCACGACCTTCTTCTAAAGTAGAGGCATAATTTTTTAAGGTTTTCTTAGTTTCACCAACACCAGGATTCAATTGACCAGACGCATGGCCAATAACCTCATGCAACGCCGTATGCAGTTTATCAGCCAATTGGCTGTACTCTTTTTCAAGTTCGTATTCCTCATCATCATGTACAAATTCTTTTAGTCTTCCAGAACTACCGGAATTGTTATAAGCATCAATGATATTTCCTAAGGACACAGATTTACTACCAACTTCTTTACGTATCCAATTTGCATTTGGCAAATTAACACCAATTGGTGTGCTTGGAGACGCATCACCAGCTTCGCCAGCAACGGTAACCACTTTATACGTTACCCCAACAACACTATCCTTTTTATGCTCTTCCATTAGTGGTGAGTTGTCTTCAAACCACTGTGCGTTATCCGACAATACTTTCATTTTCTGAGACATGTCAAAGTCATTGATCTGAACAATATTCTCATAGCTACCGCGATACCCTAATGGATCGTTATAAACCTCAATAAAACTATTAATGTAATCTACATTGCCTTCGGTGGCATTTGTCCATGCTACGTTATAATCGTCCCAAGTTTGTAAATCGCCCGTTTTGTAATAGTCTATCAATAATCCTAAAGCATCGCCTTGGGCTTTGTTTTCGGCTACGTCTTCAGCTTTTTCTAGCCATTTAACTATTTCATCAATTGCTGTACCGTACAAACCACCAGATTTGTAAACGCGCTCTTTTAATTCTCCATTTTCTTTTACCAGTTGTGAGTTAAGCCCAAATGACAATGGCCTATCTGGATCTGGAGATATTTTAGCCTTATAAAAAGCTTCCACATCGGCGTTGGTTACATCTGGTCCGTAAAAATTCACTGCAGATTCCAAAACGTTATCCACACCTTTGGCCTGGTTTACCTTTTTCATGTCCGTTTTGCTAAAAATAGCATTGTAAGCCATACCGTCCATTTTAGTTCCTGTAGCTTTCAGCAATTGATTTAAGTATTCAGAATCAAATCCAGGTTGCAACTTGTCGTTTGAATAATGGTGATGAATACCGTTGCTAAACCAAACACGTTTTAAGTACACTTCAAAAGCTTTCCAGTCTTCGGTGGTTTTATCGCCATCGTATTTGGTATAGATATTTTCCAACGCATTTCTGATGGCTAGGTTATATCGGTAGTTTTGATCCCACATAATATCACGACCAGCAAGTCCAGCTTCCGTAAGATAATAGACCAGTTTTTGTTCTTTTAAGGTGAGGTTGTCCCAACCTGGTATTTTGTAGCGTAGAATCTTGATGTCAGCAAACTGCTCTACATTATAGCTGAATTCCTTTTCTACTTTTTCTTTTTTGTCGTCTGCACAAGACACAATAAAAAGCAACACAAGGGCATAAGCCCAAAGGGTTTTGGATGTCATAAAAAATCGGTTTTTAGTATGGCAACAAATGTAACATTTATCGGCAAATCATAAAATTGCTATCTTTGATTACTAACTAAATCAATAGTAATGAAGTCTTTAAAATATATCCTATTCTTACTTCTTATTTTAATAATTGGGTTCTGCATCTATGTTGCTGTACAACCTGGTTCGTTTGAAGTAGAGCGCACTAGAACCATAAATGCGCCTGCGCAGGTAGTTTTTAATGAGGTTATGGATTTTAAAACGTGGCCATCTTGGTCTGCTTGGGCAGAAGCTGATCCAGAAATGACCTTTAAGTATAATGACCAAACAAGCGGTATTGGTGCATCATACTCATGGGAAGATGATGATGGTGTTGGTGTTGGGACAATGACTACTCTATCGGCAAATAAACCAACCGATATACAGCAAGAAATGCAAATTGGCGATTACCCAAAATCCGATATTTCATGGAAATTCACACCTCAAAAAAACGGTTCCACAGATGTAACCTGGAAAATCTCTGGTAAGGATTTGCCTTTTGGTTTTAAAGCTTTTGCAGTTTTGACTGGCGGTATGGAAAAGGAAATTGGACCAAATTACGAACGTAGCCTTGAAAAACTGGATAGCCTTATACAAGTTGATATGAAACGTTACAATATTAAAATAAATGGCATAACAGAATATGGTGGTGGATTTTTCCTTTATAAAACCACAAATGCTAATTCTACTAATATCAGTGCCAAAATGGGCGAAAATTTCGGTGCTATTATGCAGTTTATGGGCAATCAAAAATTGAAACAATCTGGAATGCCCCTAACGGTTTATAATGAAATGGGCGAGTCTATAATTATGAGCAATGGCATACCAATTAAGGAACGTATTGAAATTCCTGAAGATTCAGATATTTCAATGGGATACATACCAAAAACAAAGGTGCTAAAAACTACTTTAACGGGAAACTACACCAATCTTTCAGAAGCTTGGGGATTGACCATGAAAAACATAGTAGAAAAAGGTTTAGAACAATCTGAAATTAAACCGTTTGAAATTTACACTAATGACCCTGGGAATTATCCTAATCCCGCAGATTGGAAAACCGAAATCTATATTCCTTTAAAACAGTAAATGAAACAAATAATACTTGTTTTTATCGGTGGTGGTTTTGGAAGTGCTTTGCGTTTTCTACTAGCAAAATGGCTAAATAGTTCTGAAAATGGTATCCCTTACGGAACGTTTTTAGCTAATATTCTGGGAAGTTTTCTCATTGGAATCATACTAGGTTATGCGTCAAAATATAATGGTTTAACCGAATCGCAAACGCTATTATTAGCCACTGGTTTTTGTGGTGGATTTACAACGTTTTCAACCTTTGCCTACGAAAACCACGTGTTTTTAAAATCGGGGGATTTCACCTCATTTGCGCTTTATACTATCGCAAGTTTTGTCATTGGATTTTTGGCGGTTTTTGCCGGCATGTATTTGGTGAAATAGTGATAATGGATAATTGACAATGGACAAAATGGACAAAATGGACAAAATATATTTCAACTTCTAACTTCTAACTTCTAACTTCTAACAAAACTAATTCTTCTTAAAAGCCTTTA
>CAYSVY010000028.1:0-34099 GCA_964434705.1 uncultured Flavobacteriaceae bacterium
AACCATGTTAACTTTAATTTCATAAAACAATTATTTGAGTTAGTCTAGCGCAAACATCTTAATAAATTATTAAATATCCAAGCAAATACTATAAAAAAATGTTAAAGAAAATACGGGATTAAACAATAATTTTTCAGTACTTCGGTAAAGAATTTGAACATTCTCAAATTATCAAAACACTACATTGTTTTTTTATTAATTTGAACCTTTATCTGAAGTTGTTTTTTATGGGGTTATTAAAATCATTTTCAAACACTGTTTATGAATGTGGAACGGACGAAGCTGGCAGAGGTTGTTTGGCCGGTCCAGTAACGGCAAGTGCTGTGATTTTGAATACTGAAACTGAGCTTAGCCAAATTAACGACTCAAAACAACTTAGCGAAATTAAAAGGATGTCCCTAAAACCCATTATTGAAGATAAAGCCTTTGCATTTGCTGTTACGCACATCTATGAAAATGAGATTGACACCATAAATATACTGCAGGCTTCAATTAAAGCGATGCACATGTCAATAGACAAACTAAATATTGAGCCAACATACATAATTGTTGATGGTAATAAGTTTATACAATATAATAACATACCTCACGAAACCATAATAAAAGGAGACAGCAAATACTTGAGTATAGCTGCCGCTTCAATTTTAGCAAAAACCTACAGGGATTTGTACATGGAAAAAATACATGAGGAATTCCCCGTGTACAATTGGAAAAAAAACAAGGGATACCCAACGAAAGAACACCGTGAAGCAATTAAAAAGTATGGCATTACAAAATACCACCGCAAGTCTTTTAAATTACTTCCCGAACAATATAAATTAGACCTGTAACATTTTATATTTGCCTAAAATGTGTTTTTTCCATGACTCGTATCTTCATAATTTTATTTATAACAACAGTGTTAGTGTCGTGTAACACGAAAAATAACACCATAAAAAGCCCTTATGATTTTGTACCATACAATTCAGAATATATATATAGCATATCTGATGTGAGTTTGCTCAGCAATGATAATGAAGAAAAATCACCTCACTTAAGTTTAAACTCTGAAAATCGTAGGATTTTCAATTCGTACTTAAAAGCATTTCAACCCGAAGGGAAAATTATTATTTCGGGAAAGAACAATTCTGCTGATAAACACATCACAATAATTGCAAAGCATATTGAAAAGGAAATTACAGGCGATTCAATCCAAACCAGATTAGAACAAACAGAAAAAAGCCAAATAAACTATATTGTTTCAGCTAATGATACGCTTTATTTCAAAAAGACCTATGGCTATACTGTAGCGTCTACAATTAAAAACAATGTGTTTTCAGAATCTGGAGAAGACAAAAACAACCTGTCCGAATACAAGAATTATCTAAACAGCACACAAAAATCACTTTCACTTGCTTTTAGTAACACTTCTGACTTTTCAAAATTACTTTTTCAAAACGAAGCTTTGGATTCAACTTTATTTGAAACCGTTGCTTTGGATTTTGATATTCAAAGTAATTCCACAAACTACAACGGAATAGTTAAAGGTAAAGACAGCACTTTCTACATTAATGCTTTTAAAAACATTACGCCCCAAGAACTGAACATACATCATATTTTACCTAATGAAACCTCTTCATTTAAAAGTTTACTATTTTCAGACTATGATATATTTTCTAAAAATCTCTATCGTTTAAAAAAACAGGAAAGAGGTTCTACTCCAACCATCTTAAATGCATTGAACCAAATAGCAAGCTTCAAGTTCAACAATTCTAAAAGCATTGCACTTTCTGCTTTGGAAGCTAGTGCTTATGATAATTTAATTTCCGAAGGCGAAGAAACTGAAATTTATAAAGATATTTCAATATATCAATTTGAAGATTCAAAATTTTTCTCAACCCAATTAGCGCCTTTCATCAATTATGAAAATGCTAACTATTTTTTTGTTCTTGAAAAGTATGCTGTATTTTCTAATTCAGTTGAGAATTTGAAATCCATTATAAATTCAAAACTCAACGATAAAGTCTTAGCGAATTCTAGCGCGTTTAAAAGTGTACTTGAAAATCTTGCTGATGAATCTTCATATCTCATTTACAAAAATAAAGACGAAGCGCAAAGATTCTTTCCAAACTCAAATTACAACTATAACGCGGTTCAGTTTATATACGAGTCTCATTTTGCTCATGTAAATGCTAGTTTAAAAAACTACAAAAGTCCAGCACCAAAAAATACGGTGACTGAGTATTTTTCAGTAAGCTTACCAAGCGATTTAATTTTACCACCGCAAACGGTTAAAAACCATATCACCAAAAATCATGATATCATTACCCAAGATGTCAACAACATAATGTATTTGATATCCAATACCGGAAAAATATTGTGGACAAAACAATTAGACAGTAAAATCAAAGGTGAAATTGAACAAATTGACACGTATAAAAACGGAAGGCTTCAATTGGCTTTTACAACAGAAAACAGAGTTTATGTCCTTGACCGAAACGGGAAAGATGTTGGCAAGTTTCCGTTAAAGTTCAACGAGAATATAACACAACCCTTATCGGTATTTGATTATGACAAAAAGAAAAATTACAGGCTTTTAGTTACCCAAAACAAGCAGCTGCTTATGTACGACGCTAAAGGAAAACGCATTAAGGGTTTTGAATACAAGGGCGCATCGCAACCTATTAAAACACAACCTAAACACTTTAGGATTTCCGGGAAAGATTATATTGTTTTTGCAGAAGGCACACAACTTGAAATTATTAATAGAGTTGGCAAAACAAGGATTCCTGTTAGTGAAAAAATCAGGTTTTCGGATAACGACTTATACCTATATCAGAATAAATTTTCTACCACTAACCGATTGGGCGAACTCGTACAAGTAAATACCAAAGGAAAAATCAACAAAAAAAATTTAAAACTGACGGACAACCATGCCATTACTGCGACTAGCAAAACACTTGTAAGCCTATCGGACAATATTTTGAAAATCAGATCACGGACCGTTGACTTGGATTTTGGCAATTATACAAAGCCGAATATATTTTATTTAAACGATAAAATTTATGTTTCCGTAACCGATAAACAATCCAAAAAAATCTACTTGTTTGACAGTCAAGCGAAGTCCATTCCCAACTTCCCTGTATTTGGAACATCTGTTGCCACTTTGGAAAAACTGGATAGCGACCGCGCCATTGAACTTATTGCCCAAACAGACTCAAAAACTATAACCGTTTATAAAATCAATTAAACAAATTTAAAAGCTACTAACCTAGATATTGAAATGATTAAAAGACAAAAAGCTAGCATAAGCAAATGTATTATTCACAAAGTGGGCAACAAGTTTAATGATACTAAAAATGCATTTTCTGAAGCTCTGGTAACCTTTGATGAGCCCACTTATGAGCTTATGCAACCCTACCTTTTAAAACCCTTTATCTCCGTAGCTGAGAGTTTTAGGTTTAACCACCACAGCAACATCAACTTAAACGAAATAAACACCTATGCTGAGCAGTTGTTCAATGATCAGTCAGAATTTTTAGAGGTATCAAAATACATCCTAACGCATCTCTATGAACAGAGCAACTCGGCACAAATTAAAACTGGCGATGTGTTGATTTGTTATTTCGAAAATGTGCAGTACGAAGACTATTTTACAGATGCCGTTGGCATTTATAAAATTGAAAACAAAACAGCGTTTTTTCAAACCTATTTAGAAGAAAATAGCTACGATATTTTAGTACAAAAAGGTATACAAACAAAAAAAGTAGATAAAGGTTGCCTAATACTCAATACAGCTGATACTGAAGGCAAAATTGTTTTTAGCGTTGACAACAACTCTTATGACGCACAATATTGGCTTAAAAACTTTTTGAACGTTAAGTACCCTGACGATTATAACCAACACACAAAGAACTGTATAGAGCTTTGCAGAGCTTTTTCAAAAGATATTGTTCAGCCTAATTACGGAGGTCGAGAACAAAGTAATTTTTTAGCTAAAACAGTAGACTTCTTTAAAGAAAACGAACGTGTTGATATTAATGATTATAAAGAAGAAATTTTTGATGAAGAAGACCAAATACAACTATTTGAAGATTACAAAAAATCTTACGAAAATGAAAATAATATTGTAATACGAAACCAGTTTGATGTTTCTGAAATTGTACTAAAAAAACAAAAGCAAAAAATAAAGACCGAAATAAAGTTGGACACCAATATTCAAATAAAACTAGATATTGATGCCCCAGATGCCTCAGCCGAGTATTTAGAACGCGGTTATGACGAATCTAAAAAAATGCACTACTATAAAGTCTTTTTTAATGCTGAAAGTTAAGCATCTCTGCTTCAAATAAAGCTTTGAAATGTTTGAGAAGCTTATTTTTTACTTCACCTTCATCAACGTGATCAAGACCCAATTCCACGTTTAATGAGGTAACTGCTTTACCACGAATACCACAAGGAATTATATTATCAAAATAACCTAAATCAGCATTCACATTTAAAGCAAAACCGTGCATGGTTACCCAACGGCTTGCCCTAACGCCCATGGCGCATATTTTACGGGCAAATGGTGTACCAACATCCAACCAAACACCTGTTTCGCCAGGACTTCTTTCGGTTTTAAGTCCGTATTCGGCTAGCGTTAGTATAATCATTTCTTCTAAAAAGCGTAGGTATTTATGTATATCGGTAAAAAAGTTATCTAAATCCAATATTGGGTATCCTACTACTTGACCAGGACCATGATACGTAATGTCGCCACCTCGGTTTATTTTATAGAATGTAGCGCCTTTGCCCGCAAGTTGTTTTTCACTGAGCAATAAGTTAGACATGTCGCCACTTTTACCTAAAGTGTAGACATGCGGATGCTCAACAAATAAAAAGTAATTATTGGTTTCAAGACCTGCATCTTCTCTCCTATTCTTAATTTTTGTATCTAAAATAGATTTGAAAAGTTGCTCTTGATAATCCCAGGTTTCCTTAAAATCTTTATGACCTAAGTCTTGAAATTCTATTGTTTTGTTCAATCTTTAATCTTCTAGTTTTACATTCAATGCCGCTGACTTTGGATTTTTCAACATCTCCAAAAAATTCATGTTTACTGTTACGGTTTTACCGTTATTGCTTACAACAGCATCCTTGCGGGATACACTTTTAATTTTATTTGGGAAATGGTAAATCAATTTATAAGTCATGTCGTTAAAAAAGTTTTGCGCTTCTTCACCCATTTGGCCCATTTCGCTCTCTAAAGCGGTTTGGTCTTCCTCGGTACGCTTAAACTCCTCAGAAACACGTCTTGAAAATTGTTTACCGTCATAGTCAAACACTAAATAATCCATGATATTTTCCGCAGATTTAGCTACTTCACTATTATTCATTTGGGTTATTTGCGCATTTTCTTTAGCATTCATTTTTTTGGCTTGGTCAATAGTTTCCAATACTTGTGGCAATTGCTCTAAGCTTGAAAATGATGCGCCAAAGCCAAAGTTGAATAGACCAGCATCTTCATCCATTTTAATTTTCATGACCACGTTTTCAAGTGCTTTTAACTCCTTTTGTTCTTCTTCTGATAATGTGGCAATACTATCTGCTTTTTCAGCAAGCATCTCTTTAAAATAGACTACGCTGTCTATACTTTTCTTCTTTTTTTCTTTTTCGTTATTTCCGGTTCTATTTGCTTCCATCTCTAGCATTGTTTTCATTACCTCGCTCATGTCATAACTCATCATAAACTCTCCGGAACCGTCTTCTTTAAATGTTATTTCTTCAGTAAAGTTGCAACTGGTAAACATGCAAACGGCTATTAGTAAAAGGAACACATTTTTCATAAATTCATGCTATTAATTTTCATTACAAAGATACCATTATTTTATCTGCTATTAGAAATAGCTTTTTGCACAAAAAAAGCCCAATGAAATTCATTGAGCTACATTTACTGCGTACGTAAAACCCTGATTAACCTTCCGTATTGTAAAAAAACTGTTCTTTCCAGATTTTACCATCTTTTACTTGGTAAACTGCAAGCTCGTTCATTTGAGAACGTTGGCCACTTGGTTTATGTGTGGTATCCATCCAAAACTTAACTGTAAAGTAGTTATCCGCTACCAATGGCTCTGAAACTTCTGTGCCATGCACTTCAAAGTTATCTTCCCACCATTGCCCTTTTTTCTGAATACCTTCAAATCCGTGGACTTCTTTCATAGGCTCTGCCATTTCAATACTTGTAATTTCAGGACTATACAATTCTTCGTAAGCTTTTTGCTCTTGGTTGCTCCTGCAATAAGCAACAAGCTTTTCTGCAATCTCTTTTGTTGTCATTTTTGATTTAGTTTTAATTACAATCACAATTTAGCAAATCATTTCTTTAATAACGCTAAGCTTTTGTTAACTCTAAAAACGCATAAAAACTTCAAATAAAACGAATTAGCAAAAATGTCAGAACCTACCTTTCAGGATTGTTTAAAATAACCAAAGCGCCTATTGTGCCAGGCACCCAACCACAAACCCACAATATAAATACAATTAATATGGAACCACATCCTTTATCGAATACAGCTAAAGGTGGAAAGATTATTGATAGTATAACGCGCCAAATACTCATTATGATTTTTAATTTTTGATTGATGATTTTCTTCTACTCATATGACATAATCTAATGAAAGTTGTTACAATTAAAACTGAAAATAATTTTGTATTCAGAAAAATTAGTAGTTTCGTTTTATGCGAAAGATTAGCCTTCTTCTTTTATTGGCCGTTCCTGTTTTTTGTCAGGCACAATTTTCGTTTTCTGGATTTGCAGATCCCAAGCAAGAGTATTCTAGCGTTTACCTTTCATTAGTTGAGGATTACAGAAAGTTGTCTGGTGTATATTCTGAGCAAATAATATCTAAAGCTACACCAGACGAATATGGTTACTTTGAGTTTAAGGGCAATATGTTGGACGCCAATAACCGCATTTACCGTATTCATATTGACAGTTGCCCGGAAGACGAACAAAATCTAAACCATTTTAACGGCCATTGTAGCAACAGTGAAGAGCTTTTGTTTATTGCAAAAAATACAGATACTATTGAGTTGCCCATTTCATTTGGAAAGCAAATTTTTTGTAAAATAAAGTCCAACAACCAAAAAGCAAATGCATTGGCTCAAATAGACTCTTTAAAAGAAGATATGCGTTTTGCTTACAGCGAGTATCCAAGCGAAGCAAGCCGAAAATTAAATGATAAAAAATGGTTTAAAACGCTTCAGGAGTTTGGTAAATCTCTCAACGAACCTATTGCAGAGCTTTACATCTACGCGTATTTGTCTGACCGAAGTAGCGATCTCCACAATTACTATGTGGAAGATTTAAAAAACAACCCTTATTACGGCGATTTAAAAAACAGGTTAATTACCAACTACCCAGAAAACGCATATACAAAACAATACATTAATGAACTGGAAGCTGACCAGTACATGCTTACAGCTTTTGATCAAAACAACAAAAACAACTGGATGATTTTATTCTACTTGGTACTGTTTATATCCATCGGATTAAATATTTATCTCTTGTGGCGCTTTTGGAAAAAGCAAAAAAACAAAACAGCACAGCTTAAAGAAAAATTATCCAAACAAGAGCAAGTTGTTTTAGAACTTTTATTGCAGAACAAAAGCAACAAAGCTATTGCCGAAACACTATTTTTAAGCGTTAGCACCGTAAAAACACATACAAATAATATTTACAAAAAATTGAACGCTCAATCAAGAGACGATGTTAAGTCATTGTTTTTAAAATAGTTGCAAAATTCAACCCAAGTACTAGTACCAATTTCCAACCCTGTTTTTTTAAATCTAGTTTTATAAAGTAGGATGTTTGTTTCAGTATTAATTTTAAAAACAACAATCATGAAACGAACAGTAAACACAATTGCATTTTTTGCATTAAGCTTATTTTTCTTCAATTTTTCGTCTGATAAAACAGTACCAGTAGAAGAAAAAATTGCCGCTATGAGTTTTGAAACCGAGGTCATCGACTATGGCACCATTTTACAAAACGCAGACGGAAAAAAAATATTCACATTCACCAATACCGGCAATGCGCCTTTACTGATTACCAAAGTAAAAACTTCGTGTGGTTGCACAGTACCAAGCTATTCCAAAGCACCAATACTGCCTGGAGACAAAGGGCAATTAGAAATACATTACAATACGCGTAAAGTAGGTGCTTTTGTAAAAACCGTTACGGTAGTTTCCAATGCCCAAGAGGGAAATAAAATCTTAAAAATAAAAGGAAACGTAGTAGTTAAAAAGTAAATGGCACCGGCTTAAATATCAATTAAAAATCTTAGTAGAACTAATATAAAAGCTCTGTTCTTTTATTCCACAACAGAGCTTTTCTATTAAAAAATTCATCATTATGAAAAAGCTCGCACTAACAGTTATCATACTTATCAGTTGTAAATTTCAACTTACTGCACAGACAAGCTCATCCGAAACAAAACATCTTTTAGGAAGAATAGAAAAACAGGATTTATCAGGCTCAAAAGAGTTTGATTGGTTTTTAAAAAACTACGAATCCTACGAGGTCAAAAGTAAAATTACCGAAAAAATTGGTTCAAGTTTATCGGATTATACCTTAACGGTATTTATGGGTACTTGGTGTGGCGACAGCAAACGCCAAGTGCCAAGGCTTATCAAAATACTTGAAACGGTAAATTACCCAATGGAACAGCTGACTATTATCGGGGTTAGCAGAAAACCAGACATGTATAAACAAAGTCCTCAGCATGAGGAAGCTGGTTTAAACATTCACCGCGTGCCCACAATAATTTTTTATAAGGATGGAAAAGAAACCAACCGTATAGTTGAAGAGCCTGTGGAATCTCTAGAAAATGATATCCTCAATATTGTTTCAAAAAACAACTACAAGTCCAACTATCAAATTGTTACCGCTGTAAATAATATACTCAAGTCCAAAGGAATAAAAGGGCTAAACCGAAAAACCAAAAAACTACTTAAACAATATGACGGCAAAGTCACCAACATGTTTGAACTCAACACTTACGCACGTGTATTGTATACGGCAAATAAGACCGATGAAGCCATTGCGGTTTTTAAATTTAATACCAAATTGTTTCCTAATGAACCAAGAACTTATATGAGTTTAGCCAATACGCTAGGAGTAAACGGGCAAAAACAAGAAGCCATTTCCACACTTGAAAAAGCAATAAAAAAATTCCCCGACAATAAGGACTTAAAACAAAATTTAGAAGTTGTAAAATCAAACTAAGAATGAAAAAATCAGTCTATTTTATTGCATTGTTTTTAGTACTCTGTAATTGCAAACCCGAAACAGAGCAATATGAAAATCAAATAGGAGACACACCTTATAATCCAAAATTAGACAGCCCAAACTTTAAATTTTGCGATTCAAGCAACGTACTTCACAAACGTGCAAGGATAACCTATACAGGTGGCGAAAAAGCCTTTGAAATAGATATCATAAACAGTTTTAAAACTAATCCCATTCCAGATTCATTTAGTGGTTTTGCTATTGTTAGGTTTGCAGTAAACTGCAAAGATGAAATTGGAAGAATAAGAATACAGCTAGTTGATATAGACTTCAACTCAATAGTGGAAAATCATGGTTTAGTAGAACAAATAAAAACCACTATCAAAAATCTTAATAATTGGAATCATGCCTATTATGAAGGCAAAAGTTATGATGGGTATACATTCAGAGTATTAAAAATATTAAACGGTGAAATCATAATGTCATGAAAAACACAATAACAGTAATCATATCATTAATCTTCAGCTATTCATCTGCACAACCAAACTGTTCAGTTTATGCAGAAGAAAGTGGGGAAAGAAATGCTTGCCAACTAAGCCATAAAGCTGTTGAGTATCAACAAGGCAGTAAAGAATCTCAAATATTATTTGATAAGGCCATAGCTATTGGACCAAAGTTTGCTTGGGCATATTATCAAAAATCCGTTCCCTATTTAAAAAGAGGCTTTATAATTGAAGGACTCAAAACTTTAGATGTAGCAGTTGAATTAGATCCAGTAGAATATTTATGCTACAGAGCCTATTGGTATTGGCAATACAGAAATTACAGGCTTTGTATAAAAGACTTGGAAACCTATTACCAATTACCAAAAGCATATAACCAAACCACACCTGGTGGCGAAAAGGATATGAGAATTATTTTAGGTCTAGCCTATGCTAAAATTGGGGATTTTAAAAAAGGAATTGCCATTATTGAAAATTGCTTAAATACTTATAAAAGAGAAATAGATATAGGATATTCAGATTATTTGTCTTTGGGCATGCTTTACTATTTCAACAAACAATACAACAAGTCCATTGAAGCTTTAAACACCCAGGTCAAAATTATTCAAGAGAGTGCAGAAACCTACTATTTTCTTGGGTTATCGCATAAAGAGCTCTCAAATTATGATATGGCGAAAACCTATTTACAAAAAGCTTTGGAAACATATACAAAACGTAATCGCTTTCGTGATATAAATGGAGGTTTTAAAATCGATATCACAGATGTTGAAAAACAACTATCCTATCTAAATAAGAGAGATTGAAATTGAAATAAAACAGAGATCTCTATATTTTTGAAATAATGTAATTTTGCACTTTCAAAAATATAGTGATGCAACTTTCAGAACAAGAAATCGTAAGACGTGAAAAACTGGGTAAACTAAAAGCCCTAAACATTAATCCATATCCAGCGGATTTGTTTCCCGTAGACCATACTTCAAAAGCTATCAAAGCAAATTTTGAAGAAGGCAAAAAAGTTGTTATTGCTGGTAGGTTAATGAGTCGTCGCATTCAAGGCAAGGCGTCATTTGCAGAGTTACAAGATAGTGAAGGACGTATTCAGGTCTATTTTAACCGTGATGAAATTTGCCCAGGCGAAGACAAAACAGCGTACAACGAAGTTTACAAAAAACTCTTGGATATAGGCGATTTCATAGGTATCGAAGGCGAATTATTCACAACACAGGTCGGCGAAAAAACCGTAATGGTAAAGGATTTCAAGTTGTTGAGCAAAGCTCTGAAACCACTACCGCTACCTAAGCAAGACGTAGAAGGCAACACCTATGACGAGTTTAATGATCCTGAAATGCGCTACCGTCAACGCTACGCAGATTTAGCTGTAAACCCACATGTAAAAGAGGTTTTTATAAAGCGTACAAAACTGTTTAATGCCATGCGCCAGTTTTTTAATGACGCTGGTTATTTCGAAGTTGAAACACCAATATTACAACCTATTCCAGGTGGTGCGGCAGCACGCCCATTCATAACCCATCACAACAGTTTGGACATACCGTTGTATATGCGTATTGCCAACGAACTATATTTAAAACGCTTGATTGTTGGTGGTTTTGAAGGCGTTTACGAATTCTCTAAAAACTTCCGTAACGAAGGTATGGACCGCACCCATAATCCTGAGTTTACGGCCATGGAAATCTATGTGGCTTACAAGGATTACAACTGGATGATGGATTTTTGCGAGCAACTCTTGGAGCATTGCGCCATAGCTGTTAACGGAACAACCGAAGCTGTTTTTGGCGAACACAAAGTAGATTTTAAAGCTCCGTACAAACGTGTTACCATGCGCGATTCTATCTTAGAATTTACAGGTTTTGACATTTATGGCAAATCTGAAGAGGAAATACGAGAAGCATGCAAAAGCATGAATATTGAAGTTGATGATACCATGGGCAAAGGAAAACTCATTGATGAAATTTTTGGCGAAAAGTGCGAAGGCAATTACATACAGCCTACATTTATTACGGATTACCCAAAGGAAATGAGTCCGTTATGCAAAGAACATCGTGAAAATCCTGAACTTACGGAACGTTTTGAACTTATGGTTTGCGGAAAGGAAATCGCCAATGCTTACTCCGAATTAAATGACCCAATAGATCAGCGCGATCGTTTTGAGCATCAATTAAAACTTGCCCAAAAAGGTGATGATGAAGCAACCGAATTTATAGATTTTGATTTTTTAAGAGCTTTGGAATACGGTATGCCACCAACTTCGGGAATGGGTATTGGTATGGACCGTTTGGTCATGTTTTTGACCAATAATCAATCCATACAAGAAGTATTGTTTTTCCCACAAATGAAACCAGAGAAAAAGCAAGTTGCTATTAGTGATGAAGCTAAAGCAGTTTTATCTATTCTTTCAAAAGCTGAAAGATTATCTCTCAACGATTTAAAAGCGCAATCTGGCTTATCAAATAAAAAGTGGGACAAATCGATTAAAGAACTTACAAAAAATAACTTAGCTAAAGTTACCAAAACAGCAGATGGCTTGTTTGTTGAACTAAGCTAATTCAAGCAATTTGAAATTCCTCATAAAAACACATCTCTAAGGGATGTGTGTTTTTATTCTGGACTGTATTTATTTCAACTAAAAATTGCAGTTAAATAAATACTAAAGTCGGGAACTAACAAGAGTTAGTATCAAATGTTTCTTTATTTTCAAGCACAATTTTAAAAAACCGACGAAAGTGAAACATTTAACAACCAGACTATTGCTCCTTGCAATGGCATTTTTAGCATTGTCTTGTTCAACTACAAAAAAGGCAAGTAAATCAAAAGCTAATACCACGGCAACGACTAAGCCACCTGCTAAAAAACCAGGCAAAAACGATATTAAACCATATAATAAGGTTATTACAAAAGACGCAAAAACAGATAAAGGTCTTTTTGATGTCCACACCTTAGACGGTAAATTCTATTACGAAATTCCAGACTCTTTATTTGAGCGCGAAATGCTCATGGTCACAAGGATTGCGAAGACCGCTTCCGGATTAGGTTTTGGTGGGGGCAAACAAAACGAACAGGTTCTACGTTGGCAGAAAAAAGATAAAAAAGTGGTTTTACGCGTTGTATCTTACAACAATTTTGCTTCTGACTCTCTACCCGTAAATGAGGCTGTTGTTAACTCAAATTTTGAGCCTGTTTTATTTACATTTCCAATAAAAGCCCTAGGTGCGGATTCTACAAGTACAGTAATTGACGCATCTCCACTTTTTCAGAAAGACGTTAAATCCTTAGGTCTACCAACTTGGAGAAGACGCCCGTATAAAGTTACAAGACTTGAAAGTGATAAATCCTTCATAGAATCTATAAAAAGTTATCCCAGGAATATTGAATCACGCCATGTTAAAACATATGCCGCTGGAGCTCCACCTTCTAATTCCAGCACGGGTAGCATCTCAATAGAGATCAATAATTCTATGATTTTATTGCCTGAAAACCCCATGAAACGACGTTATTTTGACGAACGTGTTGGTTGGTTTACAAGTACACAAACCGATTATGGTTTGGAAGACCAAAAAAGTAAAACTGTTGAATATTTAGACAGATGGCGATTAGAAGTTAAAGATGAAGATATTGAAAAGTTTAAGCGCGGTGAACTTGTTGAGCCTAAAAAACAAATTGTTTACTACATTGATAGAGCGACACCAAAAAAATGGCGTAAATACATAAAACAAGGTATTGAAGATTGGCAAGTGGCTTTTGAAGCTGCAGGCTTTAAAAATGCTATCATAGCAAAAGACCCACCAACTGTAGAAGAAGACCCAGAATGGAGCCCAGAAGATGTGCGTTATTCTGTCGTCAGGTATTTGGCATCTCCAATACCAAACGCCAATGGACCACACGTAAGCGACCCAAGAACAGGAGAGATATTAGAAAGTGATATTAATTGGTACCATAACGTTATGTCTTTATTGCGAGGTTGGTTCTTTGTACAAACTGCAGCTATAAATCCAGAGGCACAAAGCCCACATTTTAAAGATGAAGTTATGGGACGTCTGATCCGTTTTGTATCAGCTCACGAAGTTGGACATACTTTAGGATTACCCCATAACATGGGAAGCTCAGTTGCATATCCGGTAGAAAAACTACGAGATGCCGCATTTACCCAAAAATATGGTACAGCACCATCCATAATGGATTACGCACGTTTCAATTACGTGGCTCAACCTGGTGATGAAGGTGTAGCGCTAATGCCAGATATCGGAGTATACGACAAGCACGCCATAGAATGGGGTTACAGACCAATTCTCGGCAAAACCGCTGAAGAAGAAAAGCCCATTTTAAATAAGTGGATTACAGATCACGAAGGCGACCCTATGTATCGTTTTGGACACCAACAGGTTGGGGACATTCACGATCCAAGCTCTCAAACCGAAGATTTAGGAGATGATGCTATTTTAGCGAGTGAATATGGTATAAAAAACTTGAAACGAATTGTTCCAAATCTTATCAATTGGACTACGGAAGCCGGTGAAGATTATACTGACTTAGAGGAAATGTATGGGCACGTAGTATCACAACTTAACCGATACATGGGGCATGTTGCCAACAATATCGGTGGTGTTTACGAGTTTTATAAGACTTCAGATCAAGATGGCGTAGTATATACTCCAGTTCCTAAAGAGCATCAAAAGAATTGTTTGAACTTTTTACATGATCAACTTTTTGAAACACCAGATTGGATGATAGACAAATCTATTTTTGACCGCATTGAATATTCTGGATCTGTCGAGCGTGTTAGACGCACACAAGTCCGTGCTTTGAATACCATTTTAAGCTTGGGTAAAATGCAACGTCTTACCGAAGCTGAAACGCATAATGGTAGTGATGCCTATGCGCTTTCTGATATGATGAAAGATTTAAGAAACGGTATTTGGAGTGAGTTAAGAAGCGGTAAAAAAATTGACACCTATCGCAGAAATTTGCAACGTGCTTATATTGATAGAATGGCTTATTTAATGACTGCCAAAAATCAAAGTGGCAGAACAACAAGTCGCTACGTGAAGCGTACAGCGGTTAATGCCTCACAGTCTGATATTAGAGCGGTTGTTAGAGCAGAGTTAAAATCTCTGAGATCTCAATTACGGAATGCACGAGGTGGCGATAGTATGAGTAGAATACACATTGCAGATGCTATTGAGCGTGTTAATGATATATTAGACCCTAAATAATACTATTGTAAATATCACAAAAAAGGCCTCAATGTATTTGAGGCCTTTTTATTTTAGCAACTTTTCTATTGTACTATGATAGTCATAAAACTCTACCAAATTATTATGACCACCACCAACTACGGTTACAAATGTTATGGTGTGGTGCGGAAGGGAATCTACTAGTTTCTCAGCTGACGAATAAGGGACAACTTTGTCATCCGTACCATGAATTATGGTAATTGGGCATTCCACATTTAGCAAATATTCATTCGTCGGGAACTTATACTTCAACAACTGCTCAACTGGAAAAATGGGAAATCGATGCTTCGCAACATCAGCAATATTGTAATAGGGCGTTTCCAAAATAAGTTGTTTCGGTTTTTGCTTTGATGCCAGATAAGATGCAATACCAGTACCTAAAGAACGTCCATATAATGTTATATCAACTTCAGAATAGTGTTTTAGCAAATAATCGTAACAATACTGAGCATCAGTGTAAAACACGTCTTCACTGAGTTTACCAGTGCTTTTTCCATAGGTTCTGTAATCTGGTATCAAGACCTCATAGCCATTTTCAACAAAATATTCAGCAATGTTGCCCCAACGGCTTAAATCACCTGCATTACCATGAAAATACAGAATAACGCCTTTCGGATATTCAACCTTAAAATGAATGGCGTTGATAACGGCATTTGGTTCGGTTTCAAAAAACAGCTCTTCAAATTCATAGTTGAATTGAAACTGATAGTCTTTTTCCAACGGTGTTGGCAGAAACATCAACTTTTCCTGAAAAAGATATAGTAAACTTCCTAGCATAACATAAGTCCCTATTACAAGGGTAATTAAACGTTTAAACCTTCTTTTTCTTACTTCGTTTCGCACTGTGAATGACGTTGATACTGCTATTTGACAAATCGATTTGTTTAGGCTCGCTGGTTAAGATATCTTCCAACATTTCATGATAAGATTCAAAATTATTAAGGTTTTTGTGTCCACCACCAATGACGGTATGAAGCTTGGTTAACTTGGGGTTTACTTTTGATAGTTTTACACTGGTTTTAAACGGAATCAACTTATCTGCCGTACCATGTATAATATGGATGGGACATTGCACGTATTTTATCCATTTATAGGTTGGTAACGGGTATTTCAGCAAAAGTGATAATGGCATAAACGGTGCATAACGCTTTGTGACCTTGGTTAAACTGTAATATGGCGCATCTAAAATTAGCATCCTCGGATTGTTCATTGAAGCCAATTTTGTTGCAAATCCTGAGCCTAAGGAACGTCCATATAAAATGATTTTATCCTCGGTTGTTAATTCCTTTATTCTGTCATAGACTTTTTGCAAATCTCGCTTTATGGCTTTCTGGGAGCGTTTTCCGGTACTTTTCCCAAAACCGCGATAATCTACCATTAACACATTATAACCATGACGTGTAAAATCTACTGCAAACTTTCCCCAACCTTTTATGCTTTTGGAATTCCCTTTTAAATACAACACAACACCTTTACTTTCGCCTTTCGGAAAAAAACGCAAACCATTAATTATGGCGCCATCTCTCGTTTCTAGGTTGTACTCTTTTGTATCTTGATTATCATAATCGAACTGAAAATCCTCTGGCAATTTTTCAGGCTTAAACAACATATAATCCTGAAGATAATATAAAGCAATGCTTATGCCTAAATAAATAGCGAGAATTAGTACTAGTGTTGATACCCAATAGGCCATAATTACAAATTGAGAATTACCACTAAGATAGAATAATTGTGCAATTACTTGACGGCGTACAAAAAACATTCAAAAAAATGGAGATGTAAATTGAAAATTCTATTTTAGCGCAATGCTGAAAAAACTGGTTTTAGGATTATTTCTCTTTAGCTTTTTAGCGATTTATGCTCAAGAACAGGACAGCCTTTGCATAAAAAATGGCATAGATAACCCATATATTTTGCCAACGCACCATTTTGGGATTTTCAGTTCGCGCATTCATCAAAATTTCAGGATAAGACCAAATGCAAAACCCACGTTTTCTTTCAATTATGCAAGTGGTAACAACTTTCATCCGTTTGTGGAAACCTACCTGCCTGAAGACCCAGAAATTCGCGAAGCGTTTAGTCAGATTAATTGGTTCAACAGGCAATTTGAATTTATTGACCAAGAAACCACACCTGCAGAATATTTCAACATTGTCATTGATGCCGTCATTAAAGAATTTAGGGTTGGCCTAACTCTTCCTTTAGGAAAAAAACACGAACTCGGCATTAATGTGAGGTCGTATTTGATGACCGAAGGCCAATTGCCATTTTCGTTTTTTACGAGCGATGATGTTATTGAATGGTTCCACAGTAATATTGCCGGTGGTGAAGACCCATTTGGCCGCCGTTTCTATGGGTTAAACCAAGTGAATTTCAGCTATACGGACAGAAATGGTAATAGTGTAAATTTTGACCGAAATGATTTTTTTGTTAGCGGTATTGAGTTTAGCCACTACTACTACCCTACTTTTAAATTCAATGAAACCAGAAATATTTTCCTCAACTTCGGTAGTCATTTGGGTGTCAATACATCGAGGTACAATCCATCTTTAGATCTTGGGCTTTCTGCAAGCGTGTTAAAAAAATACAAGTTTAAAAATAAAAACGAACTCTATTTGGCCTTTGGTGCTAATGTGTTACGTAAAAACCTCATTGATTTTGACACGGTTATCGATTTTGGAAATAACGATTATTTAGCTTCGTTAGAAGGTAATATTGAATTTACCAAATATACCCGAAAAGGCAATTACAATGCTCTGGGTTTAAATTATCAAATACAATCCAGGTATAATAAAATTGAAGAAGCGGATTATTACAGGCTTTTGGGCAACTGGCGAGACATTAATGCAGGATGGCACAATGGGGTGACCACATTGTATCAGGCACAATCCAGTTGGTCATTAATTTACACCTACGGAAGACCAAATTTTAAATTAGCCTTATATATGAAACAGGATTTCACTGTCAACAATGCTCCAGATATTCAAACTGGTGTAAATGTGAGCTTTCCTGTTTTTAAGTGAAATAGTTTAAAAACACTTCAGCAAAAGGGTCTTGATTTACCACAGTATAGTAAAACAATGCACCCAACCAACCATGGAACAACCCCAAGACAAAAATATTTTTCGCCTTAAGGTAAAGGTATCCGTAAAAAATAGCCAAAATAAACGTTCCCATCATTAACCAAGTATTTGGAAAATGCACAAACGAAAAGAATACTGCAGTAATAAGAATTATTAAGACATTACTAAGCCTTACATTTTTCATCTCGCTTAGATTTCCGGCTAACAGACCTATGGTTAAAAACTGTTGAATGCTTCCCCAAATAGGATATGTAATAAGTAAAGGAAAAATGTGCCACGTAAGATTCAATGTGCCTTGAACATAACCAACAACAAAAAAGACCACGACCGAAATTAACGCAAAGGGTAATGTTAGTTTATGGACTTTAAAAAAATTGTCCCACCGAAAACCCCAATCTTTCAAAACCATTGGGTCTTTTTTGTATCGGTAAAACACATAGGCTGACCACAACAAAATGGCAATAACCACAAAAGGTAACCGCCAATTCAGGTAATCCATAAACACAAACTTTCCAATACCCGTTAAGGCTACGGCAAGGATTTCGAGCCATCTGACCTTATCAGAAATGGGTCGGGTCAACTTTAAATTTGAAAAATCAATGAGGTATTTGGTTAGGTTTTGTTTCATTAGTTCATTTCATTATTTTTATTTAATGACTAAAAACATTATTGGAATAATCTTAGGGTTATTTGGTATTCCTTTATTTTTTTCGGCACTTAATAACCGCTATTACGTTCTTGGTCCAAATTATTTTCAAATCATTCTACCTATAATTGGTGTTGTTTTACTTTTCATAGCTTCCAAACTCATCAACCTGAAAGAAATAGAAAATTCTCCTTTAGCTAAATTCAGTTTTTCAGTAAATCAAATCATTCTTTTTTTTATCATCTTTATTCTAATAGTTTTTGTTTCTATTATAGTATTGGTGTATTGGTATACCAAATCCACTTCTCAGTAATTTAAACCTCACAGATTTAAAGACCTGTGAGGTTTGGGTTAACTAACTACAGCAACCAATCATCAAAACAAAAAAATCATATAGATGATAATACCTTCGGCAATGCCCGTAACTATAGACATTCCGAGAATATCCTTTATCTTGCTCCGAAGAAAAAATACGGTACTCAAAATGGCAATAATGCCTGCCAAAAGAATTTCCAAAGCATCGATTTTGGACAATAAATAGGTAACGCCTGTAAATGCAACAGTAATGCCTAAGGTGAGCAATACAAACTTCAAAATTTCTTGTTTTGAGTAGTTACCCTCAATAAAACCTTTTCGCAAATCGCGTAAAATCGACAGTATGAAAAGTAGCGGTACGACCGATAAAAATGGCGCAAAAATGACCTTAATCCCTTTTTCTACAACCAATCCGTTGTAAAAGAAAAAAGCAATTGCCGTAAAAGCTAGTAAGCCTGTAACGATAATGGTCTGAAACGTAAACAATAAGTGACGTTTCTCTGAATTTGTTTGATTTTGTTTTGTTTTGATAATATCCATAATTAAAAAATTTAAATAGTTAAGTTGACAAAAAGAACATGTGTACAGCTAGAGCTAATAGCACTCCACTAAGTATACCATTGGCTTTTAAGTTGTTGTACAACAGAAAATTAAATACATAAGAACTAATCGTAGTTGAATTGATAAGGTGCGCTAAAATGAGTGCATCCTCTAATTTGCGATGTGCCAAACCTTCGAAAAGCTGAATCAGAAGAATCACTATAACGATACTCGACACCAAGTAAATCATAGCTGGTTTTTGATGCTTCCGTTTATAATCGTCGGTGTTTTCGGGCATAAAGTTTTCAATGGCAATAAGCCGAACAAAAAACAATATGGGAATGGGGAATAACACCGACGCCACAATTTTAATGACATCCTTAAGCGTTCGTATTTCGTCGTATCCTAAAAACACTAGGTACACAAACACACAAACCGAAACACCCGTGGTTATAAAAAAGGCTGTATTTAAGCTTTTTTGTTTCATCTAAAATGTAGGCCAATGGCAATTAAAATTGACTTAGAAAATTTGTGTGAGATAATTCAAAAAAGGCTTCATAAGCACAACGATGCCTATCATCATCAGAAGAATAAAACACAATCTTGTGAGCTCTAACCTTTGAACCGGAGTATTAGAATCCATAACTTTTGTTTTAATGATTACGATACAAAAGTGAGACAGATGCGCAATGAAACAAAATCAATATTTTAAATATACTTATGATATATTCTTAATAATTTATCATTTATTAATTATATTTATTGAAATACTTTAATTTTTACTTATGATATAATGATTGATTTAAATTCTATAATCAACAACCTCAATCAAAATGAACAACAGCAATTCATCAGTTATCTAAAGCAGAAAAATAAACGTAAGGACACTAAAAATATTCAGTTGTTTAAGTTGTTGTCAGATGGTGAAACCGATTCAAAAGCAATATGCTTTCAACTTTATGGTTCGGATAACAAAAATGCCTATCACGGACTCCGCAAACGACTTGTCGATGCGCTTATAGATTTTACAGCCAATAAAAATCTTGAAGACGAGAATTCGGTAGATATGCAAATCATCAAGTATATTCTTGCCTCTCGTACCTTTCTATTGCAAAAAAATTATGCCACTGCCTACAAATTATTGGACCGTGCCGAGCAGTTGGCAGATGAACACTCGCTATTCCCTATCTTAAACGAAATCTATCACACAAAAATCCAATATGCGCCAAATTACCCAAATGCCAATCTCAATGAGCTTATTGAAAAACAAACTGAAAATCGAAAAAAGCATCAGCTCGAAGACCAGTTAAACAGTGTATGTGCTAAATTGAAATCTGTTTTAAACACTCTAAATTACCAAGGACAAACTCTTCATTTTGAAACACTTTTAAATCAAATTCTTAAAGATGTTGACCTTAAACTTGACGAATCACTTTCATTCAAATCGCTCTACCAAATCCTCGCGATTGCAGATATTTCCGCATTTATTACCACTAAATATTATGAGATTGAAGATTTTGTACTTAACAGCTACAGCATCCTTAAAAAGAAAACCGAAACCAACAAACAACTGTACTATCAAATCCACATTGTATATATCATTGCCAACACACTTTTCCGAAATAAAAAGTTTGCATTGTCCATGACCTACATTAACGAAATGGAACAATTGATGCATCAAAAACGCCAACTGTATTATAAAGATTTCATATTGAAACACACACTTGTAAAGGCCTTAAACCTAAATTATAGTAATCGCCACCAAGAAGCTATTGATTTAATTGAAGTCATCATCAACAAAAAACACCCTGATATTGAAGCCCTATTGGATTTGCATCTCACATTGTTGCTATTTTATTTTCAGCAGGAAAACTTCGAAAAAGCAAAATCTGTCGTTGCCAAGTTTTACCATACAGACAAATGGTATGTTGAAAAAGCCGGAATGGATTGGGTGATCAAGAAGAACATTGCCGAAATTCTTTTATATATAGAATTACAAGACGATGATTTATTGTATTCGCGATTAAAAAGTTTTACAAGAAACTACACGAATTATTTGAAACAAAATGACCAAGAGCGCATATTGGATTTCTTAAAAATTGCTGAGCAAATTTACCTTAAGCCAAATATTGTTGAGAAAAAAAGCTTTCAACTGCAAATAGCTTCAACCTTTGAAAACGACAGTTCCAAAAACGAAGACATTTTTGTTATCAGCACTTATGCAT
This sequence comes from uncultured Flavobacteriaceae bacterium, assembly GCA_964434705.1. GTDB lineage: Bacteria > Bacteroidota > Bacteroidia > Flavobacteriales > Flavobacteriaceae > Winogradskyella. The sequence goes on from CAYSVY010000028.1 coordinate 21,812, forward strand.
GGCTTCAAAATAGATTACATAAAAAGGGAATTTACAAAACCACCTTAGACCTCATAAATTAATGCACAGTGTTAAAGTTTATGTTAAAAAAAACAGTATTTTTAAACGATTTTTAAAACCAAAAGTCTTAATAGACGATATAAGAGATATCACGGAGTTGAATTTAATCCATTCCTAATTATCAATTAAAAAACAATAAATACCAAATTATGAAAAAACTAGTAGCACTTGCATTGATAGCCTTCACATTTGTTGGTTTTGCCCAAGAAAAAAGAGATGTTTCAGAAGAAATGAAACAGCGTTTCGTTAATAAAAACACCAAATCTCCTGAAGATATAGCCGCAATGCAGACCAAAGAATTAGCATTGAGTTTGGATCTTACCGAAGACCAACAAGCAAAAGTAAAGCATCTTTTGACGGAGCACCACACAGAACGAAGAGCCATCATGGATCAATCTGGCAAAAAACGTAAAGATATGTCAAAAGAGGAAATCAGTGAAAAGCGAATGGCAATGCTAGACAGTCAAATTTTGTTAAAAACTAAAATGAAAGAAGTTCTTAATACTGAACAATACGAAAAGTATTCGACAATGGTTGACCGCAAAATGGAGAAAGGCAAAAAGAAAAGACGAGGTAAAAGAAAAGAATAATAATCACCCCATTAAAAAGGCTTCACATTGTGAAGCTTTTTTTTATGAATTGGATTTTGCAAAATTCTCTACAGCTTTTATCGTTTCGTCTACATCTTCATAACTCAAGGCATCTGTGATAAACCAAGATTCAAAAGCACTTGGTGCAATATATATACCTTGTTTAAGCATACTGTGAAAAAATGCTTTAAACATGGCGTTATTACCGTTTGATGCGGTTTCAAAATCAAATACGGGATCTTTATGAAAGTGCACAGATATCATAGAGCCTATTCTATTAATGGTATGAACAATTCCATTGTCAGCTAAAACACGCTCCATACCTTTATGTAAGTAAGCTGTCTTTTCTTCTAATCTTTTGAACAGATCAATATCTTTATTTACAGCCTTGAGCATGGCTAATCCAGCCGACATAGCTAATGGATTTCCACTCAACGTTCCGGCTTGGTAAACAGGACCTTCAGGTGCTAAATGACTCATAATGTCATTTCGTGAAGCGAAGGCACCAACCGGCAAACCACCACCAATCACTTTTCCAAAACAAACAATATCTGCATTAACACCTTTTAGCTCTTGTACACCACCTTTTGCCAATCTAAAACCAGTCATCACTTCGTCAAAAATGAGCAACATATTGTAATCATCACAAACCTGCCTCAAACCTTCCAAAAAACCTTCTTTTGGCGGAATACAACCCATATTTCCGGCAACAGGTTCTACAATTATGGCACCTATTTCATTGGGATTAGACGCGACGAGTTCTTTGACAAAATCCAAATTGTTATAGGGCGCTAACAAGGTGTCTTTTGCCGTACCTTGGGTTACACCAGGACTATTTGGCGTACCAAATGTAGCACCACCACTACCCGCTTGAATTAAGAAGGCATCACTATGTCCGTGATAACAACCTGCAAATTTTATAATTTTCTCTTTTCCCGTGTAGCCACGTGCTAACCTAATGGCACTCATACATGCTTCGGTTCCAGAATTAACAAAACGAATTTTATCAATATTTGGCACCATAGAAACGGCTAGTTGTGCAATTTCGGTCTCTAGAGCAGTTGGCATTCCAAATGATGTTCCAGATTTGGCTTTTTCGGTAACAGCATCAACCACAGGCTGGAAGGCATGTCCTAAAATCATTGGTCCCCATGAGTTGATATAGTCTATATATCTATTATCATCTTCATCATAGACATAAGCACCTTTTGCAGATTTAGCAAAAATAGGCGTACCACCAACGCCTTTAAATGCACGCACCGGTGAATTTACACCGCCAGGAATTACCTGTTGTGCTTCATTAAATAATGTACTACTTCTTTTATATAGCATAGTTAATTTGGTATCTGAATTTCTTGACCAATAGCTAAATTATTTGAGGTCAATCCGTTTAATCGTTTGATATTTTCAACTGTTGTTTTATAGCGTCTTGCCAAGGAATACAGGGTATCTCCTTTTTGAATGACATGGGTTGCTACGCTCTCTTTTTCTTGTGTTGACGAAGATAGTCTCTCCGAACGTTTCCCAAGGACTTCTTCATCATATTTATAGAGCTCGTATCGTTCAATCAAGCTTATGAGTTTATTGGGATATTTTGGATCTGTAGCATAACCCGCTTTTTTTAATCCTCTTGCCCAACCTTTATAATCGTCTTCTTTAAGCTTAAACAAATTGGCATAACGCTTTCGGCCTGTCAAAAATTCGGAATGATCACGATAGGAGTATTCGGCTTTTTTATACTTACGGAAACATTCTTGCAACTCGTCATCATCATGATAAATCTTTGCACCTTTCCAACCGTGGCATTTTATTCCAAAATGGTTATTGGCCTTAACGGCCAATCTTCCGTTTCCAGAACCTGATTCTAGTATACCTTGCGCCAATGTAATGCTCGCTGGTATTTTAGACGTCCGCATCTGGGATTTTGCAATTTCAGCATACGTATCAATATATACTGTAACGGAACTTTTTGGCCTTGGTTTAACTTCAGGTGTTGTTTTAGGTTGATTTTTAATAACCTCTGGCGTTTTTTTGACAATAACTTCCTTAGTGGTTTTGTCTTTTTTCTTTTTGGTTACAATTCCTTTTTTTGAGCCACAAGACACAAGCAAACATGCAAAAACTAAGATATATATTTTACGCTTCATATGTTTATAAGTGGTAATGCTTTCGCTTTTAAATAAGTATTCATGCCTTCAATACCCTGCAAGCCACCAGTATGGATCATCAATATTTTTGACTGTTTTTTAAAGAAATCGTTCTCCATTAAATCTATGATTCCAAATGCAACCTTAGCAGTATAAATAGGATCCAAGCCAATACCATATTTGGTTTTAAACGTATTGATAAAATCAACTAATGTTTCATCTATTTTGGCATAGCCACCAAAATGGTAATTAGTAATTAATTTCCAGTTTTCATTTTTTACAAATTTACGGATTTCGTCTTTTAAAAAGTCGCCTTTTAACGCAGGAAAACCCAAAATAGTTTGATGAATTTTAGAGGCATTTATAAGTCCAGAAATGGTACCGCCAGTACCCACGGCACAACAGATATAATCAAATGTTTCATCTTCTAAATTTAAAATTTCTTCACAGCCCTTAATAGCCAATGGATTTGTGCCACCTTCAGGAATTAAATAAAAATCTCCTAACTTTTGATGAAGCGCTTTAATATACTCAGCATCTGATTTTAACCGATAATCTTCTCTGCTAACATAGTGAAGCCTCATGCCTTGATTTACGGCAAACTTTAGAGTTGGATTTAATTTCGCTTTATGCTTCAATTCATCGCCTCTTATAACTCCAATGGTTTTGAAATCATGTAATTTCCCAGCATAAGCTGTTGCAGAAATATGGTTAGAGAAGGCACCACCAAAAGTTAATAAGGTCTTGTATTTCTTCGTTTTGGCTTCTTCAAGATTATATTTAAGTTTCCGATATTTATTGCCAGAAATATGAGGATACAACTCATCTTCGCGCTTAATGTAAAGCCTTATACCATTTTTATTCTTTACATCGATATATTGAACTTTTGCCTTTTCCAAATCTTAAATTAAGTATCAAAAATAGCTTATAAAACGCCACAAACCACGTTGTTTTAAATATTCTAAGTTTGTTTCATTGGCATAGGCTTCTTTCTCAAAAGAAATAGCTCTGTAGGCGATAATCCAATTCTTATATCGAACCAATCTTATCAGAAATTCTATTCCATAAATGATATAAAAAGGAATGACTAATAATTCCAGTTGTTGTCTTAAATGAATCTTTTCATGATTCATAAAACATTTGTCTTTAGCGAAATCATGGTTACCAACAAAAACAAATGGATAAAGTGTTATGCCTTGAAATCCTTTCGGAACTATATATTTTAGTTTGAAAACCATAAACCAACCAGCTCAAAAACCGAACCATTTTACAGTATATAAAAATACACGCTAATTGCATTATCTTTGTTATGATGAAAAAGTACGTCCCCATTGAAGAGGGTGATTTTTATTTAACACCTGAAGGTTATCGCTGTTTCACAGAACAATATCTTTTAAAACGTGGCTACTGTTGTGAAAGCGGATGCAGACATTGCCCTTATGGATTCACTAAAGAAAAACTAAAAAAAAAGTAATGCAGGATACATTGATTTCTTTTCATGAACAAATTCTAGAAGGTATACCAGACATTCTACCAAATCCAAAACCTTACGATGACAGTATAAATCATGCGCCAAAACGAAAAGATATTCTTAGTACAGAGGAAAAAAAACTGGCACTAAAAAATGCTTTGCGCTATTTTGATAAGCAACATCACCCAGTTTTAGTCAAAGAATTTAAAGAAGAACTTGAAACTTATGGACGAATTTATATGTATAGGTTCCGTCCAGACTATAAAATGTACGCAAGGCCAATAGATGCCTATCCTGCCAAAACAAAACAGGCCGCAGGTATTATGCTAATGATTCAAAATAATCTAGATTATGCCGTTGCACAACACCCGCACGAGCTTATTACATATGGCGGTAATGGCGGTGTATTTCAAAATTGGGCGCAGTATCGGTTAACCATGAAATATTTAGCCGAAATGACAGAAGAGCAAACTCTAGTTATGTACTCTGGTCATCCTATGGGTTTGTTTCCCAGCCATAAAAATGCACCACGTGTCGTGGTGACTAATGGCATGATGATTCCTAATTATTCAAAACCTGATGATTGGGAAAAATTCAATGCGCTTGGTGTTACTCAATATGGGCAAATGACAGCTGGAAGTTACATGTATATTGGCCCACAAGGCATTGTTCATGGTACTACAATTACCGTTTTAAATGGATTTAGAAAAATAGGCAAGTCGCCAAAAGGCCATCTTTTTGTCACATCTGGCCTTGGTGGTATGTCTGGCGCACAACCAAAAGCGGGTAATATTGCAGGCTGTATTACGGTTTGTGCTGAAGTCAATCCAAAAATCACGCAAATAAGATTAGACCAAGGTTGGATAGACGAAAAAATTACGGATCTAGACCGATTGGTTTTAAGGGTTAAAGAAGCTAAAACTAATGAAGAAACCGTTTCCATAGCCTATTTAGGAAACATTGTAGATGTTTGGGAAAAATTTGATCAAGCCGATATCCATATCGATTTAGGTAGCGATCAGACATCTTTGCATAATCCATGGGCTGGTGGTTATTATCCTGTAGATTTAAGTTTTGAAGACGCCAATGAATTAATGGCCAAGAGTCCTGATGAATTTAAATTACTGGTTAAAAAAACCTTGAGAAGACACGCAAAAGCAATTAATGCGCACACCAAAAAAGGCACTTACTTTTTTGATTATGGCAATGCTTTTTTGTTAGAAGCATCACGCGCTGGCGCCGATGTTTTAAATGCTTCCAATGAACTAGGAAGAGAATTCAAATATCCAAGCTATGTTCAAGATATTATGGGACCCATGTGTTTTGATTATGGTTTTGGCCCATTTCGATGGGTTTGTGCATCGGGCAAACCAGAAGATTTAGAAAAAACGGATAAAATTGCTTGTGAAGTTTTAGAACGCATTATGAAAAATTCACCTGAAGAAATCCAACAGCAAATGTCTGACAATATTCAATGGATTAAAGGTGCTCAGGAAAATAAACTGGTGGTAGGTTCACAAGCAAGAATTTTATATGCTGATGCAGAAGGACGCATAAAAATAGCACAAGCTTTTAATGATGCTATAAAAAACGGAGAAATTGGAGAAGTAATATTAGGCAGAGACCATCATGATGTATCTGGTACAGACTCACCATACCGCGAAACCAGCAATATTTACGATGGCTCAAGATTTACAGCTGACATGGCCATTCATAATGTTATAGGTGACAGCTTTAGAGGTGCCACATGGGTTAGTATACACAACGGTGGCGGTGTTGGTTGGGGCGAAGTTATCAATGGTGGATTCGGCATGATTCTTGATGGTACTAAAGAAGCTGAAAACCGTTTAAAACAAATGCTTTTCTGGGATGTTAACAATGGGATTTCACGAAGAAGTTGGGCAAGAAACGAAGGTGCAGTTTTTGCAATAAAACGTGCCATGGACATGGAACCAAGCTTAAAAGTGACAATTCCCAATATGGTTGACGACAAATTACTGGATGAATAACACTTAAATAAAAAGGCTATGAAAACATTAAAATCACTCTTACCGCTCATAACATTAGCGCTGGTTTTTACCTCATGCAGTTCTGTTAGGGTTGCAACAGACTATGATAAGAAAGCAAATTTTGAAAACTACAAAACATTCGCATTTTTCAAACCTGGTATTGACAAGGCAGAAATCAGCGACTTGGATAAAAGAAGAATTTTAAAAGCTATTGAATCCGAGCTTATGGCCAAAGGCATGACCAAGTCTGAGAATCCTGATATGCTCGTAAGTATATTTACCAAATCTAACCAGCGTGTAGATGTATTCAACAACGCATGGGGCTTTGGCGGCTGGGGCTGGGGTGGCTTCGGTGGTTGGGGCTGGGGCTGGGGTCCAGGTTGGGGTGGCAACCAAGTGTCAACCTCTACTGAAGGTATCTTATTTATAGATTTTATTGATACTTCAAACAAACAACTCGTTTGGCAAGGTTCTGGAACAGGGTATTTAAATACCAGAAATGTGGAGAAGAAAGAAGAACGAATTAGAACTTTTGTTTCTGAAATGATAGAAGAATATCCTCCAAATCAAGAGACAAAATAATTAAAGCTATATAATCTAAAAAGCGCATCCGATTGGGTGCGCTTTTTTGTTTTAGTACGTCAACCAGATTTAAATTATATATTTACCGACTTTTAAACATTATTATGATACTAGGTCAAACCACACGGCGAAATTTTACCCAGAACCCAAAAAATGATATCCTATCAGGTCTTACAGTTGCATTAGCACTTGTTCCTGAAGCTGTTGCTTTTGCGTTTGTTGCAGGAGTTGATCCGTTAGTTGGGTTATATGGTGCTTTTATGATGGGCATAGTCACGGCATTATTTGGTGGTAGACCAGGAATGATATCTGGTGCAACAGGTGCTATGGCAGTAGTAATGGTGCATTTAATTCAGAAAGGCAATGAAGTTGGACTGACCTTGGAAACTCCAATTGAAAATCTTGGTTTACAATGGCTCTTTATAACCCTACTTTTGGTTGGGATTATTCAAATATTAGCTGGTGTATTTAAATTAGGAAAGTTTGTAAGGCTGATACCGCATCCTGTAATGATGGGCTTTGTCAACGGGTTAGCTATTGTTATTTTTCTGGCTCAGTTAAAATTATTTCCAAATGCGGTACCACAAGACATTTCCATTTGGAGCAATACATCAGACTGGTTTATTACGTTGTTCAGCAATACCACCTTTTGGAAAATGATAGGATTCATTGGCTTGACTATGAGCATTATGTTTGGCTTACCAAAATTGACAAAAAAAATTCCAGCCGCCTTAATCGCAATCATTATTGTTGCAGCAATTACAATTCTTGGAAATATTGAAATGAGCACTGTTGGCTCCTTCATCCACGAAGGTGGCGGACAAGGTTTAAAAGGAAGTCTACCTAGTTTTCAAGATCAAATTTTTAGCCTTTTTCACACTATTTCAAACCATTTGGGACTTGTATCCTCTACCGCTTTCATATTGGCAGCAGTTGGGTTGATTGAATCTCTAATGACCTTAAACCTAATTGATGAAATCACTGAAACACGTGGTAACGGCAACAGAGAATGTATTGCCCAAGGTGGTGCAAATATTCTTAACGGATTATTTGGTGGCATGGGTGGTTGTGCAATGATTGGTCAATCTATAATAAATGTTGATTCTGGTGGTCGTGGCAGATTATCAGGGGCTATTGCTGCAATTGCGCTACTGTGCTTTGTATTATTTGGAGCTCCTTTAATTGAACAGATACCAATCGCCGCATTAGTTGGGGTGATGTTTATGGTGGTTATCGGAACTTTTGCCTGGTCAAGTTTTAGAATTATTCGGAAAATACCATTTTCCGATGCTATTGTTCTTATTGCAGTTTCTGCAATAACGGTTTGGAAAGATTTGGCCGTAGCTGTTATAGCAGGTGTTATTATTTCATCATTAGTCTTTGCCTGGAAAAACGCGACTATGATTAGGGCGAGAAAACGAATTCAGGCTGATGGCACTAAAACCTACGAAATTTGGGGACCATTATTTTTTGGCTCTATTCAAAACTTCAATTCAAAGTTTGATGTTAAAAATGATCCTGAAAAGGTAGAAATCGATTTTGTTGAATCACGTGTTAGTGATCATTCTGCCTTAGAAGCCATTTTCAATCTTGTGAATAAATATAAAGCTGAAGGAAAGGATATTAAATTGAAACACTTGAGTGAAGATTGCAAAGTTCTATTACGCAAAGGATCACCCATATTTGAAGAAGTTATTGTTGATGCCATCGATGATCCGCGTTATTATCTTGCCGAAGATCCTGAGAAATTCACAAAGCCATTATCGGAATACAGTATATAGATTATCTTTTTAAGGCGAAATAACCTGATAAACTAACCCTTTCACCATTTTCATTAGCTATCTCTGTACTATACCAGTATGTACTTGCTGGCATAGGTCTTCCGTTATATAGGCCGTCCCAGCTTTGATTTGGTCTCAAACTCACTAGTATTTTACCATATCTATCATAAATATAAATAATTGAAACTGCTTTAGGAATTGACCAGAAATCAAATTGACCATCATTATTTGGGGTAAAGAATTTTTGTACACAGTCTTTTGTAAAAAGTGGATCACAAGCATCTAGTGGATCAGTGCTGTTAGCCACTTCATTTCCATCATTTATTCCGTCACCATCGGTATCTGGATTATTAGGGTCTGTATTATATGTTAAAAATTCCTGCTCATTGGTCAAACCATCCACGTCAGGATCGCATGGTGGCCCAACCTGTAATGGATCACAAATGTCTAATGGATCCGAACCATTCAAAACTTCATCACCATCTAAAAGTGAATCACCATCAGTATCCGAATTATTTGGATCGGTACCTAATATCGCTTCTTGCTCATTTGTTAAACCGTCTTCGTCTGGATCACAGCTTGGAGCCAATTGCAGTGGGTCGCATATATCAAGCGGATCTGTACCATCCATAACCTCGTCACCATCTAACAGGGTATCACCATCTGTATCTGGGTTATTTGAATCTGTGCCCAATACCGCTTCTTCTTCATTGGTCAACCCATCATTATCAGGATCACATGTCGGTCCAGTCTCATCAGGATCACAAATATCTAAAGGATTTGTATCATTCGTTACTTCGTCACCATCATTAAAACCGTCACCATCGGTATCTGGATTGGTAGAATCAGTTCCTATACCATTTTCTTCTCCATTTGTTAAACCATCACCGTCTTGATCGCACGCTAAACTATTTAAATTAGGATCACACGGATTTAAAGGATCAGAACCATTAGTCACTTCGTCACCGTCGTTAATGCCATCTCCATCAGTATCTGGGTTTGTTGGATTTGTGCCATTATTTGCTTCATCATCATTGGTTAAACCATCACCATCTTGATCACAAGTTAAGCTATTAGTATTTGGATCACAAGGATTCATGGGATCCGTACCATTTACAACTTCATCGCCATCATTGATACCGTCGCCATCGGTATCTGGGTTTGTTGGGTTTGTTCCGTTATTAACTTCCTCATCATTGGTTAATCCGTCGTTGTCTTGGTCGCATGTTGGACTTAACACATTTGGATCACAGGGATTTAATGGATCGGTTCCATTATTCACCTCGTTACCGTCATTGATTCCATCACCATCGGTGTCTGGAATTGTTGGATCTGTCCCGTTGGTGGCTTCTTCATCATTGGTCAAACCGTCATTATCCTGATCGCACGTTGGACTACTGGCATTTGGATCGCATGGATTTAATGGATCAGAACTATTAGTTACCTCATCACCGTCATTGATGCCATCGCCATCGGTATCGGCAATGGTTGGATTTGTCCCAATGGTGGCTTCTTCGTCATTTGTCAGTCCGTCATTATCCTGGTCGCAAGTCGGACTTGACACATTTGGATCGCATGGATTCAGCGGATCGGTGTTATTGGTAACTTCATCGCCATCGTTGATACCATCACCATCGGTATCTGGAACTGTTGGGTTTGTGCCATTCGTAGCTTCTTCGTCATTGGTCAAACCATCATTATCCTGATCACAAGCTGGACTCAAAACATTTGGATTGCATGGGTTTAACGGATCTGTGCCATTATTAACTTCATCACCATCATTGATACCATCACTATCCGTATCTGGAACTGTTGGGTCTGTGCCATTGATGGCTTCTTCGTCATTGGTCAAGCCATCGTTGTCCTGATCACATGCCACACTGTTGATGCTGGGGTCACATGGGTTTAACGGATCGGTGTTGTTGGTGACTTCATCGCCATCACTGATGCCGTCGCCGTCGGTGTCTGGATTATTAGGATCGGTATTGTAAATATTGATCTCGTCGGTATTATCAAGCCCATCGTTATCCGAATCGTTGTTACACGTCGGACTGTTAACATCAGGGTCGCACGGATCTAAAGGGTTTGTTATGTTCGTTACCTCATCTCCATCGTTAATACCGTCACCATCGGTATCGGCAATAGTTGGATTTGTACCATTGATGGCTTCTTCATCATTGGTCAAACCATCATTATCCTGATCACAAGCTGGACTCAAAACATTTGGATCGCACGGATTCAGCGGATCGGTGTTGTTGGTGACTTCATCGCCATCACTGATGCCGTCGCCGTCGGTGTCTGGATTATTAGGATCGGTATTGTAAATATTGATCTCGTCGGTATTATCAAGCCCATCGTTATCCGAATCGTTGTTACACGTCGGACTGTTAACATCAGGGTCGCACGGATCTAAAGGGTTTGTTATGTTCGTTACCTCATCTCCATCGTTAATACCGTCACCATCGGTATCGGCAATGGTTGGATTTGTACCAATGGTGGCTTCTTCGTCGTTGGTCAAGCCATCGTTGTCTTGATCACATGCCGTACTGTTTATGTTTGGATCGCATGGGTTTAACGGATCGGTGTTGTTGGTGACTTCGTCGCCATCATTGATACCATCGCCGTCCGTGTCTGGATTATTAGGATCGGTATTGTAAATATTGATCTCGTCGGTATTATCAAGCCCATCGTTATCCGAATCGTTGTTACACGTCGGACTGTTAACATCAGGGTCGCACGGATCTAAAGGGTTTGTTATGTTCGTTACCTCATCTCCATCGTTAATACCGTCACCATCGGTATCGGCAATGGTTGGATTTGTACCAATGGTGGCTTCTTCGTCGTTGGTCAAGCCGTCGTTGTCTTGATCGCAAGTCGGACTTAACACATTTGGATCGCACGGATTCAACGGATCGGTGTTGTTGGTGACTTCGTCGCCATCATTGATGCCATCTCCATCGCTGTCTGGATTATTAGGGTCGGTATTGTAAATATTGATCTCGTCGGTATTATCAAGCCCATCGTTATCCGAATCGTTGTTACACGTCGGACTGTTAACATCAGGGTCGCACGGATCTAAAGGGTTTGTTATGTTCGTTACCTCATCTCCATCGTTAATACCGTCACCATCGGTATCGGCAATGGTTGGATTTGTACCAATGGTGGCTTCTTCGTCGTTGGTCAAGCCGTCGTTGTCTTGATCGCAAGTCGGACTTAACACATTTGGATCGCACGGATTCAACGGATCGGTGTTGTTGGTGACTTCGTCGCCATCATTGATGCCATCTCCATCGGTGTCTGGAACTGTTGGATCTGTACCATTCGTAGCTTCTTCGTCATTGGTCAAACCGTCATTATCCTGATCGCACGTTGGACTACTGACATTTGGATCGCATGGATTTAATGGATCAGAACTATTAGTCACCTCATCACCGTCATTGATGCCATCGCCATCGGTATCTGGATTTATTGGGTCTGTACCATTATTGGCTTCCTCATCATTTGTCAAGCCATCGTTGTCCTGGTCGCAGGTTGCACTTGCTATACTTGGATCACATGGGTTTAACGGATCGGTGTTGTTGGTGACTTCGTCGCCATCATTGATACCATCGCCATCGGTGTCTGGAACTGTTGGATCTGTACCATTCG
>CAYSVY010000029.1:0-1205 GCA_964434705.1 uncultured Flavobacteriaceae bacterium
TGTAAAAGGCGATAACGATACACCACGTGTAGATATTTATGGCCGTTTGTACACACCACAAGAATTATCAGCTATGATTCTTCAAAAAATGAAGAAAACGGCTGAAGATTATTTAGGTGCAGATGTATCTCGCGCCGTAATCACAGTACCTGCATATTTTAATGATGCACAACGTCAAGCCACTAAAGAAGCTGGTGAAATCGCTGGTTTAACTGTTGAGCGTATCATCAATGAGCCAACGGCTGCGGCATTAGCTTATGGTATGGACAAAAAAGGTACGGATCAAAAAATCGTTGTATTTGACTTTGGTGGTGGTACACATGACGTTTCTATCCTTGAGTTAGGCGATGGTGTTTTTGAAGTATTATCTACCGATGGTGACACGCACTTAGGTGGTGATGACGTTGACGAAAGAATTATCGATTGGTTAGCGGAAGAATTCATCGCTGATGAAGATATGGATTTGCGCAAAGATCCTATGGCTTTGCAACGTTTAAAAGAAGCAGCTGAAAAAGCTAAGATAGAATTATCTTCATCTTCTCAAACTGAAATTAACTTGCCTTATGTAACAGCTACGGCAAGCGGACCAAAGCACTTGGTACGTACATTATCACGCAGCAAATTTGAGCAGTTAATTGACGACTTAATTAAGCGTACCATTGAGCCATGCGAATCTGCATTGAAAGCAGCAGGTTTATCAAAATCTGACATCGATGAAATTATCCTTGTTGGTGGTTCAACACGTATTCCTGCGGTGCAAACAGCAGTGGAGAAATTCTTTGGGAAAGCGCCAAGCAAAGGTGTAAACCCAGATGAGGTTGTGTCTTTAGGTGCCGGTATCCAAGGTGGTGTTTTAACAGGTGATGTTAAGGATGTCCTTTTATTAGACGTAACACCATTATCATTGGGCATCGAAACTATGGGCAATGTAATGACTAAGCTGATCGAGGCGAATACGACAATCCCAACTAAGAAATCACAGGTATTCTCAACGGCTGCGGATAATCAGCCATCTGTGGAAATTCACGTATTGCAGGGTGAGCGTCCAATGGCGGCAGACAACAAAACAATTGGCCGTTTCCACTTGGACGGCATTCCACCAGCACGTCGTGGTACACCACAAATTGAAGTAACTTTTGATATTGATGCCAATGGTATTATCAAAGTATCTGCGGAAGATAAAGCAACTGGAAAGAAGCAAGATA
>CAYSVY010000029.1:1215-31345 GCA_964434705.1 uncultured Flavobacteriaceae bacterium
ACTAGAAGCGTCTACAGGATTAACGGAAGAAGAAATCCAAACAAAGAAAGCAGAAGCAGAAGCAAATGCTGAAGCAGATGCAAAAGCTAAGGAAACAGCTGAAAAGCTAAACCAAGCGGATGCTATGATTTTCCAAACGGAAAGTCAACTTGAAGAATTTGGTGACAAATTACCAGAAGACAAAAAGAAGCCTATTGAAGATGCTCTAGCAGAATTGAAAACGGCTTTTGAATCTAAAGACTTGGCAGTTATTGAGCCAGCTTTAGAAAAAATAAACGAAGCTTGGAAAGTAGCTAGCGAAGATATGTACAAGGCGCAAGCCGAAGCACAACAAGCTGGCGCACAACCAGGACCAGACGCAGGTGCGAAAGGTCAGCCTACAGACGAAAGTTCTGATGTTGAAGACGTAGACTTCGAAGAGGTTAAATAAGTGAAATAGAATTTCATATTGTGAAATTCGTAATTGAACTTATCCCGAACTTGTTTCGGGATCCAATAAAACAAAAGCGCAATCAGAAATGGTTGCGTTTTTTATTTGCACTACTTCGAGTGTCCCGAACTCCTGTCTGCCGACAGGCAGGTGTTTAGGGATGTATCGAGAAGTTTCGTACTTTCGATTTCAAATTATTTTAATGTCTTTTTCAACCAAACTAAAATCAAACCACCAACCCAAACGTCTCGCCGTAAAGCTCAACTCAAAAGGCGAGCAATCTGTTGTTAAAGGTCATCCTTGGGTATTTTCAAATAGTATCGTTAAGATAAATGAAGATGCTAAAACAGGCGATTTGGTCATTATTTTCAGTAAGAATAAAAATAAAGTTATCGGTATTGGTTTGTATGATGAAGCTTCGCCAATCAGGATAAAAATCATTCATAACGCTCAAGAAAAAGCAGAAATAAATTCAGATTTTTTTCACAAGAAAATTGAAGAAGCCTATAAAAAACGTTTAGAATTACTCCAAACAAATACAAACAGTTATCGCCTTATTTTTGGCGAGAATGACGGATTTGCGAGTTTAATTGCCGATGTGTATGCTTCAGTTTTAGTGGTGAAATTGTATTCTGAAATATGGTTACCGTATTTGGAATCTATTTTACAGAGTTTGCAAGAAGTTTCTAAGGCCGAAACCGTTGTAATACGGTTGAGTCGTCAATTGCAAAATAGTAATAATCATAATTTTATAGATGGTGAAGTTGTTTTTGGAACACTAAAAAATGAAGTTGTTCAGTTTGTAGAACATGGCGTAAACTTTTCGGCAAATGTGATTAAAGGTCATAAAACAGGCTATTTTTTGGATCATCGCGCCAACCGAAAACAAGTTGGCGAGTGGAGTAGTGGTCAAACTGTTCTGGATGTGTTTTCGTATGCTGGTGGCTTTTCGGTTCATGCATTGGCTAATGGTGCAACTGAAGTTACCAGTGTTGATATTAGCAAACAAGCCTTAGATGTGGCTCGTAAAAATGCAAAGTTGAATGCTTATTCAGGCATTCATAAAACTATATCAGGCGATGCGTTTCAGGTGATGAAAGATTTAATACAACGAAATAAACTCTATGATGTTGTGGTTATTGATCCGCCAAGTTTTGCCAAGCAACAGTCTGAAATTGAATTAGCCAAAAAGAAATATGCACAATTAGCAGAATTGGGAGCAAAATTAACAGCCAAAAATGGACTTTTGGTTTTAGCATCTTGTTCCTCAAGAGTAAAAGCACAATCATTTTTCGATCTAAATAAGCGAATACTTTCAAATCAAAACAGATTATTTCAAACCCTATTAAAAACCCAACACGATAGTGATCATCCTGTTTCTTTTCCTGAAGGTGCATATCTAAAATGTGGCTATTATCGATTTGAAGATTAAAACTATTATGCACGCATAATATATTTCTGTATATTTGAAAAATTATATTAATGTCAGGTTGATCGCCATGTCTGCCGATAGGCAGGCAGTCGAAACCTTTTATTCGTCTGAACATGAAAACCAAACTCACTAAATTACTCAACATAAAATACCCAATTATTCAGGCACCAATGTTTTTAGTATCCAATGTAGCCATGGTCACAGAAGCAATGAAAGCTGGAATTGCTGGCTGTATTCCGGCACTGAATTACAGAACTTTGGACGAATTGCGAGTAGCCATTCAACAACTAAAAGCCAATAAAGTTGATGGCGGTTCGTTTGGCTTCAATTTAATTGTCAATAAATCTAATATTAAGTATAAAGGTCAGCTTGAAGTGTTATGCGAAGAAGGTTGCGATTTCATAATTACATCTTTGGGAAGTCCTGAAGAAACTATCAATCAAGCACATAAAGCTGGTATAAAAGTATTTTGTGATGTCACCGATTTAAAGTTTGCCCAAAAAGTAGAAAGCTTAGGTGCTGATGCTTTAATTGCGGTTAACAATGAAGCTGGCGGACATCGTGGTAAAATTTCACCTGAAGATTTGATAAAAGAGTTAAATGAGCATTGTAATATTCCTGTAATTTCGGCAGGTGGCGTAGGTTGCAAAGCCGATATCGATGAAATGTTAAGTTATGGTGCCGAAGGCGTATCTGTTGGTAGTCCTTTTATTGCCTCGGTTGAAGCGGAAGTTACGGACGAATACAAACAAGCTTGTGTTGATTATGGTGCTGAAGATATTATTATGACCGAGCGTATTTCGGGCACACCTTGTACTGTTATTAATACGCCTTATGTTCAGAAAATAGGAACCAAAGCCACTTGGATTGAAAACCTATTGAATAAAAACCGAAAGCTTAAAAAATGGGTAAAAATGATCCGGTTTTCCATGGGCATGAAAGCTACTGAAAAGGCGGCCAAAAAAGCGACTTATAAAACTGTTTGGGTTGCTGGTCCAAGTATTGAGCATACAACGGAAATTCTTCCTGTTAAGGATATTGTTCAAAAATTAATAGCTTGATAGCAGATGAATAAAGTCGCACCGCAATGGATTGTTAAAGATGTTTCCGCTTCGGTACAATTTTATGTGGATGAGCTTGATTTTTCGGTTGATTATTTAGGCGATGCACCATTGTTTGTGATAGTTAGCCGTGGAAATTTCACACTCATGTTACGGCAATTACAACAAGATAATTTAGTACGTCCAAACCGAATTCCTTTTATTAAAACTGGTTGGCACACCAATGCGAAAGAAGCATGGGACGCTTACGTTTGGGTTGACGATGCAGATTTGCTTTTTGAAGAATTCAAATCAAAAAATGTATCAATCATCAAGCCCATTCAAAATAACGATTATGGGAACCGTGATTTTGAGATTGAAGATATGGATGGCTATATTTTGTGTTTTGGAAAAATTTTGTAAATCAGTTTCGTAACAAATTCATCCATTCTGCTACCAATAGGTAATCGTTTAACAAAAAGAAAAGTTATGATACATATTCCGGCATTTATTTTAGGTACGGCAATTGGCACAGGTATTGGTATGCTGATAGCCCCAGAAAAAGGAAGCAAAACAAGAGAAACCCTTAAAAAAGAAGGCAAAGACATTAAGGATACTTTTGTCGGTGATTTTAAAGAAGTGAAAGACGACCTCAAAAAATCCGCACAATCTGGCAAAGAAAAATTTAAAGAAGAAGCCCAAGACTTTAAAGTAAAAGCGAGCGTACAAGCCGAAAAAGCCATTACCTTTTTAGAAAAGCAATTAGCTGTTTTAAAGGAAAAGAATAAAGATTGGCAGACGAGCTGAAACTAAAAATTTAAATGTCATTGCGAGGCTGACTTTTTGTTAGCTGTAGCAATCCATAATTATATCCATAGCAAACGTTCAAGCATGCCTTGAACGTTTGCTTTTTTAAATATTTTTAATGCTTGTTTAATAGGGTTATAGAAAATCATGTGATTAATTTAAGCCAAGAATTTGTGTATATTAGATATTTGAAGAAGTAGAGCACAAGCAAAATGAAACTATTCAAAAGTAAAATTTGGAATTCCCTTTTGTATCTGATTTCAAAATTGGTGTTTTTCAGTGTTTTGATCTTTCCATTAATTGCATTTACAGAACTTAAAAGTATGTTTCTTGAGTTGAGTTTGTACAATTGGATAATAATAGGAGCATCTATAACATTTTTCATAATTACTTATTTAAGTTTTACTAACACTGACATTAAAATTTTAGAGAATGAGATAGAATTTAATGGGAAACTATTACTGTCGAAACAGAAGACTAAATTTAATTTAGATGAAATCTCTGAAATCATAATGAAACACGATTGGACCGACACTATACTTACTGATTTTAAGCCTAAATTTCTTAAATATATATTTGTTGAATGGGTTATAAAAACTGCAAGAAATGAAGAGGCAAAGTGGATAAAAGTAAAGACTAAAAATGGTAAATATAAGTTTAATTGCTACGGGATTGAATATGATTCCTATGACAATCCAAAACCACATTTTGAAGATTTATATTTCTTTTTGGCAAAACTTAATTTAGAAGTTCGTTGGACAGAAAACCATGATTTATACTATAAAGATTTAGAAAAAAAAAAGCGTTAAAAAACATTTATAGTTTATAAAAGCTTAGTTTTCAAATCTGACCATTCCTCTTTTAAAATCCCATAGCAACAGGTACTGCGTCTAAAACCGTCTCTCATTACGGTATTTTTTCTTAAAATGCCTTCAAGAGTTGCACCCAATTTTTCGACCGCTTTTCGAGATTTTGTATTGCGCTCATCGATACGGAATTCTACTTTTTCAAAATCCAAGGTTTCAAACGCGTATTGGAGCATCAAAAATTTCATATTAGCATTAAGTCCAGTACCTTGAAAATCGTGACCAATCCATGTCCAGCCAATATGCAATACTTTGTTTTTCCAATCAATCAATCCAAAACGCGTACTACCAGCATAAGCTTCAAATTGTTTGTCGTAAATAATAAACGGAATTATGGTCTTTTCCGCATATCCGTTTACGGCCAATTGCACATAAGCTTTTAACTTTTCCGGTGTTGAAATATCAGAAGGTGAGTAGTAGATTAAATCTTTTTCTTGGGCAATTTCGTTGAGGTGCTTGTAGTTTTCTAAAGTTAAAAGACTTAATCTAACTCTTTTGTTTTCGAGTGTTGGTACGTTCATAAAAGTTAAACAAGTTTGTTTATCAAATCTACATTTACAACATGCTTTCCATCAAAGGGCAAAATTTGGAGTCGGTTACCAAATAAGTTTTCGGCACGTTGGCGTTCTTCAGTCATACGCTCGTCATTTAAATATTCGTCTTTTGTGCCGTAAACCAGTTTTACTTTCATGTCTGAATTCAAATATTGAAAATCCTTTGGTATTAATTCCTTAGGAATACCACCAGAATGCAACACCAACTGATGGCATTGAATTTTCCGATGTGCCAAATAACGTAAAGCCACGCTAACACCTTGCGAGTAGCCCAAAACAATAAACTGCTTGTTTTTTGGAGGTAGCTGTTCAGCCTCAAAAATCGCATCAAAATAATTGAGAATATTGTCCATATCAGACATTGTGTTATCGCGCGTTAACCAATTTGCGCCAACGTGCATTTTGGGTTGCTGGTAATATTTGCTAGGCGCTTGTGGTGCAATAATGTAGTTGTCTTCAGGATTTAAATCTTTAAAATATTTCAAAAAATACCGACTTAAATAACCCATACCATGGCAAACAAACCAAACCGTTTTTGTGTTCTCGGTTAAGTGATTTAATGTAGAATACGAATTTGTAGTTTGGTAACTAATATGTTTTTCGGTCGAATTCATTTTTAGCAGTATCTTTACATTTTGCAAATCGTTATGCATTTTCATAAAATTCGTCATTTCGAGTTAATTTTATGAATGAAATGAATAAAATTTGTATCGAGAAAAAGAATTTTAGCTTTAACATTAGTTCTCGATACTATTTTTCGTCTCTCAAAATCACTCGAACTGACGTTAAATCATTAAAAAATTACCAAAATGTATTACGGATTTTGAAATAAATCTCAAAAGCAAATCGAAATATTTAATCTCGATTATCGAGTAAAAGTACATTTTTTATGCAACTCCCAAAGGATGAATTTTTAGTCAAAGCCAATGCTGTTTCAAAGAACACGCTTATGGAAACATTAGAGATTGAAATGGTAGATTTTGGTGACGATTTCCTCGTGGCACGCATGCCAGTTACGCCAAAAGTGCACCAACCCGATGGCGTTTTACATGGTGGCGCAACGGCTGCACTTGCCGAAAGTGTAGGCAGTTTTGCCTCGCATATTTTTATGGATACCGAAAAATTATTTGTCCGCGGATTAGAAATTACAGCCAACCATTTAAAGAGTGTAAAAGATGGTTACGTGTATGCCAAAGCCACGTTTTTGCACAAAGGCAGAACCACACAATTGTTAGAAATTAGAGTCACTGACGATGCTGATAATTTAATTTCCATCTGTAAATTATCAACCATTTCATTACCAAAAAACAAGTAGGTAATGCCACAAGCCAAAGTACTTTTTGAAGCGCTTGAAAAGCAGTACAAAAATAAGTTACCTTTTGTAGTTTATAGTCGCCCAATTAACGCGATTATCAAGGCTTGGCTTCAAAAGAATGACAACTTACATAAAACAGATTCCTTTACTGAAAGTGGTTTTGTATTTGCACCGTTCGACTTAACGGAACCAGCAATTTTTTTTCCAGAGAAAAATTCAGAGTATCACGAAATTGAAACAGGTTTTGATTTTGAATTTGAAAGCGAAGTGAACTCACCAGAATCAAAAAATTCTGAAAAAGAAAATCATATTAAATTAGTTTCAAATGGTATAGAGGCTATTCAAAATAAGGAATTGCAAAAAGTGGTGTTGTCTCGTGTTGAAGTTAAAGAAAATAGCACTCAAAACCCTATTAAGATTTTTAAACGCCTTTACAGCAAGTACAAAAATGCTATGGTGTATTGTTGGTATCACCCAAAAGTTGGGCTTTGGCTTGGCGCAACTCCAGAACTCTTATTTAAGGTTGAAGGCCAACAATTGACCACAATTTCATTAGCAGGCACGCAAGCTGTAAATGAACAAAGCACACCAAAATGGACTGCTAAAGAGTTGGAAGAACAGCAAATTGTTACCGTTTTTTTAGCTGAACAAATAAAACCGTACACATCGCAAACTAAAATTTCTGAAGTTGAAACCATTCGAGCTGGAAACTTATGGCATTTAAAAACGAGGTTGATTAGCAGAATGTCTTCATCTTCAAATTTAAAAGCTATTATCGAAGCATTGCATCCAACGCCAGCAGTTTGTGGTTTTCCAAAAGAAAAAGCAAAGTCATTCATTCTTCAAAATGAAAATTACTACCGCGAATATTACACAGGATTTTTGGGCGAATTGAATGTTAAGATGACCAAATCCCGAAACACCAACAGCCGAAATGTAGAAAACAATGCTTACCGTACTATAAAAACACAGTCTAATTTTTACGTGAATTTGCGCTGTATGCAATTAAAAAATGGCAAAGCACATATTTATGTTGGCGGTGGCATTACTAAAGATTCCGTAGCTGAAAACGAATGGAAAGAAACTGTAAATAAAGCTAAAACAATACGCAATATTTTGGATTAAATTAGGCTTAAATCTTACGCTTTTTTTAATTTCTTATTGTTCTATCTGTTATGTTTTCGTCATATCTATCAACAAATTTTATGACCTTGTCGTTGTTTAGCATTTTATCTTTAAACAACTTATTTTGCGCCATCCATTTTATAATAAACTTCCACGTGCCACGGTTAGAGTTAGACTCTAATTTTAAGTCTTGTTCAATAAAATGAACCTTTATAAAATCATCATCACGGTACTCTCTGGTTTCGTTGTTATTGTAAACTATAAAAATAATTTCCTCATCAGAGTCTAAAGGATAAATCAATAGTTCTGTATTCCAATTTCGTTTTTCATATTTAAAGGTTTCTACACCATCTATGATTACTTTATCTTTTTTTAATTTCACTTTTTGAGCGGTTGATATCCCAAAACTGATAAGCATAAGAAGACTTAATAAGATTTTAAATTTCATGATATTAATAATAAAGTTTGGCGAAATATACATCTTTTTCAGCACACAGTCATTACTTTTAATTTAGTGTGAGATTAATTTAAAATCAGCTTAATTAATTATCTTTGTTGCTTGATGAAATATTCCAAAATTCCTTTATCACAAACGGTTGTTGGACTGTGTAAAATTTACAATATCCAACATATTGTTATTTCGCCAGGAAGCCGAAACGCACCATTAACCATTGGTTTTTCGCATGATGATTTTTTTACCTGTTACAGTATTGTGGACGAACGTTGCGCTGGTTTTTTTGCTTTAGGTATTGCACAACAACTACAACGGCCAGTGGCATTGGTTTGTACATCTGGCAGTGCTTTGCTCAATTATTATCCTGCCATTTCCGAAGCTTATTACAGTAATATTCCATTAGTAGTACTATCTGCCGATAGACCAAAGCATTTGGTAGATATTGGAGATGGGCAAACCATAAAGCAGAAAAACGTGTATGGTGAACACGTACATTATTCAGCAAACCTGAAATTAGATTTACGAGAAGATACTAATAATCAACCTGAAACAGAAGAATTACCCATTTTTAAATCTATTGAAAATAAACTCGAACGCTTTTTGGGTTTACAACAAAGTATTCAAACATATAATGAAACTGAAATTCAGAAGGCTTTAACCGAAAGTATTTTAAAATCTGGTCCAGTACATATTAATGTACCGTTTGACGAGCCTTTGTATGATAGAACAGAAGCGCCAACTATTACCTTGAAACCAATAGTGTTACCAGAAATTTCAGATGCTATCAATGCTGAAGATATCAACGAATATATAAATATTTGGAATTCCGTAGAGCGAAAACTAATTCTGGTTGGCGTATTGCGACCCAATAGTTTGGAGCAACACTTTTTGGATAAATTGGCTAAAGACGACAGTGTTATAATCTTAACAGAAACAACATCCAATCTGCATCATCCCGATAGTTTTCCTGAAATTGACCAACTTATTGCGCCGTTAGATAGTGAAGATTTTGAGCAAATTCAACCCGATGTTTTGTTGACTTTTGGTGGTTTGGTAGTTTCAAAAAAAATAAAAGCGTTTTTACGCCAATACCAACCCAAACACCATTGGCATGTTGGGTTGCACAGAGCGAACGATACATTTTTTAAATTAGAAAAACATTTTCAGGTAAGTCCAAATGTGTTTTTCGCATCCTTTTTATCAAAAGTAAATCCAACAAAAAGTAATTATAAATTAAAATGGATAAGCGTTCGGAATCACCGAAGAGCAATGCATGATAATTATTTGAAAGAGATTCCATTTTCAGATTTTATAGTTTTTAATTCGCTTTTAAAATCCATTCCACAGAACTCACAACTACAAGTTGGTAATAGTTCGGCCATTCGTTACACACAATTGTTTCAACTTAGAAATGATATCAAAGTGTTTTGCAATCGTGGCACAAGTGGTATTGATGGCAGTACAAGCACGGCTATAGGTGCATCGTTAGTTTCAAAAGAACGCGTGACGTTTATTACGGGCGATTTAAGCTTCTTTTACGATAGTAATGCTCTGTGGAATAATTACATTCCAACCTCTTTTAGAATAATTGTAATCAATAATCAAGGTGGTGGCATTTTCAGGATTTTGCCAGGTCATAAAAACACAGATAATTTTGATACCTATTTCGAAACAAAGCATCACTTAAAAGCGCATCAATTGTGCGATATGTATGGATTTCAGTATGTAAAAGCTTCCAGTGAAAACGAATTACAATTGCAATTAAATTCGTTTTATGACGACACCGAGCAACCAAAATTATTGGAAATTTTCACACCAGATCGTATAAATGACAGTATTCTTTTGGACTACTTCAAATACATAAAGTAATTTGCAAATCATGTGACATTTCGTGTTTTTAAGTGTCTAAAAAATGTATACCTTTAAAGGACAAAATCATTAACCTTAAAACCTATTAAAATGAGTAAAAGAGACGAGTTAATCGCAAAATACGCTGAAGATTTAAAAGAAAAATGCGGCATGACTGCAGACATGGATTTACTAACAAAAGTAACCGTAGGTCTTGGACCATCAATTTACAATGCAGATTCTTCCACAGTATCTGGTAGCGACGAAAAAGAAGTTGCAACTGTAAAAAATAACTTTTTAATCAAAAAACTTGGTCTTTCAGAAAGTGATGATTTAGATGGGGCAATTGCATCTGTCATGGAAACTTACGGCCAATCTAACCGCAATAAATATAGAGCCGTTGTATATTACATGTTGGTGAAACATTTCGGAAAAGAGTCTGCTTACTAAGACTTACTTAAATAAAAATAGAAGCCTTTTCAAATTTATGGAAAGGCTTTTTTTGTTGTACAAATGATCCACTACATCAAACCTAATCCCTAAATTTGTCCCATGATAAAATTAGGCGAATACAACACCTTAGAAATATTACGCGATACCGAGCCAGGTTTGTTTTTGGGCGATGCAGAAGATAACGACGTTTTGTTACCAAACCGCTACGTACCCAAAACCTTTGAAATTGGTGATAAAATTGAAGTTTTTGTCTACCTCGATAACGAAGAGCGCCCAGTAGCCACAACCGATAAACCCTACATAACCAAAGGCAATTTTGCACTATTGCGCTGTAACCAAGTCACTAAGTTTGGTGCATTTTTAGATTGGGGTTTGGTCAAAGAATTGTTTTGCCCATTCAAAGAGCAAGCCTTTAAAATGAAAACTGGCGGTTGGTATTTGGTGCATTGTTATTTAGATGAAGAAACCGAACGTTTGGTCGCGTCTAGCAAAACCAATCGGTTTTTAGATAACAAGATTCTTACGGTAAATCAATTTGATGAGGTCGATATTATCGTTTCGCATCCATCCGAAATTGGCATGAATGTCATTGTCAATAACCAACATTTAGGCTTGGTTTACAAAGACGATATTTTCAAGGACATTCAAGTAGGTGATCGTCTAAAAGGCATCGTAAAAAAAGTACGTCACGATAATAAATTAGACATTTCATTGCGCCAAATCGGCTACCGAAATATTGAGCCAACCGCACAACAAATTATAAATCATCTCAAAGATAACAGCGGTTTTTTGCCACTGCACGACAAATCTGCGCCTGAGGATATCAAAGACCAACTACAAATGAGCAAAAAAGCCTTTAAAAAATCCATTGGCTCACTATACAAAGCCCGAAAAATTGACATAAAACCCGATGGAATTTATTTAAAATAGATTTTGGGGGCAACCACTTTTATGTCATTTCAATCCATAAAAGTCGTCGGGCTATCCACTATATCTTTTGTTTTTTCACCAAAATCGCATTCCAAAAATTACTTTCACAAAACAAAAAGGATGCCGTTACTATCCCTTGCGCGAGCAAACCCAAAGGCAAAAACTATTATCAGTCAACAGTTTTTAGTTATCCGTCACCAGTCCTCGGTCACCAGTCATCCATCATCAATCAACAAAACAATTTCGTATTTTAGCATTCCAAAAAATTGAAGACACACATGAGTGAGATCCACTGGCAAACGGCCAAAGAGTACGAAGATATTACCTACAAAAAAAGCAATGGCGTAGCACGCATAGCCTTTAACAGACCAAATGTGCGCAATGCTTTTCGTCCAAAAACCACATCCGAATTGTACGATGCCTTTTACGATGCCAACGAAGATGTCAATATTGGCGTAGTATTACTATCTGCCGAAGGTCCAAGCACCAAAGATGGTATTTGGAGTTTTTGTTCTGGTGGCGACCAAAAAGCACGCGGACATCAAGGTTATGTTGGTGACGATGGCTATCATAGATTGAATATTCTCGAAGTGCAACGCTTAATTCGGTTTATGCCAAAAGCAGTCATTGCGGTTGTGCCAGGTTGGGCAGTTGGTGGCGGACACAGTTTACATGTAGTTTGCGATTTAACGCTTGCCAGTAAAGAACATGCTATTTTTAAGCAAACCGATGCCGATGTTACCAGTTTTGATGGTGGTTACGGTTCGGCATATCTGGCAAAAATGGTAGGGCAGAAGAAAGCGCGCGAAATTTTCTTTTTAGGCAGAAATTACTCCGCGCAAGACGCTTACGAGATGGGCATGGTCAATGCCGTAATACCGCATGCAGAGTTAGAAGACACAGCCTATCAATGGGCGCAAGAAATTTTGGCAAAATCGCCGACCTCAATAAAGATGCTAAAATTCGCAATGAATTTAACAGATGATGGCATGGTTGGTCAGCAAGTTTTTGCAGGCGAAGCCACACGCTTGGCTTATATGACCGATGAAGCCAAAGAAGGTCGCGATGCGTTTTTGGAAAAGCGCAAACCCAATTTTGATAAAAAGTGGATTCCTTAATTTTCTTGAATGTACATGAAAAAAATTAAACCTTGGTTAGCCGCAATGCGGTTAAGAACCTTGCCTTTATCTGTTTCTGGAATTATTATAGGCACATGTTTGGCAGCGTATAATGGTCGTTTTAATATATATGTTTTCATATTAGCCTTACTTACAACGGTAAGCCTTCAAATACTTTCAAATCTGGCAAATGATTATGGAGATGGTGTAAGAGGTACCGATAACGAAGATCGGGTTGGGCCAGAACGCGCTATCCAAAGCGGAGAGATAACTCCAGAAGAAATGTTTGAAGCCATTAAAAAGAATATACTTGTTGTCATTTTTCTGACTATGGCTTCGGTTTACACAGCATTTGGACATTCTTATTTTTTTTATGCTATTTTAATAATGGGACTTGGGGCATTATCTATTTATGCCGCGATCACCTATACAATGGGCGATTCACCTTATGGGTATAGAGCCTTGGGAGACGTTTTCGTATTTATTTTTTTTGGTTTTATAAGTGTTTTAGGCACATATCTGCTCAATGTGAAAACTATTGATCATCTTGTGTTTTTACCGGCAATTTCACTTGGTCTATTAAGTGTTGCAGTGCTTAACCTCAATAATATGCGTGATATTGAATCTGATAAAAGTGCGGGCAAAATAACCCTAGCGGTAAAACTGGGAAGGGCAAAGGCTAAAAACTATCATTTCTTTTTAATAATAACCGCAATGGTTGTTGCCGTAGTTTTTAGTGTACTCTATTATGTTGAGCCTTATAACTTTCTTTATATCATAAGTTTTGTTCCATTGATCTTGCATTTAAAAAAGATTAAAAATGCCAAAACACCCAACGATTTTGATAGCCAACTCAAGGTTTTAGCATTGACTACATTTGTTTTCTCTTTCTTATTGGGAATAGGTTATCTTTTGTATTAAAGTTGTACTTTTATTCGAGACAAAAAAATTTTATTGATGAAAATCACTTTTTTAGGCCACGCAAGTTTGGCTATTGAAACCAATGGGAAGCATATTATTGTAGATCCATTTATTACTGGAAACGAAAAAGCCTCTCACATAAATATTGATGAACTCAAAGCAGATTACATACTGGTTACCCATGCACATCAGGATCATATTTTAGATGTTGAGGCTATAGCTAAAAGAACCAATGCAGTTATAATATCTAATTATGAAATCGTAGTACATTATCAAAATAAAGGTCTTAGAGGTCATCCTATGAATCATGGAGGCGCTTGGGAGTTTAAATTTGGTAAGCTAAAGTATGTTAATGCGGTACACACTTCATCGTTTCCTGATGGAAGTTACGGTGGGCAACCTGGAGGCTTTGTGCTAGAAGCGGACAAGACTATTTATATTGCTGGTGATACTGCGTTGACTTATGATATGCGTTTAATTGGCAGACGTTTTGATCTTGATTTGGCCGTATTGCCAATAGGCGATAATTTTACCATGGGTATAGATGATGCTATACAAGCAAGTAGGTTCCTAGACTGTGAACGTGTTTTGGGCTATCACTATGATACGTTTGGTTATATTGAAATTGATGCTGTAAAAGCAAAAGCAAAATTCGATGCAAAACTAAGAACCCTAAAGTTGCTTAAAATTGGGGAATCCATGTTAGTGTAATTTGGAAGATCCGTTCTAAATAAACGAGACCACTTTCTAAAAGCTCTGCTTAATCTTCCATTTTTTGTTTGTACCAATTTTCTCTTAGCTCATTAGATGTGTAGCCTGTACCATCATGTTTCCAACCTGGTGGTTTAACCAAATATTGAAACCGGTTCCATAGTGATTTTTTTCCGGAAAAGACATCCTTTATAAGATAGAACCATTCAATAAATGCAATTTTGATTGGGTTGAAAGTATTGATGTTTTTTACTAAACCGTAGTTCACTTTTTCATCAGGTAGTTCTTCTTGGAAAGTTCCAAATAACCGATCCCAAATAATTAAAATACCTGCATGGTTTCGATCTAAATAAACTGGGTTGCTTCCATGATGCACCCTGTGATGCGAAGGCGTGTTAAAAATAGCTTCAAACCATCTAGGCATTTTATCAATACTTTCTGTATGTATCCAAAACTGGTACAATAAGCTAATGGACATTTGTAAAAGTATCATAGCGGGATGAAACCCCAAAAGTGGCAACCATACCCAAAAAATAAAGGTGTAGAAACCTCCAGACCATGTTTGCCTTAAAGCAGTGCTTAGGTTATAATGTTCTGACGAGTGGTGTACAACGTGTGATGCCCAAAATATCCGACACTCATGAGATATGCGATGAAACCAATAGTACGAAAAGTCATCTGCAAAAAACAACAAAACAAAAGACCACCAAGCTATTGGGATTTCAAAAATTCTAAAATTCTCATAGACCCAGAAGAATACGAGTAAAACCAAAGCCTTACTTAAAAATCCTAATAGCACATTTCCTAAACCCATGGCAATAGAGGAAAAAGCATCCTTGGCTTCATATGTGTCTATACCTTTTTTAGTGGTCACATATAGCTCCAAGACCATGGCTATAATAAATAAGGGAATAGCATAAAGAATAATATTAGGAAAGTTTGGCATAAGATTTCAGATATAGCTGTGGTTATATGGCGTAAATATGGTTAAAAATAGGTTAAATATAACTATTTATATCAAAAATGATAGTAATACTATTATATTTGTAATTGAATAAATTATATATGTGATTAAAACTTTCAATATGCATTGAGGTATTTTAAAGCACCCAAGTAATTTTCTTCATAAATTGATTGGTTGGTTAGTAGCGTTGGCATCAAACGAAATTGATGCCAGCGCTTTTTATTTTCAATTCCAGATTTAATTCATTGTGTAATCCTTATTTTTGAAGTTAATTTATGGAAGCGACTTATTTTAAGCATATACTTGGGTTTAAAAGACCAAGCGGTACATCTAGAGGTGTTTTAAAAACAAAGGAAACCTGGTTTATCAAACTTGAAGATAAGTCTAAGTTTGGTATAGGTGAATGTGGTGTTTTCCGCGGTTTGTCTTTTGATGACACACCAGGTTATGAAAATCAGTTGGCTTGGGTTTGCAACAATATTGAATTAGGTTTAGATGCTTTGCTTCACAAACTCATCAAATGGCCAAGTATCCAATTTGGTTTAGAGCAGGCATTTTTATCATTGCAATCTTCAAATCCCTATATTTTGTTTCCTTCAAGCTTTACAAAAGGCAACGCTAGTATTCCTATTAATGGTTTGGTTTGGATGGGCGACCTGGCTTTCATGAAAAAACAGATAAAAGAGAAGATCGATGCAGGTTTCAAATGTATTAAGATGAAAATCGGCGCCATTGATTTTGATACCGAACTTGGTATTTTAAAATCTATCCGTAAAGAATTTTCTGTTTCAGATATTGAATTGAGAGTTGATGCCAATGGTGCTTTTGCGCCAAATGAAGCTTTTGAAAAGTTAAAACGCTTGTCTGATTATCAGTTGCATTCCATAGAGCAGCCCATTAAGCCAAACCAATTTGAAGCCATGGCTAAGCTTTGTGAAATGTCGCCTTTGCCTATTGCATTAGATGAGGAATTAATTGGTGTTTTTTCTGTAACAGAAAAGCAAAAACTACTACAAACGGTAAAGCCACAGTATATTATTTTAAAGCCGAGTTTGGTTGGTGGTTATAATGGGAGTAGTGAATGGATTAACATTGCTGAAAAGCAAGGTATTGGATGGTGGATAACTAGTGCATTAGAGAGTAATGTAGGTTTGAACGCCATTGCGCAGTGGACGTATACCTTATCTAACAAAATGCCACAAGGTTTGGGTACAGGTCAATTATTTAATAATAATTTTGCTTCGCCTTTAACGGTAAAAAACGGTACTTTGCAGTACCAATGCAATAAAGATTGGAACTTTAATATTTAACAATGGATTACATACAACAAGCGTTTAAAAACTTGCACGATTGGTGGCGTTATTTTGTAGGCACTATCATCATATTTATTTTTTGGCAGTTTATTGGAATGATACCATTAATTGGTATGTTGATTTATAAAGTAGCGCAAGGCGGAACAATGACCACTGATATTGCGAGTATGGCAAAACTTTTTGGTAACAATACCTTTTTATTCCTATTATTGTTTTCATTTTTAGTTGGGCTTATTGGCGTTATATTATCTGCAAAGTGGTTGCATAATCAGTCATTTTTAAGCCTCACAACAGCTAGGCCAAAAATTGATTGGAGTAGGTTTTGGTTCATATTCATTATATGGGGTATTTTTTCTTTAGGATCAACATTATTGGCATATTACATGAATCCGGAAGAGTATGTATTTCAGTTTAATCCTGAACCATTTGCGCTGTTGTGCATTCTGGTAATTGTGCTGATGCCATTTCAGACTAGTTTTGAAGAATATTTTATGCGTGGTTATTTGATGCAAGGTTTAGGTGTTGTCACAAAAAACAGATGGGCACCATTATTAATCACGTCTTTATTGTTCGGTTTGTTACACGGTCTTAATCCCGAAGTAGATAAGCTCGGTCCAGTAATGATGGTATTTTATATTGGTACAGGTTTGGTATTGGGCATAATGACGCTAATGGATGATGGTTTGGAACTTGCCCTTGGTTTCCATGCTGCTAATAACATGTTTACGGCATTTTTAGTAACTTCAGATTGGTCTGCCTTACAAACAGATGCTTTATTGACCTATGTTGGAGATCCTGAGGAAATGGCACTTTCGGGTATTGTATTGCCCGTACTTATTGTTTACCCAATTTTACTATTTATTCTTGCAAAAAAATATAACTGGTCCAATTGGAAAGAAAAACTATTTGGGGAAGTGCGTATGCCTCCTAAAGAAGATTATAAAATAATAGAATAATGACACCAAGCTACAATAAGGTTCATAACCGTTTTAAATTTAATGGCCATCATTTTAATCATGAGGAACTCAAGGAAGTAGCATACAGCCTCATAAAAGAAGGTAGAGATTTTGAACGTATTACAGGCGATTTCCTTCTAGATTGGCTAAATGATAACGATTATTTGTTTGTGAAAACATCGGGTTCAACGGGGCAATCAAAGCAAATAAAGCTCCAAAAACAAGCCATGGTAAACTCAGCCATCGCTACTGGTAATTTTTTTGGTTTGCAACCCGGTGATAAAGCTATAGACTGTTTGCCAAGCCACTACATTGCAGGCAAAATGATGTTGGTACGCGCCATGATTTTAGGTTTGGAAATTGACTGCGTAGAGCCTAGCACGCATCCTATTTTTGATTACGAAAAACAGTATGAGTTCTGTGCCATGATACCGTTGCAGTTGAAAAATACCATTAATTACACCCATAACATCAAAACCATTATTGTTGGTGGCTCTAAGGTTACGCAACCGTTGTTGGATAAAATGTCCAATAGTCCTTCACTGTTTTTTGAAACTTACGGCATGACCGAAACCGTAACTCATGTTGCTGTAAAAAAATTACAATCTTTAAAAGGTGAAGGTACACCTTATTTTGAGGCACTTCCAGATGTTACTTTTAAAACAGACGAGCGTGATTGCTTGGTTATCCATGCGCCCAAATTGGTAGATGAAGAATTAGTAACCAACGATATTGTGGAGCTAAAATCCGAAACATCGTTTCAATGGCTTGGCCGTTTTGACAATGTGGTAAATTCTGCTGGTGTAAAGCTATATCCTGAGCAAATAGAAGACAAGCTACAAACTATTATTGACGAGCGTTTCATCGTAGGCGGAGTAGCTGATGATGATTTAGGCGAAAAACTTATTCTTATAATTGAGAATCCAAGAGATTCTGTTCAGAGCTTTCAAGAGCGCATCAAACACTTAAAAGGGCTCACAAAGTATGAAGTACCAAAACACATTTACATTACTGATCGGTTTGTAGAAACTGTTAATGGTAAGGTACAGCGTAAGGCTACCATTATGGCTGTTATTAGTTAAATAACACTTTCTACATATATCTTCCGTGGGTTTTGAATTCCATATAACTTAAACTATATTTAACGTTATCATTACTCATTCAAATAAGTGGTTTACACATTTATGATTTCAGTTAAGGTGAGCCGTTTTTAGTTTTATATAAGCTTTAAATATTTAACCAATGAAATCACTAGCCATCATTTTCATTTCTCTTTTTTGTGGTTACTTCGGTAATTCTCAAATCTTACCCAAAGTCACTTTAAATGATAATTCCGAATTAAAACTCAGTAAACTTACTGTAAATGCAGAAATTTCAGGCAACTATGCCAGTGTAGTTTACGACATGACATTTTACAACGGCCTAGATCGTGTACTCGAAGGCGAGTTGGCATTTCCACTAGCGCAGGGACAATCAGTTACCAATCTTGCCATGGATTTAAATGGGAAATTACGTGAAGCCGTTATTGTTGAAAAAGAATTGGGGAGAGTTGCCTATGAAAATACAATAAAACAGCGCATTGATCCTGCTTTATTAGAGCAAACTAAGGGAAATAATTATAAGGTTAGAGTGTACCCGATTCCAGCAAAAGGGTTTAAGCGTATTGTTATTACCTATGAAGAAACCCTAGCTTTATCAGATGGAAATTATCACTTTTTGTTGCCTTTTGGTTTTAAAGATAGGTTAGATGAGTTTCAACTAAATATCACAAATAGCTCTTTAAATACAATACCTGTTATTATTGGTGAGTTTAAAAATCTTTTAAAATTTGAAAGAGAAAAAGGAAACCTTGTAGTAAAGTTATCACTTAAAAACCAGTCCGTAAATAACAGTTTAAGACTTAGTATTCCTGTTGAAAACTCTGAACGAATCATTAGCCAAGACAACTATTTTTATTTCACAAAAGCCTTTGACTCAAAAAGTAGAATAAAAGAAAAGCCAAAGTCTATTTTGCTGTTATGGGATGCATCTTACTCCATGCAATACAAAGATTTGGAAAAAGAATTACATCTCTTAGATAGCTATTTCAAGTATTTGGGTAGTGTCTCTATTGATGTAAAAATATTTAGCAATACACTGATTGACTCAGAATTCTATAAAGTAGTTAATGGTAATTGGGATACCTTAAAAGAAAAATTAAAAAATGTAGTATACGATGGTGGTACATCGTTTCAAGGTTTAAAATTAACTAATACTGATGAAGTAATCATAGTTTCTGACGGCATGCATAATTTAGGAGCATTAGAACCAACTAATAATCTGAGGCTTTACGCTATAAACTCAGTACAATCTGCAAACCATAAGTATTTGGCAAGTTTGGCAAATGGTTTTGGAGGTGATTATTTAAACCTGAACAAAACGGTTATCTCTCAAGCTTTAGATCAATTAAAAAGTGCGCCATTTCAGTTTTTAGGAATTTCAGAAAACAATAGAGTTTATGAAACCTATCCAAAGAAAAATACAATTGTAAATGGTGGCTTTGCCTTAGCTGGTAAACAATTTAATGCTGATGAATTAGAACTTCAATTTGGTTATAACGGCAAAGTTTCCGAAAGGGTTAAAATCAATTTTGAAAATGCATTGCCATCAAAAGTAGCTAAGCGTTTATGGGCAAAGCAAAAATTGTCAGATTTACTTAATGATAAAGAAAAAAATAAATCGAAAATAATTGAGCACTGTAAGGCCAATCGACTAATTTCAGCATATACGTCAATGATTGTTTTAGATAAGATAGAAGATTATGTGCGTTACAAAATTGAGCCACCACAAGAGTTGCAAAATCAATATAAGCAACTATTGTCACGCTCCAAACAAGATGAAATTAACAGAAATAAGCTTATCGCTGAAAGAATTGACGAATTGAAAGACGATTATTTAGCATTACGGAAATGGCATAATAAAAACTTTAAGCTGAAGAAAAAAAAGCGTATAAGAAATAGAGATGCCTCGAAAAACAACAGCACAACAACAAATACTGCAGTTAATTCCACAGCGTCAACAACTATCCAAAATACAAGCGCAATTAATCGCAACCATATTGATGAAAGCAAACCAATTGTGAGAGGAACAGTAACTACCACTATGGATGGTTTGCCATTGCCTGGCGTAAGTGTTATTGTAAAAGGAACTAGCCGAGGCGCACAAACCGATTTTGATGGTAAATTTATTATAAATGCCGAACCAAATGAAACACTTGTATTGTCATATGTAGGTACGCAAACCTCAGAGATAATCGTGGAAAGTCAAAACAACATTAAGGTAGCACTAAAAGAAGATGTCGATGCTTTAGATGAAGTTGTTGTTACAGCTTATGGTGGTATGGTCACAAAAGCAAAATCTGTTGCATCCTCGGTATCAAGTGTTCAATATGAATCTGTCACGAACACACTTCAATCACTTCAAGGACAAGCTTCAGGAATTAACATATCATCGTTTTCAGGTCAGCCTAGCACGGACAAAAACGATGTAATTATTAGAGGACAATCTTCATTATCCTCTTCAACCAATCCATTATACGTTATTGATGGCGTTCCTGTAAGTAAATCGGAATTTAAAACTTTAAATTCTGATGAAATTTACAACATATCTATATTGAAAGATGCCAATGCAGTGGTAATCTACGGTAACAGAGGCGCCAATGGCGTTATCATTGTGAAAACTAAAAAAGGGCACGCATCGGACTCCGAAGATATTAAAGCCTTAGAACAGAAAATTGAACAAGAAACAGGCTTGAAAGCATGGAACAAAGAGGATTCATATTTGGAGCTTTTTCAGGCACAGACAGATAGCCATTCTGCATATAAATTATATTTGGAGTTACGCCAAACCTACAGAAATACACCATCTTTCTTTTTAGATGTGGCAGAGTATTTTGAATCTCAAAATGAGATGAAGTATGCGCTTAGGATCATTTCAAATTTAATTGAAATTGATATTGACAATCATGAGCTTATTCGTGCGTTAGGTTATAAATTAGATCAATACGAGTTACACGAATTAGCCATTTATGTTTATAAAGAAGTTTTAGAGCTAAGGCCAGAAGAGCCACAGTCTTACAGAGACTTGGCCTTAGCTTATCAAGCCAATGGCAATAACATTAAAGCTTTTGAGCTCTTTCAAAAAATAGTTGAAGGCCAACTACTTGAAAAAGACCAAGATGAAAACTATTATGGTATTGAGCATATTGCCTACACAGAATTATGTCAACTCATGAATTCAAAAATTGGTAGAGCGTTGCCAGCATATAAGGAAGATTATAAATTAATTGATGCAGATATACGTGTGGTTATTGATTGGAATCATAACAATACGGATTTAGATTTACATATCACAAATCCGGCTGGAGAAAAAATATACTATTCAAACCCAAAATCTAAATATGGTGGGCGACTTTCTGAAGATATGACCGAAGGTTACGGACCCGAAAGCTTTATGATTAAAAAAGCACAAAAAGGAAATTATAACATTGAAGTAAAATATTACTCCGATGAAGTTCAGAAAATTATTGGACCGCCAAGCCTGAAAGTTACATTGATAAAAAATTACGGACGTAAAAATGAAGAACGAGAAATTAAAGTTTTTCGCTTAACTGAAGATGAAGGAAAACTGAAAGTTGGAAGTCTCAACTTTTAACAAAAAAAATCCCAATCAATTTGATTGGGATTTTTTAATTTGTTAATAGCTTTAAGATTAATTACCAGCAGATAGATTTTTCATTTCTTCTTCTATCATTTCGTAGAACTGATCAATTTTTGGTAGCACAACAATGCGTGTACGTCTGTTTTTAGCTTTATTTTCAGCAGTGTCATTTTCAACTAAAGGCACATGATAACTACGACCAGCAGCTATGAGTTGTTGTGGGTTAACTTTCAGTTCTTCTAAAACTCTCACTACAGAAGTTGCACGTTTTACACTCAAATCCCAGTTATCTACTAATGGTGGCTTGTTGTATGGCACGTTATCGGTGTGCGACTCTACCATAGCTTCAAAATTTGGCTTGCTGTTAATGACTTTTGCCACTTTTCCAAGCACTTCTTTTGCTCTGTCCGTAACATTATAGCTACCGCTTTTAAATAAAAGTTTATCGGCGATGGAGATGAAAACAACACCTTTTTCCACGTTGACTTCAATATCCGGATCGTTGATGCCAACTTCTTTTTTCAAGCTTGAAACAATAGCTAAGGTTACACTATCTTTTTTGTTCAATGCATCTTGTAAGCGGGAAATTTTCAAGTCTTTTTCCTTAAGGCTTTCCAACGATTTTTCAAGATTTTCGGCACCTTTTTGCGTAAGCGTCGTCAAATTTCCTTTGGTATCTATCAAATCTTGATTGGCTTTACGCAAATCGTTTAACTGATCTTTCATGGTTTCAACCTTTGCAACTGCTGCAGCTTTATCAGACAGGCATGCGTTGAGCTTAACCGTTGCTGTATTTAAAAGGTCTTGCGTTTCTTTTTGCTTAGCTTGCAATGCGGCATAATCTTTCTTTGACACACACGATGCCAGAACACCAAGGCATAAAACACTTAATATGATTTGTTTTTTCATAATTTTAATAGGTTTATCTTTAAAATTCAGGACAAAACTATTGAAAAGAAAGGGCAAGCGTATGAGGATTAACAAAAATTTTAAACGAGTTATAAACACTTAAAAGTGCTTTCGGCCTTTGATGTAGTAATCCCAAACAATGGAATTGGTTTGGTAGTAATTTGGATTTTGCACAAGGTTTTTTCTTTGCCTCGATAAATGGGGTAGGTGCCAGTAAAAACTAAAATGAGATTTTAATATAGCCCAGAAGTGCTTCGGTTTTAAAAGCAATAAGAACCTTAAACTGGCAACACCATCCAAAACCAATCGTACAACTATTTTTAACCAAATAGTACCACTTCCATTTTTAAATAAAGTGAACAAGCTGTTTCTAAAATTTAAGTAGGTTTTTTTAGGGTTGTACTTCTGCAAAGTGGCACCACCAACATGATATACCGTGGATGCGCCAACATACTTTGTTTTATAGCCTTTGTTAAACGCACGCCAGCATAAATCAATCTCTTCCATGTGCGCAAAAAAGTTTTCGTCAAAGCCATTTAAGGTTTTAAATATGGCGCTTCTAATAAATAAACATGCACCAGAAGCCCAGAAAATTTCGGTAGTGTCATTGTACTGGTTGGTGTCTTTTTCAACAGTATCAAATAATCGTCCACGGCAAAACGGATAAGCGTATTTATCTATAAAACCACCACCAGCACCGGCATATTCAAAATGGGTTCTATTGTTATAATCTAGTAGTTTTGGTTGAACAATAGCAGTTTCAGGATTGGTGTTAAATTCTTTAATAACAGGTAGTAACCAGTCTTCAGTAACTTCAACATCACTGTTTAAAAGGCACAATATAGGTTCGTCTACATATTTCAATGCGTCGTTATAGCCTTTTGCGTAACCGCCATTTTCAATGTGTTGTATCACCTTTAAGTTAGGGTAATTAGCTTTAACAAAGGCAACAGAATTATCTGTAGAGGCATTATCAGCAATATATATAACCGCTTTATCAGAATAGCTTATTACCGATGGCAAGAATTTTTCCAGCAAGGCTTTTCCATTCCAGTTGAGTATTACTACAGCTATGTCTTTTGAGGTTATCACGTCTTTTTCTGATACTTAGGGATATCGTTTAAAAAATGATATTGTTCATTTTCATGATCCATTTGACAATAATAATGATTTATTCCGTTGGTAACCATTAAGTATTCCGCCTTTAATGACATGTTGTAGCGCGCTATTTGGTCAAAGGTGTTTTGATTAATCTTTATATTTGGTGCTTTGCATTCCACAGCCAAAACTATTGAGCCATTAGGCCTGAAAACTACTATATCGTAACGTTTAACAATGGCATTGATGCTTAGTTGCTTTTCAACATTAATCAATGATTTAGGATATTTTTTTACAGCGATTAAAAAATGAACACAGTGCTGGCGTACCCATTCTTCGGGTTGTAAAACCACGAATTTTTTACGGATGACATCAAAAATCGAAACTTTATTTTCAGTACTTTTGAAACGGTATTCGAACTTTGGAAAATTAAGACTTTGCACATGACAAAGGTACTTTTCAATAGTGAAAATACAAATCTAAAAATGGCGCTTTTTTGAAAATGAAAAGCGATATCTGAACTATTAATATTTTGGAAGAAGCAAAACAACTTGTTAAGGCCATACAATCTGGCGATATAAAACCCATTTATTTTTTAATGGGCGAAGAAGCCTATTATATTGATAAAATTTCAGATTACATAGAAGATAATATTTTGGATGAATCTGAAAAAGGGTTCAACCAAATGGTACTTTATGGAAGAGATGTTTCCATTGAAGATATTGTAAGCAACGCCAAGCGTTACCCAATGATGGCAGAACGGCAAGTGGTCATTGTTAAAGAAGCCCAGGATTTAAGCCGCACTATTGAAAAACTTGCTGATTACGCCAACAATCCACAACCCACAACGGTATTGGTAGTTAATTACAAATACAAAAAAATTGATAAGCGTAAAGCATTGTACAAAGCCATACAAAAAGTAGGTGTGATTTACGAGAGTAAAAAGTTATACGACAACCAAGTGCCAGACTGGATACGGCGCGTACTGTCTGGTCAAGGCTATGCCATAACACCAAAAGCGGCGCAAATGCTAGTGGAGTTTTTAGGAACAGATTTATCTAAAATTGAAAACGAACTCAATAAGCTAAAAATTGTACTACCAAAAGGCACACAAATTACACCAGAGGCTATTGAGAAAAATATTGGAATAAGTAAGGACTTCAATAATTTTGAACTGCGAAAAGCCGTGGGCGAGCGCAATGTGCAAAAGGCCTTTAAAATAGTGAAGTATTTTGGAGACAATCCAAAAGACAACCCAATGGTTGTAACGGTCTCGTTATTGTTTAATTTCTTTTCGCAGTTGTTGCAGTTGCATGGGCTTTCGGATAAATCTCCACGAAATGTAGCTTCGGTTTTAAGGGTAAATCCTTACTTTGTTAATGAGTACCTCAATGCTTCCAGAAATTACCCTATGAAAAAGGTAAGCCATGTTATTGCTACATTGCGCGAGTTTGATGTAAAAGGAAAAGGCGTCGGTGCCAATGCAACACCTCAAGCCGATTTGCTAAAGGAAATGTTGGTGAAAATATTTAATTAACTCTCAAAGCTGTAGTTTTTTGAAAGTGTATCATTGTGATGCGAAACATGGTGCGGTGTCCACATTAAAATTTCACGAATAGGCATTTTACCCATTAAAGGATGTGGTAATATTACCGTATCAAGATTCTTGTCAGAAATTTTGCGGGTTTTATAGGCCAATTTTTTTTGCTCTACTTGTATTCTGTCCAAAATATAGGCTTTGTCCTTTAAGCTGGGAACTTTCATGTTTTGTGACTTTTTATAGGTTTTGCCCTTAGCTTCGAGCAAGCGCTCTTCATAGCGTTTTACAACAGTATCGTAATCTCTGACGTCGCGGTTTGCCTTACCGAATTTAAATCTCAATAAAAATTTAGGCATACTCAAGGCTTTGTTTAAAACCTCTAAGGTTTGCAAAAGATGAAAGGCGTGTTGCCCAGTTGTCCATTTGCCTTCAGGACCTTTTTCCCAATGCTCGTTGGGTTGCGCATTGAGCCAGTTGATAAGTTGGGTGTGTTTCTCTTCTATTAAATCTGAAATAGCCTCTTTGTCCATAAAAGATAATTTACAGAAATATAAGAATTTTAATGAAAAGATAAGTTAGGTTAGAATTTCAAGATGTTAATTTTCATCTTTCTCAACCTCTTCAACTACTAATTTGTCTTTTTTGAAAATAGGAATAAGGTATGAAATCGTATAACCAAACCCAGCGCCAATGATACCACTATCATAAGTGCGGTTAAATCCTGGAATATAAAGATTTTCATAACTGCTTGGGCTGGAATCTGTTACCAAGAATTTCATTTGTAAGTTTATACCCATGTACAAATTGGTTAAAACTTCTGCTTTTATGCCCAGCATAATTTCGGTCCAAATTGCAGTTAGCCCATCAAATTCCTCTGATTCGTTTACTGAGACTTGGTTGCCAAAATATTGGTTGTTTATATCATAAATATTAAAGCTATTCAACGTTTGGCTGAAGGAACTTGCACCAACCCTAAAACCTGAGAATATCATGTTTTCCATATTCAGCCAGTTTTGGTATAAATTGTAATCTACACCAGCTTTAAAGTAACTCCCAGATGTTGTGGAGCTTAGTGCATCATTGTCAATAGTACGTTCTTCATTGCCGATTTCTCCGGCGAGATAGAGCCGTGGTGTAAGCCTGTAATCTCCAATAAGTTCAATACCTTGGTAATTGTCATCAATAAAGGAGCGAATGAGTTTTGAAGTGTCAACACCAAGTCTTAGCCCGTAACGTTGTTTGTAAACCGTGGTATCTTGACTTGTTTCGGTATCTTCTTCCTGTGCATTTGCTACTGCCGAGAACAATAGCAAAACCAGCATACTTTTAATGAAGTAGGCGTACTTGAGTTTCGTTTTCATTTTCGACATTAATATTATTTTGTGTAGTATTAGGAAAAAACACAGAGGATATCCAGTTATCTGCATCTGGTTCTATGGTAATCATTAAGTTATCAAATTCACTTTTAAACCCGCAAGCTCTGGAGACATATTCATAACGTGGTGTATAGGTAATTGTAATGATATCTACGTTTGACTCCGTAGTGTCATCAGTATCCAATCTTAAATTGGTGTCTCTTTCCAAAACATAACGCGTCTCGGTTTCAACGCCATCTTCTCCAACCCTTAATGGTAAGGCAATAATATCTTCATTGGTATTAAATACAAAAGTGCCTTCGGTATTAAAGTCTTCAATAATTGCACTTGATGCTTCCGTGGGTTCAATGGGGTTACCAGCATCGTCGGTTACCAAACCTTCGCCATAAGCCGTAAGCCTTGTCACGCTTTTAATATTGTCTGAGTTTGCCACATCATAAAACTGAATGAGCAATCTTGGTGTTGTTGGTGTGCCTTCTGCACAGATATCATCACGTTCGCATCCTAAGAGTATTGCGAGGCTTAAAAGCAAAGAAAAATGAAGTATGTATTTTGTTTTTTTCAACTTAATAATTTGATTTATTCAATAGTATTCACGCGCTCTAAAAGTACAACATTTTCAACATGGTGCGTTTGCGGAAACATATCAACCGCTTGGCTTTTTATGATGTTGTAATGCGCTTTCATTAATTGTAAATCCCTAGCTTGTGTGGCACTGTTGCAACTTACGTAAACAATGCGCTGTGGGCCAATTTTTAGTAGTTGTTCTACAACATCTTTATGCATACCGTCACGTGGTGGATCTGTGACAATAACATCCGGTTTTCCATGTTGGGCAATAAAGCTATCGTTAAAAATCTTTTTCATATCGCCTACAAAGAAGTCAACGTTTTCAATACCATTAAATTGTGCATTTTCTTTGGCGGCTTTTATCGCATCGGGTACAGCTTCTACGCCTATGACTTTTTTTGCTTTTTTGGAAATAAACTGGGCAATGGTTCCCGTTCCGGTATAAAGATCATAAACCAGTTCTTCACCTGTTAATCCTGCAAAATCACGGGCTATTTTATAAAGCTCATAGGCTTGTTTAGAGTTGGTTTGGTAGAAGGATTTGGCATTTATTTTAAATTTCAAGCCTTCCATTTTTTCAAAAATATGGTCGCGACCGTGATAGCAAACTACCTCTTGGTCGTAAATGGTATCATTGCCTTTTTGGTTGATAACGTATTGCAAAGAGGTGATTTCGGGGAATTTGTCTTTTATAAAATTCAGCAGCGATTCTCGCTTTTCAGTATTGTTTTCATAAAACTGAACAACAACCATTAGTTCTCCAATACTGGTATTGCGTATCATCAAGGTCCTTAGCAAACCCGTTTGTTCCCGTGTATTAAAAAAGCTTAGATTGTGTTTTACAGCAAAATCCTTTATCGCGTTTCTAATAGCGTTTGACGGATCTGCTTGCAACCAACAGTGTTTTATGTCCAATATTTTGTCCCACATGCCAGGAATGTGGAATCCTAGTGCATTTCTATCGCCTAAATCTTCAGCAGAAGCAATTTCTTCGGCTGTAAGCCAACGGTTATTGCTAAAGGAAAATTCCATTTTGTTGCGGTAGTAATAGTGTTCTTCAGAACCTAATATGGGAACAACATTTGGAATTTCTAAATGACCAAGGCGTTTTAGGTTATTGAGCACTTCGTTCTGTTTATATGCCAATTGGTGCTCATATGCCATGTGTTGCCACTTGCATCCACCACAAGTCCCAGAATGTTCACATTTAGGTGTTGTGCGTTTATCCGAAAGTTTATGAAATTTTACAGCCTTGCCTTCAAAATAAGCTTTACGTTTTTTGAAAGTTTCAATATCTACAACATCACCAGGTACGGCATTATTCAAAAAAATAACCCTGCCATCTGGTGCTTTGGCAATAGATTTGCCTTTGGCACCGGCATCAATAACTTCGACAGAATTGAAAATTTGCTTTTTGTTTTTTCGTCTTGGCATAGCGCAAAAATAACAATAGCTCTATATAAACAAATATCATATTTGGATTATATTTAATTGAGCAGAAAAAAATGAACCTTTTTTTAGTTTCACCGTCTTTAGTATAGAAAGCTTAAAATAACAATGTCAAAAAAACAAGCCGATATAAACCTTGTGCAACGTTTGCAAACTGGTGATAGGAATGCTTTGGTTGACCTGGTAAAAAAGTGGCATGTTATTTTTTGTGAAAAAGCCTTTTGGATTGTCAAGGATAAAGAGCTTGCAAAAGATATTGTTCAGGATGCATGGATTGTAATATCCCAAAAGGTTCAAAACCTCAAAGATCCCAAACAATTCAAAAATTGGGCGTCAAGAATAATCTATAATAAAGCCATAGATGTTTTAAGGCAACAAAACAAACAAAAGTTTGTAAATGCAGAATTAACCGCAGAAAGCCATACTCATGACATTGATAATGACCGTAATGCTGAAGTAAAAAAAATGCTTTTAAATGCCATACACAACTTACCGCATTCGCAAAAAGAAGTGATACAATTATTTTATGTGCAGAATTATACGCTAAAGCAAATTAGTACGCTTTTAAACATTTCCGTTGGTACGGCAAAATCGCGATTGTTTCATGCAAGGGAAAAATTAAGAATAACATTAAAATCAAAATATTATGAAAACTGATTTTCAAGACATTGATCAATTGATCAAAGAAACACTTACCGAAGAAGAAGCCAAATTTTACGACAGGCTAGATGAGCAAAATCTAGTGCAAATGGTTTTCGGCATTTTTAAAGGAAAAAATAGCTGGGTTGTAGTTGTAACAAGTATTGTACAGTTTATCTTTTTCGGACTCTTTATTTACTGTGCTGTGCAGTTTTTTAATACCGAAATTACTAACGAGTTGATTAAATGGGCTGTTTTTGGAATAGTCAGTCTATTGGGTTCAAGTATGCTAAAATTGTTTTCGTGGATGCAAATGGACAAAAAAGCCCTATTGCGCGAAATGAAACGTTTGGAGCTTCAGGTATCTTCGCTATCCTCAAAAATATAAGGCTCAGTTTTTAACGCCACAATATTATTTATTATTTTGCAGACTCTTAGGGATGATTTCTTTCCCACGCTGAATTTTCGAGTCTTTTCGGAAGGATAAAGGTAGAACAGGAACTCGCTAAGCGAGATTTGTCAAACTTATCTTAGCTTAGTTTTAAGTGTATTTTTTAACATTAAAAACGTTGAGAATGGCTGTTTTAGACCACATTTCATCGCAAGAAGCGATG
>CAYSVY010000030.1:0-30015 GCA_964434705.1 uncultured Flavobacteriaceae bacterium
AAATCCCAAGTGATATAATATGCTTTTACTATTGTTAAGATTATAAAAATCCAATTAAGAATTTTCATTCCAATAAAATGCTCATTTAAAGCTTCAGGCTTATAGATACCTAAAACTACTTCAATCGCTGTGATAATAGAAAGTAAAATTAATACTCCCCAAATTTTTTGTTGATTAGATTTGAATTTAACTAATCCTCTAAATATTTCTAATTTATGTGCGTGCGCCATTATTATGTTATTCTAAATAATTAAACCAAATAAAAGAATGTGAATACAAATACCCAAACCAAATCTACAAAGTGCCAGTACAAACCAACCTTTTCTACCATTTCGTAACTACCGCGTCTTTCGTAAGTACCTAGTATAACATTGAAGAATATGATAATATTGATTACAACACCTGAGAAAACGTGAAACCCGTGAAAGCCTGTGATAAAGAAAAAGAAGTCTGCAAATAATGCGGTTCCATATTCATTGGAAATAAGGTTTGCTCCTTCAACCACTACTTTACCATTTTCTTTAATTTGTCTCAAACCTTCTTCTCTTGACAATACGGTTTTATGGCCATTCGCATCAATAATCTGATTGCGAACCAATAAATTTGGATTTGCTTTTAAACCATTATACACTTCATCTACGGAGTAAGTTGGCAAAGTGCCTTCATCAACAAACCAAAGACCATTTTTACGCTCGTGAGATGTACGGGCAGTTTCCTGAGTTATTACAAAATCTTCAAGTGCTACACGTTTAAATTTTTCTTTCCCATCAACTTCAACATATTCTCCAAACTGCAGAATATTTCCACCTTTTGTTTGCACAGCACCATAATCACCTTTAATAAAAGTTGCCCATTCCCAAGCTTGTGAACCGACGAAAATAGCACCTCCAATAATGGTCAAAAACATATAAAGAGTAACTTTTTTCTTGTTCATGTTATGTCCAGCATCAACAGCCAATACCATTGTTACCGAAGACATAATCAGGATAAAGGTCATAAAAGCCACATAAATCATTGGGTAGTTTCCATGGAAAAAAGGTATGTGCGTAAACACCTCATCTGCTATT
This sequence comes from uncultured Flavobacteriaceae bacterium, assembly GCA_964434705.1. Lineage (GTDB taxonomy): Bacteria > Bacteroidota > Bacteroidia > Flavobacteriales > Flavobacteriaceae > Winogradskyella. The sequence continues at coordinate 1,068 of CAYSVY010000030.1, forward strand.
GGCCATTCGCCTATAAACTTGAATCTAGAAAATCCGTAGGCCGCTAGAAAACCTGAGAACGTCAACGCATCAGAAACAATAAAAAACCACATCATCAGTTTTCCATAACTTGCTCCTAATGGTTTGTTTCCTCCACCCCAAGTTTTACCTTCTGTACCAGTACTTGCTACTGTAGTCTCCATAAAATTTATTTAACTTTTAAGATGTGACAAAAATAATCAAATTATATATCTAAAAAAATATAAAAATAAAAAGAGGAACACCCATAAAATGTCTATAAAATGCCAAAAACTTGCGGAGAGTTCCATGCCCAACATTTGGTCGGCACTATACTTATTATTCAAATGCTTTACAAGCACTACAACTAAACTTATCAACCCAGCTATAACGTGAGCAATATGCACAACAGCAATGATATATATAAACGACATTGTTACGTTACTTGTTGGTCCAGTAAAATTATAGCCTTGAACAATAATCTGATTAAATCCTGTAAATTGATTTACTATAAAAAATATACCTAGCAAAAAGGTTATCACTAACCAAATGGTTGTTTGTTTATGATTGTTATTACGAAGTGCTTTTTTAGCGAGTATGAAAGTTATGCTACTTATGATTATCACGACAACGCTAATAATAAACGCTTGTGGCAATTCAAAATCAGTTAGCCAATCTTCTCGTTTTCTACTAACTATAAAGGCACTTGTTAATCCTGCAAAGGTCATAACCAATGAGCCTATACCAAACCAAAGCATCATTTTTTTTGAGCGATTGTTCTTTTCCTGCTCTGTTCCTTGTGTTAAATCCATGCACTCAAATATTTATCGGCGGCATAAATAATCTGTAATGTTGTAATGTAAAGTACACTGGACAACATTAATTGTTTGGCCGCCTTAGAAGTTCTTAATTTAAATAAACGCAATGCATAGTAAAGCATTACCATTCCTAATAAAAATACAAGTATTGCTCCAACAACCGAAAGCTTTAAATCTCCTGTAAATCCAAATGCTGGAACAACAGACGCTATAACTGTCCAAACTGTATACATAATTATTTGCACTGCTGTTGCCTTATCTCGTTTTCCGGTTGGCAACATAAAAAATCCACCCTTTTTATAATCTTCAAACAAAAACCAACCAATAGCCCAAAAATGAGGAAACTGCCAAAAAAACTGAACGGCGAACAATGTCCCAGGTTCTATGCCAAAATCATTGCGTGCGGCAACCCAACCCAACATAAATGGAATTGCGCCAGGTATAGCACCAACAAAAACCGATAACGGTGTTCGGGTTTTTAAAGGTGTATAAATACAGGTGTAGATGAAAATAGAAATTGCACCATACATTGCCGTTTTAGGATTTATGACGTACAATGTTGCTATACCCAAAAGTGTAAAAGAAACTGCTATTACAAAGGCTGTATTTACAGACATTCTGCCTGCAGGAATCGGTCTGTTTTTAGTCCTATCCATCAGTGCATCCAAATCCTTTTCTATAATCTGGTTATAAGCATTGGATGCGCCTACCATAAAATAGCCACCAAACGCCAATAGTATCACCGTAAAAAAATCTATATTCGTAGCTCCTAAAAAATAACCGGCAATAGAAGAGAATACTACGCTAAGGGAAAGCCCCATTTTGGTAATTTCCTTAAAATCCGTGAAAATAGAAGTTGTTGTTATTGTTGATTTTACAGTTCCCAATACCTAGTTTATATCTTGAAATTAAGAATGTGCAAAGATAACTTGAAAATTGATTTCTAACAACGTTAGTTTTACTTATTAACTAAACTTAAACATTCTGAATAAAAATGTAAATATTAGAGAAACCTGAAGCGTGAAGAGAAAGTCTGTTCAGTCAAAAGCATTACAACAGAATTAGTCCTGCAATTTAAAAATCATTATACCAATTGAACAAATCGGTCCTGATGCCAAAATTGAACCACGTTGTATTGACCCGGCGCGTGATATTCGTTTCAACAGTAGGATCGAAATTCCTGAAATTGATATTTGTAAAAACCTTTAGGTTGCTCACCGGATTGATAATATAGCCAGCCATTAATTCCCCATGAAAGACCGAAGTTTTATTGCCTTGGCCTATTTCAATTCCTGTATCTGATGGTCGGTCGTTCTCATTGCCAAATATACTGCCTCCATAATAAAAGTCATCCGTTGGAAAATCAAAACCGCGGGTTCCAAAAATCAATTTGGCATCAGCAAACCATCGCTTGTAATTATAGCGACCAATTAAAACCAACTCCCTAAAGTTCGCACCCCATAAATGCGCCATGGATTGGTTGTTATGTGCATAATTTAAAACAATGGTATTGTGCGAGTATGTGTAAGGCCTTACTTGGTTGTATTCAGCTTGCAACAATAAACCGTCAACATTAAAGGCATTAAAATATTTAGCGCCAACCTGAAAACCAAACTTATTACGCCAACTTTGGTTGCCCGCTCTAACGTCTGAAATTGCAAATTCATCTACCAAAAACTGTCCATACAAGTTTACTTTATTGTTGTACTTGTATTTTGCTGATAATCCCAATACGGCATTACCCGCATCTTGACCCGTTTGAAACTCTGCAGCTCTCAAGAAAATAAGCGGGTTTAAATAATTGACATCAAAGCCGCGATTATTTGTATTTGCCCAAATTACAGACTCAAACAGACCAATATTTAAACGCTTGGAAACATTCCAACTTAAATAGTGATTGGCCATGTATTTCGTTAAAAATGCGCCATCAACAACAACTTCGTCCCGTACATCCTTAAGCCACATCCAAGTACTGGTGTACTTAATTTTCCAAAATTTTAAATTCGTTTTTAAAAATGGCGATGGGCTCGCGACATCACTTTGAAACAAAGATCTATAACCATCTCCTATGAAATTTCTACCATGCCCAAACTGAATATTCAAAAAATCTACAGGTGTATAAGACAAATAGGCTTCCGCAACAGGATAGTCATAGGCATCTTCTTTAAAGCGCTTGCCAATGCCACGACCTGGAATAATTGCAGGATCTGGGCCAAAAGCCTTTAAACTTTCTGCATACTCATTAAAATATTGTGCAAAACGGCCTTGGCTCTCAAAAAATGATGTTGTAAAATTGAATTTCTTTCCCAATCCAGCTTGTATGTATATACCACGAGTATTGTTGTAAGTTGAACTAAAATCTGCTTCTGTATCTTTTCCAAGTTGTAAATCCAAGACTGGATCAATGGTAAACCAGTAATTTTTTCCACTGACTTCTACCAAATGTTCGTTCCATAATTTACGCCCTGCCCAAGTAGTGACATCTTTAGACAAATCTGATTTTTCGGCCTCAAAATCGTAATACTTGGCAACGTCATCAAACAAAAAGGGCTTGGCTGCCGTATGGGCATTAGTACCAATGGCATTCATGTTAGCATCAAAACGCGCATAATAGGTATGTGTAAATGGAATATTGAGTTGGCTTTTATACTCGGCCTTGTCGTAAGGTTTTAGGCTCGCGTTTATGCTATCAATTTCGTTAGATACAACAGCGTTAATATCGCGACCTTTAGATGTTGAATTATCGTTTTGGTCTCTTAAAACAATATCCGATTCCGAAGGTTGCTCCAATGGAATTTTTATACTGGTGGAATATTGCACATAAGTAGGCTTACCATCGTATACAGCAGGCGTAACATTAGGTAAACTTTCAAAAATTCGCTTTGTTTCTGACTTTAGTTCATCATAGAAAGCATCAACGAATATGAGTTGAAATTCACCTTTATTATCGACTTCGAAGAGCAGTTTAATTTCACCTTGATAAGATTCTTCAGAAACAATATCAGGTATTTTAAAATTATCGAAAATATAACTGTGCAGTTTGTATCTGAAACAGTTTTTTAAATCGTCTACAGGTCTATTTTCACAACCTTCAAAAACAGGTGGTTTTTGATAATTGATTTCTGTCTGTGAAAATAGGGTGAACCCAATTAGCAATATTAGCACAGAAAAAATAGACTTCATACACTTGATAGATTTAGTATGGAAAGATACTATTTTTTTATTGTGGTTTGAAAATGAAAAACCGCTATTATTCAACAGCGGTTTTATTTATATTCTTAAAAGAGAATCAATCGCGCACTTTAAATGTTATGGGCAAGTTGTAAACTACATTTACAGGATTATCTCCTACTTTACCTGGTGTCATTTGGGGTATTTTATTGGCAATACGTTTTGCTTCATCTTCAAGTTTTGGATGTGGCGCTCTTGTTCTAATGTCTTTTATGTTTCCTGTTTTATCTACTTTAAATTCAACAAATATTCTCTGTGTCCCAGATAAGCCGTAATCAATTGCAATATCAGTATTAAAACGCCTTTGCACCAGTTTATTCATTTTCTCGTTTAAACATTTATGACGCTCTGAGTTAAGCTTGAATTTTTCACATCCAGGAAAAACAGGCACAAACTCAACTTCTGCAATAGGTATGAGTTCATCTTTAGGATCTTCAATTTTGGTCATTTTACCAGGGTCAACAGTTGGAGTTGGTGAAACTTGTGGCTCATCTGGAGTTAATATATTTTTCTCTAATGTCTCCACATAATCATCTGGTTTTTCAATAAAAGTATCTGTTAACTTCTGTGTTGGTTGCGTTTTTGGTTCTTCAACTTTTTGTTCTACAAAAACCTTTACCTCATTCATTTGGTAATCTATGATTTCTGCATCAAGCTCAGCAAAATCGGGTTTAATAATTGTGTTTTCAAAGCGCATTTCTAAAAGTGCAAATGTGCCCAATAAGCATAGAATTAGTCCAATTTGAAAATAAAGCAGGGAGTTTTTTTGTACATTGACTTCATGCTTTTGTGATTTTCTCACTTCGGCATCGCTCTGACCAGCAAAACCGTTGTTTTGAGTTTGTTTTTTCATAATACTTCTATTTAAAATGTTAATATTATGTCAAAATCACAATAAGCATACCAAAAAAGAAATCCCGTCCAATTTATATTGAACGGGATTTCGCTATTTAAATATTTATTTTCTTAATCCTGTACTTGGAAAAGAATTGGTAAGGCATAAGGTACGGTTACTGCTTTACCTCTTTGTTTACCTGGTTGCATTTTTGGTAGAAGGCTAACAACGCGTTTAGCTTCTTTTTCCAAACCTGGATGCGGTGCTCTAGCGAAAACATTAACTATATTTCCATTTTTATCTATTTTGAAGCCTACGCTAATTCTTAGTCGCCCAGAAAGTCCGTAATCACTAGCCAAATCCGTATTGAACTTCTTATTTACAAACTTTGCAATTTTGTCCGACATGCATTTTTTCTTTTCAGCATTGGTTTTTTTCCTTTCACAACCTGGAAAAACCGGTACATTTTCAATAACAGCAAAAGGAACTTCAATATCCTCTTCAACTTCTTCGACTTCAATATCTTCCACCTCGACTATTTCAGCATCTTGTTCCGTTTCGGTAGATTCTATAACCGTTTCCTCAACCTCTTCTTCATCTTCAACAACCTCAATAACTTCTGGTGCTGCTGGTGGCGGCGGTGGCGGCGGTGGAGGCGTTGCAATTTGTTCTGTAATTGGAATTTCTTCCTCAAGCTCATCGTCAAGATTTAAACCATCTAGCGCTATATCGCTCTTGTCATAGGTTTTATAGTTTATAGCCAAGTTTGTAACAAGAAGCATTAAAACAAGACCAACTGCAAAATAAATTGAGCTATTACGGCTCACATCTGATTTTGGATTCTTTTTAGGTTCCATAATTATAGTATTGAAAGTTGCTAATTTAAAGAATTAATACTTAAAATAGCAAGGGATTATATTATTTTAACTTTAGATCTACGGATAAGAGCAACAACAATTGTGCCAACACAAACACCAGCACAATTAGCCATAAGGTCTAACAATTCTGTTGTTCTTACAGGATTAATCCATTGTTGCAATAACTCTAGTACAATTCCAAATATTAAGGTAGAACAAAATGCTTTTTTTAAGTCAAAGGCATTTGGTGATTTTGTAGCAACTATACCCCAAAGTACAGCCAATATCACAAATGCTATAAAGTGATAGGCTTTATCGGAAAACTGCCATTCAACTTCTGGTAACACCTGATTAGCGTTTGACAGTGTTAGATATATGAGTAGTATGGTATAAATTATGGCCAGGACAAGCCATTTAAGATCTAAAATCTTAGCCACTGATTAGTGTTTTATAATCTTCAGCTGACATAAGGTTATCAATTTCGGATACATCTGAAAACTTAACCTTAACCATCCATCCGTTACCATAAGGATCAGAATTTACCAATTCTGGTTCGTCTTCAAGGGCTTCATTAAATTCTACTATTTCTCCACTTAGTGGTAAAAATAAATCGGACACTGTTTTAACGGCTTCTACTGTACCAAAAACTTCTTCGACATCCAGAGTTTCGTCAACAGTTTCTACCTCAACGTAAACAATGTCTCCAAGCTCACCTTGTGCAAAATCTGTAATTCCAACAGTTGCTATATCGTCTTCTATCTTAACCCATTCGTGGTCTTTTGTGTATTTTAATTCTGATGGAATATTCATGATTTCGTATTTAATTATAGAACAAAAATAATTTTTTTAAAGTTTGAAGCCAACATTAATTACCAAAATTGTAACGCATTGTAAAACCAGATCGGATTGATGTTTGTGGAAAAGATGTCGAAATTGCAAAATCCGAAAACGCATAATCAAAAAAGAAAATAGCCGTCAAATTTCTGCTAAATGCATATTCTGCATTTAGCTTTGCAGACCATACGGATTGCCCAGCAGTAATTTGATTATTTTCTAAATCCAAATAACGTATTATGGTTAGGTTGTCTCTAAGGTTTGCATCCAATGAAAGGTTGAGATCACTTTTTAAACTGTTGGTCCTACCCCCAAGTTTTTTAAATAATTGTACATTTTTAATTCTGTAACCCAAGCCCAAAGTGTATTCGTTACTTTGTTCCTCGGTCATTAAATTATTATCGAAACTGAGCAATAGCAATCTGCTTGTGCGGACTTCTGCAGTAACCTGAAGCGAGTTTTTCATTGTTGCCTCAATACGTATTAAAGGACTGAACGACTCTTCCAAATTAATACTAGTGTATAACCTTTCGTTTTTAAAGTTACCTGATTGGTCAAATACTTCAGGATCTTGGTTGTCGTATTCAACTCCAGGTTGGATTAAATTAGGTGGCAAATCCAGGTTGCGCCTAAACTGCGTTATGTTATAAGTTGACCTGTAACCATGTTGTAACGAAAAACGCTTGAAGTTTTTTCTAAACCAAGGCAACTTCATTAAACCTGTATATTTGATTTGCCAGTTTGGAATGGGCACATCTCTAAATGCTCTTAAACTAATTTTATTTGGGTTGGCACCTTTATAAGCTGCTAAAAATGCTGGTAACAAAACACTTTGGTTATCTTTTCCAAATCCTTCTGGGAAACCGTCAGCATCACGATCAAAGTTATCTCCACCGTAGAATTTTCTTGCCAATCGCTCTGCCACAATTAACCTATTGTTTCTAAAATCATCAAACGCCTTAGAGCCATTCTCATCACTTTTGCTAAACGCCGAACCTATAAGTGTTGTTGTAATCTGAAAGTTACCAAATGAGTTTGGTGTTAACGGAACATAGTCTAACTCACCATCGCCATCATCATCTCTTACAACGAAATTTTCTGAAAAGTTTTCTTGGTAATTTCTATTCCCGATTAAATCAATTTTAAGGTCTCGCATAGGTTCCAAATTGGCCGTAAAATCCAAACGTTCATCCGCAACTTCAGTGTATTGTTGATTAAATTCAGGGAATACCGTTAACCATCCATTTCTTGCTGCCAAACTTGTGATATCTTTTTGACTACCAAACGTATAACCTAAGGTTGGACGCATAGTTCCAATAAAGCCAGGCGTATTTACGTAACCTGGTAAAAATGTTCCGTTGTTTTCAACGTAGTTGACATTGACACGTTTTACCATAGTCGCAATATCAATCAAGGTATTGCCTACTTTTTTACCAAAGCCTTTTTTCTTTGAACTGCTGTTATTTGTTGGCGGTCTGTTGTTACGTGAATTATTGTTTCGTCTTGAGGTATTTCTTCTGGAGTTTGCCGTACGTTTTATACCCAAAGTCTTGTACAGCGTTTCCATATTCAAGGTTGTATTCAAAGTATGCGTGTTGGCATTTTGAATGGTGTTACCCAAGTTGTACCTGATACCATCAGAATGTAAATAATCTAAATTTAAATCCGATCCTTTTTGCCATCTAAACGAGCCGTTATAGGTATAGGTTGAATTGACAAAACTCAGCGCTGGTATTTTACTTAGGGGCAATTCGTAATTCACTAAAATTTCCTGGTTTTGAATGTTTGGATCTCCAACATCAAAGAAACCATCCCAAACGTCCAAATTAGGATCTTGCCTTCCATTTAACTGATTGTCAATAAAATAATTACGTACAATATTATTGTTGTTAGCTGTGAAATTAATGGCCAATGCATCCGTTAAATTATAGTTTATGGCATACTGAAAATCGAATGTGTAATTCCTCTGGAACAATTCTTCAATACCAATATTATTACCAGCTAGCGCAACTTCCCTAAACTTTTGGCTATTGAACTGCCTGTTGATTTCGGTATTGACAGAGAAATTAGTTGGCAGTAAGTTTAAATTGAAGTCTTTAAGGATTTTCCAATGTTTACTTTTAAAGATGGAATCGTTCTTTTTAAAAGGCTCTATTTTTAAGGGCTGAAAGGCGAAATTATAGTTAACGCCTGTTCGTATATTTTGTTGTAACGAACGTTCTATCTCAAAATCGCGGTGTTCTTCTTTGTTATGAGAATAGTTAAACGTTAAATTCTCAACATCATAAAACTTGGGTTTTTTGTCACCAGTTCTGTTTTTACGCACACCAATAAAATTGATGCTCCTTCGTTTGGTATAGGTTTCGGATTGACGTCTTATGGTTTCGGCTTCTTCAGCAGTGTCTGCCGCATCAATTCTGGATTCCAAGGTTAAATCGTTGTAAAATTGATCAAATTGTGGTGTAATTAATTCTTCACTTTGTGAGTAATTAAACGGTAACTGAATGCCCCATTTTTTTGGTAATAATTGTCCCAACTGCATATTGGTAACGACATCATATTGCTGTACATCCTCACGGCTACGCTCATTTGGCGTTTGCTCTATACCACCAAAACCAATGGTACTCATTTGCCCAGAAGCACTTACGGTAGCAAAATCTGCAACGTTTGCATCCATCGCCATAATGGCTGCCCAACCACCTTCATTCTCTAAATCGGACATACGTAACTCGTTAAACCAAACTTCACCACAAACTGGTGTTCTGTTTAAACCAGAGTGCTTTAAACCTACCATTAAAACCCTTACATTACCAAAGTTTGGATTTCCTTTAATGGCTACACGTTTGTTTTCAATGCCATCTATTGGGAATTCGTCAGCAGGTACTTCAGATAAATTTCCGTCAATAATATCGTAATATGTTGGGTTTTCATTTTGAAGTGTCTGATTTGAAATACCTCTTGCCTTTATTTCCTGTAAAAATTCTAAAGGGATGTCTATTTCATTAGCTTCAGGCCAAATACGACGCTCAATAGAAACGGCATCAGTAATAAGCTCACTGTTTTTTAATGGTACTTCAACCTGATAAAAGTTGTCCGTAAAATCGTTACCCATACGTATAAAAGCCACAAGCTCATCATCACCCAAAGGTTGTGCCTCTTGAGATTGGGCATGAAGGAACATCCGCATACGCTTGTACTGACGCATATCTAGGCTAATATTTTTAAATACACCACGAGAATCATTGAATTCCAAGTCACAAGCTTCTAACACCAAAGACTGCTCATTTTGTCTAACAACATTATTATTATTGTTTAATTCCTCACGTCTTACACCTGGCGGAATGACATAATTACCATCATTTTCCTGAATACCGATAATAGCAACATTAAATTCGGCATTTGCACTGTTATTATTTGGGTCATTATCCAAGTCCTGTGTAAAACGTCTCCAATCGCTACGTACCAAATCTAAACTACCAAAACGCAAAATAGTATTCTGGTTAAACTCCGTCATATACAAACGCACAAAACGTACCGAACGAATATCTGCAATACCACCAATGGCTCTTGTCGGCTCTGATATTGGCAATCTAAATTGATACCAAGTAACATCTCTTGTATTACCGTTTGGCAAGGTTACAGGCGTCGTTTTTATATCGTTAATCTGTGGGTTGTTGGCATTAAGGCTGTTTGGTGTAATATCCACTTCATATTCAAAATAACTGTCAATGGTATTCATTGTGTTATCACGGTTGATATCCTCTACGTCTGGTTGCGTCGTATTACCTCTGTTTGTATCTGAGAAGGTATCTGGTGTATTGCCTTCAAATCCGTTGTATTGCTTGTAGCGCTCAAAAATATTTCCTTCGGTATTCAAGAAATAGGAATAGTTGTCTTTAGATGGATCTTCACCAAAATCTAAGTTTGCGCCACCATTTATTAACGTTTCGAGCTGGTCAACAAGGTCTTGCTCTTCAACGTCATCATAACCATCAAACCCTACATCTTGGTTTGCGCGCTCTTCTCCAGTAGTTCCAAAGGTGTAAATTAATGACTGGTTTTGTGGTACAGCATACGGTGTTTGGACCGTTACATTTTGAAGAAAACTTACGTCGCCATCTTCCGGTAAACCATTTTCAAATTGCTTTTTACCATCTTTTAATACATCTTCAGAAATATTACCAAGGTTAATAGTTAATTTTCCGCCTGGGTTTGTGTTATTATCCAAAAATGGATCTTGTACCCAAAACTCAATATACTCAACATTGGCCTGCTCAAAATCCGTTGAGGTAATCTGTCTTGTAATTCCTGCCCAAGATTCGTTGGGATCTAATGGTGCATTACCTGAAGCGCTTGGGTCAAAATTATATGGACCACGCTCAGTTGGATAGTAATTTAAATCCAATGTATTTATAACTGCCAATTGCCCCTGAACCAAATCTGTTTCGGGGAATAATTCTTCAATAAACACTCGCCTTGCGTAAAGATCCGACACATCATCATCACTAATCTCTGCTGGTCTTTGTGGTCCGTAGAATATAGGGTCAATGGTGTACCAGTTTAGAAAAGCGCGGTCAAAACCGTTTTGTATTCCTGGTGCATCTTCGCTTCCTTGAGCATAAACGCGCCCTAATTCTCTTGGTCTACTAGAGAGACTCCAAGCAAACGGAGACAATAAATCGATGTTACCTTGAGTCCCTTCAAAATCGTCAATGTAAGCAGTGGCCTCACCGTTAAAATCTGTGCCTTTTGGTGCGCCAGGTGCTAAATAGGCAAATTCCCCACGTACCGAAAAATTAGATTCTACATCGGTATCTATGTTTGGTAACTTATTGACCATTCTGGTTAAAAACGGTACTTCACTCGCAAAGTTTCCGTTGAACCCAAAAATGGTATTGTTAATAGGCTCCGTATCAAAGTTGGCCTTTTGCGTAATGGGTCGTTCATTCAAATTTAAAAGCGTTGCACCAAGCAAGAAATTTTCATTGAATTGGTGTTCTACATTTATTCCTGTAAAACGACGGGTTTGTTGACCAAATAGCGCATTGTTTTCAACCGAAACATTAATTGGTGTATTTGAGGCCTTAAGCGCTTCATCTAAAATCTCCACACGACCGGCAGCGTAATTCACGGTATAGTCAATACCCTCAACCAAAACCTGCCCGTTAGCTGTTACCCTAACCGAACCTCTTGCTGCATTAAATGGAATGGGAATACCGCCACCACCGCTACTTTGAAAACGCCCTTTTATTTGAAATTTATTCTTCTCTGCTTCATCTAAAGCTTGTGTTTTTGTAGATTTATAAAGCAAGTCATAGACGTACTTTTCTTGGTTTGGATTATCATAAACATCATCTTCATAATCCGACATAAAAGCAGGATCATCCAACACATTAAATAAATATTCTCCAAAGGGTTCAACTTTAGTAAATATTATTTTACCATTTTGAACAATGACGGTTTGCCCATTTACAAAATCAAAGAAACCGTCACCACCTTCTTGCGGATCGTTATTGACATTCAATCTATCCAAATGAAAAAGCCTTATCAAAGGTGTGTCCTGAATTGGCGTATCATCATTAGGAAAAGGCGTATTATTATCGTACAAATTACCGAAAGGCACTTCTGCACCGTTAACCTCAGCAGGTGTTATATAGTTTAATGGCGAAGCTTCGGTATAAAATATATTTAACCTGAAATCCTGTTGCTCTAATTGAAAAGCACCTGTATCGTAGATGTTTTTCATCATTAAATCCCAAATAGGTTCTTCAACTGCTGTTACAGCACTTTTCAGCATTTTCAAAACCAATGCGCGGTTGTCTACTATTTGGTTTCCTGTTGTAGTGTTCTGAACATTAGTTGCATCAACGCCATCATTTGCAAATTCACCAACTTGGTACACTTCGCCTCCAACAGTAAACTGAAATGCAACAGCTAAAACCTCATCATTTAACAAGCGCTGGTTTAAGGAAATATAGCCTAATTCGGTATTAAGTACATAATCTTGACCTTCATTAAGTTTTCTGGCACTTTCTAAAATACCATAATCGAATCCTTCATTTACCTGTACACTAACACCACCTTGAACATTTGTAATGTCACGCACATTTTCATTTAATAAAGAACCGAGTTCACCGATGCTTATAGGGTCAAAATCATTATTTTCATTATCAGGAAAACTTGTTGTTGGCACATTTACAAAACCAGCAGGCGGATTATCCAATCCTATCACAGCGGCTTCACCCAAATCCTGAAAGGCTACAATATTTCTTACGTTTTGGGTTTGGTTATTTCTGTTGGTTACCCAAACTTCAGCCCTTGTAATTTGTAGACCTCTGTTATCAATAAATGGGTATTGCAATAATGCCTTATCGTATTCGTCCTTAAAATACTGTGCCAGGAAATAGTGCCTGTTTTCGTCGTAGTCTCTCGCGAATAATTCAAACTCCTCTAATGTGCCGCCACCTTGTGCTGTTACAGAGCGTTGCTCTGATTGTTGCTCTGAAAAGACAGCTGTGATTCTGGTTTTACCAAATTGCAATTGTGTTTTTACACCAAATAAACTTTGCGCACCAGTGATTAAAGAACTGTTTAGGGGCATATTGACATTACCAATTTCTATACTTTGAATAATATCATCTTCAGTTGGTGTGTATTCCAATTTTACCAAATTCTGAAAATCAAAAGTACTTTCGGTATCATATTGTGCATTAACCTGAAGTCTTGTCCCTACTTTACCTACTAGGCTCATACTTATCCTTTGATCAAAATCAAAAGTGAAGTTACTACGATTACGTGGTGTAAATACTGGATTGTCCTGACGTGAAAACAACACGCCCAAATCTACTTCGACAGAACCTTGTGGAATTACCGATATGGTATTACCTCCAAAAATAGACTCGAAAAAATCAGAGTTTACATAAAACTCTGGCAATAGGTTTCTTTGTGCCTCTTCAGTTCCATCTTTTTGACCGGCTGTAGCATCAATCTTTTCTTTGTAATAAGCTCTAAGTTTTTCTTGCAGGACTAATTTTTGAAATTCTTCAGGTGATAATATTAAAGGGTATTTAATGTTGAAATTCCCTGCTTTTTCGGTATAAATATATTTATTGAGTATTGGATCAAAAGTGTATTTGGATTCTATACCGCCTGGAGTAGGCAACTTGATATCGCCAAAAGTTACGCCCGTTGAGTCTTGTGGTGTTGGGTTGGTTTGTGAAAAGCTACAATAGCTTACGAATAAAACCAGCACAAATAAGGCATTCTTTATATTGAATATGAAATGTTTAAAGTTGGTTGTACTCAAAAGAATTATAAATTTTTTAAGGCGTCTTTGATTAAAGTTTCGACATTGGCATCTGGTTGTTGCGCTATAATTTTATCAAGGGCTTTTTCGGATTGTTTTTTATTGAATCCCAAAACCTCTAAAGCAGATAACGCTTCACTCTTCTTTGTATTGTTTTGGGCAATAGAAACTTCATCCATACCATAAACCTTTAACACTTTATCCTTGAGATCCAAAATAACGCGTTGTGCTGTTTTGGCGCCAATCCCTTTTATAGACTGTATTGTAGCTACGTCACCAGAGGCAATAGCATCTTTAACCTGATCTGGATTTAAAGACGACAACATGGTTCGGGCAGTACTTGCCCCAACGCCGCTTACTGAAATTAATAACTTGAAAATTTCGCGCTCCGTATTTGTTGAGAAGCCATAAAGTGTATGCGCATCTTCTTTAACCAAAAGATGTGTGTATAATTTGAGATGCTCTTTATCTGGAATTTGCCCAAAGGTATGTAACGATATATGCAATAAATAGCCAACACCATTGCAATCTATAACGACATCCGTTGGGTTCTTTTCAACAAGCTTGCCCTGTATGTGTGCAATCATTAAGTTAAAAAAAAGTTAACGCATCAAATGTAATAAAATAATTCACACTACAAAGTGCTAAAAAGCGGTAAAAAATTAGCTTGCCTTTTTATTCTTTTCACGTTCTTGAGCATCAATGACTGCAATGGCCACCATATTGACAATTTCGTCTACACTTGAACCTAATTGTAATATGTGGACTGGTTTTTTCATTCCCATCATAATTGGACCAATAGAGTCTGAACTATTGAGTTCTTTAAGCATTTTATAGGTAATGTTAGCCGACTCAATATTTGGAAAAATCAAGGTATTGACCTTTCGACCTGCCAATTTTGAAAACGGGAATATCTCTTGAAGCATATCTGCATTTAAAGCAAAATCTGTTTGAAGCTCGCCGTCTACTATCATATCTGGGTACGTTCTGTGCAAGTGTGCTACGGCATCCCTAACTTTTCTGGCACGTTCATTATCTGACGATCCAAAATTAGAATAAGAAATCATAGCCATCACCGGTTCTATACCAAACATGCGTACTGCTCTTGAAGTCATTTGAGCAATCTTAGCCAAGTCTTTTGATGTTGGGTCAATATTTATTGCCGTATCACTAAGAAAAAGTGGTCCACGTTGTGTCATCATGACGTTGGTTGTTGCAATTCTGCTCACACCTTTAGCCATACCAATTAAATCCAACATAGGTTTTACAACACTAGGATAACTTCGTGAATATCCAGAAATTAAAGCATCGGCATCACCTTCATTTACCATCATTGCTGCAAAGTAGTTGCGCTCTCTCATTATTTTTTTTGCAGAATATGCTGTAGTTCCTTTACGCTTGTTTTGTTGCCAATAGGCTTCTGCATATTTGTTTTTTCGTTCTGTTTCCTCATCAGATTTTGGGTCGATAATAAGAACATCGGCGTCAAACTCAATCTCTTCCATTAAATTAACAATAGCATCTCTTCGACCTAACAATATTGGGGTTGCAATACCTTCTTCATAAGCAATTTGAGCCGCCTTTAAAACATCAAGCTGATCTGCTTCCGCGAAAACGACGCGCTTGGGATTTGTCTTTGCCCTATTGAGCAACAGCCTGACCAACTTATTATCAGAGCCAAGACGCTCCATAAGTGTTGTTTTATACTTGTCCCAGTCTAGTATGGGTTCTTTGGCCACACCGCTTTCCATAGCAGCTTTTGCAACTGCTGGCGGAATCTCGGCAATTAATCTTGGATCAAATGGTTTGGGTATAATATAATCCCTGCCAAACGTGAGTTTAGTTTCATTATAAGCAATATTCACCTGTTCTGGAACTGGCTCTTTTGCCAAATGTGACAGTGCCTTTACGGCAGCCATTTTCATTTCCTCATTAATTTTTGTAGCGCGTACATCCAAGGCACCTCTAAAAATAAATGGGAAACCTAGCACATTATTAACCTGATTGGGATGGTCGCTCCTACCAGTTGCCATTATAATATCATCTCTGGTATCTACTGCCAATTGGTAATTTATTTCAGGATCTGGATTTGCCATTGCAAATACGATAGGATTACTTGACATGCTTTTGAGCATTTTGGGAGTCACAATATCAGCCTTGGATAATCCAATAAAAACATCAGCGTCTTTGATGGCTTCTTCCAATGTATCTACTTTACGATGGGTAGCAAATTCTTTTTTCTGAGAGGTTAGGTGTTCTCTGTCGGATCTTATAACACCTTTGCTATCCACCATTACTATATTTTCCTTTATGGCACCAAATGCTTGGTATAAACGCGTACAAGATATGGCTGCTGCACCAGCACCATTTACTACAATATTTACGTCTTCAATATTTTTCTCGGCAAGCTCCAATGCATTTAACAATGCCGCGGCTGATATAATTGCTGTTCCGTGTTGATCGTCATGCATAACAGGTATGTCCAGCTCTTCCTTTAAACGACGCTCAATTTCAAAGGCTTCAGGTGCTTTTATATCCTCAAGGTTAATGCCCCCAAATGTTGGTGCTATATTTTTTACGGTTTCAATAAATTCATCAACATTTTCGGTATCTACTTCAATATCAAAAACGTCTATGTCCGCAAAAATTTTAAATAACAATCCTTTTCCTTCCATAACTGGTTTAGAGGCTTCTGGTCCAATATTTCCCAATCCCAGTACTGCTGTTCCGTTGGAAATTACGGCTACCAAGTTACCTTTGGTAGTGTATTTGTAAACATTGTCTTTATCCTTTTCTATCTCCAAACAAGGCTCTGCAACGCCTGGCGAGTATGCCAATGACAAATCTCTCTGAGAGGCGTACTTTTTTGTTGGTACTACTTTTATTTTTCCCGGATTGGGCTTGGCGTGATAGACTAAGGCTTCTCTCCGTTTACTTTCTTTGCTCATTACCAAAATAGTTTAAGGCGCAAAGATACGGATTGGTAAACTTTATTTAATCTTTTAAAAAGGCAATGTTCCTAATTAATCCTGAAAACTTAGTACGTTTTACGGCAGATTTTTTGAATACTTTTCTGAAGGTGTCTTCGGTGATTTCTTCCCAGTCTTTTTTGGTCATGGATAGAAGCTCTGGATGAGGGTTAAATAAGGGCTCGTTGTGTGGTTTGCTAAATCGGTTCCATGGGCAAACGTCTTGACAAATATCGCAACCAAACATCCAATCGTCAAATTGTCCTTTAAAATCATTAGGAATATTATCCTTTAATTCGATAGTGAAATACGAAATACATTTACTGCCATCTACAACATAAGGATCTACTATGGCTTCTGTTGGGCAGGCATCAATGCAGGCGGTACAGCTACCACAATGATCTGTTACCGGTGTATCGTATTCTAACTCTAAATCAATAATAAGCTCAGCTATAAAATAAAAAGAGCCCACTTTTTGTGTGAGTAAATTACTGTGTTTCCCTATCCATCCTAATCCAGACTTTGCAGCCCACGCTTTGTCCAAAACTGGTGCAGAGTCGACAAATGCACGACCGTGTACATCTCCGATTTTTTCTTTTATTATATAAAGCAATTCTTTTAACTTGTCTTTTATAACAAAATGATAATCTGTACCATAAGCATACTTTGATAGTTTATAGCTCTCTTTGTTTTGAAATTTTGAAGGATAATAATTGAGTAATAAAGAAACCACACTTTTTGAGCCTTCTACTAATTTGGTAGGATCTAAACGCTTATCAAAATGGTTTTCCATATAGCGCATTTCGCCATGCCTATTTTTGTTAAGCCAGTTTTCCAATCTTGGAGCTTCTTCTTCTAAAAACTCAGCTTTACTTATACCACATGATAAAAAACCGAGGCGCTTGGCTTCGGTTTTTATAAGATTGGAGTATTTTGCTTTGTTTTCAATCATATTGTTCATCGCTTACATTTCGACTGCGCTCAATGTGACAGCCTAGAAATGTTTGCCTAAAAAAGACCTCCTTGTGTTGGGCCTTTTATTTTACCCAAATGTTTATAGGCTTGTTCAGTTACCTCACGGCCACGTGGCGTTCGCATAATAAAGCCTTGTTGTATTAGGAAGGGTTCGTAAACTTCTTCAATGGTTTCGGCACTTTCACTAACTGCAGTTGCTAATGTTGTAATACCTACTGGTCCACCTTTGAACTTTTCAATGATGGTATTCAGTATTTTGTTGTCCATTTCATCAAGGCCGTGCGCATCTACATTTAAAGCTTCCAACGCATACTTTGCTATTTTTATATCTATGTTGCCATTGCCTTTTATCTGCGCAAAATCTCTGACCCGTCGTAAGAGTGCATTTGCTATCCTTGGTGTACCACGACTTCGACCTGCTATTTCTACAGCAGCTTCCATAGTTATGGGCATTTTTAATATTGAGGCGCTACGCTGTACAATGGTGGTCAACAGTTCCGTATTGTAATATTGTAGCCTACTGCTTATTCCAAATCTTGCACGCATTGGCGCTGTTAATAAACCAGATCTTGTAGTTGCGCCGACCAGAGTAAATGGTGCCAAATTTATTTGCACCGTTCGGGCGTTTGGTCCCGACTCAATCATGATATCTATTTTGTAATCTTCCATTGCGGAATAGAGATACTCTTCTACAATGGGGCTGAGTCGGTGAATTTCATCAATAAATAGTACATCGCGCTCTTCTAAGTTTGTCAATAATCCTGCAAGATCGCCTGGTTTATCCAGTACTGGACCAGACGTTACTTTTATACCTACGCTAAGTTCGTTTGATAGAATATGTGCCAAAGTGGTTTTACCAAGTCCTGGTGGCCCATGAAAAAGCGTATGATCCAGCGCTTCGTCACGTAGATTGGCAGCTTGAACAAAAACCTGTAAATTTTCCAAAACTTTATCTTGACCTGTAAAATCATCAAAAGTTAAGGGTCTAAGCTTTTTCTCGACATCGAGCTCTTCAGGCGAGAAGTTTTCGTTTGTTGGGTTTAGATTTTCGTTCATGTTGTTAAGACTTCAGCATAACTGAGCTTAGCATTTAATTCCAGTTAAAAGAACCTGAAAAAAGTTCAGGTCTAGCAAATATAAAAAAAAGCCATCCCAAATTAGAATGGCTTACTTTTTTATAATTAAAGTTATTATTCTTTTATTATGCGTTTTACAGACGTTCCTTTATCAGTTGTAATTTTTAATATATAATACCCAGATTTTAGATGATAGATATTGAAAATCTCTTGATCTGTCGATTTTTTTTCATAAACGGCTTTGCCCAATATGTCATAAATGATAATATTTTGGATTTGTGCTCCATTTGAGTTCAGCTGAAATGTTGACTTAACTGGATTTGGAAGTACAGATATACTATTTACTGCAGTAGTATCGCTAGAGCTTAATGGTCCAGTATTATAACGTAGTACAATATCGTCAATTACATTTAAACTAAAGCCAAAGACATTTCCGCTAGTTATAACCACACGATCTACATCATCAAAAATACTATTATCAAAAAATACTGCATATTGCCCAACAGAAGGAAAGGTGGTAAAACCTACGCCTGTGTTTTGAATTCCAGTTGATATCCCGTTTTTGAAACCTTCAGCAGATATAAAATTAGCATCTAAAGATGTGGCAAAAGTGTTTACTATAACTTGATCAAGATCAAACTCGTCACCAGCAACAGATTCAATAGTTAATTCTTCTCCATTTATAAAGTTAGATATTAACAAGGCCTGAGTCCCACCATTGCCGTCATTATCTACGACATAGAAATCCCCACTACTTAGTGATAATCTAATATCACCATCTAAAAACACACCTCCAGATACAGTAGATTGTCCACCAGTGGCCGTTGGCCAGGTAGGTGGCTCGAAGTCAACTTTAATTCGGTTTTCGTTAAATACGTTATTAGCAGAATATCGAATAGTATTTAAAAGTGTAGTGGCGTTATTGGTATCGACGTTTTCATTAAAATGAATTCTAATTTCATCTATATCTTCAAAAGCAGGATTTCCCGAAACATCAATATTTTCGGCAACATTTTGAGTAAAAGTAACAGCATAAAATGCACCTATTACTGTTTCGCCATCTTTTAAACCAGAAACCGTAGCTGAGTTAGTATCCGAATCTGGAATATTAAAAGTGATATTTAATGATTCTAATTTAAATTCTGAGCCGTCAGTTCTAGCAAAACTGTGATAAGACTGATCGTTATCCATTGTATAGGCAAGTTGACCTGAGGAATTTCTTGTAACAATGCCGCTTCCGCCTCCAACACTTGCTACGGTATAAGACAATCCATCAGATAATGTGATATTCCCTGTTGCAGGTGATGGTACAAATCCTGTAATATTTACAAAAGCCCCGTTAAACTCCAATGTTGTAATTTGTGCTGGAGCGATGTAAAACACAAAAAGAATGAATAGTAGATTAGTAATTTTTTTCATAGTGGTTATATAGGTTTAGGGTTATATTAATAAAGATATAACAATTCATAGTCTTACAACAAATAACATGAATCTTAAACTAAAATAGTTTATAGCAAACTACTATTATGGAACATAAATAATTATTCTTTGACAATACGCTTGACTATCGGCCCTCGTTCTGAGTTTATTTTTAAGAGATAGTATCCTGATTTTAAATGAGAAATATCAAAACTGCGTTGGCCAATATTATTTTGATAAACAACTTTACCTAATATGTCGTATATGATTATACTTAGAGGTGTTGTTTGTAGTGTTTCTATTTGGAATGTACTTTTAACAGGATTGGGGTTGATAGTCAATTGCTCATTCAAATTTAAACTGTCGTTACTCAAAGAACTATTAAAAATCGTTACCTTAAAAACCAGATCAAAGTTACCGCCTTGGTCAGCACCATTTAAATATAATGAACCATTTAGATAACCATTATCCTCGGTGAAGATTAAATTAGCCGAAGTTGGCACATCAAAGGTATAGGTCTGTCCTTCCATAATATTTATGTTTTGGGCGGAAAAGTCTGTTGAGTCAAAATTGTTAGGGTCACCTCCATTCTCAGTAAATTCTTGATTTGTAACGCTGCCCAACAAATTTGCAGGTGTAATTGTTGAACCTGAATAGACATTTATGGTTTCACCGGAACTGGTTTCTCCAAATGTGACCAAAAGGTCTATCGATTTTAATATTCCTGTTTGGCATGCTACAAAAGACTGTCCTAAATGTAAATTATTATTACCTGTATTTGAAATATCAAAATTATTTATGGATGTACAGTCTGTTACTGTGCTTAGGGTTTCAAATGTATCTACAGAACTTTCTGATGTGCCTTCTGCGTTAATTGCATAAGCAATGAAGCTATATTCAGATGATGCCATTAACCCTGAAATTAGTTGGTTATATTCACCAGTTGTACCAGCAACAATTTCCTTAAAAACATTAGCTCCTGTTGACTCTGCTACACTTGGAGTAGGATCATCAGATGTTAAGGCATATACAAAACCTCTTTCAGTGATTGTATCACCTCCATCATTGGTAACCGTTGCGTTTAACGTAGCACTGCTTACAGATAAAGTAGATGGGCCTGCTAAAAGAATTGAAGGTGGATTGTTAGTTGCTACACCTAATAGTACAGCATCTAAAACAAATTGCTCAGATCCAGTGGCATTTGAGGTAATTTCAATACGTGTTATATCTGACCACTCAAGCAAAATATCCTCTACATTGCCATTAAATGTCGATGTCTTTGTGACAACAGTATTACTTCCTCCAGTTGGTGTCAATGTCCATGTTCTGCTTTCCGTAGTTTGTGTACTGCCCATTCTAAGGCTTGCTACCGTAACAGGGACGTTAAACTCTATACTCATGACACCTACTTCTGAAGAAGAAGCATTGAACACGGCACCATCACTAGTCCCAATCACACCATTAAGACTTGCTGTGTCTAAATAGTCAGTAATATCTGGATTTGAAGTATTTTGGTTTTGTATTCTTGCCGTCATTGTAATACCCATTAGTGTTTCTACTACTGTTTTTGGGTTACTACCTGATGTATTATCTGTTGTGGTTGCATCAGAAATATCAAAGACCTGAGAAAAGGTAAGTGAAGAAAATAAAAGATTTAAGAAAACAAATAATGTAATTTTTTTCACGGTAGTTAGGTTTAGGGTTACAATTGTAAAGATACATTAATGTTAACAAAAAAGCCTTTCTTAAAAGAAAGGCTTTTACTGTAATTTAAAAATAGCTTTAATGATGTAATTCTTCTTCGCCGTCTTTCATTGGTACATTTTGTGGTACAAAATCCTCATCGTGACCAGGCTTGCTGTAATCGTAAGACCAACGGTAAACATGTGGAATTTCGCCTGGCCAGTTTCCATGAATATGCTTTACTGGTGCTGTCCATTCTAAGGTGTTGGATCTCCATGGATTTTGTTCCGCCTTTTTACCATAAAATATACTTACAAAGAAATTATATAAGAATATCAACTGTGCTACTCCAGCAACTAATGCAAACATGGTTATAACCGATTGTGCATTAGTTGTATCATCAAATAACGGGAAATTAGAGTTTGTATAATAACGTCTTGGTAAACCTGCCATTCCTATAAAATGCATTGGGAAGAATACACCGTATGCACAGATAGCGGTAATCCAAAAGTGAAGGTATCCCAGATTTTTGTTTAGCATACGACCAAACATTCTTGGGAACCAGTGATAAATCCCTGCAAATGCCCCGTAAAGTGCAGAAATACCCATCACCAAATGGAAGTGAGCAACAACAAAATAGGTGTCATGGACATTAATGTCTAATGCACTATCTCCAAGAATTATACCTGTTAAACCACCGGTAATAAACGTTGAAACCAAACCTATAGAGAACAACATTGCAGGGTTCATCTGCAAATTACCTTTCCATAGGGTAGTTATGTAATTAAATGCTTTTACAGCTGATGGTATCGCAATTAATAATGTTGTAAATGTAAATACCGAACCTAAAAATGGATTCATCCCTGAAATAAACATGTGGTGACCCCAAACTATGGTTGATAAAAACGCTATTGCTAAAATAGAAGCAACCATAGCTCTGTAACCAAAAATTGGCTTTCTAGAGTTTGTAGCGATAATTTCTGAAGTTATACCCAAAGCTGGTAATAGTACAATGTAAACTTCTGGGTGACCAAGGAACCAAAATAAATGCTCAAATAGCACTGGCGATCCACCTTGGTAATGTAACACTTCACCTTGAATGAAAATATCGGAAAGGAAGAAAGATGTCCCAAAACTTCTGTCCATTATCAACAATAATGCAGCAGAAAGTAAAACTGGGAAAGAAATCACACCAATAACCGCTGTTACAAAAAACGCCCAAATGGTTAATGGCAATCTTGTCATTGACATTCCTTTTGTCCTAAGGTTAATAACCGTGACAATGTAATTCAACGATCCCAATAATGAGGATGCGATAAATATTGCCATTGATACCAACCAAAGTGTCATACCCATTCCTGATCCACCTTGTGCCATTGGCAATGCAGATAAAGGTGGATATATGGTCCATCCTGCTGCTGCTGGTCCTGCTTCAACAAAGAAAGATAAAATCATGATTACACAAGACAAGAAAAATAACCAATAGGATACCATATTAAGAAACCCTGATGCCATATCTCTTGCACCAATTTGTAAGGGAATTAAAAGGTTACTAAACGTTCCACTTAGTCCTGCAGTTAATACAAAGAACACCATTATGGTTCCGTGTATAGTTACTAAGGCCAAATAAATATCCGCATCCATAACACCATCTGGTGCCCATTTACCTAATAAGGTTTCAAAAATAACATTTGGCTGTTCGGGCCATGCTATTTGCATGCGTATCATTAAGGACATCATTATACCAATAATACCCATTATGATAACACCAGTTATTAAATACTGTTTAGCAATCATTTTATGATCTTGGCTAAATATGTATTTGGTCACAAAGGTTTCTTTGTGATGGTGTACGTCGTGATCGTCGTGAACGTGTGTTTCTGCTGTTACTGACATAATCTCTAATTCTTTTTCTTAAAACAATTTTTTTACTAATTTAATGAATTCGCAAATGTCTTTTGCTCTTTCATCCAAGCTTCAAATTCTTCTTCTGTTTCAACTATTATTTTCATTTGCATATTGTAATGTGATTTTCCACAAATCTTATTACATAGCAATAGATAATCAAACTGATAGGTAAGGTCTTGTCCTGCTTCTTCAATCTCCTCTTTTCGTTCTAAACGTAACTCATTAATATTGGCTACTTTTTCTTGCATATCTGGATTTTCGCGCATTTGAGCCGTAGTAACTGTTGGTGTAAATGCAAATTGAGTTACCATACCTGGAACACAGTTCATCTGCGCTCTAAAATGGGGCATGTAAGCAGAATGCAATACGTCTTGAGAACGCATCTTAAATACAACAGGACGGTTTACAGGCAAGTGCAGTTCCGTAACTATAACATCATCTTGCGCATTGGGGTCATCTTCATCAACTCCTAATATATTTGCCCTATCTAAATCTATAAGACGAACGTTAGCTTTACCAAGCACATTATCGTCTCCACCGTATCTGGCTTTCCAATTGAATTGTTGCGCATATAATTCCACAACCATGGCGTCTTCGTCTTCATCTATTACCATGATATCGTTCCAAGTAAATAAGCCGTAGATAATTAAACCGGCAAGAACTATCACAGGGATTATAGTCCAAATGAATTCCAACTTATTATTATCTGCATAGAATAATGCTTTACGTCCTTTTTCACCTTTGTATTTGTAAGCAAAATAATGGAGTAGGAATTGTGTAATAATTTGCACAATGAAAATTACCACCATAGAAATGATCATAAGGTTATCAATACCTTGTCCATGATCAGATGCTGAATTTGACATCAGTGGTAAATCTCCCAAGTATACAAAGCTTGCAATAGTAATGGCATAAATGAATATTAGGAAACCCAACATCATGTAGCCATTAAACCTGTTGTCACTATCTGTAGCTACTTGTGTGCTATTTGTATTTACTTGAGATAAATCGAAAATCTTGACCATTTGCCACATGGCAACGGCTACAAACAGTACTATTATAAATATTAACAAAGTTGTCATTATCGTTTCGGTTCTAAATATTTAATTAATAATGAAATTGTTCGCTCTCTTTCACAAATGGATTGCCTTTTGCCAATAACGGTGCTTTACTTAAGGCTGTAAATACTACAAGGAGGAAAAGCCCTGCGAATAAACAAATAGCTCCTAATTCTGGTGCGCCTATAAACCACATTTTACTGACTGTTGCTGGCATAATCATATTGAATACATCCAAATAGTGTCCGCATAAAATTACAATACCAGCCATTACAACAAACCAAGGAATACGCTTGTAATCACTGTTCATTAACAATAATAATGGGAATACAAAATTCATGGCAACCATACCAAAGAATGGGAGTTTATAATCTTCTATCCTTGCAACAAAATAAACGACCTCTTCTGGAATGTTTGAGTACCAAATAAGCATAAACTGTGAAAACCATAAGTAGGTCCAGAAAATACTTATACCAAACATAAATTTTGCCAAATCATGAATATGACTATCGTTTACAAACTCTAACAATCCTTTAGATTTTAAGTAAATAGTTATCATAGCGATTACCGTAATACCACTTACAAACATACTTGCAAAAACATACCAGCCAAATAAAGTACTGAACCAGTGTGGATCTACACTCATGACCCATAGCCATGACATGATGGATTCTGTTACGATATAAAACACCAAGAATCCTGCTGACCATCTAAATGCTTTTTTAAAGTTTGAATTGTCACTAGCATTATCCTGAGCTAGTGAAAAGCGTCTTACTAAAAAGCGGTATCCAGCCCAACCTAAAATAAAGAATACACTTAATACTATAAATGTTGTTAAGTTTAAGAAGCCACTTTTACCAGCAACTAAAGCATCATATTTATGACTGTCTGGGTTAGTCATCTCAGGATCCATCCAAATAAAAATACTATTGTGTCCCAAATAGTGCGAAGCCAAAGCTATAACAAATACAATTATTGCCCCAGGTAATACATACGCCGTGATAGCTTCCATAACTCTAAATAGTACTGGTGACCAACCTGCTTGTGCCGCATATTGGATAGCATAAAATGCCAATACACCAAGTGCAATCATAAAAAAGAAAAAAGCACCAACATAAAGTGCTGCCCAAGGTCTATTGTGTATTTGGTGCAGTACATGTTCTTCATGACTCATGTGCCCTTCTTCGGCATGGTCTCCGCCATGAGCCGCGTCTACGGTATGTGCATCACCATGACCTTTACCATGATGATCGACAGCCATAAGTTCCTTAACGTCTTCTACCGTTTGATAGTTATGTGAATCATAAAACCCATAGCCAACACCAAGTGCACCAATAATAATTAAGATTATTGAAGCTAGTTTTAATCTATTTGAAAAATTATATTCCATTATAAAATCTTTATCTAAATCTTATTTTTCTAATTCAGCTTTAAGTTTTTCAACGTATGCCACTACTTGCCAACGTTCTTCTTCACTCATAAAATTAGCGTAAGAACCCATTGAGTTTTTACCATAATATATAACGTGATAAATACTACCTGTGGTTATTGCTCTACCTGCATCTGCATAGCTTGGCACACCTAATATTTTCTCACGCTTGACCAATTTACCTTGTCCAGCACCTTTGTTTCCATGGCATATGCCACAGTAAATATCATAAAGTTCCTTTCCTCTGGTATAATCAACCGCCATAGAGTCTAAAGGACTTTTAAGGTTGGCTTTGGCTTCTTCATAGCCTTCATTGGTATCTTCAATTTCGTATAGCGTGTAACCTCTTGGTATTGTACCGTCAACAGGCAACTGTGCTTCAACTCCATTTGCAAACGCATCTGATTCTTGATAGGCTTCATACCCAACAGATTCGTACATATTCGGCATATATTGATAGTTACGTCTCGTATCTTTATTACAAGAAACGATGCTAATAAGCATGACCAATACGACTGTTATTTTTAAAATAGGTTTCATATTAATGTGCATCTTCGTCTTTATCAATAATATTTATTTCAACGGCACCTGTATCTTTAAGTAAAGATGTTAGTGCATCTTCGTTATTATGAACAGCTATTTCCATTAAGAAATGATCGTCTGTTGTCCTTGGGTCTGGATTTTCGGCTTTTTTAAATGGCCACATACGGCTTCTTAGGTAAAATGTAATTACCATTAAGTGCGCCGCAAAAAATACAGTCAACTCAAACATAATTGGCACAAAAGCTGGCATATTTTCCAAATAACTAAAACTTGGCTTACCACCAATATCTTGTGGCCAATCTTTGATCATAATAAAATTCATCATTACAATTGCCACAGTTAAACCTACACATCCGTACATAAAAGCTGTAATGGCTATACGTGTTGGTGCTAGTCCCATTGCCTTGTCTAATCCATGAACAGGAAAAGGTGTATATATTTCTTCTATGTGGTGCTTCTCTGCCTTAACCTTTTTTACGGCAGACATTAAAACATCATCATCGTTATAAATAGCATGAATTACTTTTGAAGCTTCCATAAACTATATTGATTAATTTAATAAGTTTTTAGCTTGCCCAGCCCAATCGTCACGTTCTGCTCTTCCTGGGAAAGATCCCGTAATTGAATCTAACAAGTCATATTCTTTTTTCGTCATTTTACTTACTTGCAAGAAAGTATAAATACCAATGCTATTTAGTACTTCTTTCATCTTTGGTCCAATGCCGTTGATTTTTTCAAGGTCGTCTTCAGTATCTGTATCGGCGTTAAATTTTCCAATGCCTTCAAATAAGCTATTTAGTTTTTCTTCACTGGTATCAGGTAAGGGATCAGTAGTTGAAGAAACCGTAGTAGCTTCATAATTTGATGTACGTTCATCGGCACCTGAACCCACAAGTGTTTCACCACTTTCTCTTAAACGCTTGTAACGCTCGCCGGAGGATTTTAAAATGGTTTTTACTTCCGCTTGAGCGATCACAGGGAATGTTCTAGAGTATAACAAGAACAGTACAAAGAAGAATCCAATAGTTCCAATGAATATCCCTATATCAACAAATGTTGGAGAGAACATTGTCCAAGATGATGGCAAATAATCTCTATGTAAGGATGTTACAATAATTACGAAACGCTCAAACCACATACCAATATTTACAACAATAGATATGAAGAACGAAAACATAATACTCGTTCGCAACCTTTTAAACCACATAAACTGAGGTGAGAACACATTACAAGTCATCATTGCCCAGTAAGCCCAAGCATATGGTCCTGTTGCTCTGTTCAAAAATGCATACTGCTCATATTCAACTCCAGAATACCATGCTATGAATAACTCCGTAATATATGCCACACCAACTATTGAACCTGTAATCATAATTACGATGTTCATTAATTCTATGTGTTGTACGGTGATATAATCTTCTAAATCGCACACTTTACGCATTATAATCAAAAGCGTGTTTACCATGGCGAATCCAGAAAAAATTGCACCCGCAACAAAATATGGTGGGAAAATTGTAGTATGCCAACCTGGAATTACCGAGGTTGCGAAGTCAAACGATACAATTGTGTGAACCGAAAGTACAAGTGGTGTTGCTAAACCTGCTAATACCAATGACACTTCTTCAAAACGTTGCCAGTCTTTAGCACGACCTGACCAACCGAAGCTGATAAGCGAATAAATTTTCTTTTGGAACGGCTTTACAGCACGGTCACGAATCATAGCAAAGTCTGGCAGCAAACCTGTCCACCAGAATACTAACGATACCGAAAGATATGTTGAAATCGCAAATACATCCCAAAGCAATGGTGAATTAAAGTTTACCCAAAGTGACCCAAACTGGTTTGGTATTGGTAGTACCCAATACGCTAACCACGGACGACCCATATGTATAATTGGGAACAAACCCGCTTGCACAACCGAGAAAATTGTCATTGCCTCTGCAGAACGGTTAATAGCCATACGCCATTTTTGACGGAACAGCAATAGTACCGCAGAAATTAGTGTACCTG
>CAYSVY010000031.1:0-20602 GCA_964434705.1 uncultured Flavobacteriaceae bacterium
GCGACCTTCGGGTTATGAGCCCGACGAGCTACCTACTGCTCTACCTCGCGATATTGGATTGCAAAGATAGCACCTTTTTTGATTTAAAAAAAATAACCTCCAATAAATTGAAGGTTACTTAAGTTAATAAATTTCATAACCACTAGTTATCGTCTTCATCTTCAAGCTCTAAGTCTACCGTAGCTAACTCGCCCTTTGTGTTTTTTTCGTCAATGTCTAAATATGCAATACTTGGCATCTGTGTTCTCAAAAGTGCAAAATTACCTTTAAAGCTATTATCGTTCAATAACAGTGTGTTTAAATTATCTAGTCTGGTTAGGCTTGTTGGCAAGTAACCGTAAAACCCATTGCTGGATAATACCAATTCTTCCAATTGCGATAATTTTCCGATAGCGTTTGGTATTTGGCCAAAAAGACTGTTATCGAAAAGGCTTAAAACCTTTAACGACTTAAGATTGGTAATAGATTGTGGTAATTGACCTGTTAGGCCATTACTACTTAACATTAAATATTCTAGATTGTTTAAGTTTCCTATTGTATCTGGAATAGCTCCCGTAAAATCGTTATTGTAAAGCTCTAATGATTTTAGGTTGTGTAGTTTACTTATGCCATTAGGAATTGACCCTGAAAGTGTATTGGAAAACAATTTCAAAGTTTCAAGATCTTCAAGTTCTAACAAACCTTTTGGCAATTCTCCGCTGAGTTTGTTAAAACTCAAATTTAAAGCTCTTAAAGATTTGAGTTGTTTTATATCTTCTGGTATTTGTCCTGTTAGGTTATTAAAGGCAAGATTTATTTCAACAACCTCATTATTTTCAACCGAAACACCGTACCAATCATTTACAGGTTGGTCTAAATTCCAAGTTGTATTCCATGTATTACCATTAGTGGCATTGTAAACGGCTATAAGAGCTTCTTTTTGGTCTTCGGAAATTTGAGCAAAGCTAACAAATAAAGACAAGCAACATATTACAGTCAGTTTTAAAGATTTCATAATCAGTAGATTTGGGCGAGGGAACCGATTTACATATCAAAAATAGACTTATATCGTTTAAAATACAATTTTTTTCGATGAAATGCACTTTAAAAATACAAGTATTTGATTATCAATTAAGTATTATTGCTCAATACTTGTAGCATTGAAGCTTTCCATCTCATTATTATCGGTAGTAAATGAAATTTGAATTGGATTGCAACACACCTCACAATCTTCAATGTAAGATTGTTGTGGCAAAGAATAATCTAATAGCATGGATATCTGTTCCCAACAATAAGGGCATTGAAAAAAATATTCTTCCATTAGTTTTCAAAATTTTCAATCTGCTCTTGTAGCACTTCCCAATCTTTCATCAATGTTTCAAGTTTTTGCTTGTTTTTGTGGTAGGCTTCAAAAAAATCAGGATTTGACACTGTTTCTTGGTAGTTAGTTGCTAGTTCAACATCATCATTCTTAATACGCTTTTCCAAATCGCTAATTTTAGATTCAATATTGCTCAACTTATTGTTAAGCGATTTGAGTTTCTTCTGATTTTCGTAGCTTGTTTTTGAACTTTCCTTGGGCTTAGATTCAATAACGGTTCTCTTTTCAGCTTCGCGAAGATTTTCAAGATTACGTTGCTCTAGATAATAATCTATATCACCAAGGTATTCCTTAATATTTTTGTCCTTAAATTCATATACCGAATCTGTTAGCCCTTGCAAAAAATCCCTATCGTGAGAGACTAAAATTAAAGTACCTTCAAATTTCTTTAAAGCAGTTTTCAGTACATTTTTCGATTTTATATCCAAATGATTTGTGGGCTCATCCATTATGAGTACGTTCAATGGTTGCAACAAAAGCTTGGCCAACGCTAATCGGTTGCGCTCACCACCTGAAAGTACGCGAACATACTTATCTACTTCCTCGCCTTGGAATAAAAAAGCACCTAATATATCACGGACTTTAGTTCGGTTGGTCTCATTAGCCGCGTCAATCATTGTATCTAGCACGGTTTTGCTTCCATCAAGATATTCAGCTTGATTTTGCGCGAAATACCCAATCTGAACATTATGTCCTAAAGTTAATTTTCCCTTATGCTCAATCTCACCTACAATAATTTTAGCTAAGGTTGATTTTCCCTGTCCGTTTTGCCCAACAAAAGCCGTTTTCGTATCACGTGCTATAGTTAGATTAACATCGCTTAACACGGACAAGTCACCATAATTTTTGGTAATATTTTCAAGTTCAACAACCACTTTTCCGGGTGTTATGGAAACGGGAAAATTAACGGACATTACCGCATTATCGTCTTCATCAACTTCTATTCTATCCAATCGGTCTAATTTTTTTATGAGCGATTGTGCCATTGTTGCTTTTGAGGCTTTAGCCCTAAATTTCTCAATCAGTTTTTCGGTTTGTTGAATCTGTTTTTCTTGGTTTTTTTGCGCAGCCAATTGCTGAATTTTCATCTCTTTACGCAAGGCCAAAAACTTAGTGTATGGCTTATTGTAATCATAAATTCTGCCTAATGAAATTTCTATTGTCCTATTGGTAACATTGTCTAAAAACATTTTATCGTGCGATACTATAACCACAGCTCCAGGATATGTTTTCAGGAATTGCTCTAACCATATAATGGATTCAATATCCAAATGATTTGTTGGCTCGTCCAAGAGTAGCAAATCATTATTCTGAAGTAGCAGTTTTGCCAACTCAATACGCATACGCCAACCACCCGAAAAGGTATCGGTAAGCTTATTAAAATCTTCGCGTTTAAAACCTAAACCCTGAAGTATTTTTTCGGTTTCGCCCTGATAATTATAGCCACCTAAAATTTCGTACGTATGCTGTATATCATTTAATTCTATCATTAATTGGTTGTACGATTCGCTTTCGTAATCCGTTCGTTCAGCCAGTTGGGTATTAATAGTCTCGAGTTTTGCCTCACAAGCTTTGATTTCCTTGAACGCTTCATAAGATTCTTCAAGTACGGTTTTACCAAAATCAAAGTCTATATCCTGTTTTAAGAAACCAATTTTTAAATCCTTATTTGTGGCAATTTGACCCGTATTGGATTCTTGTTCACCAGACAGAATTCGGAGCATTGTAGACTTGCCTGCACCGTTTTTACCTATAAGTCCAACGCGATCACCATTACCGAGTTTAAAAGAAATATCTTCGAATAAATATTCGCCCTGAAAAGCTATGGAAAGGTTATGGATATTGATCACTATGCTAATGTTAAAAATTGCAACTATGGCTACAATTGTTACACTTGTACTGAAGCAAAAAAATTATATTTGTACTTCATTTGAAATGGCAAAAATAAAGATTTAAACATGATAAGAAAAGGAATGAAGCTTTATAGCATTTTGTTTGGCGCTTGCCCTAAATGCCATGGAGAATCTATGTATGTTGAAAAGAATCCTTATAAATTAGCCGATACGCTTAGGATACACGATAATTGTTCTATTTGCAACACAAAATATAGAATGGAACCGTCGTTTTTTTATGGTTCAATGTATGTAAGTTATGGTGTAGGCACAGCATTTGCCGTTGCGGCGTTCATTGTTAGCTATGTTATTTTTGAAACTTCACTTGTTACTGCATTTATTTCAATAATATTAACGTTAGTCGCTTTTATGCCCATTATAATGAGACTTTCGAGAAATATTTGGATAAACTTGTTTATGGGCTACGATAAGTCCTTAGCTAAGGAAAAAACCGATTAACATCCATTTCAGCATCTATCTTCATATCTTTTTCGACAAAATTGAATAATGCAACGGACGCATAGGGTGCTATCATTACACCACGTGTGCCTAAACCATTTAAAATATAAAGGTTCTTATGTGTTTTGTGTCTTCCAATAATTGGTCGTCTATCTGGAACAGTTGGTCGAATACCTGCTACGTGCTCTACGATTTCAAATTCACAATTTAGAAACGCACTGAGCTTTTCCAAAAGTTCATTTTTAG
This sequence comes from uncultured Flavobacteriaceae bacterium, assembly GCA_964434705.1. Taxonomy (GTDB): domain Bacteria; phylum Bacteroidota; class Bacteroidia; order Flavobacteriales; family Flavobacteriaceae; genus Winogradskyella. The sequence continues at coordinate 3,958 of CAYSVY010000031.1, forward strand.
CTTGTTTTGTGGGTTGATTTGATTTGTCTTTCCAGTTATAGGTAGAACCTACGTTATATAAATCATTTCCGATAGGAATGATGAAAACCGAAGACTTTATTGCGTAGTCCAGTTTTAGTTTAGGAATTCTAAGCGTAAGCACTTCGCCTTTTGTACCATTAATAGGTATGTTTTCAAAAAAAGGATTCTTCTTTACGCCAAAGCCTTCAGAAAATACCAGTTGCTTTGCTGAAATATTTTGATATGCTATACCATTATTTGTAAGCTCTACATTATCATATTCAAATGGCTTTGAAATCAATTGCTGATGACTTAACAAATGAGATTTGTAGCTTAAAATCAATGTATTGGTATCTACACGACCCGCTTGTAAAACTTCTCCAAAACCGAAAGGTGCATCAATATATTTGTTTTTATTTTGAATTATATTCGATGACAAATAAGGTTCCAGTCCTTTTTTATCCATAGCTTCAAACCAAAGGTTTTGCTCTTCAATTGAAGCAAAGCGTCTTAATATTTTTAAGGAATAATCTACCTTGATTTTAAGGTCATTTTCAATTTTTTTGTATAGTGGCACTGCAAGTTTAAGCTGTTCATTGGCTTTCCAAACTGGCGTAAAACGCTTAAGAATAACTGGGTTATATAAACCTGCCGCAACAATGGAAGATTGTTGCGAAGCATCATCAAAAACAATGAAAGACTTATTGTTTGCTTTTAATATTTCACAAAACGCAATTCCTGCCAAGCCACAGCCAACAACGATGTAGTCTACTTGATTCACCATACCAAGGTATTGAAAAGATTACTTTCTGAATAATAATGACAGTAATAAAAAACGCCCACTGTATAAGTGAGCGTTTTATGTATGTTTTTGAATGGACTAGTAATTCCACATGTCCTGTTCAAAGTTTCTAATTTTATCTTTAATACGTTCAGATTCCAATAGTTGCATCAATGCATTATCTTTAACATAATCTTTAACTTCCCTATCACCATAAACGTTTTCTTCTTTGTACATATAACCGTTAAAACGCCTTGAGTTTAATATGTGGTCAAAAGAAATTGGGAGCGCACTATTTTTATTGTTAAATGCTTTTGCTTCATGTAAAATTCCTCTAGCTTCAGGATAGAAGACCCAGAATAAAGGTATTGGTTCCTTATTTGCTTCATCATCAGAGTCAATAAAATTGACATCTGGAGCAGCAGGAGCTATACCTAATAAGCGGTATTTTAATTCGCCTTGACGTTTGTCAAAGTACCATAATCCTTTTACCAAATACGCTTTGATATCATAAGCTTCAATATCTCTTTGTACTATGTACTCAGGATCGACGTAGCCATCAGCATTAAACTGATCGAAACCTATATCCAAAGTATCTACTTTTTTCATAGATGCTAACATCTCATCATAAGTACGTTCTTGAGAAAAATAGGAATCTCCGTAGACTTTAGGAATATCGCCTATTTTAACTGCATTCCATAATACATGAAACAACGAGCGACGGTCAGACCCAATATTATTAGTGTCAACCGGGTAGTACAACGGGAAGTTAACACGCTCATCTAAGACAATTTTCTCCCAAGTCATTTTAGAAAACAGTAAATCTCTATCATCTACGTATCCGTATTCTAATGGCTCATCGTTGTCTAAAAGCAACTGTTCTTCGGTTTTCATGCCAATCTCTTCTGGTATTTTGGCATTAAGAATATTTGCTTGGGCAAATAATCCGTTAACCGCAACGACACCAATGGCTGTAAGTAATAATTGCTTTAATTTCATTTCTTTATTATTTTTTTTTGTCTTGAACGTAATGCTTATCAGCTGTATTAATTAGAAAGTTCAACTACCACAGGTGTAACTGTTTTAATAGCCACGTCTGTACTTGGTGACTTCGCCTTAATATTGATAAACTGAACTATGTCTCCTCTTCTCGCAGATCTCAAGGCATTTTTTGCTGCCGAATTTAATCTGTTGCCCGAACAATTTACGGATGGTTTCCCAGGAACTTTCATAGTAAATGAAGTAATATTCAAGGGAAGTTCAAAATCAAAATCCTCTCCAAAATTTGCAGATAATTTTCCTATCTCAACATTATTACGTGGTAATTTAGCATTACCAACTTGACCGTTAAAAGCTCCTATAGGTTTGGGCAAGTTTTTAATTCTGAATGTTTTTTTATCACTAACTTTCGATCCATCATCTAGTGTCCCTGTAACATTGATAGTTACTTCTCTTCCAGATGCAGGTTCCATCATGTATTTACCGTTAGACAGTTTTTTTAATCCCGTAGCATTAGCAATGACTTTATTATCAGGTACGCCTGCAAATGATATTGTCATAGGGTTTTTTACACCACGATAAACTACGTTCATTTTATCAGCAGAAATAGTTGCTGAGTTTGGTCTTGGTACTACAACGTAATTTCCAGCAAATTCAATTGGTAATTCTTCACCTTTTTCCATGAATGTGAATGTACCTTTAACTTCATTTTCTCCAACGCTTCCTGTTGTGAAATTCAATCTTGCATTTCCTAAAGAATCTAAAGCACCTTCTTGTGAAAGAGAAACCTCGTTTCCATTTACATTTAATTTTACTGGAGTAACATTGGCATATTTACCCAAAACCACTTTACCCTGGAATTTCTCACCAGCAAAAAAGGCATTTTTATCTGGTATTACGATAGCTTGGTAATTCTTTAAAGTAATAGCTTCGTCTAGAGAGTTACCTAAGAACACGTTATATAAGTTAGCTTCTGTAGTTTTTACATCATTCTGTAATGATGTTAACTTAGCATAAGAAGCGATAGCAGGGAAACCCTTAAAGTTATAGTCCAAATATTCTAATGGTGCACCTTCTTCGGGCTTTATTTTGCTGAAGTCGAAACGTTTATCGAAGTTTTCCAAAGCTGTTTCATAGGTTACATCATTACCCAATACTGCTTTTATATCCGTCTTATATTCCTCAAATGTCTGCATTACCTTTTGACCTGCTTTAGTCAAACGGTCTCCTGTAAACCATTTTTCGTCTAAGTAATCACCCTTATCCATTTTCTCAGCTGGTAATTGTCCATTCTCCATTTCATAATTACCACCTTTAATAATGTCTTGTTTTAAACCTGCCAGATAAGCATTGAACTTGTCAGAGATAGATTTAATTTGCTGCGCTTTTGCTGCAGGCAATTTAAATTCTGGTTTTTCATCAGCTTTTAGCGCCAAACCTTTTAAAAGTGTTTCATTAGATTTGGCCGTAAATTCATTTGTAGACTCGAATTTAGCGTCCATAGAACTAAATGCTGATAGTACCTCTTTGTCCATGGTCATTGCAATCATAGCAATAAAAACCAAGTACATTAAGTTAATCATTTTCTGCCTTGCAGATAATTTTCCTCCTGCCATTTTAATTAGTTGTTTTTAATGTTGTTAGTATTTGTTCTTAAAAAAACCAATTAGTTCTTATTCATTGCAGATAACATACCGCCATATACACCATTTAAGGATGAAAGGTTAGATGCTAGTGATTGCATTTGTTCTTTTAACTTGGCTGCATTTTCAACCGCTTCTTCGTTGATTGCGGCTTGTCTGTTGGCACTTTCCATTTGTACTTTATACAAGCTGTTTAAAGATTCCATTTGCGCTGCAGCAAGTGACATTTCTTCACTGTATTTCTTTTGCGCTGCCATAGAATCTACAGTTGGGGTTAAATTCTTTGCGGCACCTTCAAAATTCTTGATACTTTCTCCAAGGCTTGACATCAGTTCTCCATCTATCTTAGCATCCTTTAAAAGGTTGTCTAATTTTTTAGATAATAATCCTTCAGCATCTTTTGGCTCTTCCTTAGCTTTGTTTTTTGAGCTACCACCTTGAAGTTCAGGATACACTAAAGACCAATCTAAGTCTTCTTCCTGTCTTTCAAATGCTGAATATGCAAATACCAACGCTTCTACGACCATACCAATTGTTAGGATTTCAGAACCATAAGGCCAGTGTTGTATTTTAAACAATGCTCCAACAATAACGATTGCTGCACCTAATCCGTAGATCATATTTGTTAACGTAAGTTTTCCTTTTTGTGCCATAATTTTAGTTTTAATTAATTAGGTTGTAATAACTCAAATAAGTTGGTTATTGGGTTAAAGTTTAATATTTAGTTGTGTATTTTATTTGTTTTGTGCGTTGCGGGTAACTTCAGTTCCCATGTAATCTTGTACAGTTCTGAAACCGATGTAACTTCTTGCTGAATCTGCATACTCGTAATCTCTTGAGCTTACTTGCAAATAGTAGGCTACATCTTTCCAGGAACCACCTCGTACAACTTTTCTACGATTATTTTTATCGTTTACGCTTGGATTTATGCTTGACATAAATTCATAAGATGATACCGAATAAGAACTATTCACCCACTCTGAAACGTTACCAGCCATGTTATAAAGATTATAATCATTAGGCTCGTAAGCATCAGCTTCAACAGTATAAAGTGCCTGATCAGCCGCATAATCACCACGTAATGGCTTAAAGTTTGCCATAAAACAACCTCTATCGTTTAATGTATAGTTATTACCCCAAGGATATGTAGCGCCTTGAAGGCCACCACGAGCGGCATATTCCCATTCTGCTTCGTTTGGTAGTCTGTAAATATTCACAGGTTGTTTTCCTTTTTCCTTTTTGTAATTGTTATGGTATATGGTTCTCCACTGGCAGAACGCCTTTGCTTGTTCCCAGCTTACACCAACAACAGGATAGTCACTATATGCATCATGCCAGAAATAATCATTGTGCATTGGCTCGTTATAAGAATATGCAAAATCGCGAATCCAAGCTGTTGTGTCAGGATAAACCGCTACTTCTTTTTGGATGATAACATCAGATCTTTTTAAGGTACGATCTTTTGCTGCAGCTTGAATATCCATTTCGGTATACTTAAAAACAAATTGAGATACATCCCAAGTTCTTTGTCCATTATATGATTCTTCCAATGGGAGATACATATTATCCATAACCTCAGCGTAAAGCTCGTCTGGGTAATCCTCTGTATCAAATATAAGGTCAACATCATAATTTAACTGACGTTGCTCATTACCATAGGTATTAATCATATAGCGTTGGTAGGCATTAAGATCATCATTTTCACCGTCCAAATCTCCAGCGTCTAAATATGCAAATTCGCCGATATCACCTTCACCTGGAGTTCTACCTTCTAAATCAGCCATTTCAGCTAAATTTTCTCTGAGTATTTGATCTCTTACATCTTCAACGAATTGACGATACTCGCTATTGGTAATTTCAGTCTCGTCCATGTAGAATGCTCTGACCGTTGCCGTTTTGGTTGGCGTGTCTTGCATTCCTGCTATATCATCATCAGATTTACCCATGATAAAGGCTCCACCGGGTACTAGTGTCATACCGTAAGGCTTCTCTGGGTGCCATTTTTTACCTTTCACGCCGACAAGTTGTCCACGGTCTCCGGAGTTACAGCTTACTATAAAAGCAAACCCCGTTAAGAGTAAAATAAGCTTATTGATTTTCATAAAACTATAGGTTAAATTAGTGTCCTTAAATTTTGAGTTGGTAAACATATTTCAATTAATCGGAAAAAACAACTTTTTTTCGTTTTTTTTTGCATTTCGTCCTTAAAAATTGCATTTCATCGATATTTTGTGTGTTAAAATATCAAATATACAAACCATCAAAAATTATTTTTACGATAGGCCTTGTACCACCTTTCGGGAGTATTGCCTTTTGTGGCCTCTACATATTCTTCGTACGTGCAAGGTAATAACGTATGCTTTTTTAATTTATTATTAAGATTTTCTAAAAATGGGATCTCAATCCACCAACGTCCAGTTTTGACACTCTTGAAGAAAATCAATTCCTCTTCTTCAATAAGCACATTGTATTTTTGGTAATTATCGGCGTTTAAGAAATCGTCATCTTTTATTCTGCAGTTCACACCTTCAATAAAATACCAAATCATCTGTGCAACAAGCATTGCGCTTATATCGTTTCGGGCTGTGTTTTTATACTCATAAATACCAAAGGAAGATACTTTATTACTTATGCCGGCATAACGAGATATGGCGCAAATTTCCTTGCCTGTTAATCCATTTGGTGTATATTTTAGTTGCTCTCCTAATTCTGCAGATCTTACAGATTTTAAATCAAGGGTAACTATATGCGCATCTCGCATGACGGGTTCAACAACATTAATGTTATTTGACACTTCTCCTAACCTGTAAGCTTCAAAATAAAGGCGCTCCATTAAATCTATTTCTTCTTGCGAATTGAAATAGGTTTGATATCCGATTGTAGAATAGTTAAAAAGATTATAAGGTTCCTCCAAAATAATTTCACCCATAAAACTGTTGTTTTTTATAGGTTGAGAGGTATCTCCCAAATCAAAATTGGTATCTACGTTTACAATATTGACCATAGGTTGCAAATGATCATACGCACGATAGTTGGGATAAGTCAAATCTTGACTTCCTCCTATTATTATTGGTATAATCTTTTTTTCAATAAGAAGCGCTACAATTGTTTTTAGGGCGAAGTAGGTATCTTCAACACTTTCACCTGGGTCAATATCTCCCAAATCTGCAATATTGGTATACCAGTTACCTGGGAATAAACTGTAAAGTGCTTTTCGTATATCGTCAAAACTAAGTTCAGAACCTATATAATTGACATCATTTCTATTTTCCTTAATACCAATAATGGCCAGTTGCACATCATCAATATCTGGCAAACCTAATTGTTGTGAATGAACCTTGAATTTTCTGCCCAATGCTTGCTGAGATAATAATTCACCATATGCCAATACCGAATCAGATACAGGTGATAGAAAATTAAAGTTCATAGGCAGTTATTTTTTTGCGGAGGTTTTTTTTCTGGTGGTTTTCTTTTTTGGTGCATTTTTCTCGAGCAGAGCAATAGCTTCTTCAACAGTCATGTCTGTAACATCAACTGTTTTTGCCAATTCAACTTTTTGTTTTCCTTTTATAATATTGTGCCTTCCCCAACGGGCTTTTTCTACGCGTATACCTTCATTTTCCCAATTATGGATAAGCTTGTCTTTTTCCTTTTGGATTTTTTCTTCTATCAACGTAATGATGTCGTTTTCAGAAAGGTTGTCCCAATCGTATTTTTTATTGACATTAATAAACATGTTGTTCCATTTTATAAATGGCCCAAAACGCCCTTTGCCTTTAATGACATCTAATCCTTGATAATTATATATAGGTGCGTCTGCTTTTTCCTTTTCCTTGATGTAAACAATGGCCTCATCGTAATCCACACTTAAAGGATCTACTCCTTTTGGCAAAGAGACAAACTTTTTACCGTACCGAACATATGGTCCGTAACGCCCGTTGTTTACTTCTATTTCTTCTTCGTTATAATGCCCCAAAGCTTTTGGCAATTTAAATAAGTCCATAGCCTCTTCAAAGGTTATGGAATTTAATTGCTGGTCTGGAGTTAAACTCGCAAACTTTGGTTTTTCCTCATCATCAACAGTGCCTATTTGAACCATTGGCCCAAACTTACCCAACCTAACACTGACTTGTCTTCCTGTTTCTGGATCTTCGCCAAGTATTCTCTCGCCAGATTCTCTTTCGGCATTTTCTTTTACATCTTCAACTTGCGGATGAAATCCTTTGTAAAAGTCTTTCATCATTTCTTTCCAATCTTCTTTACCTTCGGCTATATCATCAAAATTTTCTTCGACTTTAGCGGTAAAGTTGTAGTCCAATATACTTTCAAAATGATTAACCAAAAAGTCGGTCACAATCATTCCAATATCTGTCGGAACTAATTTCCCTTTGTCTGACCCTACTTTTTCGGTCAAAGTTTTTTGATCTATTTTGTTGCTTTGAAGCACTAATTGAACATAATTACGCTCTGTGCCATCAACAGTTCCTTTTTCTATGTAATTTCTATTCTGGATTGTAGAAATGGTTGGCGCATAGGTTGATGGCCTACCAATTCCTAATTCCTCTAGTTTTTTCACCAAAGATGCCTCTGTAAAACGTGCTGGCGGTCTTGTAAAACGTTCGGTAGCAGTAATGTAAATATTGTTGAGATTATCAGAAATTTTAAGGTCTGGCAGCAAGCCTGTTTGCTCTGTATCTTCATCATCTGTACCTTCAAGGTACACTTTTAAAAAACCGTCAAAAGTGATGATTTCTCCATTAGCAACAAATACTTCGTTCACGTGTTTTGATGCGTTAACACCTATTTTTACATTGGTACGCTCAAGGTTGGCTTCGCTCATTTGTGATGCAATGGCGCGTTTCCATATTAAGTCGTACAATCGTGCTTGGTCACGTTCGGCATTCACACTTTGGCTTGAAAAATCCGTTGGCCTGATAGCCTCGTGAGCCTCTTGTGCTCCTTTTGATTTTCCTTTATAATTTCTGGGCTTACTGTAATTCTCACCGTATGATTTTACAATTGCTTTTTCAGCACCTTGTTTGGCTTCGTCAGACAGGTTTACGCTATCGGTTCTCATATAGGTAATGAGACCTGCTTCATACAACCGTTGCGCATTACTCATGGTTCGGCTTACCGAAAAGCCTAACTTTCTTGAAGCCTCTTGTTGTAATGTGGATGTCGTAAATGGTGGCGCTGGCGATTTTTTTACAGGCTTTTTCTCGAGGTTTTCTACAAAATAACTTGCACCTATATTTTGTTGTAAAAAGGCTTCAGCTTCAGCTTTGGTAGAAAAATTCTTTGGAAGTTTTGCTTTGAATTCTGCACCGTTATTGGTGCTAAAAACAGCATCAACCCTGTAAGAGCCTTTAGGGTTAAAAGCTTGTATTTCGCGCTCACGCTCAACAATAAGCCTTACCGATACCGATTGTACTCTACCAGCAGATAAACCGCCTTTAACTTTTCGCCATAAAACTGGTGATAGCTCGTACCCTACTATTCTGTCCAAAACACGACGCGCTTGTTGCGCATCTACCAAATTGTAATCTATACTCCGTGGATTTTCAATGGCTTTTAATATGGCTTTCTTGGTAATTTCAGAAAATACAATACGTCTTGTTTTTTCTTTTGACAACCCAAGTGTTTCTGCTAAGTGCCATGCAATAGCTTCTCCTTCTCTATCTTCATCACTCGCTAGCCATACCAACTCTGCTTTTTTGGCAAGTTCTTTCAGTTTTTTGACAACAGCTGCTTTATCTTTTGAAACCTGATATTTTGGTTTAAAATCTCCATCAACATCGACGCCAAGCTCTTTTGAGGGCAAATCTGCAATGTGCCCAAAGCTAGATTCAACCTTATAATCTTTTCCTAAAAACTTTTCAATGGTTTTAGCTTTTGCTGGCGACTCAACTATGACTAAATTCTTTGGCATTATTGTATTTTTTGTGCGTGCAAAGGTATGCCAAAAAAAAATTACAATCCTAACATACTAACTGACACTGTTCTTAAATAAGGTAAAATCGCTTTAGTAATCTTACATTGCGAGATCATGTTTATTCTAAATTAAAACGAAACATCGTCTATTTGGCTGATGTCATCTGGATCTTGACTTGCATCTGCATTTAATGCTAAACTATTATCATCAAACGAAACAACTTCTTTATATATGATGTAAGTAGGCAACCACGTAAACGACTGGGTAACGTAAACACCAACAAAACACATTAAAAAACCGACAACAGTAGCTAAAAATCCACAAACCACTAGTAAGCCAAAAGTTATAAACCATTTAGCGTTTCCTAACTTAAAACTTAAATTAATGATCTCTGAAACAGACTTGTCAGGATTAAAAGCATAGATAACGGTTATATAAGTGAGTGGCACAATAGCATAGAGTAACGGTATAAAACACAATGAACTGGCAATAACAGCTATGCCAACCAATGCCAAGGATAACTTTACGGTCTTATAGAAATAAGGTTTTTTGAAGAAATAAAAATAATCTTCACGCGCTACCTTATTAAAATCTTTTATTTTACATATGCGGTAAAACCCTGCACGTAAGCCAAAGCTTATGGCGCTCATAGCAACTATAGCAAATATATAAAGCACAAAAAACAACAATAACAGAATAGGGCTGAATGCTTCCATGGTATTATTGTCGTACCCGTAAGGATCATATTCAGCAGAATAAGCGCCAAAAGCTCCCATGGCAATTAATGGTACGTAAACAATCATTAAAACAGGAATAGCCATAACCATTGTCAACAAAATGGTAACCAATCCTTGTACCCAAGTTTTCTTAAACAGGTCAATAGAGTTATTTAGTATGTACCCAAAATCTAGTGGCTTTGCATTTTCAATACGGTGGTTTAATTTGTGGAGTTCCATTTAGCAGATGATTTAGTTAGAGCGCCAAAGCACGTAAAATTAGATTAAAAAACAAAATACTTTACGCATGACACATTGTCACTTCAACAAAATAATACTATCTTTGCATGCTTATTGAGACGCATTGAATTGAAGCGAAACGCATGGAAAAAATAATTGACGAAAACAAACAAGGTGAAAGCCTTATCCTTGAGGCGAAAGAAGGCAATCAACGTAAACTTTTTATTGAAAGCTACGGATGCCAAATGAATTTTAGCGATAGTGAAATTGTAGCCTCTATATTATCAAAAGAAGGTTTTAACACCACACAACATCTTGAAGATGCAGATTTGGTTTTGGTGAACACCTGTTCTATTAGAGACAAAGCAGAGCAAACCGTACGTAAACGTTTGGAAAAATACAATGCCGTAAAGAAAATAAACCCAAAAATGAAAATTGGGGTTTTAGGTTGTATGGCAGAGCGTTTAAAAAGCAAATTTCTTGAAGAAGAAAAAATGGTTGATCTTGTTGTTGGACCAGATGCCTACAAAGATTTACCAAACCTAATTAGCGAAGTTGATGAAGGCAGAAATGCTGTAAATGTCATCCTATCAAAAGATGAAACCTATGGTGATATTGCTCCGGTAAGGCTCAACAGCAACGGTGTTACCGCATTTGTATCCATAACACGTGGTTGTGACAATATGTGTACGTTTTGTGTAGTGCCTTTTACTAGAGGAAGAGAACGTAGTCGCGATCCGCAATCCATTATTGAAGAAGTAAATGACCTATGGGAAAAAGGATTTAAAGAAGTAACGCTACTGGGACAAAACGTAGATAGTTATTTATGGTATGGCGGTGGACTTAAAAAAGATTTTGTAAAAGCTACCGAAATTCAAAAAGCAACGGCAGTGAATTTTGCAAAACTCCTTGACATGTGTGCCAAAGCCCAACCTAAAATGCGTTTTAGATTCTCCACATCCAATCCACAAGATATGACCTTGGATGTTATTGAAACCATGGCCAAACACCGCAATATTTGTAATTATATTCACTTACCAGTACAAAGTGGTAGCAACCGAATTCTAAAAGCTATGAATCGCTTGCACACTCGCGAAGAATATTTTGAACTCATAGACAATATTCGCCGTATTATTCCAGATGTTGCTATCAGTCAGGATATGATTGCCGGTTTCCCAACAGAAACCGAAGAGGATCACCAGGACACTTTAAGCCTAATGGAATACGTAAAATATGATTTTGGATTTATGTTTGCCTATTCTGAACGTCCAGGAACATTGGCTGGCCGTAAAATGGAAGACGATATTCCTGCCGATGTTAAAAAACGACGTCTTAACGAAATTCAAGCACTACAACAAAAACACGGTTTGTACAGAACGCAACAACACGTTGGTAAAATTGAAGAAGTCTTAATTGAAAAATCTTCAAAACGCTCTGACGCACATTGGTCTGGCAGAAACACGCAAAATACCGTGGTTGTTTTTCCAAAAGAACATTACAAAGCGGGCGATTTTGTAAACGTAAAAATTACAGATTGTACAAGCGCCACCTTAATCGGTGAAGCGGTTGGGTATAGCCCATACAACCTTCCCAAAGGGAAGGCTACCAATCTAAACTCAAAAGAATAAAAATTAATTTAATAATAACAGTTTTTCCCCTTTGGGGAAATAAAAGGGGCTTAACATGGAATCCGTACAAGCTATAAAACAGCGTTTTGGCATTATAGGCAATGATACCAAGCTCAACAGAGCTATTGAAAAAGCCATACAAGTAGCACCTACTGATATTTCAATTCTTGTTACTGGCGAAAGTGGTGTTGGTAAAGAAAGTATTCCAAAAATAATACACCAATTGTCTCACCGCAAACACGGAAAATATATTGCCGTAAACTGTGGCGCAATACCAGAAGGCACAATAGATAGTGAGTTATTCGGGCACGAAAAAGGCGCATTCACAGGTGCCACACAAACACGTTCAGGTTATTTTGAAGTGGCTGATGGCGGTACTATTTTTTTAGATGAAGTTGGCGAATTACCCTTAACCACACAAGTACGCTTGCTTAGGGTTTTGGAAAATGGCGAATTCATAAAGGTGGGCTCAAGCAAGGTTCAGAAAACCGACGTTAGGATTGTTGCCGCCACCAACGTTAATATGTTTGAGGCTATTGAAAAAGAAAAATTCCGTGAAGATTTATACTACCGTTTAAGCACGGTCGAAATTCTTTTGCCGCCTTTAAGAGAACGAAAGGACGATATTCATTTGCTGTTCAGAAAATTTGCGAGCGACTTTGCTTCAAAATACAAAATGCCAACAGTTCGGTTAACCGATGATGCCGTTAGTCTTCTACTCCGTTACCGTTGGAACGGAAACATAAGGCAACTCAGAAACGTAGCAGAACAAATTTCGGTATTGGAACATAACCGCACAATAAGTGCCACAACATTACAAACCTATTTACCAACAGGTGCAACACAAAACCTACCGGCATTGGTTAAAAACGAACGTTCAGAAAGTGATTTTAGTAATGAACGCGAAATTTTATACAAGGTGCTTTTTGATATGAAAAACGACCTTAACGATCTCAAAAAACTTACCATGGAACTCATGAATAATGGTAACGCAAATGAGGTTAAAAAGGAAAATGAAAGCCTCATTCAAAAAATTTATGGCAATGATGATGTTGGGGATTTTGAAACACCGACAGATCAATTAGAAGTTTTAGCAATTCCGGAACATAAAGAAATAGAACCCGAAATTGTATCGGATACTGAAGACAAGTATCATTTTGCTGAAGAAATTGAGGAGGAAGAAACACTGTCTCTTCATGATAAAGAATTAGAGCTCATTAAAAAATCCCTAGAACGCCACAATGGCAAGCGTAAACTTGCCGCGGCCGAACTTGGTATAAGCGAGCGCACTTTGTACCGAAAAATAAAACAATTCGATTTATAAAAATGAAAGCCATAGAAATATTCAGGATACGAAAAAGATTTAGCCCTAACAGTTCCGAAACCATTAGGCAAGAAGCCGAAGATTTAATCAACGAAAAGCACTACCAAGGTTACAGGCTGGTAAATGTTGATTTTGATGTTGCGGACAATGCGGGCTATATTTATGCGTTTATTACAATGAAACGCCCAAACACCTATTAAATGAAGTTATTCAAGTCAATTTTCATTTTACTGATTGTCGCCATTTCAACGTATGGCTGCAAGGTTAAGTATAGCTTTACAGGGGCAGATACAGGAAATGCACAAACCTTTCAGGTCAACTTCTTCCAAAACAACGCACCTTTGGTAGAACCTGGTTTGGACATTGATTTTACCAATGCATTGCAAGATCTTATACAAAACCAAACAAGCTTAAGTCTTGTAAATTCTGGTGGCGATTTGGTCTACGAAGGTGAAATTGTTGAATACAGAATATCGCCAACTACAGCAACCTCAGATAATAGAGCAGCGCAAAACCGATTGACTGTCGGCATTAATGTACGCTATTACAACACCCTTAATGAGGAAAAAGATTTTGAGCAACGTTTTTCGTTTTTCTTTGATTATGAAGGTGGTGCACAATTAACGGGCAGTCAAAAAGATACCGCTTTAGAAGCTATTTTTGAACGTATAACACAAGATATATTTCAAGCATCACTTGCAGACTGGTAAACAATGAACTCGGGCACATTCACATCCATATTGCAACAGCCAGAATTACTTTCGGCGGAGCAGATCAACGATTTAAAAGCAGTGATTGATCAATATCCGTATTTTCAACCGGCGCATGCACTTTATTTAAAAGCCCTAAAAAACAAAGACAGCTACAAGTACAACAATGCACTAAAAACAACCGCTGCACATACATCGGACCGGAGCGTGCTTTTCGATTTTATTACCTCGGAAAAGTTTAACCAAAATGAAATTTCGCTTCAAATAAAACGAAATTCCGAATACATCAAAGCTATTGAAGTCAACGAGATTGATGACATATCGGTAAATAAAAGCGTAACTATTGACAATAAGCTAAAAGCCTATATTCAGGAAACCGAAGGTGTTTTAGATCCAGATTTGTTCAAAACAAAAACTGTTGAAGAAAACGTTACAACACCTAGTGATAGTTTAAAGACAGAGAAAGCTGAGCAAAATTCACCAGAGTTAAAATTAAATATTGGCAAACCACTAGAATTTGACAGGTCGGAAACCCATTCGTTTATGGAATGGTTAAAATTAACGTCAATAAAACCAATTGACAGAACGCCAACATCGGAACGAGATACGTCAAAACCACCTTTAGCAGATAAATTAGAGACCATCAATAAATTTATCTCTGAAAACCCTAAAATAAAACCTAATAAAAATACGCCAAAACCCAAGCTTGTAGATATTGACAAACCTATTGAAGATGAGCTTATGACAGAAACCTTGGCACGTATTTATCTTGAGCAAAAAGATTATGAAAAGGCCATTCAATCTTACAAAATTTTAAGTTTGAAATATCCAGAAAAAAGTAGTTTCTTTGCAGACCAAATTAAAGCAGTAGAAGAATTAAAAGATAGAAATAATGACTAAGTTCACAATATTTTTAATACTCATCATTTTAGTAGCATTTTTACTAGTGGTCGTTATTATGGTTCAAAATCCAAAAGGCGGTGGTTTATCCTCTTCATTTGGAGGTGGTGGCACACAGCAATTGGGTGGCGTTAAAAAAACGGGAGACTTTTTAGACCGAAGTACTTGGGTTTTGGCAACCGTTTTAATTGCACTCATATTATTATCAAATTTCACCATTCCTGGTGCAGGTGGCGTAAGTGATTCTAAAGCCATAGACACTAATGACACAACCGAAATACCAATTTCTGCTCCAGATAATTCAACTAATGACAACTAATAGTTAGTATTAACACACAATATAAAAGCCACGTGAAAGCGTGGCTTTTTTTGTTGCAAAAAGAGGGCACTGAAACTTTGTCAGTCTATGGCAGTTGGCACAATTTTCGAATAACGCTAAAGCGTTAAAACAAAACATAACTTAAAATATTAAATAGAATGAGTGTAAACATTAAACCACTAGCAGACCGCGTTCTTGTAGAACCTATGGAAGCTGAGACCAAAACAGCCTCTGGTATTATTATCCCAGACAATGCCAAAGAAAAACCACAAAAAGGAACTGTAGTTGCCGTAGGCAATGGAAAAAAAGACGAGCCTTTAACCGTTAAAGTTGGTGACGTTGTTTTATACGGAAAGTATGGTGGCACCGAATTAAAGCTTGAAGGCAAAGACTATTTAATGATGCGCGAGAGTGACATCTTAGCTATTGTTTAAAAAATCTTGGCTATTAGCCTCAGGCTTATAGCACCAAAAATTAATTAAAAACTCAAACGCCAATAGCGCATAGCTAAAGGCAAAAATTCAAAAATAAAATGGCAAAAGATATAAAATTTGATATTGAAGCTCGCGACGGATTAAAACGTGGTGTAGACGCTTTAGCAAATGCAGTAAAAGTAACATTAGGACCAAAAGGTAGAAACGTAACTATTAGTCGTTCTTTTGGTGCACCAGTAGTAACTAAAGACGGTGTTAGTGTTGCTAAAGAAGTAGAATTAGAAGACGCGCTAGAAAATATGGGCGCACAAATGGTAAAAGAAGTTGCTTCAAAAACCAATGATCTAGCTGGTGACGGTACGACTACTGCAACCGTTTTAGCTCAAGCAATTGTAAAAGAAGGTTTAAAAAACGTAGCTGCAGGCGCTAATCCAATGGACTTAAAACGCGGTATCGATAAAGCTGTAGAAGCTATTGTTACAGATTTAGGTAAGCAAGCTAAAGAAGTTGGAGATTCTTCAGAAAAAATTAAGCAAGTCGCTTCAATCTCTGCAAATAACGATGATGTTATTGGAGATTTAATTGCAAAAGCATTTAGTAAAGTAGGTAAAGAAGGTGTAATCACTGTCGAAGAAGCCAAAGGAACAGATACTTATGTAGACGTTGTAGAAGGTATGCAATTTGACAGAGGTTATTTATCACCTTACTTCGTTACAGATAGCGAAAAAATGATTACCGATTTAGAAAATCCTTACATCTTATTATACGATAAAAAAGTATCTACAATGAAGGACCTATTACCAGTGTTAGAGCCTGTTGCTCAATCTGGTAAACCTTTATTAATTATTGCAGAAGATGTTGATGGCGAAGCTTTAGCAACCTTAGTAGTTAACAAGTTACGTGGCTCTTTAAAAATTGCTGCTGTAAAAGCACCAGGATTTGGAGATCGTCGTAAAGCTATGTTAGAAGACATCGCTATCTTAACTGGTGGTACTGTTGTTAGCGAAGAAAGAGGTTAC
>CAYSVY010000032.1:0-18524 GCA_964434705.1 uncultured Flavobacteriaceae bacterium
CCAGGACCCTCTCCTTAAAAGGGAGATGCTCTACCAACTGAGCTACCCGGTCTTTGTTTGAGGGTGCAAATATAAAAGCTTTAATTAATAAAACAATGCTTTTTTTAAATTTAATTTTTTGTTTTTTTGTGACTGAATTAATACAGATTTTAGAATCAATTGATTAGATGTATGATTGTAGTTTTGATGGGCTATATGGGATCTGGCAAGTCGACCATTGGTCAAAAATTAGCCAATGTTTTAGATTACAGATTTATTGATTTGGATAGCTATATTGAGCACAAAGAAGGACTTTCTATACCATCAATTTTTCAAAATAAAGGAGAAATCTATTTTAGAAAACAAGAAAGTATTTATTTGAATAATATACTTGAAAATTATAACCATTTAGTATTTTCTCTAGGAGGCGGTACACCATGCTATTCTAATAATATGGAACAAGTTATTAATTCTAAAAACGCAACGTCATTTTATTTAGACACTTCAATACCTTTTTTAGCAAGTAGATTGTTCAAGCAAAAAATAGGAAGGCCACTATTAAATCATATCAAAACTAAAGATGATTTGTTGGAATATATTGGTAAGCATTTATTTGAACGTAGACCCTTTTATGCAAAAGCTAAACACACCATTAAAACAGGTAATAAAACCCTAGATGAAATAGTGGAAGCAATAGTAATCAAGTTATTCTAAGCTAGCGTGATAAGGTTTTTTACTAAGATTAACGTTTACATGTTCTTTTAAAGAAGTAGATAAAGAAATACCTTTAAAATCAGCTTTCACGGGATATTTTTTATGATTTCTATCAACCAAAACAGCTGTTTTAAAGCGCTTTAGCGTAACATTTAAAAAGTGCTTAACGCCGTACATAAGTGTGCTACCTGAATTTAATACATCATCAACTAACACTAGTGATTTGTCTTGGTAAGCACCAGGTTTTATGGATGTTTTAATTGAATTCAAAGGCAGTTTTTTATCCATTATAACTTTGCAGATTATTACCTGTATATCGGATATATGTTCTAGGTATGTTTTTAATTTTTTGGCAAGTAAATATCCATTTTTATCAATGCCGGCAATTACTATTTCATTTTCAGAAACGTTGCTCTCATATATCTGATAGGCAATACGCTTGATTTTATGTTCAATTTGGACGTGGTCTAAAATGGTGTTTTCAGCTACAGGCATGAGTCTTTTTTTTCAAAGATAAAAAACAGTTCTTTATTAGCCCTTGAGTAATCCGAATTATATGCACGCTCCATTGTTTTGATATTAAATGTATTTGAGAAATAATTGCGATACATTTCTTCATTCCCGCCAAATGGTGGGCCAGATTCAGTCAGTTCAAAATCAAATAAAAGCCCAACTAATTTGCCATTTTTATTAAGTAGGTCATGCATTTTTAGGACATAATCATTGCGCAACCTGGGTTCAAGTGCACAAAAAAATGTCTGTTCCAAAATAAGATCAAATTTTTGGTCTAATTCAAAAAAGTCAATATTGAGGCATTGGCTTTTAGGGAATTCAGGTACCCTTAATAGAAAATTTGAAAGTGGAGTTTGCGCAATATCTACTAGCCAAACATTCCTATATCCTTTGTGCCATAAGTACTCTGCTTCGTAAGCGTTACCGGCACCAGGAATTAGAATGTGTTGGTTTTTGTTTTTGAGTTGGTCAATGTAGGTTTTAATTGGTGAGGATATTGTTAAAAGATCCCAACCTGTAGTATTATTGGTGTAGCGTCCTTCCCAAAAAACTTTATCCAGTTTATTCTTCTTCATCTTTATAATTGTCCAAAGATCTTCTGTCTTTTTTAGTCGGTCTTCCAGTTCCTTTTTTTCGGTAATAGTCTTTACTGTATTTCAGTAATTCCTGTGTCTCAAACTCCGATTTTGGTGTAAGGTCAGTACGATAGATATCCACCAGTTTTGCGCCAACTCTATTTGGAGGTATATCCTTTACCTTAATTTTATAATTGATTTGATTTTTCCTAATTGAAATTTCATCACCAATGTAAACATCTCTACTGGGCTTTATTATTGAACCCTCAATTTTTATCAATCCTTTTTTACAAGCTTGTGTAGCTTGGTTCCTTGTTTTAAAATATCTTATGCACCATAAATACTTGTCTGCTCGCATATTTTTAACTAAAAATCTCCGTTAATGTTGTTGTGCAAAAGTATTATAAAATTGTATCTTGCGACCAAGAAAAAGCAATAATGAATTAACCCACATTAGGTTATTTAGCATAAAAAATTGTATGAAATTATTAGATTATTTAAAGCTAGGTTTTTTTGTTTTGGTATTAGCCTACGCTTGTAGCCCAGACGATGACAGTGGTTTTGTTGCAACTCCCGAGCGTGACAGAGCCGAACAGCAAATTGACGACTTGGAGTTATTGCAAGAATATATGAATACTCATTATTTTAATGAAGACGAGTTAAGTGCTATTGAAAACCCAACAATTGATGATATTAGAATAAGCTTTCTTGCGGAAGGTGAAACTGTACCACAAGGGAGTACTTTGTTGTCTGCTTCAAGTTTGGTTTTGGAAAAGACAACTACATACGAAGAAACCGAATATACCTATTACATCTTAAAAATCAATCAAGGTGGTGGTGAATCTCCTAATTTCACAGATCGTGTTAGGGTAACTTACGAAGGGTTTTTAGTTGAAGATAATTCGGTTGTATTCGATAGACGTGTTACGCCTGAAGACCTAAGTCTTGTAGGAGTTCCAGGGTCAACAAGTGCTGGAACTATAGTAGGGTGGCAACGTGTTTTTCCTGAATTTAATACTGCTAATAGTTTTACAACTGGATCTAATGTAACCTTTGATGATTATGGAGTTGGAGTTATGTTTTTGCCTTCTGGTTTGGGTTATTTTTCAAGAACACAACCTGATATTCCAGCATACTCTAATATCATTTTTAAATTTACATTGTTGCAATATCAAGAAAATGATCATGATGGAGATGGCGTTCCTTCCCATTTAGAAGACTTAAATGAAAATTTAGATGAATTTGATGACGATACAGATGAAGATGGAGCACCTGATTATTTAGATGCTGATGACGATAACGATGGTGTAACAACACTAAATGAAGATTTGGATGAAGATGGTAACCCTATGAATGATGATACTGATGGAGACAGTACACCTAATTACCGTGATGCTGATGATGATGGTGATGGTGTTGACACCATAAACGAAGATTTAGACAATGATGGAGATCCTACAAATGACGATAGTGATGGCGATGGTATTCCTAACTACCTTGACCCGGATTCTACTGAATCCAACGAAAGCTAGATTTTAAATAAAATTGATTACAAAAAAGCCACTTAAACATAAGTGGCTTTTATTGTTTGTGTTGTATGGTTTAGGAACTTTAATACATTAAATCTTAATGGACAAGCTTAGTATCAACTGCTCGGGTCTAGTATCTAATCTGTCCATACTTATCAAATTATTATTGTCTATAAAACTAGCTTCATTGTCACTAAAGCCACGTTCGTACCGCAGGTCAATTCCAAAAGATTCAAAATTTATTCCTATTCCAAAATTGAAACCAACGCTAAAATCATTTTCAATACTATCGACATTTAAATTGTCAAATTCTGAATCTAGAATATATTGAAATGATGGACCAGCAAAAACATTGAGAGGTCCAATGACCTGTAAACCAACAAGTACTGGCAAATCAAGTTTTTGCATATCAAAATCGCCACTATTATATTTGCTTTTTGTTTTGGTGTAGACTAGTTCTGGTCTTAAATAAAGTTTGTCACCAATTTTACCAAATATGCCTAAATGATAACCAATATTTTGTTCTGGGCTATCAAAATTATCATTAATTGATTCAAAAAAATCACCATTGCCACCATAGTTAAGTCCAGCTTTAATACCAAATCCTGAGCCGTTTTGTGCATTGACGCTACAAATTGTTATGCACCCTAATAGAAAAATAAAAATAATACGATTCATTGTTTTAATGTTTTTAACAATAACGTATTAAATGTCAGAATGTTATAAATTGGTTTTAAAGTAGTCTATAAGAGAGACTAAGTATAACTTGTTCTGGCCTTGTGTCAATAGTGCCAAATCCACCAAAACCAAAATCGGCAACAAGGTCGGCTTCATTCTTACTTAGGCCACGTTCATAGCGTACATCAATACCGAGCTTACCAAAATTCGCTCCTATACCAGCGTTTAAACCTATGCTGAAATCATTGCTGAGATTGTCAACACTTAAACCAAAAGTACTGATATCAGTATCTAAAATATATTGTAACGATGGTCCTAAAAAAATGTGAACTGGTCCAACTATTTTTATACCAACAAGTAATGGCAGGTCTAATTTTGACATTTTAAAAACGTCATTGTCATCCAATTCAGTGAGAGCATATCTACTTTCAATTCTTGTAAAAACGAGCTCTGGTTTAAAATAAAAAGTGTTTAATAAATCAAGCTTGGCAAATGCGCCAATATGAAATCCTGCTTGTAAATTGGAACCATAAGTTCTTTCAAAGTCTCCAAACGAACTTACCTCACCATGGCTATTAAAATTTAGACCTGCTCTAATACCAAAACCATTTCCTGATTGAGCATTTAAAATAGTAATAGTAAAAAGACTGAATATTAAAAGTGGAAACAGTTTTTTCATGGTTTTTAGTTTTAGATTCTATATTATTTTCTGCTTAAAACTTTATTGCAGGCACTGATTATAGCTGTACTGTTTAACCCGTATTTATCCATTAGTTGCGCTGGTGTTCCAGATTCACCAAACGTATCATTAGTAGCTACAAACTCTTGAGGTGTAGGATTGTGAGTTGTTAACACCCTAGCAACGCTTTCTCCTAAACCTCCTAAAAAATTGTGCTCTTCGGCAGTAACAACGCAACCAGTTTTAGCAACTGAATTTAAAATAGCTTCCTTATCTAATGGTTTAATAGTGTGAATGTTAATTACCTCTGCAGAAATACCTTGCTCATGTAATGCTTTTGCGGCTTCCAGTGCTTCCCATACCAAATGTCCCGTCGCAACGATAGTTACATCTGAACCTTCTGTAAGTTGCACTGCTTTTCCTATTTCAAATTTGCCATTTTCAGGTGTAAAGTTTGGAACTTTTGGTCTGCCAAAACGCAGATATACAGGACCTGAATGTTGGGCAATGGCTAATGTGGCAGCCTTGGTTTGGTTGAAATCACAAGTATTGATCACTGTCATTCCAGGTAGCATTTTCATTAAACCAATATCTTCAAGAATTTGATGTGTTGCACCATCTTCGCCTAGAGTAACCCCTGCATGGGACGCGCATATCTTTACATTCTTTCCGGAATAGGCAATACTTTGTCTTATTTGGTCATAAACCCTACCAGTTGAAAAATTAGCAAAAGTCCCAGTAAATGGAATTTTACCGCCAATAGTCATGCCTGCGGCAATCCCCATCATATTGGCTTCTGCAATTCCAATTTGAAAGAAGCGCTCTGGATGATTGGCTTTAAAGTCATCCATTTTTAAAGAGCCTGTTAAATCTGCACACAGTGCAACGACATTTGGGTTACTTTTCCCAAGTTCAGTCAATCCTGCTCCAAAACCTGAGCGTGTGTCTTTGTTTCCTGTATTTGTATATGTTTTCATCTGTAGTTTTTCGGTAGTAATTCTTCAGTATTAATAATCTCCTAAAGTTTCAGTATTTTGCTCAAGTCCAATTGCCAGTTGTTCGTCATTAGGCGCCTTTCCATGCCATGCATGTGTGTGCATCATAAAATCTACGCCATTACCCATTACGGTTTTTAATAACACACATATTGGTTTACCGTTACCTAAAAGCGATTTTGCTTTTTCCATCCCTTTGATAATTGAGGCAATATCGTTTCCGTTATCTATTTCAATAACTGTCCAACCAAAAGCTTCAAACTTGCCTTTTACGCTACCAAGTGGTAGAACATCATCGGTGGAACCATCTATTTGCTGGCCGTTTAAGTCAATAGTTGCAATTAGGTTATCAACTTTTCTTGCAGCCGCATACATAATTGCTTCCCAATTTTGACCTTCTTGTAATTCACCATCGCCATGTAAGCTATAAACAATATGGCTATCATTATTAAGTTTTTTGGCTTCGGCCGCACCGATGGCAACGGACATACCTTGGCCTAAAGACCCAGAAGCAATTCGCACCCCAGGCAAACCTTCATGAGTAGTTGGGTGGCCTTGGAGTCTTGAATTTATTAATCTAAAGGTATTTAATTCGTCAACCGGAAAATAACCAGACCTAGCCAATACGCTATAATAGACTGGTGAAATGTGCCCATTTGACAGGAAAAAAATATCTTCATCCTTTCCATCCATCTGAAAATCTGAGTTCCTGTTCATTATTTCTTGGTAAAGTGTCACAAAAAATTCTGCACATCCCAACGAGCCACCTGGGTGTCCGGAGTTGACCTTATGTACCATACGTAAGATATCTCTTCTTACTTGAATTGTTAGTTTTTCTAAATCTGTTATGCTTGGCATTAGTTATGAATTTTGATGCCTCAAAAATAACTTTTTATGCCTGCTCAGCAAAGCCACAATTACAGCACTTATCAACGATTTAGCAGATTTGCTAACAATTTTGATTTTAATTAAGATGTTATGCCATAGCGTTTTTTATATTTGCCCATTCACGTTATTTCGATGGATTTTAAAATACTAGCAAACGATAAACAGAGTAAGGCAAGAGCAGGACTCATCAATACGGATCATGGTACTATTGAGACGCCGATTTTCATGCCTGTTGGTACGGTAGCTTCTGTAAAAGGTGTGCACCAGAGAGAGCTTAAAAACGACATAAACCCAGATATAATTTTAGGCAATACTTACCACCTTTATTTAAGGCCACAAACTCATATTTTAGAGCAAGCAGGTGGTTTGCATAAATTCATGAATTGGGACCGTAATATATTGACGGATTCTGGTGGCTACCAAGTTTATTCATTATCTGCCAACAGAAAAATAAAAGAAGAAGGTGTGAAGTTTAAATCGCACATTGATGGTAGCACTCATGTATTTACGCCAGAAAATGTAATGGAAATACAACGTACAATAGGTGCGGATATTATTATGGCTTTTGATGAGTGTACGCCTTATCCGTGCGATTATAATTATGCCAAGCAGTCAATGCATATGACACATAGGTGGTTGGAAAGATGTTTAACACATTTAGAAAAAATACCATTAAAGTATGATTATAATCAAACGTTTTTTCCAATAGTGCAAGGTAGTACTTATAAAGATTTAAGGC
Organism: uncultured Flavobacteriaceae bacterium; assembly: GCA_964434705.1. Lineage (GTDB taxonomy): Bacteria > Bacteroidota > Bacteroidia > Flavobacteriales > Flavobacteriaceae > Winogradskyella. The sequence continues at coordinate 7,290 of CAYSVY010000032.1, forward strand.
AACAGTCCGCTGAGTATATTGCAAATGCTGGTGCACAAGGGAATGCCATAGGTGGCTTATCTGTTGGTGAACCTGCGGAAGAAATGTATGCCATGACTGAAGTTGTATGTGATATTTTACCAGAAGATAAACCCAGATATCTCATGGGTGTTGGTACGCCAATCAATATTCTTGAAAATATTGCGTTAGGTGTAGATATGTTTGATTGTGTAATGCCTACGCGTAATGCGCGAAACGGAATGTTGTTTACGGCACATGGTACAATAAATATAAAGAATAGTAAATGGAAAGATGATTTTTCGCCAATAGACGAAATGGGAATCACTTTTGTAGATACCGAGTACAGCAAAGCTTATTTAAAGCACTTATTTAGTGTTAATGAAATGTTGGGTAAACAGATAGCTACAATACACAACCTAGGTTTTTATTTGTGGTTGGTAAGAGAAGCAAGGCAACACATTATTGATGGTACATTTAGGAGCTGGAAAGATAAAATGGTAATCCAAATGGACAAACGCCTTTAAAGAATGAAGATTTTAGACTGGTACATACTAAAGCGCTATCTCTTTACATTTTTTATGATGTTGATTCTGTTTATTCCAATAGGTATAATGGTTCACTTAGCTGAAAAGATCGGTAAAATTCTTAAAAGTGGTGCATCGGCAGGAGAAATTTCAATGTACTTTTTAAATTTCACCATTTATTTTGCCAACCTGCTATTTCCCATTTTTCTGTTTTTATCGGTGATTTGGTTTACCTCAAAGCTCGCTAACAATACTGAGATTGTTGCTTTTTTAAGTTCGGGCGTGTCGTTTACAAGATTCTTGAGACCTTATTTGGTCGGCGCAACTATTGTCACAATATTAGCTTTATTGATGGGAATGTACTTAGCTCCAAATGCCAGCAAAGGATTTAACGAGTTTAAATACAAATACTTGTCAAGAGGGAGACAAATTCAAGATACTAAAGATGTTTTCCGCCAAATAACGGATGATGATTATATATACGTAAGCTCTTATAACCCTAAGACAAAAAGAGGTCAAAATTTTACTTTAGAGCATTTTGATGGAAACAAGCTTGAGTATAAAATGTTTGCCAATAGCATTAAGTATAGAGAAGAAGATTCTACATATAGGCTTACAGGATATTACAAGCGAAGTTATGATTCCTTAGGAAATGTTAGTGTTGAAACTAGGAGAAGAATGGATGTAAAATTCTCTTTTGATACGGATGATCTTACGCCAGTAAACTATATTGCGGAGACAAAACCCTATGGTGAACTTGTAGATTTTATAAATAAGGAAAAAGCCAGAGGATCTTCAAATATTGGTAGGTATCAGGTTGTTTTGTACAAAAAATGGAGCATACCCGTATCAGTATTTATACTAACTATAATTGCTGTAGCGGTTTCATCCATAAAACGCCGTGGTGGCATGGGTATTAACCTTGCGTTTGGTATTACCATTGCTATGGTCTACGTATTCTTTGATAAAATCTTTGGGGTTATGGCAGAGCAGTCTAATTTTTCCCCAATAGTGGCGGTATGGTTCCCAAACTTAATTTTTGGTATTTTAGCGACTTACCTCTTGTATAATGCCAAACGCTAAGTTAAAGCACTATTTACATTTACACTTTCTTGTATTTATTGGTGGTTTCACCGCTATTTTAGGCGAGCGAATTTCCATTGGCTCTATTCCGTTAGTTTGGTACCGTATGGTCATTGCAGGTTGCTTAATGCTATTGTTTGTTCTTGTGACCAAAAAAAGGCTCAGGATTTCTAGGCGTTTAGCATTTCATCTTACTATAGCAGGTCTTATTATTGCCGCACATTGGATCACATTTTTTGAGGCTATAAAACAATCTAACGTATCTATTGCATTAGCCATGTTTGCTTCAGGTGCTTTTTTTGCTTCACTAATTGAACCTCTTTTTTTTAAAAGAAGAATTCATTGGTATGAAGCGCTTTTCGGTATTGTAGTGGCATTTGGTATTTACCTTATAACAAAAGGTGAATTAAAATATATTAACGGTATAGTATTAGGATTATCTTCGGCTTTACTGTCAACACTTTTTGCCGTAATTAATGGAAAACTAATACTAAAACACAAAGCAAGCGTTATTTCGTTTTATGAATTTGTTAGCGGTGTTTTTTTCATAAGTCTTTGTATTGTTTTTTTTTATGATGGGTTTAATGCAACGTTTTTTGACCTAACACAAAAAGATTGGTTGTACTTATTTATATTGGCTTCAGTGTGTACCGCTTACGCATTTATAGCTGCTGTTGAAATTATGAAGTACATAACACCGTACACGGTAATATTGAGTTATAACTTGGAACCCGTTTATGCTATAGCCATGGCCTTGTATTTAAATCCTGAAAAAGAAAAAATGTCATCGCATTTTTATTTGGGTGCGTTATTGGTAATAGGTGCTGTAATTTTGGATGCGGTGATAAAAAAGAAATTGAAAAACAAAAGCCCCAAGACCTAGTTTAATGTACTTTTTCCACATATTGGTTTATAGTATTGTTTGGTTTGGTTGATAATACGTAAGTTTGTAAACTAACTAAAAATTATTTTCAAATTGTATGGAATATTTAGAATTTGAGCTACCTATTAAAGAACTTGAAGAGCAATTGCAAAAATGCAAGTTAATTGGAGACGAAAGCGATGTTGACGTTACCGAAACTTGCAAGCAGATTGAAAAAAAACTTCTTGAAACCAAGAAAGACATTTATAAAAATTTAACGCCTTGGCAACGCGTTCAGCTCTCTAGACACCCAAATAGACCTTATACACTAGATCATATAAATGCCCTTTGCGGCGATTCGTTTTTAGAACTGCATGGCGACAGAAACGTGAAGGACGACAAAGCCATGATTGGTGGTTTGGGTAAAATAGGTGACCAAACTTATATGTTTATTGGGCAGCAAAAAGGCTACAATACAAAAACCCGTCAATACAGAAATTTTGGTATGTCCAATCCAGAAGGTTATCGTAAGGCTTTAAGACTTATGAAATCTGCTGAAAAGTTTGGAATTCCGGTGGTCACTTTAATTGACACTCCTGGAGCTTATCCTGGATTAGAAGCCGAAGAAAGAGGTCAAGGAGAAGCCATTGCCAGAAACATTCTTGAAATGACCCGCTTAAAAGTGCCTATTATTACGGTAATTATTGGCGAAGGCGCATCTGGTGGCGCTTTGGGTATTGGCGTAGGAGATACGGTTTTGATGTTAGAAAATACATGGTATTCCGTTATATCTCCAGAATCCTGCTCTTCTATTTTATGGCGTAGTTGGGAATACAAAGAACAAGCTGCTGATGCTTTAAAGCTTACCGCAAAAGACATGAAACGCATGAAGTTAGTGGACCAAATTGTTAAAGAACCTTTAGGTGGTGCGCATACGGATAGAGAAAAAACTTTTTTGGCCGTTAAAAATGCCATTGAGAAATCTTACGAAGAACTTAAAAACTTATCACCAAAAGATTTAGTGGAAAAGCGAATGGATAAATACGCCAATATGGGCGTCTTTAAATCTTAAACGCCCTATTTACACACAATAAAGAAAAACCAAAGTTTAGGACTTTGTTTTTTTATCGCTATTAACAATATAAACGAGTTATCAACAGTTTTAATGTTGAAGAACTGTTAAGATTGAAATACAGTTACAGATACATTATCTTAACCTTTTGGTTACATTCGTAGCCCGATATATTTTTTGCTTTGCGGTTGTTTTACCCACATCCAATTCCAAAAAATGAACACGAATACCCAACCATATCAATTTTAGCTATAAATGAAACAACCAAGCCCTCTTAAAGGTTACAAGATAGACCGAAACCCAGTTATAAGCTTAGAAAAAGGCAAATTGCCACCACAAGCTTTGGATTTGGAAGAAGTTGTACTTGGTGCCATGATGATCGATAAAAAAGGGGTTGATGAGGTCATAGATATCCTTAGTCCAGAAGCGTTTTACAAAGACGCACACAGATACATCTTTGAAGCTATTTTTAAATTGTTCGAAAACAGTGAGCCAGTTGACTTATTAACAGTTTCAACCCAACTCAAAAAAGATGAAAAACTAGATATTGTAGGTGGTGATTATTATTTGATTTCGTTAACCCAACGCGTGTCATCTTCAGCGCACATTGAATTCCATGCTAGGATAATTCTGCAGAAATACATACAAAGAAGTCTTATAAAAATTTCAAACGAAATTATTGAAGAAGCTTATGACGAAACTAAGGATGTTTTTGATTTGTTGGACAACGCAGAGGCAAAACTTTACGAAGTTACACAAGGCAACGTAAAAAAATCCACGGAAACAGCACAGAGTTTAGTTATACAGGCAAAGAAAAAAATTGAAGAAATTTCAAATAAAGAAGGGCTTAGTGGTATTCCATCAGGATTTGACAAGTTAGATAAGCTAACCTCTGGTTGGCAACCCAGTGATTTGGTTATTGTAGCGGCACGTCCTGGTATGGGTAAAACGGCGTTGACTTTAACCATGGCCAGAAATATAGCAGTGAACAACAATATTCCAGTAGCATTTTTCTCTTTGGAAATGTCTTCGGTGCAGTTGATTACTCGATTAATTTCTAGTGAAACTGGGCTTTCATCCGAAAAATTAAGAACCGGAAAACTAGAAAAACACGAGTGGGAACAGTTAAATGTTAAAGTAAAAACTTTAGAAAAAGCACCGTTATTTATCGACGATACACCATCGCTATCCATTTTTGATTTAAGAGCAAAAGCCAGAAGGTTGGCATCTCAATATGGTATTAAATTAATTGTCATCGATTATTTGCAATTGATGACTGCCGGTGGAAGCCAAAAAGGCGGCAACCGTGAGCAAGAGATTTCAACCATTTCAAGAAATTTAAAAGCTTTGGCAAAGGAACTAAATGTGCCAGTAATAGCACTTTCACAATTATCGCGTGCTGTAGAAACTCGTGGTGGTAGCAAACGTCCTTTACTATCGGATTTGCGTGAATCTGGAGCTATTGAACAAGATGCCGATATCGTTTCATTCATCTATAGACCTGAATATTATAAAATAGACGAATGGGATGATGAAGAACGCACACCAACCGAAGGCCAAGCCGAATTTATTGTGGCAAAGCACAGAAATGGTGGCCTGGAAAATATTAGACTCAAATTCATAGGTCATCTTGGTAAGTTTGATAATTTAGATGATTTTGATACACCTTTTGGCGAGTTCCATTCTAAAATGAACGATGCCGCAAATGACGATACCTTTAAACCAGACAGTTTCCCATCAGCAGATGATGCTTTTGGCACTCCTGAAGATGATGGCGTTCCTTTTTAACTAAAATCTTAATATTTAGCATTTTTATAATATTCGCACATCTTTTATAGAGTAAATTTGTAATTCCTTATTTACAGAGGTTTATTTATGCTAGAACAAAGACGAACAACAAATATTTTATTACTAATCATAGTAATTCCTTTAGTATTTTATTTGCTAAAGGTGCTATCTTTTATATTTATTCCGCTTATTTTTTCAATGTTTATTGCGTTACTGTTTTTGCCCATAATGCGGTTTTTAGGCAGAAAGAAAATACCCAAACCTGTAAGCATTTTAATTGTACTCTTAATAGTGGCGTCAGGTTTAAAAATAGGGATTGAGCTTATTCAATTGTCAAGTAGGGAAATACTAGCAAACAATGCAGATTTTTTTGAAAAGGCCCAACCAAAAATTGAAGCGTTGAAACTATACCTAGAGGAAGATTTTGGTATTGTATTGCAGTCTAACAAAAACGTCATTGCACAGTTTTTTCAAAAAGAAAATATTGGAGATACCGTTGGATTTTTACGTAAGTTTCTCACTACCATTTTAATGACGGCATTTTTTGTGGTGCTATGGTTAGCCGAATCCATTAACGTTCATAAGTTGCTTAACAATACATTGCTAAAACAAAAGCATACTTCTATTAAGGCTTTTATGAAAATTGAGAAAGACCTTATTAAGTTCATAAAAGTGAAGTTTTTAGTAAGTGCTTTAACCGGAATTTTTACTGGATTAATGTGTGTGTTTTTTGATGTCAGCTTCCCAATTTTTTGGGGATTGTTTGCCTTTGCTATAAACTTTGTACAAATGGTTGGGTCATTCATCTCTGTAATCTTACTATCAATTTTTGCTTTTGTAGAATTGGATACCTCAAGTACGTTACTATTTTTTATAATGTCTATTACGGCTGTACAGGTTTTGTTCGGTGCCATTTTAGAACCTATTTTTATGGGAAAATCCTTTTCCATAAATATCATTGCAGTACTGGTTATGCTCATGTTTTGGGGATTTTTGTGGGGAATTCCTGGCTTAATAATGGCTATACCAATCACAGTTTTCATTAAAATAATACTAGAACAGTTTCAAAGCACGAGGGTTATTGCCAGTTTGCTTTCTGGTAGTACTACACAGCTTAGTGATTTAAAGTAAATTGATTAAGGATTTTTATTTACCTTTCTGTGAAAATCCAAAACTACCATGGTACACGGTACACATAATGCTATTGATGACTCTAGAAACAATACCATTTATATAGCAATAAATGATGACCTTTTTACAAGAAAAGAAGCAAAAATCTCTGTATTTGATAGCGGTTATCTTGTAGGCGATGGTGTTTGGGAAGCCTTACGTTTGCATAAAGGCGTTCTTGTTTTTTTAGACAACCATCTAAATAGGTTATGGCAATCTGCAAAAACAGTTGGAATGCATCTACCATTTACAAAGGAAGAACTAACCAAAAAAGTTTGGCATGTTTTAAATGCCAATGGAATGACAGATGGTGTTCATGTACGCATTATGGTAACAAGAGGTATCAAAAAAACACCGTCGCAAGATCCAAGATTAACCATATCTGGCCCAAACGTAGTTATCATTCCAGAATATAAAATAGCTTCAGAAGCTTCTAAAAAAAATGGTATTTCATTATTTACGAGTACTATACGTCGAGGCTCTCCTGATTATTTAGATCCAAGATTAAATTGCCACAGTAAATTGCACGAAGTCCAAGCTTTGATTCAAGCTATTGAAGCTGGTGCAGATGAAGCCCTAATGCTGGACATTCATGGTTTTGTTGCTACTTGCAATGCTACAAATTTCTTCATAGTTAAAAACGAAGAAGTCTGGACATCCACACCTAAATACTGTATGAACGGCATAACTCGTGCTAAAGTTATTCAGGTTTGTAAATCCAATAATATTACATGCCACGAAAAGGATTTTTCGTTATTTGATGTTTACGGTGCAGACGAAGCTTTTATAACTGGTACTTTTGGAGGCCTAACACCTGTTTTTAAAATTGATGGACGATCAATTGGAAACGGTAAAACAGGCGAGAAGACACAGCTTTTATCGAAGCTTTACAAAGACCTAATTAAAGCCGAAGTAAATAAAATATGAGTAGTACAAAGCATATTTGCTTATGGTCAGGACCACGGAACATCTCAACGGCACTTATGTATGCTTTTGCCCAAAGGGAAGATACTCAAGTGTTTGATGAGCCTTTGTACGCATACTATTTAAAAAACCATTCAAGCGCAAAAGAATATCATCCTGGATCTGAGCAAATTTTAGCCTCAATGGAAGGTGATGGTGATAAAGTTGTAAAGGAAATGCTCTCGTTTTCTGAAAAGCCAGTAGGCTTTTTTAAGCAAATGACACATCATCTTTTAGACTTGGACAAGTCTTTTATGCACAACACTATAAATATATTGTTGACAAGAAATCCATCAGAGATGATTCCGTCATATTTAAAAGTAATAGATAACCCTACAATTGATGATATTGGTTACAAGCTCCACATGGATTTAGTAAATTATTTTTTGAAAAACAATATCGCTTTTGTTGTTCTTAATTCAAAAGACGTGCTTTTAGATCCCAAGTCCACATTAACCAAATTGTGCAAATTTTCAGGAATACCTTTTGATGAAGGGATGCTAAGCTGGAAACCCCAAAAACGACCAGAGGATGGCGTATGGGCAAAATACTGGTATATTAATGTACATAAGTCAACGGGATTTAAACCTTATGTTGCTCAGGAAAAAGTGATACCACCAAAATTTCAGCACTTGTTAGCAACAAGTAATAAGTACTATAAAAGTTTAATGGAATATGCCATTTAATTAGTCTTAAAAGAATTATAATAGCAATCACCACGAATAAATTAATTGCTATATTGAAATAAAATTTATTGAAGTTGAAAAAAGTTTTTATGGCACTAATTTGGTGCTTTCTAACATCTAATACATACGCATCCTACATCTTAGTTCCTATGGATGCGGAAAGCCAAGAAAACCATCTTAAAGCTTACGGCATTACGTATTGGACTCTGGAGCGCGATTTAAAAGTAAAATGGTTGCTGAATTACCGTGGTGGTTCTTTTTTGTTGCCAGATGCAGAAATCATTCAGCGTGAGTGCCAAATTAGAGGCGTCTCTTTTGAAATTCTGTCCGATGGTGAAGTGGCTCAAATATTAGATGATATTTCCAGTCCTGCTGTAAATCAGGAAGCTGTTGTATTGGAAAAAGCCCCTAAAATTGCCGTTTACACGCCTTATGGTAAACAACCTTGGGACGACGCCGTAACTATGGTACTCACCTATGCCGAAATTCCTTATGAAACAATTTATGATGAAGAGGTATTAAACGATGAACTGCTATTGTACGATTGGTTACACCTGCATCATGAAGACTTTACAGGTCAATACGGAAAGTTTTACAGATCGTATCGTGCGGCGGCTTGGTATATTGAAGAGAAAAAAACTGCAGAAGCATTGGCCAAAAAGTTAGGCTATAATAAAGTATCGGAAGCTAAACGTGATGTAGCTCTTAAAATTAGGGACTATGTTGTTGGTGGCGGTTTTATGTTTGCCATGTGTTCTGCTACCGATAGTTTTGATATTGCACTTTCGGCACAAGGCGTAGACATCTGCGAGCCTATGTTTGATGGTGACGGTAGTGATCCTGGTTACCAAAATAAAATTGACTTTTCCCATACATTTGCGTTCAAAGATTTTATTTTGGAGCGCAGTCCAAATGTATATGAGTTCTCATCCATTGACATGACCCGAAAACGAAACATACCAAAAACAACCGACTATTTTTCGTTAATGGAATACTCAGCAAAATGGGACCCGATTCCAACCATGCTCACGCAAAACCATACGGCATTGGTTAAAGGTTTTATGGGACAGACCACATCGTTTACTAGAGATCAAATAAAGTCTAACGTATTGGTTATGGGCGAAAATAAAACTAACTCAGAAGCTAAATATATCCATGGTATTAAGGGTAAAGGATTTTTCACCTTTTACGGCGGGCACGATCCTGAAGATTACACACATAGAGTAGGTGACCCAAAAACAGAATTAGATTTGCATCCAACTTCACCAGGTTATCGCCTAATACTTAATAATGTACTTTTTCCCGCGGCAAAAAAGAAAAAGCAAAAGACTTAATCGTTAGGTCATATGACTGTTAGACTCAAAGACTTTTTCAATTTAGTACTAGTTTCTCTAGTATATTGGATATTTGCCTTTATTTTATTTATTACAATTCGGTATAATGGATTGGAGTACGAGCTAAAAGTTTTTACCGATGAGTATTTAGGCTTACCCGTTTTGGCATTCTATAAATTTGCGCTATTAGTAGGTCTTATTGTTGGCTTTTGTTATGCAGTAGTGGAATTTTTGATTGATACTTTTCTTAGTAAAAAACTGGTCTTAGGTTTAAGTATTGTCATTAAATCGTTTATCTATTTTGTGTTGATGATTGTATTATTGAGTTCTTTATCTTTTTTGATGGAATCTCAGATTGATATCGATTTGCCTAATGAAAAAGGATGGTGGCGAAAAGATCCGTTTTTCTGGAATACCATATTGTATTTTGTAGTGGCGTCAGTTGTTTTTTCTTTAATAAGAATTGCTAACGATAAATTTGGAAGAGGAAATTTCATCCAAATTTTAATTGGTAAATACAAAAGCCCAAAAGAAGAAGTCCGAGTACTCATGTTTTTGGATTTAAAAGACTCCACAGCAATTGCCGAGAAAGTAGGACACAAACAATACAGTGCTTTTATACAGGATTGTTTTATAGATCTCAATACTATTTTATCTAGGTTTGAAGCTGAAGTTTACCAATACGTCGGAGATGAAGCAGTAATACATTGGACTGTTAAAAAAGGGTTTAAAAATAACAATTGCGTCAATTTGTTTTTTGCATTTCAAAAGCGTTTGCAAAAGAAGAAAAGTTATTATTTAAACCGCTATGGGTTAAATCCTAAATTTAAAGCTGGTATACATTATGGCGTACTTATGATAGCTGAGGTCGGTACCGTAAAAAAGGATTTAGCTTTTCATGGAGATGTTATAAATACAGCATCGCGAATACAAAGTTTATGTAGTCAATATAAAAAACCACTTTTAGTTTCAGAGTCAGTTATAAAAAAACTAAAAATCTCGCAAACCCATTATGAACTCCTGTCTGAAGATATGTTGTTAAGAGGGAAAGATCAGAGGCTGAAAATTTATTCAATTAATGTAAGTTGAAAAACAATAAAACAAAAAAACCGATTCAATTGAATCGGTTTTTTACATTAAGCGAAATGTTGTGATACTTTTGGCTAAACGCCTTATTTAACTTTGTTTACTATTGCTTCAAAAGCTTCTGGGTGATTCATAGCTAAATCTGCAAGAACCTTACGATTCAATTCGATATTGTTAGCTTTTAATTTACCCATAAACTTAGAATAGCTCATCCCATGTTGTCTTGCACCTGCGTTAATACGCATAATCCATAACGCACGGAATGTTCTTTTTTTGTTTCTGCGGTCTCTGTACGAGTATTGCATCGCTTTGTCAACCGCATTTTTGGCTACTGTCCAGACGTTTTTACGTCTTCCCCAGTATCCTTTTGCTTGCTTAAGAACCTTTTTTCTTCTAGCTCTTTTAGCAACTGAATTTACTGATCTTGGCATGTTTTTAATTGTTTTTTGTAGTAGGCGACCTTAATTGGTACTTGCTAAATTCTTTTGCCTAACTCCAGGGTTTATAAATTATTTTAACCGATTAAAACAAGATTACTTTAAACGTAACATTGTTTTAATATTATCCTCGTCTGACTTATGTACTAATGTGTCATGAGTCAACGCTAGCTTGCGCTTTTTAGATTTTTTTGTCAAAATATGACTCTTAAAAGCGTGCTTTCTTTTAA
>CAYSVY010000033.1:0-18342 GCA_964434705.1 uncultured Flavobacteriaceae bacterium
ATTGACGAAGACGATTTTTACGAAGCCATTGCAACCTTTAAAGGTGCTAGTAAACGTTTGGAAAAAATTGCAGAAACACCGAATAGTGTGGCTTACAAAGATTTTGCACATTCGCCAAGTAAAGTAAAAGCAACCACAAAAGCATTAAAAACGCAATTTCCAAATAGAACGTTGGTAGCCTGTTTAGAGTTGCATACGTATAGTAGTTTAAATGCCGAATTTTTAAAAGAGTACAAAGGTGCTTTAGATAGTGCCGATGTTGCTGTTGTTTTTTATTCACCACACGCAGTAGAAATCAAAAAGTTGGACGAAGTCACGCACCAGCAAATTGCAGATGCCTTCCAACGTGATGATTTAATCATTTATACGAACCCAGACGATTTTAAAAACTTCTTATTTTCTCAAGATTATGAAAATAAGTCTTTGGTTTTAATGAGCTCAGGCAATTACGGTGGTTTGGATTTTGATGAGGTGACGACTTTATTTTAAACACTAGGATTTAATGAAACCAATAGAATTAAAGATGTTTCCCCTATTCAAACATTAGAAAAACCTCTTCTTTCAAAAGTTCAAAGTTTCTAGGATTATCATATCCTTTCTTAATACATAATGAAGCTATTATTTTTAGATATTCGAAGTCTGGCCCACAAACGTATTTTTGAGATTGTAAAAACACCAGCATATCTATTTTAACTCTATTTTCAGGAGAGATAGTTTTTAGGGTCTTTCCTTTTGAATTTAATATTAAAATGTCCTTTGATAAAGGATAAATTAATTCTGATTTGTAAATTGAATTAACGCTAGAATTTCTTAATATAAGAGGGTTATCGCCAATTAAATGAAGTTTGGGATTCCGTGAAGTATAATAAGTTTTCCAATTATCAAGATTTTCCACATTTTTATTCTTAATATAATCTGTTGTTGCCTTCATTGCTTTTATTGATTGTACAAAAGCAGGTTCATTTTTGAACTTTTCAAATATTTTATCTGAGTCAATTGATTCTTTACCAGTATTAATATCCATTATCTCTAATGAAAAGTCTTCTTTTTTTAGAATTTTTAATAAACCGAGTAAATTCATTATCATTTATTGGGAGACAAGCATGAAGTACTCCGATATAATGAATAACATGAAACATATCCAAAGGTGTCAAATCATAATGCTCTATTTCTTCTGTTATTTTATTATATACAGGTGCAAATTTTGACTCACCGAAACCAAATAGTTTTTCTACAAAGTCAGTTATTTCATTATTCACTTCAAAAGTGTTTCTATCCCATTCAAAAAATATCTGTTTAGGGCTTCTCTTTCTTGGTTCCATTGCCATTTTATCTTTATTAAAAACAGCAATTTTACCGTTGTCATCAGTAAACCCTTTTATTATAAATTTTGGAATATAATGGTGCCTTTTAGATTTTTCCACTTTGATGAATAAGTGATTTAATGCAAAACAATGAAAATCAAATGTATTTTGGTTTCAATCCAAATTCAACTACCAAGACACTCCAAATTGATCCTTAACAAACGCTTTAAAAACAGCCTTATGCTTTTCCAAATCTAAATTTGGTGACACGGCAACTCTGGCAATATAATCCTTATCTCCTTCCTTGGTAGTGCCTTGTGTTGAGGTTGCAGGTATGGTCCAATAACAGCCTTTTAACTGACCGTAACTTACACAGTATTTGCTTTCATTTGGGATTTCAGTAATCATTAAGTTAATCAGCTTATGATTTAGAGCACGTTTATAAGCCTCTTTTTCTTCTGGCGAATTACCTTTTGTTGGTAAATCCAATGAAAATACTGATGGTGTAAAGCCTTGCTCTGCTAATTTGTCTGATACAAAATTTAGTTTAGCGTTTGGCAAAGTTGCCTTAATAAAGTTGACAAAATTCCGTGTGTTTTTATAAGCATCATTAATTCGTTGCAACATGGAAGGTAATTGTTCCGCTAAAATGTGATATTGATGTACTGTGGCTTCATTATCGCAAATATCAAGATGCTTTGCAATAGGCATCATAAGATCCTTAGCCTTTGCATTGGCAACCGTATAACCAGCGGTGCATTTTCCGCCACTCGGAAACTTTGAACCACTGACGTAGGAAATGGTTCTGACGTTTGATAAAATCCCATCATCACCTAAAAACTGTACATTAGGGCAAAACGTTTGATCTAAAATAAACACTGGCGAAACGGCTAATTGTCCTATTGAGGTTTGTCGTTCTTGGGTTAACACGTTTTTAAGATCGTCTAAATTAGGGACTTCCACACGTGGATTGGTGGGGATTTCAGCGATTATGTAAGGTACGGCATCGGCTTTTGCCACTTCGCTTAAAACGCGCTCAAGACTATTTACCATATCGTTGTCACCATCAACGGGTAAGTCTAAAATTTCTACGTTAGAGATGCTCTGCGCCACACGCCTTGCTTGGTCGTTGGTGCCACCATAGCAATTTGGTGGTACTAAAAACTTGATGGCTTTTGTTGGGTAGTGTTGTTGCGCATGGTCTATCAAACCCATCATAATAGCATATTGCACCGACAAACCACTAGAGCCAACAATCGGTGTTGATGCAGACTTGGTAATCGAAGTAACCGTGTCTAATACCTTCGCCTTGTTGGAAGCCAAACTATTTTTAGCAGGTTTATATATATTGTTCGATGCGAATGCTTCTAAAGCTAATTGACAATTAGCTGGGGTCATGGCAATGGTTTCACGACGTCTCACATGCTGAATGGCACCTGCATATTCCGAGTTTTTTTCGCCATTAATAGTAACAACACTTCCTAACTTTGGAAAAAGCTGTACGTGAAAGTCAATGTTTGCATTGAGTTGTTTGGGTTCAATATACCGTTGCATTGAAACATAAATGATACTACCATCAAACTCAGTAACAGCACTTATGTCCTCAACTTGATTCAATTCAAAATGATAACCATAAACCGTTTTTAAACTATGGGCATCAAATGCCTCTGGCAATTCACCTTGGTAAGCGATTAGTGTATTTTTTTGTGCTAAGGCATTTTGTCTCAGGATAGCCATAATCGGCATGGTCTGCGAGGCAAAGCTGATAACGTTTTCAGGTGATATATGATTTAATTTTGCGATTGTCCATTCTAAAACACAAGATAACGGATGCCCAAGTCTAATATAATCATAAGCCGTTGGTAGTATGTCTAATGCCGATTTATCTGAAACATTTCCATTATATAGGTTTTCAAATTGTTCTAAAAATTCGGTTTTTGCTAGTGATTCGTTGTATATATCTAATCGGTGTGTGGTTAAATCTAACCAGTCTGATGGTATATTTTCTAATACAAAATTTATGTACGAATGCAATTTATGGTTTGTCATTAATATTAAGCGTCTAAATGAATTTATAAAGATACATTAGTAGTTTTTCTGCTGAAAATCTTACAGCTAGTATCTTATTTGGCTTTAGGTAATTCAGTTTTAAAATCCTGTTTGTATGTTCTGCTCAATGGGAGTTTCACATCATTTTTCAATACAATGTCTTGCGTTGATATGCTTGCTATATAATCGGGATTTACAATGTAACTACGATGATTGCGCTTAAAGCCATAAACCTTCATTTCTGATTCAACGTCTTTTAAACGTTTAAAAACTGTGTAGGTTTTTCTGTCGAGATGATAATTGACATATTCACCATTTGCAGAAATATAGATAATATCCTGTGGCAATAAATACACATTAGCGCCATCGGCTCTGACGATTATAGGCTGGTTAAAATCTTTGCTTTTTTGAGATGAAATGGTTTTGAATTTCTCTCTAGAAGCAAGTCCCCATTCGTAAATGGCATAACTGTAACCTAAAAATAATAATGAAGCTGAAGAAAAAATAACTGTAGGAATAACACGACCAACATGATGAAATACCGTGTATTCTGGTAAATGATGACTTAAGAAAAAATAAATATAAGCATACCGAACTATTGAAAATACAATCACCCAAATTGAAAATGATAGTGTAGGAAACTGTTGCTTTTTGCCCAAAAAGATATAGCCAACCAATAGCATCGCAACCAAAACGATTGTCACATAAAATCCTAAAAACAGCGATGGTAGCCAATCAAAAAATTCCGTGTAGAATAGTATACTGAAGCCATACAGAATAACAATCCATCGCCAACCTTTTGTGGTAATACGAGAATATACTTGGTTTTTTATTGAATTTTTTAGCCTATTCATTGAATTTAGCTATTTATAAAGGGTGCTAATCCTAATAGATAGCTATTTTTAAGTATTCGTTTTGTAAAAATAATGAATAATGAAATCAATTTGCTCCTTATGCCTATGCCTACTCGCTTGTGTTTTATTTTCGCAACAAAATCCAACCTGCTCGGACGACCCACCTAACAATCCTTGGTTGGCTGACAGTCCGTGGCCAACATTTCACAGAAATGCATATCGGCAAGCTTCAACCTGTATTGCAGGACCAACACAAACCGATAACATTGTTATTAAGCAACGGATTGATATTGGTGGTGGTACATCGCCTTGGGTGTATTTAAGTGAGGTTTATCCAACAGGTGAACGTGTTTTGATGCAATCTAATTCAACACATATCGTGAAGCATATTGATACGGGACAAGGTATTCAAACAGTAGATAGTTTGAGGATAGATTTTGATTCGTTTACCTCATTCGGCTATGCGTTTGTACAGACTCGTGAGAATAAATGGTTTGTTCCAGACCCAAAGTTCGATCCAGCTAATGATGTCTACAGCCGTATCATTAAAATAGAAGACGCTGACCCAACGAATCCTTATTCTGAATTAGTGCAAACCGGCGAATTTTCGTTTGAAGGAACCAATGTTACTGAAGTCAATCATTTGGCACTGAATTTTAATGGTGAAATTGTTTTCACTGGCGAAACCGATGATGCTAACGACATAGCCCATGTTGGCCTATTAGACCAAGATTTGAATGTATTGGATATTTTTGAATTTTCCACCTTTCCTGATGAAATTATCAATCATAACTCGTCACCAGTAGACGAAAATAACTCGTGGTATTTAGTGACCACACATCGGTTAATCAAGTTTGATTGGGACGGAACGGATGTATCTATTGGCTGGCAAGCACTATATGATTTTGTAAATGATGGTCCAACAGGTGCCTTTGCCGAAGGCAGTGGTACCACACCAACATTAATTGGCTATGCCTCTGATGAAGATAAGCTGGTGGTTGTGGCAGATGGTCACAATCAGAATAATTTGGTGGCCTTTTGGCGCGAATTGCCAAGCGGATGGACAGCAATACCAGGCCAAGATATTCGCTTTGCAGATGCGATACAGATTCCTTTAGCCCAAGCATCGAATAATTTGTTTCAATCTATAGAAAACTCACCCACCGCGCATAATTACAGTATTGCCATTGCCCAATATAATGGCTTTTTGGGTTACGATTGTGACAACGATAAAGGTGTACAGAAATTTACTTGGAATACTACAGCGAACCAATGGGAGTTGGATTGGGTAAATAGTGACATCAACATGAATGGTGTGTTAACCTATTCCGAAGGTTCAAATTTGGTTTATAGCAGTGGTAAGGAATTGGACTGTAATTATTATATGTATGGTCTCAATTGGGATACAGGTGAATTGGATTTTAGATTCTTGTTAGGACCAGAAGGGCCGTTTTTGAACGATACTTACTACGATGCGGGCAACCACACCATAATTGATGATAATGGCCATATCTTTTTTAGTGGTGGTGCTTCCTTGGTAAAACTAGAGGTTAATAATAACCTATCGGTTGCAGATAACACTTTGAATGATTTGATAAACATTAGCCCGAATCCAACAGAGCGTTTTATAAAAGTAAAAAATGAAAGCCACCTTGATATTGATGGCTATAGGGTTTTAGATACAACAGGGCGTGTTGTGGTTGATAAAAAATTTAGATTTAATTGGATTTCATTGCGCAAGGTTAACCCAGGAATCTACTTCCTTGAATTAAAATTAGGATCTAAAAGGGTAGTGAAACGCTTTATCAAGAGGTAGACAAAAACTCAATTCCAATAAATTTAACCTGTGTCAAAACATGATTAGTCTATAATTTTCCTAATGGCAAAACTTGGGTTGTTGTCGTGTTCCATCGTCAGGTATACAATTTCCCAATTGTATTTATTGCAGAATTCATAAACGGCTTCTATTACGCCGTAGCGTATCATTTTGTTCCAGTTGCCCAAGATGTAGTCGTGCCCGGCTATAATTCCATCAGGTTTTACTTTTGCTTTCCATGCTTCCAACTCATCAATAGTAACTTGGTACGTGTGGTCCGTGTCAATATATATCCAATCAAAATGATGGTCTTCAAACCGTTCTGCAACCTCTGTGGAATATCCAATTTCAATCTGTAATTGGCCATTGTTTATTTCGGTACTGAATTTTTCCTCAACAGCTCGTCTTTTGACGTCATTGTACCGTTGATTGCCCCACAAATCTACTAAAATCAATGTTTTTGGCTTGTTCAGTTTTAAGATGGCTTCTGAAAAATCACCCTTATCAACACCCAGTTCGGCCACAGTTCCGTTTTTTGGAAGTAGTTTTAGCATTTCTTCCCTGTTCAATAACACTTTTGTGTTTTTTATGGTAGTGGCGTTTATGGGATATTTCGGAATTTTGGACGATACTTCAGCGTTTCTGGCTCGCATTTCATTTTTAAATTTCAAATAAATCTTGTCTTTTAAACTTTTGGGCGCAATCTTTTTTAAAAAATCGAACATTGGTTCTAGGTTGTGTTTTAGGGTTTCGCGATACGAATATCACATATTTTTTGTGTTTTAGAAAACACTATTCAAAAACTGTCTAATGCTTTCTTGATTTGCCCTAATTAATTCTTCTCTCGCTAAATCAATATCTTTTGGTTTTTTGTCCTGCGAAAGTTTGAACTTGCCTTCCCAGTGTGTAATTTCAATTTCAAACATTTTAATATAATCGAGATTTCTTACCATGCGAGGATTGTCAGTTTCCAGCACGTATTTATGGTCTGGTGCTTCCAAGAATTCAGTCATAGTAATCAAGGATTGTTTTAAGGCTTCTTTACTTTCAATTGCTGTGACTTTGCCTTTTAAATGCACTTTAATATAGTTCCATGTTGGTAATTGTGTGGTTGCATAAACACTTGGTGAGATATAGCATTGTGGGCCAGAAAAAATCACGGTTAAGTCTTTATCATTCTTTAGCAGTTCAGACTGAGGATTATAAATGTCAATATGACCTATCAATTTTCCGTCATCGTAAATCAATGGCAAATGGGTAATTAGAGGGTTGTTATCTTTAACTGAAATTACCGTTGCCAAAGGATACGTTTTAATCACTTCAATTAGGTGATCAACGTCGTCGTCTTGGTGTTTTTTTGGAGGATACAATAGATTTATGATTTACGAATACCGATTGTTGATTTGTGATTTTTGGGTATTAAAAGTGAAAACTGAGCCTGAATACTGCCAACTGCACACTATTTTCAGACTCCAAATTGTTTTAGGTGATGGTCCAAGTGTTTGTACTGCATTTTGCCCCATTCTTCTTTGGAGAGCTTTCCAAATGAAGGATGTGGTTGCCAATCGTTTCGGTCTCTTTGTGAATGTAACTCATCAACAAGTTGGGTAAGGGCTTCTTTTTCCGCTTCAAATTGCCGTTGGTCGGTAATTTTAAAACGAGGTATGGTAGGCATGTTTTTTCGCCATGGTTTATCACTATACATTGATTTTTTAAATAACAGGTTTACTAGCCAATTGGGCTTTAGCCCATAATCTTCTTTATTTAAAATAATGTTTAAAGGCATTTGGCAGTGGTGTAACATTTGTCCAACATCCATTTTGCCCCATTTTGGTTGTGAGGCGTTTTGCAATTGATTAATACGATTAGAGATGTCTTCGTAAGCGCCATCTTCAAAAAAGGATTTCATATTAATTTTTAGATTTTAATTGATGCTTAAATTTACAATATTTATATTTAGAGCATGTCCGAAAAATCAACATCGTTTTCAATAAAACAATGGTCGCAAGATGACCAGCCAAGAGAAAAGCTTAGGGACAAAGGGAAAAGCGTACTTAGTGATGCCGAGTTGTTAGCAATTCTCATTGGATCTGGCTCAAGAGACGAAAGTGCAGTCGATCTCTGTAAGCGTATTTTGGCCAGCGTAGATAACAATTTGAACGCAATAGGAAAGCTGTCCATTAAGCAATTAATGGCTTTCAAAGGTATTGGCGAGGCTAAAGCAATAACCATTGTTGGCGCATTAGAATTGGGAAGACGTAGGCGTATTGAAGATGCACTAAAACAGGACAAAATCTCATCAAGCATAGATGCTTTTAATATTATGCAACCCATAATTGGTGAGCTACAGCATGAAGAATTTTGGATTCTGTACTTAAATAACTCTAATAAGGTTTTACATAAAGAGCAATTAAGTAAAGGTGGTATTACAGGGACTTTGGTTGATGTGCGTTTGGTTTTAAAAAAGGCATTGGAAGTAGGAGCAGTAGCATTAATTCTTTGTCACAATCATCCATCAGGAACTTTGAAGCCGAGCCAATCTGATAAAACCATAACCCAAAAATTGAAAACGGCATCTCAAAGTTTGGACATTACCGTTTTCGACCATTTAATCATAACCGAAAAAGCATACTTCAGTTTTGCTGATGAAGGATTGTTAGTTTAGACTTTTAGACTATTAATAATCAGTTTGAAATTAAAAATTGTTGTGAGTCTAATCTATCAATTAAGATATTTAGCAGATAAATTTTCCTATTTAGTATAAAAAACTTCTTCTTTACTGAATAGGAATTTATATTTGTTATGCGTTCAACATTTTTAAAATTATCTAGTTGCTATTAGTCTATACCCATAAAATTACACCAAGACTCAGATATGTGTTTAATCATATCTGTAAGCGGATATTGGGTTTAGAGGTGTCTTATACGTCTACGGTTGAAGATTTTATTGCACATAATTCCTTAAAAATGTCTTATACCAAGCAACCTTTGAGCAACGAGATTTTTGTAAGAAGCCATAGTTTGTTGTTTGAACAAGGTTTGTCGGATTTGGATATAAATGTTCAGAATTGGGATGATACTAAAGGCTTTTTTCAAACTGGTGAAAAAAGTAGTTTGCCTTTTGATATTTTTGCGGCTTCCTTTTATTTATTAAGCCGATACGAAGAATACTTGCCCCATGTTAATGATGAATTTTCCAGGTTTATGGCTTCTGAGAGCTTGGCCAAAAAAGAAGGGTTTTTAGACCAACCTGTAGTTGATATTTGGGCATTTAGGCTTAAAGATATTTTGTCTGATCGGTTTACAGATTTTCAATTTCCGGAACGGAAATACAAAATGCAGCCCGTAATAGACGTGCCATGCGCCTATTTGTTTAAACGAAAAGGACTGTTGCGTACTATTGGCGGTACGTTTAGCGATTTGTTTAGGCTTAGGTTTGTAAATATTTACAAAAGGTTTTCTGTACTTTTTGGGTTTCAAGATGATCCACATGATACTTTTGATTGGATTATTGAGCAACAGAAAATGAGTAAAAGTACGTTTATGGTCTTCTTTTTAATCGGTAATTATTCCACCTATGACAAGAATATAAGCACTACAAAAAAGGCTTTTGTTAGCCTTATAAAATCCGTTGGAGACTATTGTAATGTAGGTCTAAAAGTTTCCTATTTTGCACTTGAGGATATTAATATGCTCAAATCTGAAAAAATTAAGCTCGAACGTATTACAAATTTAGAGGTGCCAGCTGTACGCAATTCATTTTCAAAATTAAATTTACCTATAACATACCGGAATTTTGTTGAGTTGGAAATTCCCGAAGACTACACCATGGGTTACATTGATGAGCTGTCTTTTAGAGCGGGAACTTGCACACCTTTTCAGTTTTATGATCTTGATTATGAGACGCAAACCCCTTTGCAAATTAATCCCTATCATTGTTTAGATTATGCCTTATTAAAATTTAAATCCCAATTGGACAAAAAAGAGCATCTGCAACGATTTATGGAGGAAATAAAAAGGGTAGGTGGAACTTTCTGCCCAGTATTTCATAATTACTCTTTAACCGACCAAGATGAATGGAAAGGGTTTAGGGAACTGTTTCGATTAATCCTAAATTCCGATTCATGAAAAATAACATAGAGCACGTTTTTTTTGATTTAGACCACACGCTTTGGGATTTTGACAGAAACTCAGGGTTGACGTTTCAAAAAATATTCAAAAAATACAATATTGAAACGCAACTTGAAACTTTTTTGAAGGCTTATGAACCCATTAATCTTAACTATTGGAAATTATACAGGGAGCAGAAAGTTGAAAAGCCACAACTGCGCTATGGAAGGTTAAAAGATACTTTTGATAGCATAAAATACCCAATTACGGATGAGTTGATATCTTTACTCTCAGAAGATTACATCAAGTACCTTACCACTTTTGATCATGTCTTTGTGGGTACGCATACTATTTTGAAGCATCTCCAAAAGAATTATAAACTTCATATTATTACCAATGGTTTTGAGGAAGCCCAAGAAAAGAAAATGACATCTGCAAACCTAAGGCATTATTTTTGTACGGTTACCAATTCAGAGATGGCAGGTGTAAAAAAACCACATCCAGATATTTTTAACTTAGCTCTAAAGAGCGCAAAGGCTAAAGCTGCGAATAGTGTAATGATAGGCGATAATCTTGAAGCAGATATTGAAGGCGCTAAAAATATGGGTATGGATGTGATCCTTTTCAACTAT
This sequence comes from uncultured Flavobacteriaceae bacterium, assembly GCA_964434705.1. Taxonomy (GTDB): domain Bacteria; phylum Bacteroidota; class Bacteroidia; order Flavobacteriales; family Flavobacteriaceae; genus Winogradskyella. Next base: position 10,765 of record CAYSVY010000033.1, read on the forward strand.
CATAAATACCCATTACAAAATGGTTTGAAAAGCGTTGATAAACTGGCGGATTTAAAATTATATTTATAAAAAAAATAAAATAGAATGTCAAGTAAAGTAAAATTATCAGTATTTGTTTTTGTAGCATTGAGCTTAATAGTCAACGCACAAAACAATTTAAGTGATATCAATAATTTCAAATATGTTATTGTGCCAAAGCAATATGAATTTCTTAGTGTTCCGGACAGATTTCAAATAAATTCTTTAACTAAATTCCTGTTTAACAAATATGGCTATGAAGCTTACTTTGAAGATGAGACACTACCACAGGACTTATACAATAATAGATGTCTAGCACTTACCTCGCGAGTGAATAAAGTAAAAGGCGGTTTTTTAAAAACCAAGCTTGTAATTAATATGCTAGATTGCAATGGTAATGTAATTGTAACATCTAAAGAAGGTGTTTCAAGAGAAAAAGCCTTTGAAAAAGCCTATAATATTGCACTGAGAGATGCTTTTACAACGTTTCAATATTTTAAGTATTCCTACAACCCAACCCCAGAAGCATTAAGTAAGTATAAAGTCAAGGAACTTGCTGTAAACAATGAAGCTGAGAAGGAAATTGAACGCCTAAAGCAAGAAGTTGAAACATTGAAGTCAGAGACTAAAAAAATAGAAATACAAAATACACTTCCTAATACTGAGACTAAAAAAATATCTGTAATAAAAGACGCCGAACCAATTGTTGAAACACCAAAAGAAAACAGTACAACATTGCTTTATGCGCAATCCATTGAGCAAGGCTACCAATTAATTGACGCCACACCTAAGATAATTATGGTATTACTTAAAACCCCAAGCGATACTGTTTTTATGGTTAAGGATAAAAATGCCGTAGTTGTAAAAAAAGGCGATAAGTGGATCTACTCTGAAAATAATGGCGAACAAAAAATAGAGAAGGAATTGCAGATTAAATTTTAGTAACCGTACTTTTCTTTCCAACGTTCTCTCAAAAATGTACGTTGAGCATTTTCCCTACTATTATTTCCAGGGTTGTAGAGTTTTGTATTTGAAATTTCGTTAGGCATAAATTCATGTTCAGCGAAATTGTTTTCATAGTCATGGGCATACTTGTATTTGTCGCCGTATCCTAATTCCTTCATCAATTTAGTAGGCGCATTTCTTATAGAAAGCGGTACAGATAAATCACCAGTTTCTTTTACTATTTGTTGGGCTTTATTAATGGCCGTATAAGCTGCATTGCTTTTTGGAGAACTAGCCAAATAAGTTGCACACTGGCTAAGGATTATCCTTGACTCAGGATTCCCAATAATAGAAACTGCTTGGAAGGTGCTGTTTGCAAGTACAAGCGCATTTGGGTTGGCGTTACCAATATCTTCACTAGCAAGTATAAGCATTCTTCTTGCAATAAACTTTACATCTTCGCCACCTTCAATCATTCGCGCTAAGTAATAAACCGAAGCATTTGGATCGCTACCACGAATAGATTTTATAAAAGCTGATATAATATCATAATGTTGCTCTCCTGTTTTATCATAACGTGCGGTATTGTTTTGTACTTGGTTTAAAACTACCTTATTTGTGATTATAATTTCTTCTGTTTCAAAAGAATTAACTATCAATTCAAAAATATTGAGCAATTTTCTAGCATCGCCGCCAGATAACCGCAAAAGGGCTTCTGTTTCTTCTAGTACTATTTTCTTTTTGGAAAGTTCGATGTCCTCGCTTGTAGCCTTTTGTAACAACTCTTCCAAATCAGCTTTACTAAAAGCATTCAATACATATACTTGGCATCGTGATAATAAAGCAGGAATAACCTCAAAACTTGGGTTTTCAGTTGTGGCGCCAATAAGTGTAACCCAGCCTTTTTCAACGGCTTCTAACAATGAATCCTGTTGCGATTTACTAAATCTGTGAATTTCATCTATAAATAAAATGGGATTTTTAGCAGTAAAAAGACCGCCACTATTTTTAGCCTTTTCAATAATGCTTCTAATATCCTTAACACCAGAATTTATTGCACTAAGTTTGTAAAATGGACGTTCCATTTCATTAGCAATAATATGTGCTAAAGTTGTTTTGCCAATTCCCGGTGGTCCCCATAAAATTAAAGATGGAATCACCTTGTTTTTAATCTGTATGTAAAGCGAGCCATTTTCACCAACCAGATGTTTTTGGCTTAAGTAGCCATTAAGTTTGTCAGGTCTTAGGCGTTCTGCTAATGGTGTATTCATCCGTTAAAATTACAAAACGTGTGACAATATTTCACTACTAAAAGGCATGGCTCGTATTTTGCCCTAATGTTTTAAATTTGTTTATGTCTCAGCAACAATTTAAATATTCTAACGCTGTAATTGCGTTTCCTTTGCTATTTGTTTTTGCAATTTGGCTTGTGTTTTGGTACCAAATAAGGATTGATTCTGGAATACGTCACTATGGCATCCATCCAATGAAATTGGAAGGATTGTTGGGTGTTTTCACAAGTCCTTTTATTCATTCTAGCATAGATCATTTATACCATAATTCCATACCCCTTTTTGTTTTGAGCGCCGCATTGTTTTACTTCTATAAAAAAATAGCCTGGAAAGTATTGGTTTTTGGCGTGCTGTGTTCTGGTTTTTTAACCTGGCTCTTGGGAGACTCTGGCAACCATATTGGAGCAAGCGGTTTGATTTATGTATTGGTGAGCTTTATTTTTTTTAAAGGAATCTTCGCCAAGCATTATAGGCTTATAGCACTATCTTTATTAGTGATTTTTCTGTATGGAAGTATGATTTGGTATGTGTTTCCCGTTAAAGATAATATGTCGTGGGAAGGCCATCTGGGAGGTTTAATAACTGGTTTTGTCTTTGCCATCATATTCAGGTCTCAAATAGCAAAGCCTGAAAAATATATTTGGGAAAGTGAATCTTTTAATGAAGAAGAAGACGATTTTATGAAGCATTTTGATGAAAACGGAAATTTTATTGAGACCATTGAAGATGAAACTGTTGACCAAGCCTTACCTGATAATGCACAATCTCACATAACCGTAAATTATATATTTAAGAAAGACACGGAAGAAAAGACCTGAAGATAATTTTAAAGCTCGGTATTTTATTGACGCTGTCTAACACACTCGTACAAAAAAGCACCGCAAGCCACAGAAACGTTTAAGGATTCAATAGATCCCAATATAGGCAGTTTTGCCAACTCATCACAAGCTTTTAAAACCGAAGGATTAATACCTCTACCTTCTGAGCCCATAATAATAGCGCAAGGTTCATTAAATGAAATATCGTAAACTAGTCGTTCAGCTTTTTCGGTGGCTCCAATAACTTTAATGCCTGACGCCTGCATGTGGTACAAAGCGTCTTTAATGTGGTCAACCTTACATATTGGGACTTTAAAAATTGCGCCAGCACTGGTTTTTATGGCATCTCCATTTATTGGTGCGCCACCTTTTTTTTGGATGATAATCCCAGATACTCCAGTGCATTCTGCAGTTCTAACTATGGCACCGAAATTCCTAACATCGCTTAGTTGGTCTAATAATAAGAATATAGGTGTTTTACCAGAATCTTGGGCATTTTGTACAAGCTCTTCAATAGCATAGAAGTCTATTGGAGCAATCTGCGCAACAACACCCTGATGATTTCCTTTGGTTAAGCGGTTTAGTTTTTCAATTGGGACATAAGAAAAACTGATTTGGGAATTGCGCATTAAATATTCTAACTCTTGAAAAAGGGCGCCTTTTAAGCCTTTTTGGACAAAAATTTTATCAATACTTTCATTGGCGTTTATGGCTTCAATAACTGCTCTAATTCCAAATATATTAGTGTTTTTGCTCATGGTGTAAATATAAAAAAGAAACTGTCTCAAAACTTATTTATTTATCAAGTTGTCACATTGAGCGCAGTCGAAATGTCTTTAATGTCAACACTTTAAGATTCTTCGACTGCGCTCAGAATGACATAATAATAGTGTTTTGAGACAGCTTCCTTTGAGATATGTTTTAAAAGCTTATTGCTTGATTATTTTTTTGCTTATAAATCGATTTTCAGAATAAACCTTTAAAAAGTAAACACCTCTATTAAGTGAGGAAATGTCTATTTTGTTAGTATTGTCGTATACATTAAGTTTTTTTCCAGTAACAGAAAGCAATTCTATTTTATCTAACGGACTGTTACTGTTGATGTTTACAAAGTCTGTGGTCGGGTTCGGATAAACAGATACTATGTCTTTATTAAAAGTGTCATTACTCAAAATGCTTAAACATGAAGCGATATCCGGATTTCCTTCTAACGGTGCACTTGGTGTTAAATCCCTTCCTGTAAATGCAGGATAGTCCAATCCATATTTTTCTGCTCTAAATGTAAAGCCTCCCGAAAAACCTACAGATCCTTGTAAAGCAGCGTCTCCATTGGCATTATTAATTGGCGAAATATATTCCCAAACCAATTGGTTATTTTCATCTATCTCAAAAAAGCGGGCGCCATTAGAGCCTCTGCCTTCACATACTAAAATATTTCCGTTTGGAAGTTGACGGGCACTACTTATTATCCCTGAATAAAAGTCTGAATTTGTTGTAGGGGCTGTTTCTGGAAAACGGAAATCTGTATTGGTTGGACCATACGCAGTATTTGGTGTGTAAGTATAATTGTCGTTTCCATCCACTGGTGGATCAATAATCAAAACTTCGGAGTAAAGAGGTTCTCGGTGGAATCCGTTGTTGAAAATCATTATTTTTCTTTCATTAGGAAAACCAGTCGGTATATAATATGGTGTATGTTGTCCATATAATTGACGATCAGCTTCTGTGCCTTGATCATAAGCTTGTGGGTTTCCCCAACGGTATAATAAATCTCCAGCAGGTCCACTGGCTTGTGCTGTATTTATAGAATGGTCAATGGCCCAGATCTCACTTAGTCTTCTTGAGCTGATTAATATTTGGTCTAGTTCCTCATCATATTGTATGGCATTAATGTGAAGCCAATTGTTTATTGGGTCCCAAACAGGATCTCCATTGGAGTTTGTTAATCCGTTATTTAAAAAGTTGATATCTACTTTACCAGGGTTTAGCGCTACTACTCCATAATTATCTCTTGTAATATCAAAATCTTGAATGACGTGGTCAATCACGTTCCATTCCCAGACTACATTTATTTGATTTGTTCCAACAGGTTCTACCTCATAGATTCTTTCGTTATAAAGTTCATTACTGTCCAATAGGTTTGGATCTCGCCCAGCTTGTATAGCCTCAGTTGCAGTCAGTACGGTTGCAGAAAGCAGTAAAATATTTCCGTTTGGCATAGGGTATACATCATGGTGCAACCTAGAACTACTTGAACTGTCAATGTAAGACCATTTTAAATTTCCGTCCCAATCAAATAATTCCACAATACCACCATTTCCAGGAACTGAGACCAGATTACTGCCAACATCATATCTTCCTGCTCTAAGTAGGTCTCCATTAGGTAGCAAATAAACAGCGTTTCCGGGAGGATATTGACTATCCCATCTATTTATGACTTGGCCACAATTGTCAATTAAAAATGCACTGTTGTGAGTTGAAAATAATGTAAAACCTTCATACGCATCTTCTGTGTTTAATATTGTTCCAACGGTATTTTGAGCAAAACACAGTAATGAAGTCGATAAGAGTGCTAAAAACAGTAATTTTTTCATCATAAAGCTTCTTTTTTAGCAAACCTAACAATTTATTTCATTTTTTGATAAATTTTAACGTTGAAGTAATCGCTTAAAATGTAGCTGTTAAGCTTACGTGGATTTTAGAATCTGAGAGTCTAAATGGTACATTTTCGGTCTTGCCACTTGAATAGTTAAGCCTAAACAATCCTGAATTGGTCAATAAACCCAAACCAAACCCAAATCCAAAAAGTTTGTTTTTTGTATCAGTAAGGTCATTTTCAAAATAAGCGGCATCAATTACGGAATGGATGTAAATAGAGTTACTTAGTTTATACCTGTATTCAGTATTCAGAACGCCAAATAAATTTGCCACAAGGCTGTTTTCTTCAAAACCTCTAATAGAGTTTATACCACCAAAACGGTAAAGCTCATTGTCCAAATAGTCATCTGAAGCCAATGAAGCTCCGGTTAACCTGAGAAAAACACTGTTTCTATTGTTTAAGTTGAATATTTTGAACGCTTCAAGATTAAAAGCGGTTTGTGATAGTTTTACATCGTTCTTGGTGCGGTTTCCAAAATTTGAGGTTATGTCCAGATAAAAATTTATTGGAAACAGCGGGTCATAAAACTGTGCTTTAGTGTAATTATAATTGACTTCATAAAATGATGAATTATAGTCATTGAGAATGCTCGTACTGTTCTCAAGCAAGTTGCTGGATACTATGCCCTTGATACCTAAAGCCACTCTATGGTTGGGGTTTACTTGGTAATTAATACGTGCACGTTGTGTGGTTGTAGAAAATGTAGAATCTTTCCTAAAAATATTAAGCCCAATATCCAGGCCAACTGGTGAACTAAAAAGAAAAGGAGCGTTAGCTTGTATATCAATTGTTTGCTGATCTATCTCATCACTTTTATAAAACAATCTAATGGACTCGCCGTAATTAAGATTATTGATAAGTCGAAGATCCAGATAGCCATCAAATTCAATCCTATTGGTATTCTCGTTTGTCCCAAAGCCTAAAAAGCCATCAAAGTTATTGCTCTTGTTTTTTTCGGTATAGATATATAAAGTTGTGGAATCTTTAGTGAAGAGTACTTCAGGTGATTTAATTTCATTGGCAAACCTTAATTCGCTGAGTTGCTGTGTCTTTTCTTTTATTTCCTCAAGATTGAAGGATTGTCCTTCTTTCAATTTTAAAAACCGTTTTACAAAAGACTTTGGAAACTTTTCATAGCCTTTGATTATAATTTTGTCTATACGCCGTTTTTGGTTTGATTTTATTTTTAATATTCCAGATAATTGGTCTGTTCCCGATCGCTCTATATCAGTCAAAACAAGGCTTGAAAACGGATCGCCTTGTTCTGCTAATGTTTTGTTTAATTTATTAAGGGTATTTTCAAGTGTATTGATTTTTAGATCAAAAAATGAAGAATCTATTGTAACATCTAAGTAGCTTAAAAGCGCTTTATCAAAATTCTCAGGAAGATAAACTCGAACATTATTTACAGGCTTACCAATTTTAAGCACGGCGTTAAAAAGCGAGTCGTTTTGATTTGTGATTTCTTCAATTCTTGAATCTATATAGCCCTTTTTCTGTAGTTTATTCCTCAGGCTAAAAACTTCATTTTCCAAAGACAGATAATCCTTGAATGTGTTTTGATACCCAACTGAATCAATTGTAGCTGTTGCTTTTTCTGTTTCACCATTAACCCTTAATGTCAGGTTTTGCCCAAAATTGATATAGCTATTAAAAAAGGCTAAAAAAAGAATGAAGCATTTTGGTTTGTTCATTATAATAAATGTATGGGCAATCGTTTTCAATAACGTAAAAATAGCCCAATATGTACACGGCAAAAATTATTTACATAAAATCTTTAGAAAATAAATTCCTATGTATTTGAATTATAAAGATATATTTCTACCTTTGCAGCCCTCAAAAGTGA
>CAYSVY010000034.1:0-14448 GCA_964434705.1 uncultured Flavobacteriaceae bacterium
ACGGTGGTGTACAAATGGGACAATTAGAGAAAAACGTATCGTGGATCTCTTTATTCATTGCATTAGCACCAATGCTTGGTTTCATGGGTACTGTAATTGGTATGATTCAAGCTTTTGATAAAATTGAAGCTGCTGGAGATATGCAACCTTCTCTTGTTGCAGGTGGTATTAAAGTAGCACTTTTAACAACGGTATTTGGTCTTATTGTAGCTATTATTCTTCAAATATTTTACAACTACATCATTGCTAAGATCGATAGTATTGTAAATGATATGGAAGATGCATCAATCACATTGATGGATTTATTGGTAAGACACAAAAAATAATAAGAAACTATGCATAAAATATTAAAAATAGTAGCAGCGTTATTAAGCGTTTTAGGCATTGTTTTCTTAGTGAGAATTATTGCCAAAGGCGATGATGCTATAAAGGCCGCTGCTTTAGATGGTGATACCGCTATTGTTGAACCGATAGCGTTCGTAGCTTACATAACATTACTTATTGTATTGGTTTTTGTTGTATTCTTTGTTTTAAAGAATTTATTTACTAATGCATCCAACTTAAAGAACACTTTAATTGGTGTTGGTGCATTTTTAGCCGTTTTATTGGTTTCGTATCTTGTTTCTGGCGGAGACCCAATACAATATAAATTACAAGATGGAATAGCCACACCTAGCCAATCTCAATTAGTAGGAGCTGGTTTGGTCGCATTTTATATTCTTTTAGGTGTTTCTGTGATATCAATGATTTACGCAGGCGCTAAGAAAATAATTAGTAAATAACAGTATATGGCAAAAAGAGCAGCACCAGAAGTAAATGCGGGTTCAATGGCTGACATTGCCTTCTTGCTCCTTATCTTTTTCTTGGTAACAACAACTATTGAAAAGGATAAAGGGATTTTAAGAAGTTTGCCACCTATTGATGACTCGGAAGTAGAACCTCCAATAATCAAGCAGAAAAACCTATTTACCATTTTGGTAAACAGAAACGACCGTTTGTTTGTTGAAGAGGCTGATATGGACATTAAAGATCTTAGGCAAGCAGCTATTGACTTTTTAGACAATGGTGGTGGTGAAAACGCCGAAGGTGAAAAATGCGATTACTGTAAAGGTAAAAAAGACCCAGCGTCATCGGATCATCCAGATAAAGCGATTATAACTTTAAAGCACGACAGGGAAACCTCTTATGGGCGTTATATTGAAGTGCAAAACGAATTGGTTGCAGCGTACAACTTTCTAAGAGAAAGAGAAGCGCAACGTATTTTCAATAGGTCTTTCAAATCTATGTTGGAAGAAAAAGAGAAAAATCAATTCAACAAAGACGAAAAGCTAAACGCAGATATTCAAAGGATAAAGGAAATGTTTCCAATGAAGCTTTCAGAAGCAGAACCAGATAAAAGTTAATACATATGTCTAAGTTTAAAAAGAAAAAAGGAGGAGATTTACCAGCAATATCCACGGCGTCTTTGCCAGATATTGTATTTATGTTACTCTTCTTTTTTATGGTAGCAACCGTAATGAGAGATACTTCTACAATGGTTGAGAACGAACTACCTGGTGCAAGCCAGATAGAGAAGCTTAAAAAAGACAGAACAATGTTTATCTATGCTGGTAAACCCAATTCGCAATATAGAAACTTGGGTACAGAAGGTCGTATTCAAATAAACGATGCATTTGTTGGATTGGATGCCATACAACCTGCCGTATTTGAATACAAAGCTACTCTTACCGAAGAATTAAGAGATAGAGTTGTAATTGGTTTAAAGGTTGATAAAAAGACCAATGCTGGAATTATTTCGGATGTTAAGCAGGAACTTAGAGAAGCTAACGCACTAAAAGTAATGTACGTTACTGGAGTAATTAAAGAAGAATAGATAATCTCTGTATATAAAGTATCAAAAGTGCCAAGGTTTTCCTTGGCACTTTTTTGTTGCCAATAATTTTATTTGTTTTAGATTTGAGTTATGAAGCACCTTCTCTTTTTTATTTTACTAGCTATTACTATAAATCCTATAAATGCTCAAGATAGTATACAGCCTGTGCTAGATGAGCGCTATCGAGAAGATCAATTTTATGCCTCCATTACCTATAATTTGTTAAATAATCTTCCTGATAATGTCTCACAAAATGAATTTTCTACTGGCTTCCACCTTGGTTTTATTAGGGATATGCCCCTAAACAAAAGACGTAATCTATCCATCGGTCTCGGACTTGGTATTTCATCAAATTCCTATAATCAAAACATTGTAATTTCTGAAGAACCCCAAGGCTATAGTTTTGCTATTTCAGATGATGATACTTTTGGGAATATTACAAAAAACAAGTTTACCACCTATTTGATTGATGTGCCTCTGGAGTTCAGATGGCGAACATCTACTGCAAAGGATTATAAATTTTGGAGAGTTTACAGTGGCTTTAAATTCAGCTACTTGGTTTATAACTCTACAAAATTACGTAGTGATTTAGTAAATACTAAGATTTCTAATATTGATGCTTTTAATGATTTTCAATACGGTTTGACATTTAGTGCAGGCTATGGATTGTGGAATTTTCATGTGTATTATGCCTTGAATCCAATTTTTAATGAAGACACCACTTTGAATAATCAGACTTTGGATTTAAGTGCCTTAAAAATTGGAATTATCTTCTACATTTTATAACCAGAATTTCATCAGCAACAGTTGCGGCACTAAACCAGTTAAAAGGCCAATAAAAAGTTCTGGATATGTATGTGCTTTAAGATGAAGTCTTGAGGTTGCAATTGCTCCCAGAACTACCATCATCAAAGCTATACTGCCGTTAATGTTAATTTTAAAATGAATGCCGATGGCGATGGCAAACATAAAAAAGCCTGATGCCGCCAACATATGTATACTAGCTTTTATTTTAAATATGGCAAGCATAAAGCAGATTAGCGTTGAAATTAATACGCCAATAAAAAAGAAATGAAGTTCTATAATTTCGGAAGCTGTAAATACTCTCAGCAATATTAAAAAGATAATTATGGCATTGATAATTAAGGGCAGTTTTCTTTCATTAGTGCTTTTTAAATAAATACTATCTACTTTATTGATGCTTTTTAACAGAAAAAAAACAAGTATGGGCAACAATACGGTGAGTAAAATTGTTGAAAACAGTTTACTTTCAATAATTTCATGGGGAATAAATCGTGGTGTTTTAGCAAAATAGAAGGAGACACCCATTAATGGCATAATCAATGGATGAAAAATATAAGAAATGCTTTTTAAAACATAATTGATCATATTTTTTTTCTGAGACGCGCCACAGGAATATCAAGTTGCTCACGGTATTTCGCCACGGTTCTCCGGGCAATGGGATAGCCTTTGTCCTTTAAAATACCTGCTAGCTTATCATCTGTTAACGGCTTTTTCTTGTCTTCATCTTCAATAACCATTTCCAATATCTTTTTGATTTCTCTGGTAGATACCTCTTCACCTTGATCGTTTGTCATGGATTCCGAAAAGAATTCTTTTATAAGCTTTGTACCGTAAGGTGTGTCAACATATTTGCTATTAGCAACACGCGAAACTGTTGAGACATCCATTTCAATTTCATCAGCAATATCTTTGAGTATCATTGGGCGCAACGTTCTTTCATCACCAGACAGAAAGTATTCTTTCTGGTAATTCATAATTGAACTCATTGTAACAAACAATGTTTGCTGACGTTGCTTTACCGCTTCAATAAACCACTTAGCGGCATCTAATTTTTGCTTGATAAAGAGTACAGCATCTTTTTGCGACTTCGATTTTTCTTTTGATGCTTTGTAGCCTTTTAACATGTCATTGTAAGTCCGCGAAACATGAAGCTCTGGTGCGTTACGGCCATTGAGCGTCAATTCCAGTTCACCATCAATAATTTTAATAGCAAAATCTGGGACGATGTGTTCAATAATACGGTTGTTGCCTGAATATGAGCCACCTGGTTTTGGGTTTAGATGCTCTATTTCTTCTATAGCATCTTTTAGTTGTTCTTGGTCAATACCAAACTTACTGAGCAGTTTTTTGTAGTGTTTTTTTGTAAACTGTTCAAACGCTTTGTCAATGATATTTATCGCCAGCTCAACATCTGGATTTTTATCTTTTCTGTGCAGTTGAATGCTTAAACATTCTTGTAAATCTCTAGCGCCAACGCCTGCTGGATCTAATTGATGAACAATGTGTAATACCTTTTCAACTTCATCTTCAGTGGTGTAGACATTTTGAGTAAATGCCAAATCATCAGTGATATCTGTTAGTGAACGTCTTATGTAACCACTTTCGTCAACACTTCCAACCAAAAATTTTGCAATTTCATACTCTTGATCGTTGAGCCTAAATGTGTTTAACTGATTGATGAGGTGTTGCGTAAACGATGTTCCTGATGCATAAGGAATAGACTTTTCATCATCGTCTGCACTGTAATTATTGGAGTGCGTACGATAATCGGGTATTTCATCGTCACTGAGATATTCGTCTACATTAATATCTTCAGTATTTATGGTTTCACTATCGTTATACTCGTCTTGCGAATTATCAAAATCCTCAAAGTCGTTATCAGAAGCTTCATTTTCTTTACCACTATCTAATGCAGGGTTTTCTTCCAATTCTTGCTTTAAGCGTTGCTCAAAAGCCTGTGTGGGCAATTGTATAAGCTTCATCAACTGTATTTGTTGAGGAGAGAGCTTTTGCGAAAGCTTAAATTGTAAAAACTGCTTTAGTGCCATAAAGTTATATTATAAATAAAGATAACAAAACAATCTGAGTGAGACCTGCGAGGTTTTTAAAACCTTACAGGTCTGTGGTGCTAATTTTAAAATTCTGCATTTTGCGGTGTTCTTGGGTATGGTATTACGTCTCTAATGTTACCCATTCCTGTTGCAAACATGACCAATCTTTCAAAACCTAATCCAAATCCGGAGTGAACTGCCGTACCGTATTTTCGTAAATCCAAATACCACCATAGCTCTTCTTCAGGAATGTCTAAAGCGGCCATTTTTTCTTTAAGTACCTCTAGGCGTTCTTCACGTTGAGATCCTCCAACTATTTCTCCTATTCCAGGGAAAAGAATATCCATGGCTCTTACGGTTTTGCCATCTTCGTTTAAACGCATATAAAATGCCTTTATGTTGGCTGGATAATCAAATAAGATTACGGGACATTTAAAATGTTTTTCAACCAAAAAACGCTCGTGTTCAGATTGCAAGTCTGCGCCCCATTCATTTATAAGGTATTTAAACTTTTTCTTTTTATTTGGTTTTGAGTTTCTTAAAATTTCAATGGCCTCTGTGTAACTGACGCGTTTAAAATGGTTATCGGTTACAAATCTTAATTTTTCAATAAGGCGCATTGGGCTACGTTCCGCTTGTGGTTTTGTTTTTTCTTCATTGAACAAACGCTCATCTAAAAAGCGTAAATCTTCTTCATTATGCTCCAAAACATAGTTGATAACAGATTTCATGAAATCTTCTGCTAAGTCCATATTACCTGCTAAATCCATGAAAGCAACCTCAGGTTCAATCATCCAAAACTCGGCCAAGTGTCTAGATGTATTGGAGTTTTCTGCTCTAAAAGTTGGTCCGAAAGTATACACCTTGCCTAATGACATGGCATAAGTTTCTGCTTCCAATTGGCCCGAAACAGTTAAGTTAGCTTCCTTACCAAAAAAGTCCTGGCTATAATCAACATTGCCGTTTTCATCAAGTGGTGGATTTTTGGCATCAAGTGTGCTCACTCTGAACATTTCACCGGCACCTTCAGCATCACTACCAGTTATTATAGGCGTGTGCATGTTGTAAAAACCGTTTTCTGTAAAGTATTTGTGTACGGCAAAAGATAAAGAAGATTTTATACGCATTACTGCGCTAAAAGTATTTGTCCTTGTGCGTAAATGTGCATTTTCACGTAAAAACTCAAAGGAGTGTTTTTTGGGTTGAATGGGATACGTGTCAGCATCTGAGTCGCCAAGTATTTCAATATCCGAAACTATGATTTCTACTTTTTGTCCTTTGCCTTGACTCTCTACAAGTTCTCCTGTAACTTTCAGTGCGGCACCTGTTGTGATACGTTTTAAAAAAGCTTCTTCAAAATTTTCAAAATCTACCACACACTGAATATTACTTAGGGTTGAACCATCATTAAGCGCAATAAATCTATTGGCTCTAAAAGTACGAACCCAGCCTTTTACACTTACTTTTTGAAGCATAAAATCTTGCGATAATAATTGAGAAACAGTTTTTGAAGTCATATTGAAAATTGATTTTTAAGAGATTTCTTTATTGTTTTTTTCATCTTCGGAATTGTCTTCCGGAATAATATTTATTGAAGGTTCTTTAAGCACTTCTTTATTGGCTATACTACGTTCTAAAGATAACAGTAGCGATGGCAATAATAATAAATTTGAAAGCATTGCAAATAATAAGGTTGCTGATACCAAACCTCCAAGTGCTACCGTACCACCAAAACTTGATATGGTAAATACTGAAAACCCAAAGAAGAGCACTATAGACGTGTAAAACATGCTTACGCCAGTTTCTCGTAGTGCCGCATATACTGATTTACGTATTTTCCAGTGATTGGCTTGTAATTCCTGTCGGTATTTTGCCAAGAAATGTATAGTGTCATCAACAGAAATACCAAATGCAATACTAAATACTAATATTGTAGACGGTTTGATTGGAACACCAAGGTACCCCATTAAACCAGCGGTCACCAATAATGGTAGTAGGTTTGGAATAAGCGAAACTACAATCATTCTAACCGACCTGAACATATAGGCCATAAATATTGAAATCAGAAAAATGGCCAGTGTTAATGAGATTACCAAATTCCTAACAAGGTACTTTGTGCCTTTTTGAAACACCAATGCTTTTCCGGTCATGGTTACCTCATAGCGTTCTTTGGGAAAAACCTTGTTTATTTTATTTTGAAGATCTTCTTCAATGCGTTCCATTTTATCAGTTCCAATGTCTTTCATAAATGTTGTAATACGGGCGTATTGGCCAGTACTGTCAACAAAATTCTTTAATAAATCTACATCGGAGGATGATTTTTTTATGTAGGATGAAATAAACAAATTCTCCTGGCTTGTCGGCAATTGGTAGTATTTAGGGTTGCCGTTTGTGTATGCCTGTTTAGCATATTTTACAAGGCTTACAACTGAAATAGGACGAGACAGCTCCGGAATTTCATCAATCAGTTCTTCAAGCTGGTTCATGCGTTTAATAGTAGAAAGCTTCATAACACCTTTTTTGCGTTTGGTGTCTACAACAATTTCCAATGGCATAATACCGTTAAACTCTGATTCAAAGAAGCGGATATCCTGAAAAAATTCTGCTTTCTTGGGCATATCTTCAATTAAGCTCCCAGAAATAACTATTTTATTAATACCTAACAAGCTGGCAATTAATAATATTAAAGAGGTAACGTAAATGGTAATCTTTCTATGTTTTACCATACGCTCCATCCAATCCACAAAACCATTAATCCACCTTTTGTTAAGATGCTCTAAATGACGTGGTTTCGGATACGGCAAAAATGTATACAGTATCGGGATTATTAAAAGGCATAGAATAAAAATGGCCAATATGCTTAATGACGCTACAATACCAAACTCTTTCAATAATTGGCTTTCAGTAAGAATAAAAGTAGCAAAGCCTGACGCTGTCGTTACATTGGTCATCAATGTAGCGTTACCTACTTTTGTAATAACACGTTGTAACGATTTTACCTTGTTACCGTGAGATTTTACCTCGTGCTGATATTTGTTGATGAGGAAAATACAGTTAGGTATCCCAATAACAATAATCAACGGTGGAATTAATGCCGTAAGTACGGTTATTTCATATTTTAATAATCCCAGTATGCCAAAGGTCCACATTACACCAATACATACCACGATTAATGAAATGAAAGTTGCTCTGAAGGATCTAAAAAACAGGAAGAAGATCAATGAGGTTACACCCAATGCCCCAAGAATAAACAGTTTTATTTCATCTACAATATTCTGAGAGTTCAGCGTCCTAATATATGGCATGCCTGAAACCCTGACATCAAGGTCAGTTGTGTTTTCAAAGTCTTCTATTTTTTTATTGAGTATTTTAAAAACAAAATCCTTACGAGCTGGCGTATTGACAATATCCTTTTTTAAGTAGATTGCCGTACGTATGGTTTGGGTTTCTTTATTGAATAGAAAGTTGTCGTAAAACGGGTATTTTTTGAAAAGAGCTTCTTTTAGTTGATCAATTTCTTCGACAGATTCTAAAGAGTCTTTTATAAAAGGTTCAAGATCAAACTTTTGGTCTTTAGTGTTTTTTACAAGTTTTTGAAGGTCTTTAATTGATACAACGGTTTCAACTTCATCAAAACTTTTGAAGTCCTCAGAAAGTGCGTTCCAAGCATTTAATTTGTTTGGCGTAAATAAAGTAGAGTCTTTTACACCTAGCACCACAAGATTGCCTTCTTCTCCAAAAATATCCAGAAAGTTGTTGTACACAAGGTTAACCTCATGCTCATCTGGTAATAGGTTGGCCTCGGTATAGGTAAACCGCATGTGTTTCCATTGCATACTAAAGAAAATAGTGTACAGTATAACAGTGATTAATATGGCAATCTTATTACGCAGTATCAATCGGGCTACAGACTCCCAAAATCCTGTTGTTAAAAGTTTAAACATGCGTGCTTAAATGAGCGGCAAAGGTAGAAAAAAGCTGATGATTTGCTAAGCAATTAACAATAATATAAATTGCTTTTAAAGCGAAATATTAAAGGTGAA
Source organism: uncultured Flavobacteriaceae bacterium (assembly GCA_964434705.1). Lineage (GTDB taxonomy): Bacteria > Bacteroidota > Bacteroidia > Flavobacteriales > Flavobacteriaceae > Winogradskyella. The sequence continues at coordinate 8,772 of CAYSVY010000034.1, forward strand.
TTTGAATGCAATATTATCTGCAAAACTAGGAAGATGATAACCACCATAACGATAGGCAAAACTCAACCCAAACCCAAAAAGTAATTTGTTGATCTCAAAACCCGATTCGGAATAGATCTTGTCCAAAGTATTAAATGTTATGCCTTGGTGCCTGTCTATACTCCGCATGTTGCCCAATGCATAACGTGAAATCAATACCAATTGAGGCTTAAACCTATCAGATATTTTAAAGGGTCTTAAAAAATGCTTAAACTGAAATGTTGTAAACCTATCGCTAAAAAATTCGTTGAAAAACATGGTTTCAAAACTGTTAAGTCCAGCTACCGAAAACCGTTGAAGAATAGTCTCTTTCGTAATATTATTGGGGTAAGCATGATAAAGGTGTGTCAACGGCGCTTCTCCAGATGCAATACCGGCAACTAAAGTCAATTCCGTTTTTGCATCTGAAGCATGTTCAATTTGGTGTATTGTTCTAAAATCTAATTTGGTAAAATTAAAATCACCGTTAAACACATCAGTAAAGCTTTGGGTAACTTGCGCGGTAAATTTTGGGTAGCCGTTAGTGGTTTCTTCCAGAGTGTTGTTTACATATTCAAATTTACTGAACGGACTCCACTGCAGGCTTATTTTTCCTGTTGAAATATCAAGATCATCAAACGATTTTCCATTTACTAAATACTGATAATTATAGGTTGGGTTTATATTGCTGACTGCAAATTCTGTTTCTGACAACAGGTGATTTGATATTTTATGTTCCAATGAAATGGACTTGGTAATAAACCTATGAAACAGATCGATGTTGAGTAGCCGAGGTTCAAAAAACGAAAAGAATCGCTTATCGGTTAAAAAATTAGAACTTCCTGTTTCCTGTAAATCGTCAGTATAGCTAACGTTTAACCATGTATTTGTGCCTTCGTCAATCCTATAGCCGCCACCAATACTATATTTTGAACGTTGGTCAGTAAAACCATAGACAAAATAGCCATTGAGCCTAAAATTATTTGAAAAATTCTCTGTAGTTATGCCACCAAGTCCAGTTCTAAACCCTTCAAACTGGTTGAACTTAATGAGATACCTAAGATCAAAATTGAAATATTTAGTTGGATAATAACCTAAACCAATACTCTCTAAAAGTGCTCTTCGCTTAAGAGAATCCTGCGCTTTTTGGTTTATGGTATCTTTAGCTGTTCTTTTAGGCTCTATTTGTGCAATTGAAATTGTTGCCGACAACAAAAAAATAACAATGAATATGCACCTTAGCATTAAAAAAATGATTTTAGTTGTAAGGGCAAGGAAGCCTTAAAAATACTGATGTATTTTACACCGTCATGATTTCTTTTTCCTTGTTACCTAATATTTGATCTACAGTTGTAACGTATTTATCGGTTAGTTCTTGTACATCAATCTCGGCATTACCTTGTACGTCTTCAGAAGCATCTGTTTTTTTAATATCGTTCATGGCGTCTTTACGGGCATTTCGGATACCTATTTTAGCATCTTCAGCTTCAGCTTTAGCCTGTTTGGCCAGTTCTTTACGGCGTTCTTCGGTTAATGGTGGTACATTGATAATAATAGTATCCCCATTGTTCATAGGGTTAAAACCTAAATTAGCTACCATGATGCCACGCTCAATTTCTTGAAGCATACTTTTTTCCCATGGTTGTACGGTTATTGTTCGGCCATCAGGAGTATTGACATTGGCTACTTGATTGAGTGGTGTTTGGGAGCCATAATAATCTACCATAACGCTTCCAAGCATGGCTGGACTGGCCTTACCTGCACGTATGTTTGTGAGTTGCTTTTCTAAGTGCTTTAATGCCGCATCCATGGCTTCTTTAGCCGTATCTAATATAAATTGTATGTCTTCGTTCATGTCTTTAAATTTTAACTAGGGTTATCAAAATCTAAGCCAAATACTTATAGATTAACTTTTGTGCCAATGTTTTCTCCAGAAACTACTTTAAGTAAGTTTCCTTTTTTATTCATGTCAAAAACTATAATGGGTAACTGGTTTTCTTGACTTAATGTGAATGCCGTGGTATCCATGACTTTCAATCCTTTGCGCAGCACGTCATCAAAACTAATATGGTCAAATTTTACGGCAGAATGATCTTTTTCTGGATCGGCATTATAAATGCCGTCAACACGTGTGCCTTTTAATATAACGTCAGCTTCTATTTCAATGGCTCTTAATACAGCAGCAGAGTCTGTAGTAAAGTAGGGATTGCCTGTACCACCACCAAAAATAACTACACGGCCTTTTTCTAAATGGCGCATTGCTTTTCGTCTTATAAAGGGTTCCGCAACTTCATTGATTTTAATAGCTGTTTGCAGACGTGTTGGGATATTTGCATCTTCCAAAGCGCCTTGTAAGGCTAGTCCGTTAATTACTGTGGCAAGCATTCCCATATGGTCTCCTTGTACGCGATCCATGCCGTTACTGGCACCAGCTACGCCTCTAAAAATATTGCCTCCACCAATGACTATGGCAACTTCAACGCCTTTATCCGTAATTTCTTTTATATCCTTAGCATATTCCGAAAGCCTTTCAGGGTCAATTCCGTATTGGCGTTTGCCCATTAGCGCTTCGCCAGAGAGTTTTAAAAGTATTCTTTTGTATTTCATTTGAAGTATAGAAAAACTATATAAGCGCAAATATAAATAATAAATTTTGTGCTAACTTATATTGATATTGATTTCTGAAAATGAAGAATTACAATACGCATTTGCATTTTTTTCAGTAGTTTGGTTTTGTAAGTTTTTAGATACGTGGATTTAAGAATTGTTGATTACATATTATTGGCAGGTGTTTTACAGGGCTTTGTGTTTAATGGGTTTACGCTGTTAAGAAAAACAAATACTAAAACCATTATTTTTCTCAGTATGGTTGTGTTTTTCTTGTCGTTAAACAATTTGCAAGCTTGGTTAATTGATATCGGATTTTCTTCAGGTGTATTTATTATTAAACAACTATTGGTGCCTTGGTACAGTCTAATAGCACCCATGTTCTTTTTGTTTTTGATCCACTATTTAAAAGTTGAAAACAGATATGAATCTATATTGAAGTTTGTAGTTTTTGTTTTCCTTTTGCAACTGGTTATACGTTTATCAATAATACTTTACACTTATTTCTATGGCGATACTTCTGAAACCTCGCTCATTGAAAGTTATACGACTTTAGAAGAAATTACAAATGCCATAATAGCCATACTTTTTGTTGCTAAATCTTTACAGATTGTTTTTCTTAAGACAGAATTTCATGATTTCATAAAAACATACGATTCAATGAAATGGCTTAAAATATTTCTGATTTTAGGGATTATAGTTGTTGTCTTTTGGGTTTTTGCCATTGTTGTTAATCTTAACGTAAAAACCGACTGGGCCAATAACCCATTAAGGATAAGTACATCCATACTTTTGTATTGGATTGGCTACCAAGGTGTTTATAAATACGATTTACTCATGGAACGTATTTCAATACGAGAAACCGTGCGGAAAAACTCTGTTGCATCTCAAGAACCTAAAACGCCAAACAATAAAAGCGAAATCTTGAACAATAAATATGCATCAGACTTTGAGCGCATTGACAGCTATATTTTACAGCACAAACTTCATTTAGATCCAAATTTTGGATTGGATTTTCTTTCTAGAGAAATTGAAATGAGCGTCAGTCATATTTCAAAAGTAATTAATGCAACACATTCTTCTAATTTTTCTGATTATATCAATGCATATAAGGTTGAGCAAGCAAAGATTATGTTATCTGACCGGAACTATTCAAATTACACCATTGTGGCCATAGGGCTTGAAAGTGGTTTCAATTCCAAATCAGCATTTTACAACGCCTTTAAAAAGTTTACTGGGCAAACCCCAACGCAATACAAAACAGCAAATAGCTAAACGTATTTGTTGTCCTGATTTCTCTAAGTTGGATGATTTGGGATAGTTGTTTCCTTAGTGCTTTTACTTTTAAGTTCTAAAATTTATATGTTATGTTTAGAGTTATTTTATTGGGTTTAGTATTGGTTTTCCTTGTTGGATGTGCTTCTGATGATAATACAGAGGAAGTGCCTTATTACAGATTTACCTCTGAAGATGAAAATTTTATTATAGATTACAATTATTCCGAAGGTCAAATTATTAGATACCAAAATCAAGATGGACAAGAAGTTCAGTTAAGAGTAGTTGTTAATAGTAGGGAAAAATCTACTAATTATTCAAACTTTACAAATGGTTTTAACTTTAACACTACCCCAATTGTTAATTTTTACGATTCAAAAATTATACGCTTAGAAGTTATTGGTAACCAAAACTATGAAGGTAACAAAGGCTTAGTAAGTTATGTATTTTCAAGAAACAGAGATCGATTCACGAATGGAATCAATCTGCCCATGTGGAATGTGTCTTCCAGTATATTGATTGATGAGTCGCAAAATCCAATAAATATTTTGTTGCAAGACTTTAATAATACAAATCAAATGGAAATGACCATTGAGACGCGTACTTTTGAAAATGTTGTGGTAATAGATTCCGAAAGTACGGAAGAGTATTTTAATTTCATTTACGGTACTATTGCTAAAAATGTTAATAGAGTATATTATGATTATGCCTTTGGTATCATTAGATTTGATGATATTGAAGGTAACGAATGGGAATTGATCTATCCACAAGAATAATAACGATATTATAAAAAAAACGCCATGAGAAATTCTCATGGCGTTTTTAACTATATCAGTTTATAAGTGATTACCCTAAAGCAACACGCTTAAAAGTAGTGACTTCAACATCACCAATGGTTTTAACGTAATCTGCTACGCTTACCTTGCTGTCTTTGATAAATGCTTGATTAACCAAGGTGTTATCCTTGAAGAAACGCTTGAGCTTTCCTTTTGCAATGTTGTCTAGCATAGCTTCTGGCTTACCTTCTTGACGTAATTGGTCTTTAGCAATTTCTATTTCTTTTTCAACAACAGAAGCATCAACACCTGCTTCATTTAAAGCAATAGGGTTCATTGCGGCTGCTTGCATTGCTACATCTTTGGCAACAACTTCAGCACCTTCGACATTAGCAGATAAACCTACAAGCGTAGCAATTTTATTTCCTGCGTGGATGTAAGATCCAACAAATGGCGCTTCAATTTTTTCAAAAGCGTTAATGTCTAATCTTTCACCAATAACACCGGTTTGCTCAATTAACTTTTCAGCAACGGTCATGCCACCAAAATCTGCAGCTAATAATTCATCTTTAGTGTTACAGTTTAAAGCTATGTCTGCCATTTCGTGCGCTAACGCTACGAAGTTTTCGTTTTTACCAACAAAGTCAGTTTCACAACCAAGTACTATAGATACACCTGCTGTTTTATCTGCATTAACTTTTGCTATTGCAGCACCTTCAGTAGATTCTCTATCTGCACGTTTAGCGGCAACCTTTTGACCTTTTTTACGTAATATTTCTATGGCTTTGTCAAAATCTCCATTGGCCTCAACCAATGCTTTTTTACAATCCATCATGCCAGCACCAGTAGCTTTTCTAAGCTTATTTACGTCTGCTGCTGTAATTTTTACAGTATTTTCCATGTTTCTTTGTTTAAAACAATTTTTTTATTCTTCTTCTTGAACTGCCACCGCAGGTTCAGCTTTTTTAGCTTCGGCTTTTGCCTTAGGCGCTTCTTTTTGA
>CAYSVY010000035.1:0-10785 GCA_964434705.1 uncultured Flavobacteriaceae bacterium
GATATAGGAAAAAAGAGAGTTGCATCAACCAGAGTTGTAATTAATTATCTTCAAAATAATGTATTAATAGATTGGAGGTTTAAAACAAAAATGGATAATGACGGCAACCTTTGGGTATTGCGCGTTAAGTAATATTATAAAATAATTTAAAAAAGTGTTGACATTATCAAATAATTTGATATTATATACACATCAACTAAACAAAGAGGCAAACAAAATGATTAAATTTAATATTTCTCCAAAAACTGCGAAAAACGGCAAAAGCTTTTATGAAGTAAAAAGTGGTCAAGTTAAAGTAGGCGACAAACTAGCTCACGAATTTATGGAGACTATAAAAACACCAGTAGGTGGCCGCTATTCAAGAAAATTTGAAATTAAAGAAAAGTTATACTCAAAAACTTATGAAGTAACAGGCTTGGGTGTAGAGTACGAATGCGAAAAAACAGGTGAAGTTTTACAACGCGCTTATATTTAAAGAGGTGAAAATATCATGAACGAATACAAAGGATATAAAGTGGACCAATACAACACAGTTTACGATTGCGATGGTTACGCAGTTGGAAAGCTTATTAATGAAACATTGCAAAAATGGGTAGAAGATTTTTTAGAGAGGTTAGAATGACAGCTAGCAAAAAAGCAAAAGAGGCGGGGTTGAAAAATTTAACCCAGGTGTCGGAGATGACAAAACAGTCTCCGCAAACGTTAATAAATTGGCATAAAAACAAGCCAGAACTATACGAGATAGTTTTGGTTGGCTGTAAAAATATGCTTATTTTATAAAAAAGTTAACTGGCCGTACCACATGGCTGTTTAAGTGGTGGTACTATCGGCGAAATAACTAAGGAGACTAAAATGGTAATACATAAAAACGTACACACTGACTTCAGCAAGTATATATTGTTTATTGATGATGGGTACTTAACATTCGATAACGCTGTTATCGGAGAAGACCAGGTGATACTACAGCGCAATGGGTTAACCAGCGCAGTGTTAACAAAAAACAGGAATGAATTTTTTGACCTTTGGAGAGAGATTAATGAATAAACAACAATTATTGCAAGAAATCGAGCGTTTAAAAGCGCAAGTTGAGCAACTGCAAGAACCTAAAACAGGGAGAGTATTATCTTTGGATGGATTTGAGGATAGGTACACTGTTCAGGGTACTGGTATAACTGTAGAGGTTACTAAAAATTACGTTCTACATTTTAAGTCAACGCAGTCACGTTTAGAGTTTACAAGGCAATTCTCAGACGATGATATCAAGTTAATGCTGATGGGGGTTTAACTATGAATAACACTATTAGAGAAATAGTCGCAATGGCGTTCGAGTTGCGCAAGCGTAAGTTGCCCGTATCGATATACGAGACTAACCAGGAAGTAGTGGTGTCTATAATCAGGAATGGTAAACGGTACCAACTCAGGCTTAATAAAGAGTTTGGTATATGCCAGCAGGACTTTTTAAAGACCATTGGATTTTTGAGGAGTTGCATATGAGCATAACTACTGAGGAGGTGGCGAACTATATTAAGGGGCGTGGACCTGTGACGGTTACCGAGGTTAAAACTGTTTTTGGTATTAAAGAGTATCATGCTCGTAATATATTTCACCGCATACACAATCACAGGGATTATAAGCCAACAGTATGCAAACTTGATGGTGTAAAAGCATTGCAGATTTACAGTGAGCGCGAATTATCACACAATCAGAAATTGTGGAGACTGGCGCATTTTGGGGTGGCGATATGACAAAAGATGACTTACTCAGACGTAAAGGCTCCAGCAAAGAGTTGAAGGATGAAAAGTTGCGTAGAATGGCTGAAGCCAGGCGCAAGATTGAAGATAAAAAAATTATGCAAGAATGCCTACGCTAGTCGTAGGCTTTTTTTTACGCTATACTTGTGAAAAGAGGTGCTTATGAATTGGTTAAAAGCGAAAATAGGGCTGCTAATAATATCGATAGTATGGCTATCTTTAATAGTTGTTTGTTTACCTGTAATGCTAGTTGCGCTTATTTACGATAAGAAAAGAGCGGATATAGACTGGCTATATAGCTTGTTTTTGGCGCAGGATTTTTTAGTAAGTGCCATTCTTGGCAACCATCACAATACGACCATATCTGCATTACTTGGTCACATGAAAACAAAAGGCAGCAAGACAGGTACGTTGATGGCTAAGGTTGTCGATTTGCTGTTTAAGATTGCTAGAAACGAAGATGAGCATTGTGTTAATGCTATGAAGCCTACAGATGTTTACTATTTTTCTGCTAGGCGAGCGATAGCAGGGTTTGTGCTTTATGTGCTAGGTATGGTGTTGGTTTATCTGGCTGTAGTGGGAATAATATTTTTAAAAATTAATTGGGGTTAAAAATGCAATCCTTAAAAGAATTTGCAACTAAACAAGAAGCGATTGATTATATCGCGATTAAGACAGCTTTTATTTCACCAAACAGCATGAACAGCGTGTTGGCTCGGTTCGGTATTTTTAGAGCGTGTCAGATTATCTCAGAGACAGACGGACACCCCGCTCAAGATGCTATGCTAGCGATGTTGGATGCTAAATCAAACAACTTTAATTTTATACAGGGCGATGACACAGGGGATGCGCAAATACAGTTGTTAGACCAATTAATCGCAGGGCAAATAACTCAAGTAGTTGGAGCAAACACAGTTGACGTGTCGGCTCAGTTAGCGCAAGCCAAACCTGTTTTATTGTTCATGTGTAACACGCCATATCAGCCGTACAAAGATATTACCGAACACGAATGGAAACTGGCTAAAGGTACTATCATACGCGCACCTATACAAGCGGTTGACGGTGTAGCAACACTTGTTGTTAACACTGAGGTTGAAAAACACAATCCGCAAATTTATCAATATTTGCAGGGTGCAGACTATTACAAGCGGGTTGCGGGGTTTAGGGATGTAGGTAAGGTCGGCACATATAAAGTTGAATGCCCACAATTTGCTAATTTGTATGTGGATAACGCCTACGGGGTTGTTTAATGCCTTATTTTTTAAGATTTGACGGAACAACAAATGAGCAAGGTGATTTATCATCAAATACGACCAATACTGAAACGAATTGGCGTATTGAGTTTATGTTTGCTAATAGAGAGTTGGTAGGCAATTACAATGTAATTAATCGAATATTTAGCAACCTAACTAATTTTAGTAGTAGCATTTTTACTAATAAATTATTCGATAGGGATACTGTAAGTGTTAGAACGCAAGGCATAACTCATGGAGAACTTTTTTATTCAAGTAATCCACCGTTACAAGATGATAACCTACCCCATATAATTCAAATAAATTACGATGGCACCACAATATCAGGAACCATTGACGGAAACCCATTTGATAATACTATAACCGCGTCAAACGTTAGGTTTAATGGGTTTGGGCGTATATGCGATAGTTGTTTGTTTGATTTCTATTATTTCAGATATTGGTCAGATAACACGGGTACTAATTTAGTTTACGACTGGAATGCAGACAGTTCTCAAAGCAACGGCTCAGGCTCAATACTGTATGACGATGCAAGTGCGAACAACGCAACACTGCAAAATATGGAGCCTGAGGATTGGGTTTTTTATGGAAGCGCGGGCGTATCTATATCAGTAGACAACGCTTTAAATTATACATCTACATTTAACAATGTAAGCCTTGTCAATGACAGGCAATTAGCCGTTGATACGCAATCCTACAGCTATACGCTTAACAATGTTAATTTAACATATCAACAATTAAATAACTTTTTTATAGATGTAACAACACAATCTTATAGTTATAACTTGTCTCCAGTTGATTTAATATACGACAGACAGCTAAATATAGTAGGACAAGCTTACAACTATACGCTTAACGATGTCAATTTAACATATCAGGCTATCGGCGCGTTTAGCATTGATGTCAACACACAATCTTATAATTACACGCTAAATGATGTATCTTTACTGGTTGATAAGTCTTTAAATGTTATAGGGCAAATTCATTCTTACACGCTGAATAATATACCTGTAGCGCTTTCTAAAATTATAACGGTTGATAGTCAGTCATATAGCGCAACTTTTAATGATATAAACTTGGTAAAAGTAGGCGCAATATCAATTAATTTAGATACAGCTAATTATGTGGTAACATATAATGAAATAGGGCTAACATATTCAGGTTTTATTAGTGTAGTTTTGACTGATTATAATATGAATTACAACAAAGAGCAGTATGATATCACATATGCAAACCCGTCTTACAATATAAGATACGAAGGATAAAATAATGGCAACTTTCAATAAATTTAACTCATTTATAGAAGCAGTGTTTGAGAAAAAGCACGACTTTTCGACCGATATTTTCAAGGTCATGCTCAGTAATACTGCGCCAGTCGCGACTAACTCAGTTAAGACTAACTTAACAGAAATAGCGGCGGGCAACGGATACACAGCAGGCGGTAACACTGTTACTATTGCGACGTCAAGTCAAACAGGGGGCACTTATAGCGCGGTAGCCTCTGGCAATGTGGTATTTACAGCTGCGGGTGGCCCAATAGGTCCATTTAGATATGTTGCTGTATACAACGACACTGCGACTAATGACGAATTGGTCGGATGGTTAGACTACGGTAGTGCGGTTACACTTGCAGACGCAGAAACGTTTACAGTCAATACGGACGGCGTGACACTTATTACAGCGAGTTAATCATGCTCAATAAAATAATTAAAGGTAAAGACAATAAAATCATTATAGAATTTACTTTCTATGATGAATTCGCTACTAACGGCTTAAACAATTTTAACAGAGTTGATATAGCTGTTGGCGGTGAGTCTTATTCAACGCAATCTGGGGAGGTTGCAATTGAAAGTGCAACCGAACTAAGTTTGTCAATCGGCACTGTCACACAACTTGTTGAGGGGTATTATGATTTAACGATAGTTGGAATAAATCCAACATACCCTAATGGATATGTGCTTAATTCTGAATGCATTAGAAAATTAACTCCTGTATTTGTATGTGAGTAGAATGAAGTCGGGATTTACAGCGAGACGGGGAACGGTTCCCGTTACACATAAAGGCAAAAGAAGGGGAGCGCCAAAAATGATAAGCGCAAAAGAGTTCGAGGAAAAAGCAGAAGAATATTTTGCTATATGTGAAGATACTAGCAGACCTGTGACGATAGCGGGGCTAGCGTACCATCTTGGTTTTAAATCTGTGCAGTCTATACACGACTACAAGAAAGACCCTGATTATGCACGCCCTATCGGTAGAGCGTATTTGTATATCGAGCAGCAAACAGAAGAAAAGCTATTGTCTGGGCAGATACCACCGGCAGCAGGGATATTCACGCTAAAAGCTCGGTTTGGACTTGTGGATAAACAAGAAATACAATACAGCGAAAAAGTAACAGATACAGGCGAAAATGAGTGGTAAATTTAGCAGAATTTAGGCGGCACGTTAAGGAAAAGTCGCCTGCTTTTGTGCCTTTATTTAAAGACCAGTCAAGATACCAAGTCGCATGGGGCGGGGCAGGCTCAGGCAAGTCTCATATAGTCGCTAGAAAAATACTATATAGAATTCTCAAAGAGGACGATGTAGAGCATAATTTTCTAATCACAAGAAAGGTTAACAGAACTATTAAAAGGTCTGTATTTACCCTTTTCAAAAATATTATATCAAAATGGGGTCTAACGGAAGAATTTAATTTCAACTACACAGACCTAACTATTACATATAAAAAAAACAACTCTAAAATGCTTTTTACAGGAATGGACGACCCAGAAAAATTAAAATCAATTGAAGCTGTTACTGGAATATGGATGGAGGAGGCGACAGAGTTCACGCAAGAAGATTTTGAGCAATTGGATTTAAGATTAAGAGGAGTTACAAAATACATAAAGCAAATTATACTCACGCTAAACCCAATAAGTGAGCAACACTGGATAAAAAAAATATTCTTTGATAACCCAATAGATGGATGCTTTACGCTCAAAACCACTTATTTAGATAATGAATTTATAGACGATGACTATAAAATGGTTATGGAAAATAAGAAAAAGACAAACCCTAGATACTATAATATATACGCACTTGGTAACTGGGGTACAGCAGAAGGTTTAATATTCAATAATGTTACGCAAAGACTTATAAAGCACGATGAAGTTAAAGATTTTGAGTGTGTTCAAGGCGGGGACTTTGGCTATACAAACCATCCTACAGCATGGCATCAATCTTATGTAGATAAAGAAAATAAAGTTATTTATGTTTATGATGGATTTTATGAGAAAGGTATGACTAATGAAGCTATAGCTAAGTCTATAATAGAAGATTATAAAGCGCATAAATACATGAGTACGTTTGATAGCGCCGAGCCTAAATCAATAGATAGACTAAAAACCTTAGGCGTGAAATGTAGAGGCGCTTTAAAAGGCAAGGACTCTGTAAATACAGGTATAGATTTTTTATGTGAGTACAATATCATTGTTAATGCGCATTTAGTCGAGTATATGACAGAATTTAATAATTATTGCTGGGCTGTTGATAAAGACGGCAAGCCAACAAATAAACCTGTTGACGATTTCAACCATTTTATAGATGCACTTAGATATTCTACTGAACATTTGATGACAGGTAAAAAATTCGTTTTTGCTTGCTAGCGTGTTTTATTGTTATAATTAAATTAATTCATTGACAGGGGCGCGAAATGTGGCCATTTAGTAAAAAAATAAGACAAAATATTCCTAGTGTCCCGACACAGATAGCAATGGCGGTCAAATCCGTATCACTGCCAGAGGTTCAGCCAGATTGGAAACTATTCGCAAAAAAAGACGTATTTTGGGATAACAAAGCCGCCTTTATAGAGGGTTACAATGCTAGTACAATCGTGTACGCCTGTGTTGAGAAAAGAGCAAAGCTTGTTAGTTCAGTACCTTGGTATGCAGCTAGAAAACTAAGAGACGGCACGATTGAGCCGCTAGATAGCAACCATCCTTTAAACATTCTTTTAGAAACGCCAAACCCCGACCAGTCTTTATTGGAATTTATGCACTGCATGAGCCAAAACCTTGACCTGTGCGGGAACGGGTACGCGTCAATAATAAGAGGTGGTGTCAACGGTCAGCCGGTGGCGTTGTGGCCTTTATCACCTGCCTACATGAAAATTAAACCAGGCAGGGAAAACTTAGTCGATTATTATGAATACGACCAAAGTGGAAAACGCGACAGGATAGACGCGAGCGACATGATACAGTTGCGCTTGCCAAACCCTAACGACCCGATATTCGGTATGCCCGTATTGATGGGCGCAGGTAGAGCGACCGATATAGATAGAGAAAGCGGAAACTGGCAAAAAACCAGTATGCAAAACAGAAGTGCAGGCTCTTTGCATATTAAAGTGCCAGAGGGCACTATGCCAGATGAGATTGAGGCGATAAAAGAGGCTATACGTGAAAAACATAGCGGACCACAAAACGCAGACAATCCATTTATCACAAGCGGCGAAATAAACCACTTGTCACGCACCGCACAAGAAATGGACTTCGTTAATAGCCGTAAAGCGATATGGTCTGAAATATGCGCGGCTTTTGAGATGTCATTGTCAAATCTTGGCTTTACCGAAAATGTAAACCTTGCCAACGCTCAAGCGATGGATAAAGCGCTTTGGAAGAACACTATCATCCCTAGACTTGAGTTGATGAAACGACAACTAGACAATCAATTAGCTAAGGAGTACGGCTCAGACGTATGTATATGCTATGACATTAGCAAAGTCGATGCACTGCAGGAGAATTTCTCCGAGGTATTAACCAATGCAAGACAGTTGTGGGATATGGGTTTTACTTTGCAAGCGATTAACAAGCGGTTAGACATGGGATTTGATGAAGAAGATTTACCCGTTGATATTGACGTTAGCATTGAGGAAGAAGCGCAGGAAATGTCAGACGATGAGGTTAAGTCTTTATTAAGCGTAATCGGCTATGGCAAGAAATAGACTAATTACAGGTATGACGCCAGAGCGCGAGCAGGCGTACCAAGAACGTATGTTTAATCGTATAGCCAGAAACAGCGAGCGAGTAATAAAGCGTGAAATCTCAAGGGCGATGCGCGACATACAAAGAAACGGCGAGGACGCGCTCGATACTCACAAAAATCGTATGCTTCGTATTTTACGTAATATTTATAATGTTACTTTTGATGTGTTTGGCGATAGAATTATCAAAGCTGTTAATGAGGGCAAGAAAAACGAAGTGCCGACAACGCCACAATTCGACCTAGCCAGACGCATATGGATACAAACCGTATCCGCTCAAAAAGTGACAGAAATAGCGGGTACTACATTTGAACAGGCTAACGAGATTATCAGGCAGGCGTTAGAAGAAGCGCTCGAACAGCAACTAGGTGAGATAGAAACAGCTAAGTTAATCGAAAGACGAATAAGAGACACAGGCGCTCAATTATCACAACTGCGCTCGCGAATGATAGCAAGAACAGAGGCTCACAGTGCAAGCACTGCAAGCGCTCAACTAGGCGCTAAAACTTCAGGCTTGCCGATGGTTAAAGAATGGATTGCTTCACCAACCGAGAGAACAAGGCATAGTCATTTAGTGGTTAATGGTAGCACAGCCGAAATAGACGAGCCGTTTAAAGTGCCTAGAAAAAAAGGTGGTTATGATTTAATGATGCACCCAGGGGATATAAACGGCAGCGCTGAGAATGTCATAAACTGCCGATGTGTTGTAGGTTATAGCTTGCCGTAATGCTGAATCCACAATTTATTAAACTGCAGGTTCATCTCGTGTATGCGTCCTATGTTGTAAGAAAATCCAATCACTCTATTATGTATAGCCTGAAATCCTAGCGATGTTGCAAATTCTTTTTGTAGTTCATCCATTTTTTCACCTTAAAATAGTAAAATTTCTACAGCCCAAACAACAATAAATAATATAGAAAATATAATCGCAAGCCAAACAGCAGAAAAAATTGTATTTTTAACAGCATCTCTGTATTTTACCCCATTCCCCATAAAGATTATTGGCAATATAAAAAAAGCAAAAGCCGTCAACACTAGTATAGCTATTATTTTTTCAATCATTGCTTTACTCCAATTCATCTATTGTTATTTTGGTTTTAGCCAAACCATTAGCTTTTTTAGCTAAATTATTTCTGACTTTCTCACTGTGTAAATTAAGTTTAACAATACCGTCTTTATTTATTTTTACTGTACTTAAGTCGTATTTTTTGGTATCACTCATACTCACTCACCTTAAACAGATTACGTAGTCTGGGTGGTCGTTATTCAATACCACCATAATTTTATAGCCATTGAGCGCATCTGCTCTAGTGTCGAAGTGCTGACATATACGATCGTAAAATTCTGTTGATACATAAGCGTTGCGTGTTGCTGGTGCGTGTCCGTAAACGTTCATATAGTTATTTGCTTCAATCATTAACTTTCTTAAAAAGTGGTTGACGTTAGTCATTGTTTAACTCCTTCCATAACTTATAGAACTCATCGGCTTGCTCATTAAATAAAAAGCAAGAACAAGTATCGTCATTATAAAGGTAGATAATTTTAATTCTTTTATAATCCTGTAAATCTATATCAGTAAAAAGTATTGTTACTTTTTCGCTACTTAATTTTAACCAATAGTATCCTTTCGCTTTTTCTATTATTCTCATTATTTAACTCCTTAGTTGTGTTCTAGCAGATAATACCACATGGATTTACATTAACTGGTTTGACCAGTTGTTTATTATCGGTTATTATATTAGCAAAATACGCAAAAGGTTTACCAATGGAATATAAAGCGCTGAATTTCAAAGCAGAAGATACGAATGTGTCAGAGCGCACGTTTGCCGGTTATGCGTCCACATGGGACGAGGATTTGGGCGGCGATATTATCACTAAAGGCGCTTTCAATAAGACTATGGAGCGCAAAGACCGCATAAAAGTTTTATGGCAGCACAACGAGCCGATTGGCAAGTCTTTAAATATGTCAACAGACACTAAAGGCTTATATGTCGAGGGTAAAATCAGCAAAACCAGGTTAGGCGATGAAGCCATTGAGTTGATGAAAGACGGTGTCATCGACCAGATGTCTATCGGGTTTTCTATACCTGAGGGAAAGTCGGAATATAACGAAAAAGGCAAGCGGTTAATACATGAAGTTAAACTTTATGAGTATAGCCTTGTTACTTTCCCGATGAACGAAAAAGCCATTATCACAAGCGTTAAATCAGTGAGCCAAGCAATTAAGTCAGGCAATTATGATGCTAGTGAGATTAAAGAATTAAGCGAGGCATTAGCTGAGCTGAATGCACTGTTAAAGAATGAGCCGCCAAAAAGCACTCATGTCGGACAACAGCCGCAAGACTATGACGCCATAAAAATGGCACTTAAATCTTTTGGACTGTAGTCCACAATTATTAACAGAGGTATTCATAATGGATATTAAAGAATTTACAGAGCAGTTAAACGCTGCATCTAAAGAATTAAAAGACGCTAACACAGCGTTGCAAGCAGAAGTCAAAGCGAATGGCGAAGCGTCACTTGAGGCTAAATCACTAGCTGAGAAAGCGCAGTCTAATTTTGACGAACTAAAAGAGATGTTCGAAAAAATGGACGGCAAACTTAAGGACATCGAGGCTAAAAACTCACGTCCTGGTCGTGGCGCTGAAGAAGTTAAAACAATCGGCGCTTTGTTCACTGAGTCTGAACTTTTTGAGGAAATGAAGTCTAGTGGCCGTGGCTCTAATCAGCCGTTCACGTTAGAGAAAAAAGACCTTTCTAACCTAGC
>CAYSVY010000036.1:0-10489 GCA_964434705.1 uncultured Flavobacteriaceae bacterium
GTTCTAAGCATACAGGTGTTGTACGTAACTTTACAAACTTTGGTGTTTTTGTTGAATTAGAAGAAGGTATTGACGGGTTAATTTATATCTCTGACTTATCTTGGACTAAGAAAATTAAGCACCCATCAGAATTCTGTAACGTTGGCGATAAGTTAGATGTTATCGTGTTAGAATTAGATGTTGACGGGCGTAAATTATCATTAGGTCACAAACAAACAACTGAAAATCCTTGGGATAAGTACGAAACTGAGTTTGCATTAGATACTACGCACAAAGCATCTATATCTGAAATAGTAGACAAAGGTGCAACGGTTGAATTTAATAAGGACATTGTTGCATTTGTGCCGCAGCGTCACTTAGAAAAGGAAGATGGTTCTAAACTTAAAAAAGGAGAAGAAGCAGATTTCAAAATCATTGAATTCAACAAAGAATTTAAAAGAGTAGTAGCGTCTCATACTGCGGTATTTAAAGCAGAAGAAGCTAAGATTGTAAAGCAAGCGGCGCGTAAAGCAGAGCAAGCTGCAGCAGAAGCTAAGCCAACTTTAGGTGACGCTAATGATGCATTACAAGCACTTAAAGATAAAATGGACGGGAAAAAGTAAATTCTCTTTTATTTAGATATCGAAAGCCTTTCGGAAACGAAAGGCTTTTTTTGTTTTACTGGACAAAAAGTTGACTTCACCTATGGATTATCCTTATTTACTAATTAATGGTTTTATACTATTTTGAAATGGGATATTTTGGTTGCAAATGCAATTATGATGAAATATTTAATTTACACGGCACTATTTTTTACTGTATTTTTTCAAGATTCTGCTGCTAAATATCCTACGGCACTGGTCAATTACACTTCTTTTGAAAGATTGGTTGAAGAAGTCAGGTCACATAGAAAACAACGACTTGTTGATTTAAAAACGTTTTCTGAATTGAGCAAAGAAGACAATGTTATTATTCTGGATACGAGATCAAAACAATTCTATGACAGAATACGTATTAAAGGTGCCATAAACTTGCCATTTACAGAGTTTACCCAACAAAGTTTAAGATATACGGTGCCTGATAAGAACACCAAAATTTTAATTTATTGTAATAATAATATTGAGGATGAACCCATAAATTTTGCGTCTAAAGTGGTTACGCAAGATGAGTTGTTTCAAGATGTAAAGCTTACATTGGCCTTAAACATTCCAACATATATCAATTTATATGGTTACGGCTATCGAAATGTTTTTGAGTTGCACGAATTTATTTCTGTTAAAGACCAAAGAATAGAGTTTGAAGGGACGCACGTTACTATGCAAATAAAACGCTAAATAAATCCCTCGTTAAGAATAGTAGTTCGGC
This sequence comes from uncultured Flavobacteriaceae bacterium, assembly GCA_964434705.1. Classification (GTDB taxonomy): domain Bacteria; phylum Bacteroidota; class Bacteroidia; order Flavobacteriales; family Flavobacteriaceae; genus Winogradskyella. The sequence goes on from CAYSVY010000036.1 coordinate 1,345, forward strand.
TTATACTTCTCGTAAAATCTTTTCCATTTTACGGCCTTTGGCCAGTTCATCTATTAGCTTTTCCATTCGTCTGCAATTACGATATAAAGCGAATTCATCAGGAATATCTTCAATACGATACCCACAAACCACACCTTTAATCAAATGGGCATTATTATGCATTTTTGCGCCATCAAAAAAATCTCCAAAAGTTCCATTTCCATTAATAAAGTAATTCAATTTATTTTGGTCATAACCCGTCAACCATAAAATAACTTGGTTTAGCTCTTCTTTAGTTCTACCGTGTTTCTCGATTCTGTTAAGGTAATGTGGATATATAGATCCAAATTTCATTTGTGCAATTTTATTGTTTTTTTCTGCTGTAACTTCTGCCATAATTCGGTATTTTATTTATGTAACACTAAATAAAGTTAGTCAATTTCAGCATAATTGAATTAACTAATCGTTTTGATATTAATTTTAATAAGGCAATCACAGATTTAGTTCATTAAAATTGAAGGATATGTAAAATTCTAAATAAATAAGTTAACTTTGTGCATTGAACAAAATTTTGGACTTCCAATATGAGTCAAAAGGTATTACTCAATTCCAAAGAAGTAAATATCATCCTTCACAGACTGGCATGTCAGCTCATTGAAAATCACAACGACTTTTCAAATACAGTACTTATTGGTTTACAGCCTAGAGGTGTTTTCTTGGCTAATCGTTTAAGCAGAATGCTAAAAGAAGATTACGGTATAAAGCACTTAAACTATGGTTTGTTAGATATTACTTTTTTCCGTGACGATTTTAGGCGTGGTAATAAACCTTTGGAAGCCAATACCACAGAAATTGATTTTATAGTAGAAGATAAAAACGTTGTCTTTGTTGATGACGTTTTGTACACAGGGCGAAGTATAAGAGCAGCCTTAACGGCAATACAATCATTTGGAAGGCCAAAACACATTGAACTATTAACATTAATAGACAGGCGCTTTAGCCGTCATTTACCAATTCAACCAGATTACAGAGGGCGACAAGTAGATGCTATTAATGAAGAAAAGGTTAAAGTAAATTGGTCTGAAAACGAAGGTGAAGACTCCGTATATTTAATTAACAAATAAGCGCATGGCTGAGTTAAGCGTAGATCACTTATTAGGCATAAAATACCTCAAGGTTGAGGACATCAATTTAATTTTTGAAACCGCAGACCAATTTAAAGAGGTCATAAACCGACCTATTAAAAAAGTACCATCGCTTAGAGACGTTACCATAGCTAATCTTTTTTTTGAAAATTCAACAAGAACCAAACTTTCCTTCGAGCTGGCAGAAAAACGTTTGTCGGCCGATGTAATTAACTTCTCTGCGTCCCAATCGTCAGTAAAAAAAGGTGAAACACTAATTGATACGGTAAATAACATACTATCCATGAAAGTGGATATGGTAGTTATGCGCCATCCTAATCCTGGTGCAGGCGTATTTTTATCAAAGCATATTAATGCTAGCATTGTTAACGCTGGTGATGGTGCACATGAGCACCCAACCCAAGCCTTATTAGATAGTTATTCAATTAGGGAATCATTGGGTGAGGTAAAAGGTAAAAATGTCGTTATTGTTGGTGACATATTGCACAGTCGCGTAGCTCTGTCTAATATCTATGCACTTAAATTACAAGGTGCAAATGTTATGGTTTGTGGGCCAAAAACGCTATTACCAAAATACATAGCTTCGTTAGGGGTTAAGGTAGAAACTAATCTGCGAAAAGCACTAGAGTGGTGCCATGTAGCTAATATGCTTCGTGTTCAGAACGAACGGATGGACATTAGTTATTTTCCTTCTACCAGGGAGTATGCCCAACAATTTGGAGTAAACAAAGCACTTTTGGACAGCTTGGATAACGAAATCACGATTATGCATCCTGGTCCCATAAACCGAGGTGTAGAAATAACAAGTGATGTCGCTGATTCCGAGCAATCTATTATTTTGAATCAAGTTGAAAACGGCGTAGCAATCCGTATGGCGGTTATCTATTTGTTAGCTTCAAAAATCAAACAATAATATGTTTTTGTTTTATGTTTACATTCGATTTATGTTTTTTTAATAATTCGAATTAATTAATTCCTTGTAATTTCAATACTGTTATGATTTTCAATAAAGACGGCAATATCACTATTATCACACAGGAAAAAGCTTCGGTAAAAACCTTGGTAAATAATATTGAGCAGGTTTACGATACACATAAAAACGACCATATAATAGTTAACCTAACTAGTTTAGATACTATTGCTTTAGAAGATATCATAGAATTCTTGAGGATTAGCAATACCCATAGAGCATCTAAAAAATCTTTTGTAGTCGTATCGGACAAAGTAGATTTGGAAATGATGCCAGATGAAATCTGTGTTGTGCCAACTTTGCACGAAGCCTATGACATAATTGAAATGGAAGATATTGAACGTGACTTGGGCTTTTAAAATATGAAATTAACTATTTTAGGCTGTTACAGTGCCACACCACGCACATTCACAAATCCTACTTCACAGGTCTTAGAAATAAAAAACCATTTGTTTTTAATTGATTGTGGAGAAGGCACGCAAGTACAGCTCAGAAAAAATAAAATAAAGTTCTCCCGAATAAAACACATATTCATCTCTCATTTACATGGCGATCATTATTTTGGTTTAGTTGGTTTAATTTCCACATTCAGGCTTTTAAAGCGAGAAGCAGACTTGCACGTCTACGGGCCGAAAGGTTTAAAAGAAGTTATTACGCTTCAAATGAAATTATCTGATTCATGGACAAATTACAAGCTGTTTTTTCATGAATTAACCTCGAAAACCTCAGAATTGATATATGAAGATGATAGGGTAGAAGTACACACCATTCCATTAGACCATAGGATATATACCAACGGATTCCTTTTTAAGGAAAAATTGGGCGAACGTAAATTGGATATAAGCGCAGTATTAAATGCGGAAGTTGAAAAAGTATATTACCGAAAATTGAAACAAGGCGGAGATGTTCAAAACGTTCATGGAAAATTAATAAAAAATGAAACTGTGACCTTGGATCCGCCAAAACCCAAGAGCTATGCCTTTTGTAGTGATACCGCTTATAACGAAACTATTATTCCAATCATTCAAAATGCTAACACTTTATATCATGAGTCCACATTTTTGGAAAAAAACGAAAAACTCTGCGCACCAACCAAACATAGCTCAGCTAAACAGGCAGCTACAATTGCACAAAAAGCCAATGTAGATAATCTAATTTTGGGTCATTATTCTACACGATATAATGATATCAACCTATTTAAGACAGAAGCCAAAACCATTTTTGAAAATGTACATTTAGCGGATGACGGTAAGGTATTTGACCTGTAAATCGTGTAACTTTACAAAAAAAAAGTACTATGGAAAAGGATTTGAGCAATTACCGTAAATCTTATGAAAAAGGAGAGTTGTTGTTAGAGCAAGTCCCTGAAAATCCACTTGAGCTGTTTAGAGATTGGTTTTATGACGTAGACAAGCACTTTCCAGATATTGAGACCAATGCTATGACCATTACTACAATTGGTTTAGATGGCTATCCTAAAGGTAGAGTTGTATTATTAAAGCGATTTACCTTTGAGGGTTTTATTTTTTATACAAATTATAATAGCGAAAAGGGTAAGGCAATTAAGTCCAATCCCAATGTAGGATTATCATTTTTTTGGCATGGTGCTGAACGTCAAATTATAATTAAGGGTAAAGCGGAAAAAATCGCCGAAAATCTCAGTGATGGATATTTTGAATCAAGACCTCGCGGAAGCCAGTTGGGAGCAATGGCATCTGAACAAAGTGAAGTAATTAAGGATAGGGATTTATTAGAAGCCAAACTTAAAGAGTTAGAACATAAATATAAAGGCAAGGAAATTAACAGACCTCAGAATTGGGGCGGTTATTTAGTAAGACCTTTTGATATTGAATTTTGGCAAGGCAGACCCAATAGACTTCACGATAGAATACGCTACCAGCTTCTCGAAGATTACAGCTGGAAAATTGAGCGTTTACAACCTTAGAACACATTATTTAAAACATCGTTGAAATGCGTTTTATTTCGATATAAAACATTATTCTGCTCTATTATCACGTTAAAAAGCATTAAAAATCGATAAAATGCATGTTTTTAATCGATTTTAACATTTCATTAACATAATTCTCATGTAGCGATATTTAAATTAGTAATCCCAAATAAAAATTAACCTACTTATGAGAATTTCTACTTTCCTGCCTTTAATGGCAATTCTAGCATTTTTGTCTCTAAATTCGTGCTCCACTGAGGAATATAATGAAGATATATCTGAAATGGATATTGATAGTCCACCTTTGGCTAAACCTATAGAAATTGAAATCTTAGAGCTTATAAATGAATATCGGATAACCAATGGACTTAGTACACTAACAGGCAATGGTACAGTAAAGGCTGTTGCTTTTACTCATACTGATTATATGATTGAAGTTGATAACGTATCTCATGATAATTTCTTTGTGAGAAAACAAAGTTTACAAGAAAACGCCAATGCAATCAGAGTTTCAGAAAATGTAGCTTATGGCTATACTACTGCTTCATCAGTTGTAAATGCTTGGATAAATAGTCCTGGACACAGAGAAAACATAGTTGGTAATTTTACCGATTTTGATATTTCTGCTGAACAAGATGAAGACGGTAACTGGTATTACACAAATATTTTTATTAAGCGTTAGCGGTAGTTCACTTTACATCATTTTAAAAAATGAATAGGCCTCACTCATAGTGTGGCTTTTTTTATGCTCAATCTATACTTCTCATTATTGAGTTTATACATCTTCTTTATCTCATCTAAAGGTGAAGCGCACATTCACATAGTTAAATATTTAATTTCTTGATATTTTTTTAGCTAGAATACTCGTATTTAAACATATTCTTTAATGCTATGGAAATTAGAATTTAAGTAATATAATAACTAAGCTTATCTTGAAAGATTAAAAAATTACTTCGTTTAAAAAAGTTACAAAAGCTATTGAGAATAAAAAAGCCATTATATAACTTATAGTGGCTTTTATTTCAAGGGGTTTTCTGTTAATCTTTTAAGATATAGAAATATGAGCGTCTATTTTCTTGGTGCTCGGCTTTGGAACATTTTACGCCATTAGAACACCTGTTCAATAATTGCGATTCACCATATCCAATTGCACTTTCAATGCGCTTAGCTTCAATACCTCTTGATATTATATAGTCACGAGTTGACTTAGCTCTTCTGTCCGATAGTTTCATGTTATAACGCTCACCTCCGCGACTATCCGTATGAGACTCAATCTTAATAACCATTGTTGGGTGTTTGCGCATTACATCAACAATGTTTTCTAGCTCATATTGAGCATCGGTTCTAATATTCCATTTATCAAAATCAAAGAATATAGGGTTAATAACAATTTGGTTGTCAATAATAAGTGGTTCTAGCGATAAATCTGCTGGGTTCACTTTTTCATTCTCATCCGAGGTTGAAACCTGTTTTTGATCGTCTTTATAATCTGGTTTAGAACCTACTACGGTAAATACGCTTTCGCAAAGTACGTTTTCAAACTTATACTTTCCTTCGGCATCTGTAGTTTGTTCTTCTATTATTTTACCATCTTTATCAATAAGTCTAACAGTGGTTTCTGGAAGCACCTCATCGGTACGCTTATCTCTTGCAACACCTGCTATTTCCTGCTCGCATATGTAGGCGTTAAAACTGTAAATGTCGTCACTGCCTTGTCCGCCTTCTCTATTTGAAGATAAAAAGCCTTCTTTGGTTTCCGAGTCTATTGAGTAGGCAAAATCATCAAAACCAGAGTTGTAAGGTTCTCCCAAATTTTCAGATTCCGCATTTTCATCATTTAAAATATTGGATTTATAAATATCTAAAAGACCATAGTTTAGTCTTCCGTCAGAAGAATAGTAGAGTACATTTTCTTTATCTACAAATGGAAATAAATCTCTGCCAGGTGTATTTACTTTGTCTCCCAAATTTCTTGGTTCTGAGTAAGTGCCATCTTCAAAAATATCTACAACATAAAGATCCGATTCACCAAAACCACCTTCGCGGTCAGAAGCGAAATACAATTGTTTGTTATCGGGACTTAATGCTGGATGACCCGTAGAGAAAATTTCATCATTAAATGGCAATTCTTCCAGATCTTTCCATTGGCCGGTTTCCTCATCTCGCGTAGCTTTAAAGATTTGCAGATGTGTTGTCCCGTCTTTTGTGTAATCTAATCTGTTTCTTCGGGTCAAGTTATCTCTAGTAAAATAAAGCGTATTACCATCATTAGTAATAGCTATTGAAGCTTCATGGTAATTGGTGTTTATTTTTTTGCCATTGATTTTTTGCGCATCTGAGACATTTAAGGTTTTACCACTTCTGGTTAATTTTGCCTGATATAGATCTAAAAACGGTTCTTTATTCCAATCGTAAATATTTGAAGATTCATCTTTTGATGATGCAAAATACACAGTTTCTCCATTGACGTAAGCGCCAAAATCAGAGAATTTACTATTTACCGCTATATTATCCAGCTTAATTATTAAGCGTTCATCCTTTTCGTTTGAAAGTTTATAGACATCAAAATTATCTGGTATAAACTTTTCCATTTCAGGATTATCGTCTTGCTTTTGCTTTAGTTTGTTTGCCCATAGTTTCGCTGTTTCATAGTCTTGTGTACTAACCAAAGACTGTATGTATTTATAAATATAATCAGGACCTAGCTTTTTTTCATACTTCTCAACGGCTAAACCATACCAAAGTGCTGATTTATCAGTTTTGGAATTATTGTAGTATGCATCACCAAGCCTAGTTAAAACATGCATTGAGCTATCACCCTTTTTGGCTTCTATTTCATACAGCTCTATTGCTTTTATATAGCTGTAACTTTTGAAGAACTTATCGGCCAACTTCAACTGTGCAAAACTTGATGTAAAGCAAAGTGCAAAAACTATAAGTAGTAATCTGTTTTTCATAATTATCTGCTTTTTAGAAGTATCTAGGAGATTTAATTCTTCTACTTTTGAATACTTCAAACATGAGTAGAATTTCGTGAGTACCGCTTGTAAATGGTCTTATATCAGAGATCGGATATTCATAGGCATATCCAATTCGTAATTGTTTTGATACTTGAAAGTCAGCAATGCCTCCAATAGCACCGGCTTGTTCGTTTACCCTGTAGCCGGCACCTATCCAAAATTTTTCATTAAATAAAAAATTTGCTGAAGCATCAAAGGACAATGGTGCGCCGTTTGTTGCTTTTAACAATACCGAAGGCTTTAGTTTTACGCTAGGGCTTAGGTCAAAAACATAGCCACCAGTAATATAATAACTAACACGTTCAAGCGCTTCAAAATCGCCTTCACCAGAGTATTCGTTTCTTAATATTCTTGGTGCAGATAATCCCATATACCATCTATCACTGTGCCAATACACACCCGCACCAACATTGAAATCCCATCGGTCCTCAAAACCAAAAATCAATGGATCTTGAGCTTCAGATAGTTGATAGTCTCCATCAAGCGTATAGCCGGTTGCTCCACCTTTTAACCCAAAAGCAAGCTTAGTGTTTGCTCCTGTTTGAATTGTATATGAAAAATCTGCATATATATATGAGAAGTTCTCAAACCCAAGTTCATCATTTATAAAGGAGAGGCCGAGACCAATCTTTTCGTTTTTAAGTGGTGTGTGTACGGATAGGGTTTGGGTTTCGGGGCCACCATCCAAACCTACCCATTGACTTCTGTGTAGTCCTACTGCACTAAATGTTTCTCTAGATCCGGCATATGCGGGATTGATAGATATGGTATTAAACATATATTGAGTAAACTGCGGAAGTTGCTGAGCAAATGCTACTGATGACATCAGTAACATTATTAAAATGCCGTAAAATTTATTTAACTTCATAGGTATCAGTTTTTACTTTTCTAAATTTTAATTATTGATTGGTTACAACGTAAATTGGTCCTGCAAATGGCTCTAGACCACTATTTCTAAGAGTAACCACGTAATAATATGTTCCTGTTGGTACTGTATTTGCATTACCTACAGATGATCCTGAGGCTTGACCATTCCAGTCGTTCTCATAATTATTGTTCTTGTATATCATAGCGCCCCATCTGTTGAATATTTGTACTTCAGTTACAAATCCACAAGTTTCAACACCAGTTACTTGGAAGAATTCATTAACACCATCACCATTGGCAGTAACGGTTTTTGATATTTCTACTTCGTCTGCAGTACATGGCAATACGATACAATCATCATTGATAGAGATATTCACATCTATTTGTATTGGACATGGATCATCTACAGTGTATCTGAATGTATAAGTATTGTCTGAATCTTGTTCTTGTGGTGTAAATAAATTACCATTTAACGAAATATCGTTCCCTATCACTATTGACCATGTTCCGTTAGGATCAACATCACCAGATAGGAAGTCAAATAGATCAATCTCCCCATCATCCCAACATCTATCTCCATCTGCAGAATCAATTGATAGACCAAGCACAGTAATTATTTGCCTGAATATGCTTTCGTTTCCACAGCCATCATCAACAGTCCATGTTCTGACTATTTCATAATCAATATCATTTAGGAAAGTTATCATTTCATCAAAAACAACATTTACATCAGCAGAACAGTTATCCTCGAAGATTAAGTCTGGTATTTCGGGAATATCACCACAATTTGATGTAATATTTTGATCGAAATCTGTTGTGACTAACACTGGCGCAGTAGTGTCAATGACGTTTATAGTTTGAGTGAATACGTCAGAGATATTTCCACAACCATCGTCAAACGACCATGTTCTAGTTCTTGTGAAAGCATTACCACAATCAGGATCTTGAACAGTTTCATCAGTTAACAATGTTAATATGATGTTAGTTGAACAGTTATCGGTAGCCGTAGGTACAAGAGCAATGGCATCATCCAGTGCAGTTGTATCTGAGCATTCAATAGTTGCATCTAACTCACCAGATGTTGTAGTTACTACTGGAGCGGTAGTATCCTGAACGGTAATGGTCTGATCAGCAGAAGTCGAATTTCCACATTCGTCAGTTGCTGTCCACGTACGCGTGATCACGAAGTTACCGGCACAGTTTCCTGGCGTGGTGA
>CAYSVY010000037.1:0-10436 GCA_964434705.1 uncultured Flavobacteriaceae bacterium
ACTTACGCGTTGACAGATTAGCAATCTGCTCCATTACCACTCTGGCACCTCTCCTAAATTCTTTATAAGAACGTTCACAATTTTTGCGGATGCAAATGTAACTTTTCAGTTTAATTATCGCAACATTTTATACTTTTTTATTGAAAAAATCTTGTTCAAGATAACTTTCCTGTTTTATACATTACGAAGAGAATTATTATTGGCACGGCCAATAAAGCAACATGACCAAGATCGGTTTCAAATAGACTTGGCATTAAAATCAAGGTTACAAGGTAACCACCAACAGCCCCGCCAAAATGTGCATCATGGCCAATGTTACCTATTCTGTTTTTAATACCGTAAATAGAATACAATAAATAGCCAATTCCAACAATATAACCTGGTATAGGAATAGGTATAAAAAACATGTAAAGGTCCATACTTGGTTGTAATAATATAGCAGCATATAGGATACCGGTTACTGCTCCACTGGCACCAATGGCACTATACCAATATTCGTCCTTATGAAAATAAAGTGATAATAAATTTCCAAAAACAAGGCTTGCAACATAAATTATAACAAATTGAAAACTGCTTAAAGATAAAATTACAACATCTGCAAAAAAATAAAGTGTAATCATGTTAAACAGTAGGTGCGTGATATCTGCATGGAGAAATCCAGAAGAGAACATTCGGATATGTTCACCACGCCTAATACTACCAACATTAAACTTATAGCGTTCAAAAAAAAGCCTGTCGTCAAAACCTTTGAACGAAAACAGAACGTTGGCCGCAATAGTTATAATTGTAATTAAACTTAAATTGAGCATAAAAGAAGAATTATGCTTCAAATATAATATATATTTGCCCTTCAATTTAATACCATTTGCAACTGTTAGCATACATATTAATTTATCCTTTACTCCTGTTAATTTCCATACTACCTTTTAGAGTATTATACATTTTTTCAGATAGTGTTTGTTTTTTGTTATACAGAATTATTGGCTATAGAAAATCTACCGTAAAAAATAATTTGAAGCTTGTTTTTCCCGAAAAATCTGAAAAAGAAATTAACGGTATTACTAAACGATTTTACAGCCATTTGTGCGATTTGTTTCTGGAAATGATAAAAACACTTAGTATATCTAAAGCACAACTCGATAAACGTTTCACAATTAAAAATCCAGAAGCGTTTAGAACGTTAGAAAGTAAAAACCAAAGTGGCGTTTTGCTTTTTGGACATTACGCCAGCTATGAATGGTCTATTGTTTTGCAGTCATACACCAAACTTCCTGGTTTAGTGATTTATAAACGAATTGCTAATAAATACTTTGATAGCTTGGTGCGCCGTATTCGTTCAAAATACAATACGGAATTGGTGGACACAAAAAGAACTGTTGACCGCATTAGTGAAGTTCACAACAATAAGGATCATAGAATGATTGCCTTTTTAAGCGACCAATCTCCTAAACTAAAAACATCTAGCGTTTGGTTGCCTTTTATGGGTATTGAAGTGCCGTGTTTTATCGGCGCAGAAGCTACTGCAAAGAAGTATGACTTTCCTGTTGGTTTTCTAAAAATCAATAAAATAAAACGTGGTTTTTATGAATCTGAATTGGTAATGATTTCTGAAGATCCACAAAATGAACCAAAATTTGAAATCACAAGACAATTCAACGCATTGTTAGAAGAACAGGTAAAAACAAAGCCAGAATTTTATTTATGGACGCACAAGCGTTGGAAACACAAGGACAAAAACCCAAAATTTAAAGATTAGCAATAGCGCCTATTTCGGCAATAAAACGATCTGCTAATCCATCTGCTTCATTTTGAGAACCAGCTTCAGTATAAATTCTAATTATTGGCTCGGTATTGCTTTTACGTAAATGTACCCAATTGTCAGGAAAATCAATCTTTACACCATCAATAGTTGTCAATTTTTCATGTGCATAATTTGATGCCATGGTTTTCAATATTTCATTAACATTTAACTGTGGTGTCAATTGTATTTTCTTTTTGCTCATAAAATATAACGGGTAGGTTTTTTTTAACTCGCTAACCGCTATTCGCTTTTCGGCTAACAAACTTAAAAACAAAGCAACGCCAACCAATGCATCGCGACCGTAATGCAATTCCGGATAAATAATACCTCCATTACCTTCGCCTCCAATTACAGCGTTATTTTTTTTCATCAGCTCCACAACGTTGACTTCACCCACGGCACTAGCTTCATATTTTCCGCCATGCTTCTCAGTAACATCTCGCAATGCTCTTGTGGAACTCATATTGCTGACGGTATTACCGGGAGTTTTGCTCAGAACGTAATCTGCACATGCTACAAGCGTGTATTCTTCACCAAACATGTCGCCGTTTTCATCCATAAAAGCTAAGCGATCCACATCAGGATCTACAACAATACCAAAGTCTGCTTTTTCATTAATAACAGCATTTGAAAGATCACCCAAATGTTCTTTTAAAGGTTCTGGGTTGTGAGGGAAATGCCCGTTTGGTTCACAAAATAATTTTACAGCATGAACGCCCAAACGCTCTAAAACCAAAGGAATAGCAATACCACCAGTTGAGTTTACACCATCAACAACAACCTTAAAATTAGCGTCGGCAATAGCCTTTTTGTTTACCAAAGGTAAGTTCAGCACTTCGTCAATATGTAAATCTATATACGCTTCGTTTTTGGTAATTTTACCCAAATCATCAACCTCGGCAAAAGTCATATTATCGGACTCTGCTATATCTAGTATTTTTTGGCCTTCAGCACCATTTAAAAATTCGCCTTTAGCATTAAGTAATTTTAATGCATTCCACTGCTTTGGGTTGTGGCTTGCAGTTAGTATAATGCCACCATCTGCATGTTCCATTGGTACAGCAACCTCAACTGTTGGTGTAGTTGAAAGCCCTAGATCAATCACATGTATTCCCATGCCTACTAAGGTATTCATTACCAAGTTTTGAATCATTTCACCAGAAATCCGTGCATCTCTACCAACAACAACGCGATAATTTTCTTTTTGGCGTTGTTGTTTTATCCAAGTACCGTATGCAGATGCAAATTTTACAGCATCGATTGGTGTTAAATTGTCGGCAACCTTACCACCAATAGTTCCTCGTATTCCTGATATAGATTTAATGAGCGTCATATAAGCAAATAAATTTTCGACAAATATAAAGGGTTTATCCTACTTTCTAAATTATGAATTAGTAAATTCGGCTAATGAATTTTTTGGCCCATATTTATCTTTCTGGAGACAACAGTTTAATTACACTTGGAAACTTTGTTGCCGATGGCATTAGAGGAAAAAAGTACAAGGATTATCCGCCAGAAATGCAGATTGGTATTTTGCTGCACCGATTTATTGACAGCAACACCGATGCACATCCTATTTTTAGGCAAAGCACCAAAAAACTCCACAAACCCTATGGGCATTACAGTGGTGTTATTATTGATATTTTTTATGATCATTTTTTGGCAAAAAACTGGGATAGATACTGCTCTCAAGATTTGAACACCTATGTGCAAAATTTTTACAGTAGCATTGAACAAAACTTTGAACTAATGCCTGAGCGATTTAAAAACTTAGTACCGCATATGGTTAAAGACAACTGGTTGCTGAGCTATGCCACAATTGATGGTATTCAAAAAGTGTTAAATGGCATGAATAGAAGGACTAAAGGTATTTCAAAAATGAACGAGTCTACACATGAGCTAAAGCACTATTACAACGAATTTGAAAACGAATTTTTCATTTTTTTTGAAGATTTAAGAACAAAATCTCAACATAAGTTAATAGCTTTAGAAAGCGAATACCAATTATAATGCGTAGTTACAAACTAATTTTCATCCTTATAGTTTTCGTTTTAAGTTGTAAAAACGAAACTAACCAGACTTCAAAAAAAGAAAACCAACAAGGTACAATAGCCACGAATGCAATGGTTGTAAGTGCCAGAGAAGAAGCCTCAAAAATTGGTATACAAATTTTGAAACAAGGTGGCAATGCATTTGACGCCATGATGGCAACTGAAATGGCATTGGCGGTAACTTATCCTTATGCGGGCAACCTTGGCGGTGGTGGTTTTTTGGTTTACCGCCTAAATGATGGCTCAAAAGGCACATTAGACTTTAGAGAGAAAGCGCCATTGGCCTCAAGCAAAGATATGTACTTGGATAATGCTGGTAATATTATTAAAAACAAAAGCACTGTTGGTGCAATGGCTATTGGCATTCCTGGAACTATTGCTGGTATTTTTGAAGCTCAAAAACGTTTTGGTAATTTAGACGTACAAACCGTTTTAAAACCAGTAATCGATTTGGCAAACAACGGATTTACAGTGACCAAAAAACAAGCCGATAGATTTAAAAAATACGACAGCATATTTCAAGTTGTAAATGGACACCAATTAGTTTTCAATAAAAATTTAAATAAAGGAGACAAAGTCTTCAATTTTGCATTAGCAGAAACCTTAAAACGAATTTCTAAAAACGGCCGTGATGAGTTTTATAAGGGAGAAACCGCTAAGCGTCTTGTGGCATTTTTAAAAGAAAAAGGCAGTATCATTACGCTTGAAGATCTTAACAAATATAAAGCCATTTGGAGAGATCCAATTACATTTCAATATGATGATTTGACAATTACTTCAATGTCACCACCATCATCTGGTGGTATAGCTTTAAATCAAATCATGAAAATGGTGGAGCCTTTCGACTTAAAAGATTATGGACATAATACTCTAAAAACAATTCAGGTTTTGGCAGAAGCCGAAAAACGAGCCTATGCCGACAGGAGTTATTATTTAGGTGATCCGGATTTTGTTGATATACCAACGGAAACCCTGGTCAGTGATGTTTATTTAGAAAATCGTATGGCTGATTTTTCATTCAAAAGCGCTACACCAGTAGACTCTATTTCGCATGGAAAAATAATTGGATATGAAAGTGATGAAACCACACACTATTCCATAGTAGATCAATTCGGAAACGCCGTTGCAGTTACTACTACATTAAATGGCGCATACGGTTCAAAACTATATTGCGAAAGCTTAGGCTTCTTTTTAAATAACGAAATGGACGACTTTAGCAGCAAGCCTGGCGAACCCAACTACTATGGTTTAATAGGTGCTGAAGCTAACAGCATTGCGCCAGAGAAACGTATGCTCAGCTCCATGACACCGACTATTGTAGAAAAAGATGGCGAATTATTTATGGTTGTCGGTACGCCTGGCGGTTCTACAATTATCACTTCGGTTTTACAAACCATCCTTAATGTACATGAGTTTGATATGTGTATGCAACAAGCCGTAGATGCACCAAGGTTTCACCATCAATTGCTACCAGATGAAATCCGCCTAGAACCGAACGGATTTAGTGATACATTAAAAAATCAACTTAATGCAATTGGGTACCCCATAAACGAAAGCAGATCACCAGTAATTGGAAAAGTAGATGCTATCCTTGTTTTAGAGGATGGAACCTTAGAAGGTGGCGCAGACAAACGTGGTGATGACAAAGCGATTGGATTTTAAGAAAAATGAAGTTTGTATCAGATTTAAAATTAGCTTTTTCTGCTAATAGTAACCCAACTTTTGCGTTGCAAATGAAGAATTATCTGGTCAACAAATTTGAATTGTACGGTATAAAATCTCAGCTTAGACGCCAACTTTTAAATGCCACATTGGCAAATCATAAGGAAGAGCTCAAAAGTAATTTGGAAGATATTTGCAGGTTACTTTATAATGAACCACAACGGGAATTACACCTTTGTGCCATAGAGATTTATGAAAAAGAAAAAAGAAAGACCTATCAAATAAACGATATTGGTTTTATTCAATTTTTAATCACGGAGAATTCACATTGGGATTCGGTAGATTTTATAGCAAAGCAAATTCTAGGAAAATATTTGATGAAATTTCCTGAACAGATAAATACGGTAATTAATCAATTCTCCAATCATGGAAATTTATGGCTAAACAGAAGTGCCATTCTCTTTCAGCTTGGATATAAAACGAAAATCGATTTTAAACTATTAACGCAAATTTGTGATTCGCATAAACATTCTGACGAGTTTTTTATTAAAAAGGCCATAGGTTGGGCATTACGAGAATATGCCAAAATTGAACCTCAGCTTGTTTTAGATTATGTTAATTCAACTCAATTAAAACCGCTGAGCCACCGTGAAGCGATTAGAAATATTATTTGATATGAAAAAGAAATCACCTGTAAAACGAATTCTAAAAATAGTATTTGGTATAGTTATATTTCTCACCTTACCATCACTCCTTTTTTTCGGGTTTATATATATAAAATATAATGAAGAGCTACCTCAAGGGGAACTTGGATCTGAAGCTGATGAGCTTGCCAAAAACATGCTTATTGCATTAGATTATAAAGCTTATGAAGCAACCAGTTATTTGGAATGGACCTTCAAAGGTGCACATAGTTACAAATGGGATAAAACTGAAAACCAATGCGAGGTTAAATGGAAAGACTTTAAAGTAGAACTAAACCTAAACAATCCTGAAAATTCAACGGTTTACGTGATAAATCAAAAATACGATGGTATCGATAGGCAAAAACTCATAACAAAAGCTAAAAACTATTTCAATAACGACTCGTTTTGGCTGGTTGCACCATATAAAATATTTGATAGAGGTACTGAACGCAGATTGGTTGAAACAGAAGACGGTAAAAAAGCGCTATTAGTCACTTATACTTCTGGCGGAACAACTCCTGGTGACTCGTATCTTTGGCATTTGGATGACAACTTTAAACCCATGAGCTACCAAATGTGGATTAATATACTCCCAATTGGTGGACTCGAAGCCACTTGGGAAAATTGGATAACTACAGAAAGTGGTGCACAATTACCAACCTTTCACAAGCTGTTGTTTTTAGGGCTAGAGATAACCGATATTCAAGGTTACATCAACTAATTTCACTTACCTTTTTGCCCTACAAACTGTTGGCTTTTCAACTTGAATAATACATTAAAACTGGTTAAGCTTCCATAGCTTCGTGTGATGTATTGTTGTAAATCTATTTTTTCCTGTTCATCCAAATTTTTACTAGAGTTGATTTTCTGTTCCATAACTCTAAGCCTGTCACGCACCATAGTAATTTTATGAAAAAACGTATCAATGGGCATTTCTTTACCTTGCATATTTGGGTCGCCAGCTTCAAAAATTAATTTACCACCTTTCCATTTATCCGCAATTGAGACTACTTCTGATGCGTCAGACCATTTTTTTAAGATTGCGCGAAGGCTTTTTTCAACCTCATAAAAACTCACCGTATCTACATCATCATCTGAAGCTTCAATAACGTCAAACTCTGCATCTAGTTCAATAGTTTCTAAACCCGTATCAATAAAGGTTACCCAATAGTGTTGTGAGGTTACGTTTGTCACAACACCTTTTCCGTATTCTGGATGATTAATTCTTGAGCCAATACCTAGTAATTTCATATCGTAAAGTTTAATTTTCGTGACACGAAAATAAGAATTATAGCCGTAAGCTTTAATACAATTTAACACCTAAAAATTGTACCTTTGCAACTTTGCTAATTTATCACGCAGACACAAAATTTATGACCACATTTGATGATGCTATTGAAGTTAAAGGCGCACGTGTCCACAACCTAAAGGACATTGACGTTACCATACCTAGAGAAAAGCTTGTTGTTATAACTGGACTTTCGGGTAGTGGTAAATCTTCATTAGCATTTGATACCATTTATGCCGAAGGTCAAAGGCGCTACATAGAAACATTTTCGGCTTATGCTCGTCAGTTTTTGGGAAGCTTGGAGCGTCCAGATGTTGATAAAATCGATGGGTTATCACCTGTAATTGCCATCGAGCAAAAAACAACAAGTAAGTCACCACGCTCAACGGTTGGAACTATTACCGAAATCTATGATTTTCTGCGCCTATTATTTGCCAGAGCTTCGGATGCCTATAGCTATGAAACTGGCGATAAAATGGTAAGCTACAACGATGAGCAAATCAAGGACTTAATTCTCGATGCTTACAAAGACAAGCGCATTAATATTTTAGCACCTATTATTCGCTCAAGAAAAGGACATTACCGTGAACTGTTTGAACAAATAGCAAAGCAAGGTTTCGTAAAAGTTCGTACCGATGGTGAAATCGTTGACATTGAAAAAGGGATGAAACTTGACCGGTACAAAACCCATGACATTGAAATTGTTATCGACCGTTTAAAAATCGACGCTTCCAAGGACAATGAAAAACGTCTAATGGAATCCATCAACACGGCGATGTATCATGGTGATGACGTACTAATGGTAATTGATCAAGATTCAGGTAAATCAAGATATTTTAGTCGAAACTTGATGTGTCCCTCATCGGGAATTTCATACCCAAATCCAGAACCCAATAATTTTTCGTTCAACTCACCAAAAGGGGCGTGTCCAGATTGCAACGGTATTGGTGAAAAATTCGTAGTCAACGAACGTAAAATTGTTCCTGATGAATCGTTGTCTATAAAAAATGGCGCCATTGCGCCACATGGACCACAAAAGAAAAGTTGGATTTTTAAGCAGTTTGAAACCATTGCACAACGGTTTGATTTTTCGTTGAACGACCCTTGGGAAAGCATTCCTGAAGAAGCGAAACAAATGATTTTCTATGGTGGCAATGAGAAATTTACGGTGGAAAGTAAGCTATTAGGCGTTTCCAGAAACTACAATATTGATTTTGAAGGTGTTGCCAAGTTTATTGAAAGTCAACATAAATCCAATTCTACATCTTTAGTACGTTGGGCTAAAGACTACATGGATGAAATTGAATGCCCAACTTGCCATGGTTCAAGGCTTAAAAAAGAATCTCTTTACTTTAAAGTTGATGGAAAAAACATTGCCGATTTGGTCAATATGGATATTGTGGAATTGGCGGAATGGCTCGATGGGTTAACCGATCGCCTTTCTAAAACGCAACAAAAAATTTCTTCAGAAGTCATAAAAGAGATAAAAAACCGAGTGCAGTTTTTACTTGATGTTGGCTTAACATATTTATCCCTAAACCGAAGCTCAAAATCCTTATCTGGTGGCGAAGCACAGCGCATACGATTAGCCACACAAATTGGGTCACAATTGGTCGGTGTACTATACATTTTAGATGAACCGAGTATTGGTTTACACCAACGTGATAATGAAAAGTTAATCAACTCGTTGGTATCGCTTCGTGATGTGGGGAATTCAGTAATCGTGGTAGAACATGATAAAGACATGATAGAACGTGCCGACCATGTTATTGACATTGGCCCTTTTGCAGGCAAGCATGGTGGCGAGATTATTAGTGAAGGCTCACCAAAAGAATTGCTGGAGCATCATACGCTCACGGCGGAATATCTCAATGGTGAAAAAGAGATTGAAATTCCAAAAAAACGCAGAAAAGGAAATGGTAAAAAACTGGTTCTGAAAGGTTGTACAGGCAATAATCTTAAAAACATCGATGTAGAGTTTCCGTTGGGAAAAATGATTGGCGTTACTGGTGTTTCGGGCAGTGGGAAATCTACGTTAATTAATGAGACGCTATACCCAATTTTAAACAACCACTACTTTAACGGTGTTAAAAAACCAATGCCCTACAAAAGTATCAAAGGTTTAGAACATATCGATAAGGTTATAGACATCAATCAGTCGCCAATTGGCCGAACTCCGCGAAGCAACCCAGCAACCTACACCAAAACTTTTGACGAAATCCGCAAGCTTTTTGCGATGATTCCAGAAGCGATGATTCGTGGTTACAAACCGGGACGCTTTAGTTTTAATGTAAAAGGCGGTCGGTGTGAAACCTGTCAAGGCGGTGGTTTGCGCGTTATTGAAATGAATTTTTTACCAGATGTTTATGTGGAATGTGAAACCTGTCAAGGCAAACGTTTTAACCGCGAGACGCTTGAAATTCGATATAAAGGAAAATCAATCAGCGATGTATTGAATATGACTATCGAAGAAGCCGTATCATTTTTTGAGCACATTCCAAAAATATTCCGAAAGTTAAAAACCATTGAGGATGTTGGTTTAGGTTATATCACGCTCGGACAACAAAGCACTACGCTTTCTGGTGGTGAAGCACAGCGCATCAAACTGGCGACCGAGTTAAGTAAACGAGATACCGGAAACACATTCTACATTTTAGATGAGCCCACAACTGGACTTCATTTTGAAGATATCCGTGTGCTCATGAAAGTCTTAAATAAACTGGTTGATAAAGGCAATACGGTTTTAATTATTGAACACAATTTAGATGTTATAAAAACCGTTGACTATATCATAGATATTGGTTACGAAGGCGGTAAAGGTGGCGGACAAGTAGTAGCTACTGGTACTCCAGAACAAATTATAAAATATAAAAAAAGCCATACGGCAAAGTATTTGAGGAAAGAACTCAAAAAATAATACCGAAAAAAGACTACTGTATAATGAATAC
>CAYSVY010000038.1:0-10216 GCA_964434705.1 uncultured Flavobacteriaceae bacterium
TACATCAGTTTTGGATTCTGTATAAACTCCTTAAAAACAAGTTTAGGGCTAACAAGCTGATCAAAAATCTGTCTAAATACAAAGTATTAACAGCACGATTTTACAACTTAAACTCACCCTTTTTAAAGAATTAACGTTGAGTTTATCAAAAAATATAACTAATGTAGGCAGTAACCTTTTATTTTAAAGAACGTTAACTAAATGTGCATTTTTAAAAGATCATTTAAAGCCTCTAACTTTTCCTGAACTTCTTCATTCACATAAGCCTTATCTATAGACTTTTGCTCTACTTGAGCCGCAAATTGCAAAGCACACATTGCCAGTACATCTTGCTTATCTCTTACCGAGTAACTTTGCTCAAACTGAGTAATCATGTCCTCGATTTTTTTAGTCGCTTTTCTCAATCCTTCTTCTTGACTAGGTTCAATGGTAAGCGGATATACTCTATTAGCTATGGATAGCTTTATTTTGAGTTTATCTGACATAATTTCTATTTACACTATTCTGACAATTGTGCTATACAATGGTCAATATCTCTAATGAGCGTGTTTATTTTGAGTTTGGTTTCTCTTTTGTTTTCGTCACTACCAAGCATTGAGTTTGCAATTCTGAGTGTCTCGTATTTTTCGGACCATTGGCTAATTTGCTCTTGGTATTCAAACAATTGTTGCTGTTGCTGTTCAAGTTTTTTTGTAAGCTTTGCATTAGTTTGCTTTAAAACTTCTTGCTTATGTAAAACCCTAGATATTTTATTCTCTAAAGCACCAACGATGTCTTCGATTTTACTCATGTAAAAACTCAAATACTATGATAACAAAGTTAACATACCATTTCAAATAACCCAATTTTTTACATTTAATTTTAAAATAGATTTGAATCGCGTTCGTTAAACATTAGGAAAAATAATACAGAATATTGGTTTGCTTTATCACTTCAAATTAATATTTTAGCTTTATTAGTCCTATTTTATGAAAGTCATTCTTTTCCTTCTGTTTATTCCAATGTGCCTTTATGCACAATATGACTATCCGCAAGACTATTTTAGAAACCCATTGGATATAACACCAGTGCTTTCAGGGACTTTTGCGGAGTTGCGCTCCAACCATTTTCATTCTGGAATGGATATTAAAACACAACAGAAAACCGGTTTAAAAGTATACACTGCGGCTGAAGGTTACGTGAGTAGGATTAAAATTGCACATTACGGCTATGGTAAAGCGCTTTACATTACGCATCCTAATGGCTACACAACTGTTTATGCGCATTTAAAGAAGTTTTCACCTAAAATAGAAGCCTATATTAAAGATTGCCAATACGAACAAGAACAATTTGAAGTTCAGGTATTTCCTAATCCAGAAGAACTGAAAATTGCAACAAATGAGCTTGTTGGTTACTCTGGAAATACAGGTAGTTCTGGCGGTCCGCATTTACATTTTGAAATTCGTGATAATGCCGAGCGCCCAATCAATCCTATGTTGTTTGGAATTGGTGTGAAGGACACGAGAAAACCCTTTATCTCTGCGGTTTATGCGTATCCAAAAAATGAAAACGCCACAGTAAATGGTAAGCAAAAACGGGTACAGCTTCGTTTAATCCCAAAGCAAGACGGCAATTACGAAGTTGAAAAAATAAAGGCTTTAGGACAAATTGGGTTTGGTGTAGTAAGCTACGATAAGCAAGATTTAGCCCCTAACAATAATGGCGTAAGCAATATAATTTCTACCTTTAATGGAGAAAAAGTGTTTGAAATGGATTTTAAACGCTTTAGTTTTTATGAAACGAAACACCTTAACAGATATATTGATTACGAGCTCTGGAAAACTAAAAAAACCAGAAGTCAAAAATTGTTTGTAGAAGCTAATAATCCGCTCAGTATGTTCAAAGATATTGTTGATGATGGCTATGTAAAAATTGAAGACAGCACGGACTATGTCTACAAAACGATAATTAAAGACTATAACGGAAATACAACACAACTTACAATTCCTATTGAAGGACAAAACAGTCTATCAAAGAAGGAAGTTGATTTTGAGCAAGAAACCTCAAAACACATCATCAAAGAATCTGAGACTACTGTTTTAAAAGGTGATTTTAGTTCGGTAACCATTTACCCCAATTCGGTTTATGAAGATATTCCTATAGATTTTAACACAAATTGCGATACCATTTCATTGCACAAAAATACCGTTCCGTTACAAAAGAATTTTGTAATCAACTATGATATTAGCAAATACAAAGCAAAAGATAAAAACAAATTGTTTGTTGCAAGACTTTATGGTTATTATAAAAAACCGAGTTACGTTAGCACAAAACGAAAAGGAGATACGCTAATAGCCCGAAGTAAAAGCATGGGGCAATTTATTTTGGCAACGGATTCCATACCACCCAAAATAAAACCCTTAAATTTTACCAATAAGAAATGGCTAAGTAAGTACCGTTACCTTAAATTAAAAATTTCCGACGACCTTTCAGGCATCTCAAAATACAGAGCAACAGTTAACGGAAAATGGATTTTAATGGAATACGACTACAAAACCAACACGCTCACACACGATTTTAATGACAATATCGTTACTGATGTAGAAAATAATTTAAAGGTCATTGTCACGGATAATGTCGGAAATAATTCTACATTTGAAGCAATCTTTTTTAGAAAACAAAACTAAACTGCTTGAAACCACTTAACTCACTACTTACAATTGCCCTAATTTTTGTGGCCTTTATAAGTTATGCACAATCCGGAATTATACGTGGTGTTATTTTGGACGAAAACAATTTACCGATTGAGAACGTTAACATTAAAGGCAATGACGGCTCAGGAACAACGACAAATGCGAATGGGTTTTACGAAATAAAAATTTCTTCAGACCAAGAAGTTACACTAACCTTTACACACCTTGGGCATAAACGCGTAGAGGTAAAATTCAACTTAAAAAACGGACAAGAACTAGAGTTCAATCCGGTAATGAAAACCGATGTTGAACAAATTGCCACAGTAGTTTTAAATTCCAGCACACGTCAAAAAGTAGATGGTGTAACCAGTATTTCCCCTTCAATTATAAGAACTATTAAAGGCGCGCAACCAGGTGTTGAAAATATTTTAAAGACGCTTCCAGGTGTAAACATATCTAACGAATTAAGTACACAATATTCTGTGCGTGGTGGCAATTTTGACGAAAATCTAGTTTATGTCAATGAAATTGAAGTTTACAGACCTTTTTTAATACGCTCAGGGAATCAAGAAGGTTTAAGTTTTGTGAATACAGATTTAGTCCAGAATGTAGATTTTTCAGCAGGTGGTTTTCAATCTAAGTTTGGCGACAGGCTTTCATCAGTTTTAGATATCACCTACCGAAATCCAGTAGACAAAGGCTTAACGGCTGACTTAAGCCTGCTCGGTGGTAGTGTTTCTGGCCAAACGATTTCAAAAAACGGTAAATTTTCGGGCATTGCTGGATTGCGTTACAGAGACAATTCGCTTATTTTAAATAATTTAGAAACCAATGGCAATGTTGAGCCTGTATTTGCTGACGCGCAGACTTTCTTGACGTATAGGTTTACTGATAAATTCCACTTGAATTTTTTGGGGAATATATCGCTCAACCAGTATAATTTTCAACCAGAAAACAGGCAAACAAACTTTGGAACTTTACAAGATCCGCTTGCGTTAGTCGTTTTTTACGAAGGTCAAGAACGTACTGAATACCAAACGTATTTTGGCGCATTAAAAGCCAATTATTTTTTAAATGATAAAACCACATTAAAGCTAATTGGTTCTGCCTATCATGCTACGGAACAAGAGTATTTTGACATTTTAGCGCAATACCGCTTGGGCGAAGTCAATACAAACATAGGTAATGAAAATTTAGGTGAAGTCGAATTCACCGAAGGTATTGGTTCACAATTCACACGTGCAAGAAATGATCTTGATGCACTCATTTTTAATTTAGAACACCGTGGTAATTATGATGTTGATGATGAAAGTACTATTGAATGGTCAGTAAAATACACCCATGAAGACATAAGGGACAGATTGGTAGAATCAGAAGTTATTGATTCCGCAGGATTTTCCATTAGACCTCCAGATTTAGCACAACCCAATTTACAACCTGGCACACCGTTTAGTGGACCACTTGTTGCGTTTCAAAATATAAGAGCGCTCAACAAAATAAAAATAGACAGGCTCCAGGCTTTTGCTCAGTATAGTAAAAACACAAAATGGGGCAAAAATGATGTATTTTATAATGTTGGTGTCCGTGCCCATAGCTGGACCGTGAGTGGCGAAAACATTGAAAGTAACTCCCAAATTGTATTTAGTCCGCGTGGACAATTTGCTATTAAACCAGACTGGGAAAGCGATATGTTGTTTAGAGTTGCTGGTGGCTTATATTACCAACCACCGTTTTACAGGGAACTGCGCGATTCTTCTGGCGTTGTGCAACCCAATGTTAAAGCGCAAAAATCATTTCATATAGTTTTAGGAAATGAATACAGTTTTGAAATGTGGGATAGGCCATTTAAACTGGTTTCCGAAGCTTATTACAAAGGCTTGAGCGATGTCAATCCTTATACCATTGAAAATGTTAGAATACGATACCGAGCCAGAAATAATGCAACAGCATATGCCTACGGACTTGATTTAAGGCTTAATGGCGAGTTTGTTCCCGGTACTGAATCGTGGTTCAGTTTTGGTTATCTTAAAACCGAAGAAAACATAGACAATCGTGGTTACATTGCCAGACCAACGGATCAACGCTTAAAATTTGGTGTGCTGTTTCAAGATTATGTCCCCAATATTCCTGATCTGAAAATGTATTTAAACTTGGTCTATAACACTGGTGTTCCTGGAGGTTCGCCAAGTTATGCTGATCCGTATGATTTTCAATTACGGTTACGGGATTACAGAAGAGCGGATCTTGGTATTTCTTATGTGCTTGTGGATAGGGACAAAACCTATAACGCAAAGTGGAAACGTGCTTTCAAGGATTTATCCATTGGTTTTGAAATCTACAACATGTTCAATAACCAAAATGCCATTACCAATACTTGGGTAAGAGATGTAAACAGTAAACGCCAGTTCGCCATTCCTAATTTTTTAACGCCACGGGTTTTTAACGTGCGTTTATCTGCAAGGCTTTAACCTTTGGCAAATTCGCATAAGGTATTTACCACGTAATCAATTTCACTTTCGGTATTAAATACACTTAACGAAAAGCGTACCGACGGACGTTTTAATTTTTCCTCAGGTAGGATTGCTGTCAATACGTGAGACTGCATAGCGCTACCACTTTGGCAGGCACTACCTTTAGAACAGGCTATACCTTTTAAATCTAGTTGAAACTGTAACATGGCGGCCTTTTCAGGCGGTAAAGGCAAGCAAACATTAAGCAAAGTATAAGTGCTTTTATTTAAGGTTTTACTATGACCATTAAAATGGCAACCACTTAATTTATCCTCAAGCTGTTGCACAAAATAAGTCTTCAGTCTCTTTACTTTTTTACATTCTTCTTCAAGATTGTCATAGGCCATTTTAAGGGCAATATCCATTCCTAAAATATTGTGAAGACCTTCTGTTCCGGCTCTATAGCCACGTTCTTGTTCGCCACCAAAAATCAGAGGTTTTAATCCTGAATCCTTTCTAATAAAACAAAAGCCGACACCTTTTGGACCGTGGAATTTATGTGCACTCGCGGCAATAAAATCTACTGGGATTTCTTGTAAATCCAATTTAAAATGCCCTACGGATTGAACGGTATCACTATGAAAAAGCGCACCATTTTCCTTGCACAATTGCGAAACCAGTTTAATATCCAACACATTACCGATTTCATTATTTATATGCATTAAGCTGACCAAAGTGTTGGGGTACAGTTTCAGTAAGTTTGATAAGTCATCATAATCTACCGTACCGAATTGGTCTAATTTCACATAAGACACATCGATACCATATTCTTCTTGTAATTGATGTGCGGTATGCAAAACGGCATGATGTTCTATTTTTGAAGTTATGATATGTTTTACACCAAGATCCCGAACAGCACTTCGTAGTACGAGATTATCCGCCTCAGTACCACCAGAAGTAAAAATGATTTCCGCAGCAGATACATTAAAATAAGAAGCAATATTTTTCCTGCACTGTTCTAAAATAGATTTAGAAGACCTACCGAAACTATGAGTAGATGAGGCATTGCCGTAGTTATTGCGTAAAACCTCTGTCATTTTATCTATAACCTCTGGACGTAACGCCGTAGTGGCTGCGTTGTCTAAATATACATTTTGCATGGCGCAAAAATAAGAGATTAAAATTATTTTTAATAAGCGACGTTATAATTTTACAAATGGATTATTTTTGAAAAAACGATTTTCTTTATGCGCTATGTTTTTGTTCTTGTTTGTTTAGTTTTCGGTCTACAATCCTGTGATGATGGCGATATCATTACAGTAAACCTCTCTTTCGATGGTAATTTGGATCTGTGCGAAGACAATACCGCACAATATGTCGTTTATGATGTACAAGATGATCCGCCAGAATCGTTGAGCCTGGTTTTTGCCAGAAATTCTACAACCGAAGCCTATTTCACTACAGAAACAGACCCTGATAACCCCATTGAACTTACTATTGGTGGCTCTACTAGTTTCAACTACAGAACGTATAACATGGTGCCAGAATTTTGCCAAGTATTACAAGACCCAAACTTACTTGTAAATGAAGACTATGAGGCTACTGGCGGAACTGTAATTATTGAAACCACTGTAATTGATGATGACAACGATGGCATACCTAATGCTAGCGAAGATGATAATCTTGATGGTGACAATGACTATTTAACTAACCCAAGAGATACCGATGGTGACGGACTGCCTGATTATATAGATCAAGATGATGATAATGACAATGTGCTAACTATTAACGAAGATGATAATAACGATGGTGATGGTGATCCTTCAACCAACCCAAGAGATACTGATGGCGATGGTACTCCAGATTATTTAGAAGAAGATGATGACAACGATGGAACACTTACACGTTTGGAGGACGAAGACGAAAACCAAAACCCAACAAACGACTTCCTTACGGATGAACCAAACCAACTTCCACGATTCCTTGAACCAACAGCTACTCAAGCGTTTCCCGATGCTGGATTTAGAGATACGCAATATACAAGAACCTTTACCACAACCTTCACCATACTAAACTTGGGCATAGAAATTTTAAGTACTGATGTATTAAATTTTGGAACTTATAGTCCAGATCCCACAATCATTACGGTAGAAAATTAAGGTGCTATATTCTGGAATATTTTAACCTCGGTTGCACCTAAGCCAAACGTCTTGTAATTGGCATCATAAAACTGCACGCTATTGTAGCGCCTCAGTATGGTATGCAACTCTTGTTTTAAAACACCAGCACCAACTCCGTGCACAAAAACCATTTTTGGTATACGTTTTTTTATCGCAAATTCCAATTGGTTGCGAGCTGTATCCAATTGTAGGTTTAGCATATCAAAATTAGTCATGCCTTTGCTAGAATCGGTTAGTTGATGTATATGCAAGTCTACAACAAAAGTTGGCCGATGTCTTTCTTTGGCCTTTGGCACTGCTCTATTATTTCTTTTTGAAACTGATTTTTCGAGTTTTATGTCAGCTAAATTTTGATCTAAAGACGAAAAATCAATGCTTTCGTTTGGTTGAATTACAATTAATTCTGAAGGCTGAAACTGAAACTCAAAACCATCATTACTTTCAATCGTAATCGTGTTTTCAGATACCTCAATGACCTTACCAGTTATGTCATCATCCAAAGTCTCAACGGTATCGCCTACTTTAATCTTCATCCTCAGGTATTCTTTCAGATTTTACAAAAGACTCCTCTTCTTGTTTTTCAAATTTGCTAGGGATATTGCGCGATGTTCTGTATATACCAAACATGAGCAAAACAATACCTCCAATAAGCAAATAGATATTTTGTTGTTCATTAGCATTGGCGTAAATAGCGATTATTCCGCCAATAACAATACAAATAAAGTTTACTGCTCTTGATATATTCATACTACAAAGGTAAACTATTACTGAAAAAAATTATCTTTACAGCATGACAATACTATGCTCGCAATTTGAAAAATACATGTTGCCGTGTATAAATAAAAAGTACCTTGGCTTTGAATGTCCAGGCTGTGGTATTCAGCGCTCAGCTTTGATGATTTTTAATGGTGAGTTTGTTCAAGCATTCGTTATGTATCCTGCAATTTACACCTTGATCGCAATGTTTGGATTTATATTGTTTAACGCATTTAAGCCAGTAAGAAATGGCTATAAAATTATTACTATATTGGCAATAATTAATGTAATTTTAATTCTTGGAAATTTTTTCTTAAAACTATCACTTAACTAAATTATTATGGAACAACAAAAATTACCTAATGCAACGCCCGCTTTAATTTTGGGTATACTCTCATTTATTTGTTGCTGTTTTAGCGCAGGTATTGGAGGTGTTATTATGTCTGGGATCGCCTTTTTCCTTGCTGGAAAAGATGAGAAAACATACAAAGCACAACCAGAAATCTACTCAAATTTCAGCCAAGTCAAAACTGCAAAAATCATTGCTTTAATCGGTTTGATTTTAGCCATATTAACTTTAGCTTGGAGTGCTTACCAAATTATTGCCGCTGGTGGTTGGGATGGCTATATGGAGCAACAAAAAGAAGTTTATAGACAAATGGGTATTGAAATAGATTAATTACAAACCTATTGTAAATAAAAAAGCGATTTTCATTTCTGAAAATCGCTTTTTTTATGATCAGTTTTTTTGACTATTGAATTTCAAACTCAGCCAATGTTTTTGTAATTATGGAAACACAGTCCAACAATTGATCTTCGGTCATGACCAATGGTGGTGCAAAACGAATCATGTTGCCATGAGTAGGTTTTGCCAAAAGACCGTTATCCCTTAAACGCAAACAGATATTCCAAGCGGTATCACTATCTTCATCGTCATTAATGACAATAGCGTTTAACAAACCTTTACCTCTTACTAAAGTAACAATGTTGCTTTCTTTTATGTATTTATTCATTTTGGCTCTGAAGAGTTTCCCTAAATAATCTGCATTTTCTGCCAATTTTTCATCTTTAACAACTTCTAAAGCGGCAATGGCTACAGTAGCCGCAATGGGGTTGCCTCCAAATGTACTTCCATGGTTTCCGGGCTGAATAACATTCATAATTTCGTTGGTGGACATCACTGCAGATACAGGATACAAGCCACCACTTAAAGCTTTGCCCAAGACCAAAATATCTGGCTTAACATCTGGCGTATCTGAGCAATCTTTGTTTGCACATGAGCAATTACCGCATGATGCCAATAAACGTCCGGTACGTGCAATACCTGTTTGAACCTCATCTGCGATAAAAAGCACGTTGTATTTTTCGCAAAGTGCTTTTGCTTCCTTTAGATAATTTTCGCTTGGTACATAAACACCTGCTTCACCTTGTATAGGTTCAACCAAAAAACCAGCTACATTTGGATTGGTGCTAAGTACAGCTTCCAGTTCCTGTAAATTATCATATTCAACTTTAATAAAACCATCGGTGAACGGTCCAAAATGTTGACGTGCAATAGGATCATTGGAGAAAGAGATTATTGTAGTTGTACGACCATGAAAATTATTTTTGCAAACAACAATTTCGGCTTTGTTCAAATCTATTCCCTTTACTTCGTAAGCCCATTTTCTGCATAGTTTTAATGCCGTCTCAACTGCCTCGGCACCAGAGTTCATAGGCAACATTTTATCAAATTTAAAATACTCGGTAGCATACTTTTCGTAGCGTCCCAACATATCGTTGTAAAATGCTCTTGAGGTTAATGTCAACCGTTGTGCTTGCGCATTCATAGCACTAACAATTTTGGGGTGGCAATGCCCTTGGTTTAATGATGAGTACGCAGATAAAAAATCGTAATACTTTTTGCCTTCAACATCCCAGACAAATACGCCTTCGCCTTTGCTCAATACGACTGGTAATGGATGATAGTTCTGTGCTCCATACTTGTTTTCTAGTGCCATCGCTTCTTGCGATGAAATGTGGTCTAAAACTGCCATTTTAAAAATAATTTAATAAATGAATATATAATCCATTCCTTATCTACCTTTATCCTTTCGAAGTTTAAACTCGCTGTAGAAAGTCAAAGCGAGAGTCGAAAATTCAGCGTGGGAAAGAAATC
>CAYSVY010000039.1:0-10132 GCA_964434705.1 uncultured Flavobacteriaceae bacterium
AAAATTTGATATTGAATCACGCGACGGACTAAAACGCGGCGTTGATGCATTGGCAAATGCAGTTAAAGTAACCTTAGGCCCAAAAGGAAGAAACGTTATTATTAGTAAAAGCTTCGGTGCACCTCAAGTTACCAAAGATGGTGTTTCTGTTGCAAAGGAAATAGAATTAGAAGACGAGCATGAAAATATGGGTGCTCAAATGGTAAAAGAGGTGGCGTCAAAAACTAATGATTTAGCTGGTGACGGTACAACTACAGCAACCGTTTTAGCACAAGCCATCGTTAAAGAAGGTCTTAAAAATGTGGCATCAGGCGCCAACCCAATGGACTTAAAACGTGGTATTGACAAAGCCGTAGAAGCCATTACTTCAGATCTTGAAAAACAAGCCAAAAAAGTTGGAAACTCATCAGAAAAAATCCAGCAAGTAGCTTCAATCTCAGCGAACAATGACAATACTATTGGTGAGCTTATTGCAGAGGCTTTTGGCAAAGTTGGAAAAGAAGGTGTTATTACTGTTGAAGAAGCTAAAGGTACCGATACTTATGTAGATGTTGTTGAAGGTATGCAGTTTGACAGAGGTTACCTTTCGCCTTACTTTGTGACCGATGCGGATAAGATGATTGCCGATTTAGAAAATCCGTACATTTTATTATTCGATAAGAAAATTTCTAACTTACAGGAAATACTTCCAATTTTAGAACCCGTAGCGCAATCTGGTCGTCCGTTGTTAATCATTGCTGAAGACGTTGAAGGACAAGCCTTGGCTACTCTAGTAGTGAACAAGTTGAGAGGTGGCTTAAAAATTGCTGCCGTTAAAGCACCTGGTTTTGGCGATAGACGTAAAGCAATGTTAGAAGATATCGCCATCTTAACTGGTGGTACTGTAATTTCTGAAGAAAGAGGTTTTTCACTTGAAAATGCAGACCTTTCTATGCTGGGCACAGCAGAAACTGTAACTATTGACAAAGACAACACAACCATTGTAAACGGTGAAGGAAAGAAAGCCGATATTAAAGCAAGAGTAAACCAAATTAAAGCGCAGATAGAAACAACAACGTCTGACTATGATAGAGAAAAACTTCAAGAGCGTTTGGCAAAATTAGCAGGTGGTGTTGCAGTATTGTATGTTGGCGCTGCTTCTGAAGTTGAAATGAAAGAAAAGAAAGACCGCGTTGATGATGCCTTACACGCAACACGCGCTGCCGTTGAAGAAGGCATAGTTGCTGGTGGTGGCGTTGCATTGGTACGTGCTAAGAAAACTTTAGAGAAAATTACCACTGATAATTTAGACGAAACTACAGGTGTACAAATAGTGAACAAAGCTATTGAAGCTCCATTACGAACTATTGTTGAAAATGCAGGTGGCGAAGGTTCTGTGGTTATCAATAAAGTTTTAGAAGGCAAAAAGGACTTTGGCTACGATGCCAAATCTGAAGAATATGTAGACATGCTTAAAGCTGGTATTATTGACCCTAAAAAAGTAACACGTATTGCATTGGAGAATGCCGCTTCTGTTGCTGGTATGATCTTAACTACCGAGTGTGCTTTGGTTGACATAAAAGAAGATACT
Source organism: uncultured Flavobacteriaceae bacterium (assembly GCA_964434705.1). GTDB lineage: Bacteria > Bacteroidota > Bacteroidia > Flavobacteriales > Flavobacteriaceae > Winogradskyella. The sequence goes on from CAYSVY010000039.1 coordinate 1,571, forward strand.
CCTTCAATGCCTCCAATGGGTGGCGGTGGCATGCCTGGCATGATGTAGTGGCGAATCGCCACAGATAAACACTGACTATGGTCAGTAATAAAATTGAAAAGCCCTTGAAAAAATTCAAGGGCTTATGTTTTTTCATTTTATAGTCCAATCTTAATTTTTCGACTTCTTTTCGCCTTTATGGTTTTTAACAACTTCAGAATCTCTGTACTTACAGCAGGCATGCACAGAGTTATAAGCTTTATCCGTTGCTTTTATTTCTTTGGTGTCATGACCAACATTTGCAACTTTTTGGGCAATGGTTTTTAAATCGGTTTTGCGCTCATCATAAATTAGTTTCAACTCGTGGGTATCAACATTCCATACGGCTGACTTTACGCCTTTGGTTCTAATTGCGGCTTTTTCAATACGCTCTTTGCACATACCGCAAACGCCATCTACTTCCATACTGGCTTTTGCATTTTTATTTTGGGCAAAGGATGCGCTCGACAATATCACTGTAATAATTAAAAGTACTTTTTTCATATTCTTTTGTTTTTATTTGAAACACTTCGACTGCGCTCAGTGTGACATATTTATTATTATTTTAAGCCTTCCTTCTGGGAAGGTTTGGATGGGCTTCTTATTCTAATCTAAAGCGTAATCCGGCATAGTACAAACTTCCAAAAATTGGACCGTACACAAAATTAGTATCAAAATTTGAACCAAACGGGTCGTCTGGGCTAATAATTGGATCTGGTTGGCGAACATCGGTTACGTTTTCGCCTCCAAGATAAATTTCAAACTTCGGCGAAAACACTTTGGTGACTTGCACGTTTAGAGTTCCAATTGTTGGAGAAAATTCCCTTAACCTAAATTCTGGCGCACTTAACTGGGTGTTTGGAAACCTTTGTTTACTTACCCAATTATACGTCGCATCAAATTTCCAATGTGCACCTTTCTGGGTCAATTCTGTTTCATAAGATGCGTTTGCAAAAAACCGGTGTTGCGGAATAAATGGATTTTCTAAACGTCCTGATTGGTAATCGGTTTGAACATCATAATACTTGTAGGCTAAACGCATATCAAAATTTTCAAAAGTATTATGGTTGAACTCTAACTGGAAACTATTGGCAAAACTTTCGCCTTCCAAGTTATAGAAATTAATTTCAAAAGGGTTTTCCCAATCGGTTATGACTTGGTTTTCAAAATCTGTACGATAAAAATCCAGAGTGATGTCTGCTTTCCTATTAAACAAATTGAATCCTTGTAAATAACTAATGCCGTAATTCCATGCAATTTCAGGATCTAGACCGTAAATCTTTCCACCAGAATCTATGATATTTATTTGTCTAGAACTCGAAAACATATTTTGTGTCTCGGCAAAAATATTGGCACTCTTTATACCTCTTCCAAAAGATGCCCTAAACGCTGACTTTTCCCATGGCGTGTAGCGTAAATGAAACCGTGGCGTCAAAAAGAAACCAAACCTGTTGTGTAAATCAGCTCGCAATCCTGCAGTCAATGTCAATTTATCCAAATTGTCATAAGCATATTCAAAAAAACCGCCAATTGAATTTTCTATGCGTTCAAAAGTTGTGGTATTCACCAACTCATCATAGCCGTCATATGTAAAACTCAACCCTGTTTTAATCTTGTGGCGTGAGTCTGAAATGATGCTATTATAGACTAAGTTTGAGTAAAAACTATTATGGGTAATATTATATGTATTTAACCCAAAATATGATTGTTGCTTATGGTAGCTATAAGCTGTTTGAAAACCAAGACTTTGGTATGGAATTTCTGGGTTTACATAACCTAACTTTGTGGTAACTTCAAATCTTTCAGTATCAATTTCACTACCCCAAAAATTGGTTGTACCTCTATCCGTATAGGGATTAAAATCTAATTGTCCGGCTTGCTTTTCATCATTAAGGTATCTTAAATTAATAAAACCAACCAGACCTTTTTCGCCATTGGTATATTGCCAACGGTTCATGAGGTTAATTTGATTGTACAAAGGCATATCCAAAAAGCCATCATTATTAACATCATGTTTTTCTTGATGTGTGTTGCCATGAATATACAAGCCCGTACTCCAATGTTTAGAGACTTCTTTATTCAAATGCATATTAAGTTCCATTCGCTCATTGGTTGCGCCATAAACATTCAGAAAAAAATTACTGTCTGTATATGGTTTTACAAGTTCGGCATTTATTTGGCCGGCTATACTTTCAAAACCATTGACAACACTACCTGCACCCTTAGTGATTTGGATACTCTCTACCCATGTACCAGGTATAAAGCTTAATCCGTAGGCTTGTGATGCGCCTCGTATTTCTGGTATATTTTCGGTTGTTATTAATATATAAGGCGAACTTAGTCCTAACATTTTAATTTGTTTGCTACCGGAAACGGCATCAGCAAAATTGACATCTATTGACGGGTTGGTTTCAAAACTCTCCGAAAGGTTACAACACGCAGCCTTTAGTAGTTCTGCACTATTAACCGTAAACGTGTTAGTTGCCTTGATATAGGATTTAGAAGTGGCCTGTTTTCTGCTGGTAATGGTAACAGTTTCTAAATCATCTGTAGCCTGCAATACATGTTTTATGTATTTATTTTCGTTTACCGTTAGCGTATCTGTTTTATACCCTACAAAACTTATAACTAGTTTATTAAAGGAAAACTTATATGGCAACGAAAATGAGCCATCTTCAATACTTGTAGTGCCAATTGTAGAACCTAACCAATACACACTTGCACCTTGCAATGGTAGATCTTTACCCGTTGACGATTCTAGCACAACGCCTTTTAATTGTTCTTGTGATTGAATTATGTGCCCAAAAAGAACACATATAAAAATTAAATGTATTTTCATTTTTGATTTTAGACATAACGTTAGTAATGATCAGATGTAAACATCCAATAAGTTTTAAAACTTTTGTTATGGCAAAAAATCAAATAAGGTAAGTTTCGTCTAAGACATGAATGTCCTTTACAATATTGGGAGGCGCATAATTTTTATGCGGTATTAAAGGTTTTTCAAGGCTTTTAAAAAGTTCTTCAAAAGTATATACAAATGAGAACAGTGTTATGGTTTCAAGATCAAAAGTTCTAGCTTCATTTTTAGTCAACTCATCTTGACCTTCAACTACATCAACTGTATCCTTACAACATGGCTTACTTGTGTAAGTAATATCTTCAGCATCCATTCCACCGCATTTTTTTGCACTGGAAAGTATAGCAGTATCTACTAAATGGTTACCACAATAGTGTTTTTCAACGGTAAACGTCAGCGTAGAAATCAATACCAAAACTGATAGAGTTACTGCTAAAATTCTATGTATAGCTGTAAAAACCATAGTGCAAAATTAAAAAATATACCTGGATTAATGCACCTTTTACTTATAATTAACGCTTTAAGCGGTAATAGTAAAACGCAGGCATCAACAATAACAAAATTATGGGCTGTATTAAAAAACGGCGCACGTTAAAAAACAAATAGTAGTCTTCTTGTTTTGGATTTATAACAAAATACATGAAAGGAATTAGGAAACAAAAATAGGCTATGATATAAATAAAAGTTGAAAATTTCACAATGCTTTTATCATTAAAAAAGCAGTACAAAATTCCTAATGACAGCATTGAATTTATTGCATATCTAAGCGATGTAAAAAAGACCAATTTGGCTACTTCTCGTCGTGGGCTATCTATATACAAATAGTCGTTTTTAAAAAAAAGCAAGTATGGGTCGTAGAACAATTCGTCCTCAAACATTCTGACCAAAACCAACAGAATAATAAAGACAATAGCTAAACCGTATAAGAAGGATTTAGGCATAAGATTCATTTTTGGTTTCAGAAAAATGCCTTACCCAAAACATCCAGAGCAAAAATACCATTCCGTAAATTATCAATGGAAAAATAACCGTGTGTAGTTCTTCTTCTCTCCAAGGATAGTTATACAATCCGATGGTTAATATAACGATCCTAATTAAATTAACGCCATAAATTAAAACACTACCAGCAAAAATATACAGCAGTGTTTTTTTAAAACCGTCGGCAAAAGCAATAACAAATGAAATGAATAGGATAATTACACTCAAGCTATTGCAACCTTCAATTATTCTAGCAAGGTATTTCTGGTTTACAAAAACCATTAACGATGGCTCATCCGGATGTGGCTCTATAAGTATTTCATAACCCAACCCATTGAGTAAGGTCTGGGATTGTATACCAACCAAATGTGTCATGTAATCTGGATAATACTTAGTGCCATCCGAAAAATCCAAATACAACTTATGTGCAAAAGTTAAAATACCGTAAACCATTACAAAGGTTATGATAAACCTTAAAACAAGTTTGTATTTTGTAAGCAATGCTCTCAATTTAAGACTCATGATTTGTTGTTGTTAAAATTAAATAAATTGAATTTTAAACTAGAACATTTTAGATACTTTTACCAAAATTTTAGCCAAAATGAAATTTGAAGATTTAAAACCAAAAGTTAAAACTATAGTCAGCACAACAGGCAAAACTAAAGACGAAAAGCTGCTTGAAATCTGTAAATTGCTAGAACAGCACATCGAATATTATAACTGGGTTGGTTTCTATTTCAAAAATGGTGACAAACAAGAGCTGAAACTTGGGCCTTACATTGGCGAGCCAACAGACCATACCATTATACCATTTGGAAAAGGGATATGTGGACAGGTTGCAGTGAGCAATGAAAATTTTGTTGTACCAGATGTATCGGCGCAAGACAACTACATAGCCTGTAGTATTACTGTAAAGTCTGAAATTGTTATCCCAATATTTGTAAACGGTGAAAACATTGGGCAAATAGACATAGACTCCAACACACCAGACCCATTTACCGTAGCCGATGAACGTTTTTTAGAATTTGTTTGTGCCGAAGTGGCTACATTACTTTCTTAATGTTTTTTCAAAGTCATTAAAAAAAGTACAACCAAAAGCATCACTACTGCTAAAGCAAAAGGCATTGATAACCAAAACAAAATATTAATCATTTCCCATTGCCATGACACAGTTTTATTGATACTGAAAACTTGGTCTATTTCAACAAAGAACAGAAAAGTTGAAACCAAAAAAAAGGCAAGAATAAATATAATTACCCTATAATCTTTTCCTTTGAGCATAAGAGAACACCTTTTACATACCCGTTCTAATAGCCTCAACAGGATCTAACCGCGAGGCTTTAAACGCAGGAATAACACCAGATATTAAACCTATGAATGCAGAAATTCCAAAGCCGAATACTATATTCCATGTGGAAAGCACAAACTTAAAATCGCCTGAAAGGGAATCTGCAATTAATGTCCCAATCCACACCAAAAACAATCCTATTAGTCCTCCAACAACAGCTAAAATAGTGGCCTCAAACAAAAACTGAAAAAGTATAAATCTGTTCTTTGCACCCAAAGATTTTTGAATCCCTATAAGGTTTGTACGTTCCTTTACACTAACAAACATAATATTGGCAATACCAAAACCACCAACCAACAACGAAAAGCAACTAATTACTGCACCAACCGTGTTTAAAAATGAAATGATACCATCAATGGCTTCCTGCAATCCTGAAATAACGCTAATAAAAAAGGTGTTGATTTCATCTGGTTTTAAACCTCTGCGGTTACGCATCATCTGTACAATTTCTGCCTTTAGTTCATCGACATCTTTGTCTTGCTTAGGTTTAATAATAACAATATTGTTGATGTTTCGGTTGTTGTCGCCATAACGGTTTCGGACAAAATTGGCTGGCAGAAAAACCGACACGTCGTTACTATCACCAAAAAGTCCTGAGCCTTCTTTTTTAACCACGCCAATAACCGTAAACTTTTGACCGTATAAACGAACTTTTTTTCCTAAAGGCTCCAAATCTCCAAATAGCGAATTTGCAATTTCGTCACCGATAACTATAACGGGTTTTCCAGAATTGGATTCCGCTTCGTTATAGAAGCGTCCTTTAGAAAATTCCAAAGTCTGTATATCTGCAAACTGATGCGACACCACTACGGTGTTTACATTACTAACCACTTCAGACTCGTAGCGCACACTTTCGGGTCTCACAAATAACTGATAGGCTACATGCTCAGCTCCAGATAAATTGTCTTTCAAATAATTGTATTCATTAAAATTCACCTTGTCAAATTGTTGCCGTTTCCAACGTGGCACATCAGTTGGCCCAAAAGAAAATCGCGCCAAATACATGGTATTACTATCTAGCGAGCTGAGTTGTGATCTAATATTTTTGTCTAAAGAATCTACCGCAGCCAATACCGCTATTATAGAAAATATACCAATGGTTACCCCAAGTAGTGATAAAAAAGTACGAAGCTTATTATTTCGTAGTGCATTAAAAGCAAAAGAAAAACTCTCTTTAAAGAGTCTGAGATATACCAACATTTACAATTCGTTTTTTCGAATTTAAAGATAGGACGTTTTCAACAATGTATTGTTACAAAAAACTTAAATAAAGCTATATGTCTAGCCTAAATTTCCTAATCAAATATGTATTTTTACGCCTTTAAATTTCTACACCAATTATGAGCAACAAGAAGATATCTTCGGCATTAATTTCAGTATTTAGCAAAGATGGATTAGAGCCTATTGTAAAAAAATTAAATGATTTGGGCGTAACCATCTATTCCACTGGTGGCACGGAACAATTCATTAAAAATCTTGGCATTACTGTTGTTCCTGTAGAAGATGTCACATCTTATCCGTCAATATTAGGTGGCCGCGTAAAAACGTTGCACCCCAAAGTATTTGGAGGTATTCTTAACCGGCAAGAAAACCCCAGTGATGTTGCTGAGCTGAATGAGTTTGAAATTCCGCAAATAGATTTGGTAATTGTAGACTTATATCCTTTTGAAAAAACAGTAGCATCAGGAGCTAAACACCAAGATATTATTGAAAAGATTGATATTGGTGGTATTTCTTTGATTAGAGCTGCAGCCAAAAATTATGCTGATGTTTTGTGTGTGTCTTCCGTAGACGATTACGCTTCATTTTTAGAATTATTAAATGAAAAGCAGGGAACTACTTCTGAAAACGATAGGTCAATCTATGCCACAAAAGCCTTTAATGTCTCATCGCATTACGATACAGCTATTTTCAATTATTTCAACAGATCTGAAAAGGAATCCGTTTTGAAGATTAGCGAAACTCAAGGAAAAACACTTCGGTACGGTGAAAACCCGCACCAAAAAGGGTACTTTTTTGGAGATTTTGATGCAATATTCACCAAACTACATGGTAAAGAACTGAGCTACAATAACTTATTAGACGTTGACGCCGCCGTTAATCTTATATTAGAGTTTAAAAACGAAGCGCCTACTTTTGCTATTCTAAAGCACAATAATGCCTGTGGTTTTGCACAAAGGCCAACAGTTCGTGAAGCTTACGTAGATGCATTGGCTGGCGATCCGGTTTCAGCATTTGGCGGCATTTTAATTTCAAATACTGAAATTGATGAAGCCACGGCAACTGAAATCCATAAGTTATTTTGTGAAGTTGTTATTGCTCCTTCATTTTCAAAAGAGGCATTAGAAATTTTAAAAGCCAAAAAAAATAGAATCTTACTTATTTTGAAAGATCTTGAGTTACCAAATAAATTAGTAAGATCTTGCTTAAACGGTACTTTGGTTCAGGATAGAGATTCGAAAACTGATAATGCTTCAGATTTAAAAACCGTAACCAACACATCGCCAACTGCTTCTGAAATCGAAGACTTGGTTTTTGCTTCAAAAATATGCAAACACACCAAATCTAACACTATTGTATTAGCTAAAAATAAACAATTATGTGCAAGCGGTACTGGGCAAACAAGTCGCGTAGATGCTTTAAACCAAGCTATACATAAAGCAAAATCTTTCAACTTTGACCTAAACGGTGCTGTTATGGCCAGTGATGCGTTTTTCCCTTTTCCTGATTGTGTTGAAATTGCAGACAATGCTGGAATTAAAGCCGTAATCCAGCCTGGAGGTTCCATAAAAGACCAGTTGAGTATTGATTATTGCAACTCAAATGACATGGCTATGGTATTCACTGGAACAAGGCATTTTAAACACTAAATAGCAGGTTAAGCATATTAATTCAAAATTTATTCTAGTCCTAACAATCCAAACCAGGTTTTATTTCGTTAAAGTCTTAAACGACAAATAATTTGGGCTGAAATACATCTTGATTTTTATTTAGATTTATTACATTTACCAATCGGCATTTTAAACAAACACTTACTTAGAAACACTGAAAAAAACGTATGGGATTTTTTGATTTCCTAACAGAAGAAATAGCCATAGATCTTGGCACAGCAAACACGCTAATTATCCATAACGATAAAGTTGTGGTAGACAGCCCATCAATAGTTGCTAGAGATAGACTTACCGGTAAAATTATAGCCGTAGGTAAAGAAGCCAACATGATGCAAGGAAAAACCCATGAAAATATTAAAACAATAAGACCGCTCAAAGATGGTGTAATTGCAGATTTTGATGCCTCAGAACAAATGATAAACCTATTTATCAAAAATATTCCTGCATTAAAAAAGAAATTGTTTAAT
>CAYSVY010000040.1:0-9970 GCA_964434705.1 uncultured Flavobacteriaceae bacterium
TAAATGCTTTTACGGTTTAAACAAGCAAAAAAACTGTTTATTTTATGTGGGGTTTTAATTGTTCGACAATTGATTAATATATAGGTAATTAAGTTACATTATATACTTGGCTTTTGCGTTAGGGATTGAGGTTTTGTTGGAGCTCCTTGAAAAGAGCGACTACCGAAAGCCCGACCTCGACGTTTAGGAGAGGTAACGCCCTAGAGGAAAAAATTCCATACTAGGCCAAACCTTATTGTAAAATCTCTGTAGGGATGGTTTGGTGCAACAAAATAGTTGTAGCCTGTGAATGAGGAATTGAAATGCTCTGCTTTGATGAATATACGTGTTTGCCTGACTTTGGCGTTTACAAAAAAGTCTAGCCTTGGGAAGCCTCCTATTTTGACATCGTTTTGTGTATAAAATTCTGCCAACAATGGGTCGTAACCGTTGGCGTTGTATTGCGTGAAATAGTTAAAGATAACTCCTGCTTGGAATTTGAGTGCTTTTTTAAAAACTTCGTCTGTGTAATAGAGTGTGTTTCTTGTTACAAAGTTTGGGACATTGAGTATATTGTCTCCGTTCGAGACATTTTGATACAATATTGTATTGTCTAGCGCAAACTTTCCATAACGTATTTCTTTTTGGACTTTTAGCCTGAGGTATTGGATGGCACTATTATATTGAACGGGCTTGATTACTTTAACGTTGTTAACTACGTTCTCTTGATTGAAATAAGTGTGGTTGTCTATATTGGTGATGTCTAGTTTTGCTTTAAGGTATTTTTTTGAATTTATTGTAATTGAGATTTGTTGGGTATTTATGTTGTTGAATGTGCCTTGGTTGTCCCAATTATAATTGGTATAATCACTTTGATATAGTAATTGGTTGTAATTTGGTAGTCTTGAGTTTATATTTAACCCACCCGATAAGTTTAAATCATCTGACATTCGGTAACTTATATTGGCATCTAGGTAATTACCCTTTATTTCATCTGAAAGGTTTGCCCCTATGTTTGCGTTTAGGTTTATTGCCCCTAATTGCTTTTGGTATCCTGCTTTGAATCCAAGAAAATTGGTTTTTATTCTGTTTGTTATTGTTTCATTATTGAGCAAGACTAAACTGTTATAGCCGTAATTGATATCATTATATGTTGCTCTAAAATTTAGATTTCCGAGGATATTGTTTGAGAAAGACACGCCTATATCTGAATAAAAATGTTCTAACGTTACTTTATCATTGATTGGTGTACTGAATGCTTCGCCAAAAAAATCTGAAGCTGCTGTTGTTTGATCGAATTGGTAGAATTTGTCTTCAAATGATACCGTATTATTGATTCTTAGAAGCGAATAGGATAGGGAGTCTTTTTTGGATATCAAATCATAGGAATGCTCTAAATGAAAGCGCTTGCCTTCTAATATATTTTCAGCGTTTTCAAAATTGGGGTCAAATACGGACCTGTCTGTTACTTGTTCGTCTCCTGCTTCAAATCTTGCTACATCTTCATCTGTAAGCCCACCGTTTTCTTGGTTTAACAAATCTTGAAGTACTATATGCCCTCGCATATTATACTTATTATTTCTGGAACGGTAATTTGTTGTTAACCTAAAATTACCAGTACTTGTAAGTGCGTTTAGGTAGTTTCCTAATGAGCGTAATCCCTTGTAAGCTATTGAAAAATTAAATCTCTCGGATGTATTTATCGTAAAAAAAGCATCTAGTATCTGTCCTTGCTCAAAAGCTGTTTTATAAAACAATTCTGAGAGTGGTGTTGGTACGTGGAAATAGTTTATATCTTCAATTTCCATATAATTATAGTGGCGTGCCCTTGCCCCAAATAATGGTAATAAGTTTGTTGACGAGCTATTAAAACTCAAGGTATTATATGTTTGACCGATATTGGCAAACTGAATAAGGTTAAAATTATCCTTTCTAAGATAGTTGTACTTATATTCTTTTTGAACTGTAAGAGTAGTATCTACAAAAGTTGTGTCTTGTTCTTTAGAAATTATTAGATATTGATTTATAGAAGCTTTAGGCTTTTGTGTTGTTGAGCTGTTTCCGGAATTGGAACCGGAAGAAGAGCTATTTATTGGTGCTTTTTTTTTGGTTTGTGCTGTATTTGAAAAAGTACAACACAAAGCAAAACATAATATGATTAATTTTATATTAACAAATATCTTTAAATCCAAGATAAAAAAACAGCTTTTACTTTAACAATGTAATAAAAAAAAGAGTCTAAAAAATAAGACTCTTTTTTTTTATTTATTTTATGATATTAATTTGATTTTATAATTTTCCTAGTAATAGTTCCGAAATCTGTATAGACGTTTAAGAAATACAGTCCACTATATAAACGACTAATATCAATTTTATTGTCTCCTGCTACGGAGTCTAAATTCTGTTTTAAGGCTAATCTTCCTAAACTGTCATAAACTTCTATTTTATCTAATTTAATATTTGAAGTATTTGCTAAGGTTACATTATCCTTGGCTGGATTAGGATAAACATATAAACTACGATCTAACGCACTGAACTCTTCATTACTTAAAGAAGTTAGTGTACCACCTGTAATTATTAAGCTATAATTTTGGTCATTCCCATTTAATAAAGAACCTTTGTGATCTACAGTTAAAGTATATGTACCAGTGCTGGTAGGTGTATCTACTTCAATTTTTTCAAAATTATCAACGTCATTTGAGCTGTTTCGGGTCGCAGCAGAAAACGGACTAGCTGGATTTAACTTCCACGGATAATAATCCGTACCATCTTTTGAGAGCGTAATATCTAGGTCATTAATTATTACTGGTGTACTATCGTCTATTGCCGTATTGTAAGTGGTTGTAAAAAAGGAGGTACTAGGTGGTGGATCAGTCCAAGATATGGATACCATTAAAGGTTCACTACCTGTTGCTGTAATTTCAAAAGTAGTTGGTTTTCCATCCTCTAGTATTTCTTCTGATATTAAAGTAGAAACTTCATTGTTTGTGATTGTGTTTGCAGCTCTTTCACCGTTGGCAAGTCCCCATCCGAACCTGTAGTCTGGACCAGGAAAGAAACCTGCTTCATCAGCTGTGTGCAATAAAAGACCTTTAGCAGTGGCAGCTAACATAAATTGCGAATTAATATCATTGTAATGTTGCTGTAACAACAATAATAAACCTGTTATGGCCGGTGCAGACATTGATGTCCCACTTGTAACTGCATATCCAGTATTTGAACTACTTGATGTTGAATTAACACCAACACCTTGTGATGATATATCCGGTTTAATTCTTCCGTCATCAGTTGGTCCAAAATTACTGAAATCAGACATGACCACATCATTTGGAGCAGTGTAATTCAGAAGTTGATTTACAGCTGCCGAGGTAATTCCATTTTTGGAATTAGACATCCCTGTCAATAAATCAAATCCTCCTTTCGTAGGATTGACTGCAGGGTTATTATTTCTATCATTACCTGCAGAGATTACAGGTAAAAAGAATGGATTAGAACTTGTTATCAGATCCATCTGGTAGGAATCTTCTAAATTATACTTTCCAAAGAAATAAATAGGAAGTCCACTGGTACCGTAACCATAAGAGTGATTTGACAAAAGCACTCCACTAGAAGCTATCGGATTCATCTCTTGATAGTCATTTTGAGAATTAGCTGCAAAAATTGATCCTTGATAGGCAATTCCCCTATCATTTGTAGGAGAATTAGCACCGGAACTAATTATAGTACCTGCAACATGAGTAGCGTGGAAATTAGTATTGAAACCTGCATCAATAATTATAACTCTTCCCATCATATCGGCATGCGTTAGTAAAGGATAGCCATTTTCTGCCTCCCAGATAGCTGCTCTCATAGTCTCACCATTGACATCTAGTCCTAAACTGCCACCTGTATAGAGTGTATTAGCCCTTATTGTAGCTGACGAACCCGCATTGTGAGACTCATAATACAAAGGCACACCATCAACTGTAACATCGCGTAACTTATTTAAGTTTACAGATTGCCTTTCAATATCTGAAAGTGAATTCAAAAAATTATTAATACGTACTTTTCGTTTTTGATTTTGATCTTCAATAAACGACTGAGTTTGAGCTATTTTCCCTTTATCATAACTTGAAGCAATTTGTTTTAACTCCTTATCAGTCTGGGTGAAAACCACTGATGATAAAAAGAAAACAAAAATTAAGTTACTAAATATTTTATTTCTCATAATCAATTTTTTTTCGAAAATAAAAAAAAGTAATCTTTTTAAAAAGTGATTAACAGTATTTTATAGAGGAATTAGTGTAAAGTAAAATGATGGTTAAGTTTTGATTTAAAAAAACCACCTAGTATTTCTACTAGGTGGTTTTTAATTATTATTAAATTGGTGTACTGTTATGTAAAGCAATTATTGATTAACGCAGAAGTCAATAGACTCACCTGCCCCATAATCACCACCAGCGGCATGGATTATAGCCCCACATGATAACGTATAACTACCGTCTCCATAGGCACAACAGATACCATCAGCGTATGGTATGTCTTGAATTTGCCATGTATAGCAACCATCTGGCAGGCTAATGGTTTCATCAGATGTACCTCCTGCATTACCAGCATAAGTTCCAAGTGAAGCTGACGCAACAACCATACCTGTGGCTTGATCAGTGATGCTCCATACTATTTCTTCAGGAAAACTATCAAAAACAAAATTTAAATTAAGATCATTACATGGTACATTGTCGTCAACAATAGTTATGGTTCTGCTCACATTAGCAACACCTTCACCTCCTATACCAACAGGTAGACTATTGGCTGAAGATAGAGAAACTGTTAAAGTTACATCACCATCTATATCATCGTTATCTACTGGAGTTACAGTTATAGCACCTTCCGTTTCTCCTGCAGGGATAACAACTGAAGTTGCAGAAAGCATATATCTTGACGCTGGAGCATCAGTAGTTACCTCAAAAGAAATCGTTGTATCAGAACCTTGTGGTGCACCAAGTATAGCTCTTAATTCTGTAGCTGTACCACTATTCTCTGTAACAGTAGCATCACTTGCGACTGCTAACTGGACAAATTGTCCGTCAATTGTGCCAGGTTGTTCTTCGTTACATCCAAGGAAAGATGCAAAAACGAAAACCATGACACCATATTTAATTAAATTTTTCATAATATTTATTTTCTACTTTTTATTGATAACCAGAATTCTGTTCTAGAGGGTTAATATTAATTTCGTCCTGTGGAATTGGTAAAGTGAAACGAAAATCTGTAATCGAAATGTTCGCAGGATTAGAAGCAGAACCATTTTCAGAATCAGCTGTGGCTCTATCAGTTGTAGTAACACCAGCATCAGCGCCAATACGTTTTAAATCAAAATATCTATGCCCTTCAAAACATAATTCTTTACGTCTTTCTAGCAATATATCAGCATAAGCTTCTGTTCTGTTACCATAAGATGGTGTAGGAACAGTAGCACCAGCAATATAATTTCTTGCTTGTCTTACTTGTTGAATCAAATTAGCAGCACCTCCTAAATCGTTCGCTTCAACACGACATTCTGCCTTAATAAAATACATTTCAGACATTCTTAAATACTTAACGTCGTTAGAGTTGTGACTTCCTAATTTCCCAGGGTACTTATCAATTACTAAAACATCATCAAATTGAGTACCATCACTTCCATCTCCAGGTACTATTAAAGAAGATCTATCTACAAAAGACCATCTTCTAAAATCTTGAGCACCGCCACCAAGTGGTTGTTCAAATAAATTAAACAAAGTACGTCCCATGTCTCTTAAAGGACCACCTAATATATAAGATTGGTTGGTGTTGTATTCACTACCAAAATTATTAGAATTGTTAGGACGTGCCAGTGAAAAAATCATTTCACCTTGGCTTTGATCCACCCACATTTGTCTATATGCTGGAGAACTCGTAGCTATCCATTGATCCATTTCCCATAGAGCTTGCTGCACTGGGTCTCCACCTAGAGCAATAGGAGGTGTATCAAGTGAATTAAAACCATCCTGCATTACATGACCTCTAAAGTCTGTTGTCGTTGGGAAGTTTGCTGGCAGTGTAAACTCACAACTAGCAAGACTAATACCTGAACTGTTTATTACTCTATCTGCAAATAATTCTGCATTTACATGGTCACCTCTGTATAAAAACATTCTAGCTCTAAAAGCATTGATTGTATTTGTATTGATAAAATAATGGCTATCGGCACCACTAGTAGGGTTTGATAAATTTGCTGCTGCAAAATCTAAATCTGCATCAATCATTTCGTATAACTCACCATTTGTAGCACGAGGCACTTGCTGTTGTGTAGTTGGAACAAAATCCAATAACATAACACCTAATGCAGAATTATCAGTTAGATCAGGTGAGAAGAAAGCCATCATTCTAAAATGAGCCATCGCTCTGATAGCACGAGCTTGCGCAACAATATTATTGTAGTCTGCCAACTCAGAAGCATCCGGTGTCACAAGTACTGCACCTTCTATTAACCTATTAGCACGATTTATTGCTCTATAACCCCTTGTCCATATGGCGTTAGCTTGAGCATCTGTGGTAAATAAATTAAATGTAAATGTATCATTAGGGAAACCACCATCTCCAACTCCAACCTCATCAGTTAGCTCTGAAGATATCATCAAATCGTTTTCAGTCCACGTGAACTGGGAATAAACTTCATTAAGTAACAATTGCATATTATCTACCGAAGTGAAAAGCGCTTGTTCATTAAGCTCACCATCTTGAACTATATCCAGTGCATCATCACATGATATAGCAAAACCGATGGTTAATAACATTAATATATATATTCTTTTTTTCATTTTAATTTTTTTTTAAAAATTAGCATCAATACCGAAGGTTAAAATCTTTGGCGTTGGGAAGATGTTGTTTACATTAGTTAATGCTTCCGGATCTAAACCTCTCCAGTTTGTAAAAGTTAAATAGTTTTCAGCTATAACTCTTAATGTCAAAGATTTGAATAAGGTTTTATCTAACATTTTCTGTGGAAAAGTGTACCCGAAAGTTAAATTTCTTAATCTAACAAACGATGCATCTCTCAAGAATCTGTCTGAAATACCTACAATTTGTGTATTTGTTGCACCTAAAGCAGGAATATCTGTATCTCTATTTGTTGGTGTCCAAGCATTAAACAAATCTGTAGATACTGGGAAGTTAGTTGCATTACGAGGATCTAATAAACCGTCTAGGTCACCATCATACTTGTAGAAGTCTGCAGCATAAGTAAACAAAGCATTTAAAAAGAAGCCATTGTACTCAGCATCAAATCCAAAACCACCTTGAATTGTTGGAAGTAAGGATTTACCAGTCGCTCTCCTATCTGCATCAGTTGGGTTTTCAGTTAAATTACCATTAATGTCAGTAAATAACATGTTTCCGTTTGCGGGATTAACGCCAGCGTAAGGCACATAGAAGTATTCAAAAAGTTGACCACCTTCATTTCTAATGAAATCATCAGAAGGTCTGAAAGAGCCGTCACCATCAGGGTCAACACCACCTAAATCTTGATAAGAATCTTCGTTATATGCAATGTTTCCAAATAAACTAAATTTGAATTTTTCGTTGTTAAATAATCTATAACGAGCTTCTACCTCGATACCTTGGTTACGAATTGCACCATCATTTGCGGCTTGATCGTTTCCAGGTATACCGTTAGCAGCTGATACCGGTAATTCTTGATAAAGATCTTCAGTATCTCTTCTGTATACATCTACAGAACCAGTTAATTTATTTTTAAACATTCTAAAGTCTAAACCAACGTTAAATTGAGTAGTCGTCTCCCAAATTAAATCTTGGTTTGCAAAACTAGAAACATCAAAGGATTCTGAGTTGTTGTAACCAGTTGAAGAAGCATATAAATCTCGAACCAATTGAGATCCTAAAAATATTGTAGAACTAGTACCATCTACATCTCTTCCAATTACGTTTTGGTTACCTGTAGTACCATAAGATGCTCTAAGTTTCAAATCATTAAGTATGTCACTTTCGCCGATAAAATCTTCTTTCGTTATATTCCAACGACCTGCAACAGACCAGAATGTACCCCATCTGTTCTCTTCTGTAAAGCGATATGCACCATCACGACGAACAGAAGCTGCAAAACCGTATTTACTTTGATAATCATAATCTAGTGTACCAAAATAAGAGAATAATCCAGCGTCTCTTTTTAAGGCACTAACAAGAGGCAAATAAGAGAGTGGTAATGCAGGACTCCAAGGTATGTAACCAGTTCCAGCACCAGGCGACCATGTCAATGGGTTCAGACCTCTTTGTCTTTGTGACTCGAAACGTCTATGAGCTTTAATGTATTCAGTATATAATGAAACATCAAGAGTATGATCTCCAGCAAAAGTTTTGTTATAGTTTAACTTATTGGTATGGTTAAACATAAACTCGCGTCTACCTTGTATTGTCTCAATACCGTCAGATGCAGTACCTGCACCAGATGCTCTTACAATTGACAAATACGCTTCAGGACCTACAGCAAACACACGTCTTTCATCAGCGTAATCAAAACCTGTTGTAATTCCAAAGGTTAAATTATCTGTGATATCATAAGAGGCATTAAGAGTAGCTATACCTTTAAATTCATCCCAAAAACTTGGCGCAGCGTTTGGCTCAAACAAGGCTAACAACATATATGGGGTAATATTTAAGGCCGGGTTTCCAAAATCATCAAATAATTGCTGAGAATTTTCGAATAAATTTCTCGGCAATGTTGGAGAAGATGCTAAATAACCAGTTAAGGGATTCTGTAATACGTTATTATTGATTCCTTCTCTAGTCTCCTGCTCCAACTGATTTCGTCTAGAGAAACCTGCAAAGATGTTTATACCATAATTGAATTTTTCATCTAAACTTTTACCACTAAAGTTGGAACGCCCAGTAAATCTCTGAAAATCAGTTGTAGGAACTATACCTTCTTGGAAAAAGTAACCCAATGAAGTGAAACTTCTAAACTTTTCACCACCAGCAGTAAAACTTAAATCATGTGATTGTGTTATACCAGTTCTAAGAAACTCGTCTTGCCAGTTAGTATCAACATCATATGCCTCTAAATTATTTGGATCAACAGTAACTGCGCCACCTAAAAAAGTACCTGCCACAGCAAGAGATGAAGCTAAGCCAGGTGTCCCTTCTTCAAAACCTTTACGTTGAAGTTGCAATTGCTCAATAGCATTAGGCAAGTTATAATCATCCTGTATAAAATCAGTAAAACCGTAAGAAGCAGAATAGGATACACTAAAGCTTTCATTAAACTGCCCTTTTTTGGTAGTAATCACTACTACACCATTTGTACCTCTGTTTCCATAGATAGCAGTTGCAGCAGCATCCTTAAGTACGGTAACACTCTCAATCTCATTAGGATTCAAATTTCTAAAAAATGCCTGAGTCAATGGCACACCATCAATAACATATAACGGATCTGTAGAAGAGGACAGCGATGCTTGACCCCTAATAATAACATCATTTTTATTAGTTCCAGGCTGACCAGAGAACGAAGATATATTAACACCCGCAGCTTGACCCTGCAAAGAGTTTAATACATTTACGTTAGGCCTATTTTGAATTCCCTCTGAAGAGACCTGAACAGATGAAGATACAGATTTAGCCTTTGAAACTGTACCACCATATGCAGTAACTACAACTTCATCTAAAGCCGCAACGTCTTCTTCCATTGCTAAATTAACAGTATTACTTGCACCAACTGGTAATTCAGTTGTTTTCATACTGACATAGGAGAAAACCAAAATATCTCCTGAACTTGCCTTGATAGTATATTTACCATCAAAGTCTGTTTGCGTACCACGCGCGGTACCCTTAACAACTACACTAACACCTGGCAATGGCAAACCATCCGATGCTGTTGTAACTGTACCCGTAATGTCTTTCTCTTGTGCAAAGGAAAGTTGCATTACAAACGCCATAAAAAGCGTTAATAACCATGTTAACTTTAATTTCATAAAACAAT
>CAYSVY010000041.1:0-9728 GCA_964434705.1 uncultured Flavobacteriaceae bacterium
ACTCTAAAGAATGTGTTGGAATAAAATAAATCTTGGAACGCTCAAATGGCGAATGGCCACTGCGTCCTGCACGTTGCATAAAACGTGCTACACCTTTAACAGAACCAATCTGGATCACACAATCTACAGGTTTAAAATCCACACCTAAATCCAAAGACGATGTACAAACCACAGCCTTTAAATAACCGGACGCGATATTATCTTCAATCCAATTTCTCAGTTTCTTATCGATAGAACCATGGTGAATGGCTAAAAGTCCTGCTAAGTCTGGTTGTGCATTCAATAAAAGCTGATACCACAGCTCTGCTTGTCCTCGTGTATTCGTAAAAATTAAAGTGGTTGTATTAGATGCTATAATCGGCAGAATCTTATCAACCATATTGGCTCCCAAATGACCAGCCCATGGTAAGACCTCAATTTCATCGGGTAAGACCGAAATAATGTCTAATTTCCTTTTTTGCTTAGCCGTAACCTGAGTGACTTTTAAATCTGAATATGGCAGAAGCACATGCTTTGCTTCTTCAAGATTACCAATTGTCGCTGTGATTCCCCAAATTTTGAGTTTTGGCGAATAGTGCCTCAATTGCGAAATCGCCAATTCTGTGAGTACACCACGTTTATTTCCTATAAGCTCGTGCCACTCGTCAATAGCAACACATTTGACGCCTTTAAACCATCTGGAATTCTTTTTTTGAGAAAACAGCAGATGCATCGTTTCAGGTGTTGTCAATAGCACGTCTGGCATTAATCGTTCTTGCTTACGCCTTACTGCTGTTGGTGTATCACCATTTCTAACCTGCACAGACCAATCTAAACCAATATCATCCACAGCTTCTGTCATGGCCTTAGCTAAGTCTTTAGCCAAAGAGCGTAATGGACTAATCCATAGTAATTTTAGGCCTTTTGGATACTTATCTGGATGATTCAAATAATCGATAACAACACCTAAAAAAACAGAAAAGGTTTTACCAAAACCCGTTGGTGCAACTACCATACCCGAATAACCATTGGCATAACGTTGCCATGTCTGCAATTGAAACGGAAAAGGTGCCTGACCTTTTTCTGCCATCCAATTGTTTATTATACGTAGGCCTTCGCTTTCTTTGAAATTCATATATCTGTCACCCTGAACTTGTTTCAGGGTCTTATTAATTTAGTGTTGAGATGCTGAAATAAATTCAGCATAACAAACTTCTGTCATTCCGAACTTGTTTCGGAATCTAAAATTTAATGTTGCATTATTAGAGATGCTGAAACGAGTTCAGCATGACAAAACCTTTTTCTTTTTTCTTGAAATTGTCATTCCGAACTTTTTTCGGAATCTCATTTTTAATCATTACCCAATGGTTTCCACAAATTATCCCATTTCGGATTTTCTTTTTCAATCAGGTTTATTTTCCACTGGCGATGCCAATTTTTCAATTGCTTTTCTCTTTTAATCGCATCATCAATAAATTGAAATTCTTCATAATACACCAAAATCTTCAAATTATATTTTGAGCTAAACCTACTACCTTCATTATTCTGATGTCGTTCCATTCTATCATCTAAACCACCTGTAACACCAATATAAAGTGTTCCTTTTGGTCTGTTAGTGATAATGTAAACCCAATAATTATGATAAGCTCTTTTCATTCCAAAAATAATAGATGCTGAAATAAATTCAGCATGACAAAATGAGTGCTTTTACAGTTTCTATGGTATCTATTTCTTCGACTGGTTTGTCCTTACGCCATCTGGCAATTCGTGGGAATCGCAAGGCGACTCCAGATTTATGACGGTTGCTCAGTGCAATACCTTCAAAAGCAATCTCAAAAACAAGTTCTGGTTTTACGGTTCTTACTGGTCCAAAACGTTCGATAGCATTTTTATTGACCCATTGAGAGATCTCAGTGATTTCTTTATCTGTTAGACCAGAATAAGCCTTTGCCACCGTTACTAAAGCATCATCTTTTTTAACGGCGAACGTGTAGTCTGTATACTTAGAACTACGTCTACCACTACCCTTTTGGGCGTAAATCATCACAGCATCTATAGTTAAGGGATCGACCTTCCATTTCCACCAATCGCCTTTTTTACGACCAGTATGATATGGCGATTGCTTCATCTTTAGCATTAAGCCTTCACTATTGATAGCTCTTGAATTATCCCTGATTTCATGAAGTTCATCCCATTTTTTAAAATCCACCAAAAAAGATAATTTGATATGCTTTGGTAAGGCTACTGAATTAAATAAAGATTCTAAACGTTTACGACGGTCAATAAAAGCAACATCACGAATGTCATCACCATTGTATTCTAAAATATCGTAAGCCTTAAACCCAACTGGAATTTCTTCTAAAAGTTTCTTGGTCACATTCTTACGATTAAGGCGTTTTTGCAAATCATTGAATAACAATACATCATTGTCTTTCATCGCCAGAATTTCACCATCGATAACAAAGTCATCTTTAAAATTCTGCATGGCTTCTACCAATTCAGGGAATTGTTTGGTTACCAACTCTTCGCCTCGCGACCAGATATAAATTTCATTATTGCGTTTGACAATTTGCCCACGAATACCATCCCATTTTTGCTCTACAATCCAATCCTTTGGTTCGCCCAATTTTGGTAACTCCTTTTCTAAAGCATAAGCCAAACAAAAAGGATAGGGTTTAGAATTATCATAATTGATGTGCTTGCCATGAATGAGTTCTTCAAAGGTTATAGAATCGATATCCCAATTACCAATAATACTGTGCATGAGTTGGTTAGCATCAATATTAGTCAATTTTGCTAAGGCATTTACTAACGTTTTTTTAGACACACCAATTCTAAAACTTCCACCAATAAGCTTATTAAAAATCAATCGCTCTTGTTGATCTAAACCAGACCAAGCTTCAAGAACAAAAGCTCTTTTATCCTCTTCAGGTTTTGGTTTTAGAGTTTTGAGCTCGGTCATCCATTCGTGTAAAGACAAATCGAGATTATGCGTTGGTGTTGGTAATAATAGCGCCATTGTTTCTCCTAAATCACCTACCGTACTATAACTTTCTAAGAATAACCATTCTGGTAATTTGGTGATTTCCATGCACCATTGGCGCATTAAAGTAGTTTTTACAGGACGCGATGGTCGCTTTCCTGTAAATAATGCAATGAGCCAAAGTTTATCCTTATCAGGTGCAATTTTGAAATAGTTGACCAAAGCTTCAATCTTAGCATTGGTCTTATTAGTGATTTCTATAGCACTGATGAGATTAGAAAATAGCTTCATTCGGCAGTCACTTTATCGGTTTCCGCTTCCGCTTTGGCAAGCGCTTCATCTCCATATTCGGTAACTAACTCTTCAGCCTTAATGCCAATTTCATTTAAGTATTTTGAAAATACCGCTTGAGAGCCATGAGTTACATAAACTTGCTCTGCTTCTGACGCTTTCACAGCATCTATCAATCCATTCCAATCGGCATGATCACTAACAGCAAAACCAGCATCAACCGCTTGCCAGCGTCTATTACCTCTAATTTGCATCCATCCTGAACAAATCGCTGTTGCAGGATTTGGTAAGCGTTTTAGCATTCGAGAGCCTAAAATTGCTGGTGGTGCGATAATGATTTTATTCTTAAGCGTTTTCTTATCTAAATCTGCGGACCATAGTTGAGTTTCTGGAAGTTTAATACCTGAACCAGAAATGGCGTTATTTAAATTATGAATAGAACGGTGCACATAGATATCATCACAGCCATCTAATAAAGACATTAAGCGTTGCGCCTTGCCTAAGGAATAGCCAAGAAAAACAGAGGTTCTATCGTTTTGCTGATTTGTTTTTACCCAAGACTGCAACTCGCTTTGTAAATCTTCTTCTGTCTTCCAATTATAAATCGGTAGCCCGAAAGTACTTTCGGTAATAAATGTGTTACACTTTACAGATTCAAATGGTGTTGTTATAAAATCAGGTTGCGTTTTATAATCGCCAGTAAAAACTACTACATAACCTTTATACTTCAACCGTATTTGCGCCGAACCAATCACATGACCTGCAGGATGAAAACTCACCTTTACTTCATTAATTGTTATTTCCTTGCCATAAGGAATACTTTTAATAGTAATGTCTGCACCTAAGCGATGTTGCAAGATAGCCTTTGAATCATCGGTACATAAATACCGTTTCATTCCCCAACGTGCGTGGTCAGCATGACCATGAGAAATAATAGCGTATTCAACAGGATACCAAGGATCTAAATAGAATTTACCTTGTGGACAATATATTCCTTTTTTGGTGAATTTGATAAGTTGTTTTTCTGTTGACATAGCGAAACGAAGCTATTGAAAAAGATATAATTCTATTGGTAATATTACGTTAAAAGTTTAGCGCTGAACCTCAATACATAGGCCATTCAAAGTAATGTATCCTTCTGAAAATACGATATGATCTAGAGATTGTATAGAATAGAATGTCTGATGAGTTCTAATTTTTGGGTCATAGGGTAAAACCAAGTGAAGAATATCGTAGTCATTAAAAATGAGCAAAGCTTCGAGTAAAGAAGGTTTACGTTTTAATAATTCTTGATATTGAGGCCAATCAAGGCTCTTAAAATCAATAAGTTCAGGGAAATCTTCTGGATTATTTTCCTCAATCTCTGCAATTCGAAACATCTCAAAATAAGTGGCAATTTTATTATAAAAATAAGATTGGCCCATCTTTAAGGCGTATTTTAGCTTTTCATGATTTGGCCAACGCTGAAACTGTCCAAAATTAAATGTTGGAACTGCTATCTGACAATTAGGTATATCACGACCTTGAACTGAAACTTCCACAAAGCATTTTAAGATTTAAACGCTAAAATCTGATAAAAAAATGAACTTGGCAGGATTTATAGAATCTTTTTACATCGCAAATATTGCAAATTAAAGCATAGCTTTTATGGATTTTGATAATCCTATAAAACCCTCATTGCAAATAAAGCTTTGCTTTAGTCAAAACAAAAAGCTCTAATTCTTTTAGGAAAACGAACATGGCAGGATTTGTATAATCCTTTTACATCGCATTGTGTGCAAATTAAAGCAAAGCTTTAATTATATTAAAAGCGTTGAAGCCCGCTTAAGAAAGTGAACTTTCTACACTGGCTTCTTGCTTTAATTTGTCGGGATGACAGGATTTGAACTCCAATCCTATTAACTATGAAAATCAGTTAGTTACACTCATCTCTACAAAAGTGCTAACCGAATTGCAAACCGATTCGTTTGAATCAAAATGATATAATTTGAATGAACATCTGAATTATAAAGATAACTCTTTTCTGGATTCAAACCTACCCAAAATGCAATAAATACTATGAAACTTGAAGCAAATATTCTTTTATTGTTTCCTCTTTAATCCCGCTGTATTCGGCGAATTCTTCTACGGTAACGAACTGGTAAGATTGCTTGCCAAAGTGCTTTCTGATGTCCTGTAAAAGCTTTCTACCATAGCGTTCACTTCTACCGGTTAGGCAGTGAACATCTTTTGGGAATATGGTGGCTCTTACAATCTTCATTTTGATACACTATCTATACTTAATCCATACAGCATTTATACTTGAAGTATAAGCATAATTTGGCAAAAATCGTGCTAAGTGGCTGTTATGGTATGGGTTATTCTGCTTTCATTACAAATCTACTTTGATTTGTCGAGTAATCATAAAATTTTCAAAAAATGGCAAGACAAACAGGTATTATTAAATTGAAAGGAACGCTTGGCGACATTTCCTTTTACAAAAGCTCTGATGGGCATCTTGCACGCACCAAAGGTGGTGTGGATGCCAATCGTATCGCCAATGACCCTGCGTTCCAGAGAACGCGTGAAAACGGCTCTGAATTTGGACGTGCCGGTAAAGGTGGAAAACTTATCAGAAATGCGATTCGTGTCTTATTGCAAAATGCAAAAGACAAACGTGTGGTAAGTCGATTGACGAAAGCTCTTGTAGCGGTCACTAAAACTGACACTACAAATGCACGCGGCGCGAGAACCATAGAAGATGGTGATATGAGCACATTACAAGGTTTTGAATTTAATCTTAACGGTAAACTAGGCTCTACCTTATTTGCTCCGTATTCCACTTCTCTGGACCGTGCTAATGGTGATGTAGGTTTGGAACTGCAACCTTTTGCGCCAACCATCCGTATTGCAGCTCCAAGTGGTACAACTCACTTCAAAGTTGTAACAGGTGCTGCAGAATTGGATTTTGCAAATGAAACTTCCTCATTTGAGAGTGCTGAAACTGCAATTCTTCCTTACGATGGCGCGGATACTGCGGTAATCAACCTTTCGGTTGCTTTACCAGCTGGTTCTGCTTTACCAATTATGCAAGTTGTTGGTGTTGAGTTTTATCAAGAGGTAAACGGACAAATGTACCCACTTAAAAACGGTGCTTACAATGCGCTTTCTGTTGCAAATGTAGATACCGTTTAAGATGGAACTAGTTCTTAAGCGAACTTACTTTAAAAAGGGTACTATCGGTGCCCTTTTTATCAATGACCGATTCATTTGCTTTACCATAGAATTACCATGGAAAGATAATCAGCGTAATATTTCATGTATTCCTGAGGGATGTTATGAAGTTGTTCCAAGATTTTCTAGGCGTTTCAAAAACCACTTGCATGTTTTGAATGTTACTGGTCGTAGTTTGATTTTAATTCATCCTGCGAACGACGCTCTTCGAGATTTGGAAGGCTGTATTGCTCCTGTTTCGCAACTAAGTGGTATAGGTAAAGGCTGGTCATCTAAAGTAGCTCTTGGTAAGCTTCTTTCTATTTGTCACCAGGCTTATGAAAGAAAGCAAAATATCCATTTAACTATTACATCCTAGATTCAAAATGAAAATATTAAATCTTTATGCTGGTATCGGTGGTAACCGAAAGTTATGGGGCGACGAACACCAGGTCACTGCGGTTGAACTGAACGAACAAATAGCGGTTGTATACAAGGACCATTTTCCCAATGATGAAGTTATAGTTGGTGATGCGCACGATTATTTGAAAGCGCATTTTACTGACTTTGATTTTATATGGGCCTCACCACCTTGCAAAACCCATAGCAGTTTTAGACAAAATATTTGCGTTAGGTATCGTGGTACAGAACCAAAATATCCTGATATGACTTTATATGAGGAAATTTTATTTCTACAAGCTAATGCTAAATGCCAATGGGTTGTAGAAAATGTGAAACCTTATTACAAGCCCCTAATTGAAGGGCAACTTATACAAAGGCATCTGTTCTGGTCTAATTTCACCATCAACGAGGTAAAATTAAAACAGGACTCTATTCGAACGGCTCAAATTCCCGATTTGGAACAACATCACGGTTATGATTTGAGCCAGTATAAATTATCAAACAAAAGGCAGATTTTAAGAAACTGTGTTTTTCCCGAACTCGGGAAACATGTTTTTGACTGTGCCCTTAAACACTAAAAATTATGAACATTATAGAACGTTATAAAAAACCAACTCCTAAATTCTTTAAAACTTTACGAAATATTGGTATTGCATTAGCTACAGCTGGTGGTGCTATCATTACTGCTCCAGTAACACTTCCTGTTGCGGTGGTTACAGTAGCGACTTATATGACTGTAGCAGGAACTGTTGCTACAGCTGTTAGTCAAGCGGTGACCGTAGATGAAAAGACAGAAATTCCAAAACATAACACCACTAAGGAAGACCAATAGATGCCTCATCGCTATGCGCATATCAAGGTTTCAGTAATTGGTGGTACAGTTTCTTC
This sequence comes from uncultured Flavobacteriaceae bacterium, assembly GCA_964434705.1. GTDB lineage: Bacteria > Bacteroidota > Bacteroidia > Flavobacteriales > Flavobacteriaceae > Winogradskyella. The sequence continues at coordinate 7,736 of CAYSVY010000041.1, forward strand.
GGTATGGATTCATATTACTTCTGAAGACCTCATTAAAACAGCCATAATGGCTGCGTTTGGGGCTATTGTAAGTTATTTAGTTTCACTACTGATAAAGCACATTCACAAACGGTTAAAGAATCGTCATAAACCCTAATAATAGAGCTTCGAAAGAGGCTCTTTTTTGTTTACCATACTTTTAAGGTTAGCGACAAACCCACCACATAATTTTTTTAAAAAGAAAAGAAAAAAGAAAACGATTTATTTGATGGCGCGGCAATGCTGTCAAGCTTTTTGGAAAAAATCGTGCGCTCGGGAAAAGGTTTGTGAAAAATAGTGTAGCCCTTTGGCGTACTATTTTTTTCAAAACCTGTGGCTTGAGCTTTATAGCATTATAGCGATGGCCGAGGGAAGCCAACTATATTTGTGAACTTTTTTTATTAAATCTCATTCGATTTAATTGAGATACTCATACCATTAATAAAATTTTTCAATGGTAGGGGCAAAGTATTTAGTTTGTTTTTAGCATTCGAATCTATTGATGCTATATCATAAATCATCAAGCACGTTAAATATATTGCTAAACGGGTAAGTGAATCAGTTTTTTCTTTGCTTATGGGAATACCTCTCGTTTGCCTGAAATCCTCTATTGCAGGGTAATTTGAGTGTGAGTGAATTGATGCATATTTATAAATATTTATGAAAGCTCTCTGTTTGCAACAATGCTCAACCAATTCAATTATTTTGAGAAGTTTTAAATTGTTATGCCGGAACGTGAAGCGCCAATTACTTTTTTTCTTTAAGGGATTGAATATCTTAGATTCTTGGCCTTTTTTAATTACTTCTAAAAAAGGATGCTTCTGAATCTTATTAATTAATGATTCGATATCTGTTTGGTGTTTTTTCAAAATATCCTGAGCACCATCAAAATCAGTGCTATATACTTCGAATTTTTGCCTTTGATAAAGTCCATCAAGTTTCCATAATAAGAACTTCAATTGTCTCTCTTCCTCGCTAAAAGGTTCTACATAAATATGATTGAAAGTTATATAAGTTTCTAAAATTGCACGAAATGTTGTGTGAACTGTAAAGAGGTCATAACCTCTCATTTTAACTTCTTCCCCTGATTTCTTGTGTTCTACAATTCCTTTAGAAAGATGAAAAAATGTCCTAGAATGGATTGCGAATTTATCTATAAGTAGATTTGAATATTTAAGCCAATCTGAGCTATTTGTTTTTTTTCTTTCCGTGTAGACTTCAGTAAGTGTATCTAACAATAAATATTCGTAAAACACTAATGGGTTTTTATATAAAAATTCTTGATTCATACTATCGTAAATTACGAAATATGTTTTTAAGCAGGTAATCCAAAAGGCGCGAGCCGACTGCGAGATGAGCAAGGGTGCCGTGAGTGATAGTGTGAAGATAAACACTCTCACGGCAACGTTTTACGCGCTGTGGCACAGGTTTTTGATTTCGCAAATGATATTGGGATGCTCATTGAAATAGGTAAGTGCTGTGTGTGAGTGAAGTGTCTGAGGATAGGAAGTCGCGAAAGGAACATACAGCTCTTACTTGGCAAAACGAAAGCGGTAACACTTTTCTGTGTTACGGCTGTAGGACTTTGAAATAAATAAGCTATTTAATAGAATTACATCAAAAACTGTGACACAGGTTAAGCCCGCAGCGACCCGCAGGCTCGCAAAACATTAAGTGGCTGTTGTACCCAAATAATTAGAGCTACGCAATAGCGTAACCTAAATTGGGTTTGGGTACAAGAGTAGCCACGAGTGCAGAAGGCGTGGAATGTGCGGAATAAAACAAACCACCACTTTGGAAGGCGTGCTGGCTGTGTTGGCGGTATATGCAAGCCATATTATTATGCAGAGGTTTTTGAGAAATGAGACCTCTCGACTGCGCTCGAGGTAACATTGGAACTACTATACTGGCTTGCAGATATGTTTTATGAAACAAAATGGAACAACTGGCGCACACCTTATTACCTGCCTTCCCG
>CAYSVY010000042.1:0-8492 GCA_964434705.1 uncultured Flavobacteriaceae bacterium
GGCCTCACCGGCTTCTTCATTCACCTTCGCCAGACCGGACCAAAGGGGGTCTGCAAAGGAAAAGCGGGTTCGGGCTTTTCGGTTCTCGAGCTCAGTGACTTCGATAAGCCGCGCGACCCGATCTTTTGCTTGTTGGTCGATCATCGTCCATAGTCCTTTTCATATTCATCATCGACGTGGCCAGGATACCAGATTTGATTGGACACCTGGATGGGGGTTGGTCCCGAGTAGGTCCACCAACTGACTGAGCCGTTGTGCCCTCGCGCCACTCGGTGGTGCTTGGCATACCCAAGATGCTGAAGGTCTCCCAGGGAAATGTGCCCGCGGGAATACGCGGCATTCGAAACTCGGAGGGGTTTCTCCGCGGTGCTGGCAAGCACCAGGTGGTTGATAGCTTCAAGCTGGACTGCTTGTGTTACTTCGGTCATGGCTGTTCCTTTCACTATGAAAAAAGAATGGCCCGGAAACCGAAGTCGCCGAGCCATTAGTAGGGGAGAGGTATGAAACTGATGGGCGGGGTTTAGGCCGCTTCAAGCTCCACGTCGCGGACCATTAGCGTCCCAATCGAGTTGTCCTGGCGAGAGCCTTTCCTGCTCGATGATGTTCGGGTAGGCGCTCAGCCAACCAATCCGCCAGCCCGTTGTGGTGAAACGGTAAGTACCACCTTCTCGGAATTGACCGTGCCAGTCAGACGACCGAAACTTTCCGGCCAAAAGGCTGTCGGTGTTGGACAGAGTGCCACTGGTTGTGTAGACCAGGTATTGACAGGAAGAATTCCCATCAGATGACCCGGAGCAGATACGCTCTGCCCCAGTGACTTCATATATCGCCGTCTCCTGGGTCGAATAGTGGATGAAAACGCTGAGCCCAAAAAACCCAGCCGCGAGGAGGGCGATGGCTAAGAAGCCACCAGCCCCCACTGCAGTTGACCGGCGCATTAGCCGTCTTCGTCCAGGAGTTCTTGCAGAGCGGAAATGACCGCATCGAACTTGTCGTCCGACAGATCGCTCAGGCCCGTGCATTCACCGACCGTCTTGAGGACCTTGGTGGCCGCCGGCTTTCCGTGCACGCTGGACACTTCCTTCAGCTTGGCCAGGACGTCCTCGCGAGTGTAGGAGGTCTCCGCCGGCGCGTCGAAATCATCGTCTTCCGGCTCAGGCTCAGGCTCCGGTGCGGGCTTGGGCTTGGTGGCCGGCTTGGGCTTGGCGGCCGGCTTGGCAGCCGGTTTGGCCACGGGCTTTTCAGCAGGAGTCTCAGTGACCGCCACGGAAGCAGTGGAACTGGTCAGGGCGGTCAGAATGCCCTGGAGGAGTTTGCGGTCCTCGTCTCCGAATTCAAGTTTGATGGTAATCTCAGCCATGCTCGATCCTTTCTTTTTCGGTCTGGCGTCAGTGAGGAGGAGCATGTCAGGATGGGCCGTGATGGCGCAACCCTCATTGCGATTTTCGTCCCTTATTGTCGCCGCGACGGTTTTCCTCTTTATAATCATGCCGCATGGTGATTAACCTCTAATCCAGCCTAGTGAGATCAGGAATGAAAGAACCAAACCGCAGCGAGGCGGAACCCTACTCATCCGCAGGGTATCAGCTCATCCCTCTTTACTGCCCCGCCGACACAAGCGAGCACAAAGGCAAAATCCGCAAGGATGGTAAGCGCCCGCTCCACGGCAATTGGACCAAGCGAAAATATCGGAACGCCGACGTCCTGGATATGATGGACGCAGGGCACAATGCCGGTGTCCGTCTGAAGGCCTCTCAACTGGTCATCGACGTCGACCCGCGCAACATGCCCGAAGGGCGAGACACCTTCGTTGAACTGTGCGAGGAAATCGGCCTTGACCCCGACCAGTATCCAGTCGTGCGGACAGGTTCTGGCGGCCTCCATGTGTATATGAAGAAGCCTGAGACCATTAAGATGGTCGACAGCCTGGAAGACTTTCCTGGGGTGGAATTCAAGTCTGAAGGCCGACAGGTTGTATCTGCTGGCTCCGTCCACCCGGACACAGGGAAGCTTTACGAATTTGATTTCACGTTGGGTGAATTGGGTCACGAGCTCGACGCTCCTCAATCCCTCATCGTCCTCGCCCGTCGTCCTGACATCAACAAGACCAACCAGGCTGGTGGTGGTGAGTATGACCAGGAAGAAGTCGCGATCATGCTCGACGCCCTGGACCCAACCGACTTCAAGGACCAGGATGATTGGCTGACGCTGATGCAGTCTGTCCACCATGCTTCAGGTGGTGACGCTCGCGAGGAGTTCATTGAATGGTCAACCCGTGATCCGGAATACGCCGACGACGGGTGGATCATCGGCCGTCGATGGGACAGCTTGCATGTCCAGCGAGAGGGTGGCATCGTCACCTACCGGACGCTCCACAAGATCATGCGAGACGCCGGAGTAGAGGCCGAAGGGGCAATCATTCGCCCTGACGATCCTGACGACGACTTTGGTGACGAGGACATTGACTTCGAGGTTCCGCACGGACGCGAGAGCAATGAGAAGCGCACACCCCTGGACAAGATGAACGATGAATACATCGTGGTCAATGACGGGGGCAAGGTTGTCGTCATGGGCCACGAGATAAACCCGAACACCGGTCGCCTCTTCTGGAACCGCTGGTCACGCACCGACTTCAATTTCTACCTGGCCAACAAAACGGTCCTGGTGCCCAAAGGCGATGAGGTCCAGGCTGTTCCGATCACTGAGGAATGGTACAAGTGGAAGAAGCGTCGCACCGCCAAAGGTGTGATCTTTGACCCCGAGAATACGTATGAGGGATACCTGAACCTCTGGCAGGGATGGGCTTACCAACCGAAGCGGGGCAATTGGGACCTGCTGAAAGACTTGATCCTGAACACCCTCTGCGATGGTGATGAGGAGGCCTACGAATACGTCTACCGCTGGATGGCGAATATGATCCAGCGTCCTGGAAGTCCCGCTGAGGTGGCGATCGCCTTTCACGGCGCAAAGGGAACAGGCAAGTCGACCCTGGGGAATATCCTCTGCCGTCTCGCCGGTTCTCATGGTCTCGCCATCTCCTCCGCGAACCATTTGACTGGCCGGTTCAATGCCCACCTGGAAGACTGTTTGATGCTGTTTGCCGATGAGGCCATCAAGCCTCACGACCGAGCGTCAGAGAGCCTGCTCAAGACCCTCATCACTGAAGAGTGGATGGCCATTGAGGGCAAGGGCGTCAACCTCAAGACTGCAAAGAACCACATTCACCTGATGCTTGCATCTAATGACGAGTGGTTCCTGCCAGCCTCCTTCGGTGATGGCGAGCGTCGGTTCTTTGTCTCCAAGGTATCCAACAATCGGAAGGGTGACAAGAAGTTCTTCAAGGATCTTCACCACCAGATGGACACAGGTGGATACGAGGCGATGCTCTATGAGCTCTCGACCTTCGACCTGGGCGAATGGCACCCTCGCGATAATATTCCGCAAACTCAGGCCTTGGCCGAACAGCAGATGATGAACATGTCGCCCATTCAGCAGTGGTGGTTCCAGCTGCTCAACTCAGGCGAAATCGATATGGTCGACGGAGCCCCAATGGAAATCATGGCCCAAGAGGGCCTGCTTCCTGATTGGCGTGAAGGCTGGATTGAGATTGAGAAGAACCAACTCCGCCAGTCGTTCACCCTGTATGCAAAGTCTATGGGTGTCAATCCCTATTCGAGCGGCCGAGCCCTGGACGCCATGTTCACCCGCGAGCTCCACAAGATTTGCCCTTCCATCCAGGCTGAAAACAATCGACGCTTCAAGCCTCCAAGTTACGTTGAGACGTTTGACATGAAGCTCTCGTCTGATGGACGTGCTCGGACGTTTGGCATTCCGCCTCTCGGTCTTGCAAGACAGGAGTTTGCCGCCATCCTCGGCTTTGACTACGATTGGGGTGAGCAGATCGACATGAGCAAGTTCACAGAGGATGAGGACGATTTCGGCTAGGTGAACTTTTTTGCTGGAAGGCCGTTTACTTCCGTTGGGACGCCACGTATAAAGGGATCATCAACTGACCAACCAACGGAGAAACGACATGACCTTCATCCAAGCAATCACCTCACTGGCTAAAGAAATCCACTTCAACCACCTGTCCGACACGACCACCATCAAGGTCCACATCACCAAGGTGAATGAGTTTCAAAAGGTGGCTGAAGAGCATGAGGTCCTCGATGAGATTTCCGAGGATATGGACAAGCAAGGCAACTGGTATTTCTTCCGCGGTCGGACTGGTTTGATTTTCTAGTCAAATCGGCCCAAAAAGAGAAAAGCCCTCATCGAAAGATGGGGGCTTTTTCGTACGGTGTAACTCGATATCTGCTCGGCAGACATCGAGTATAAAGACGCCTAGGAGCTATACACCGAAAGCTCCTAGGCGATGTTCTTATTGAGTGTCACACACCTCAGGAGGTGCGTAACAGGTGCTCTTTGGACACGAGGTCGAGCATCTTCGCCTCCGCTGCAGCGATCTCGGGTTTGATGTTCGTCGGGCGGTTGAGAAGGTCGAGCATCATCAGCTCCAGCTCCTCCGAAGAGAAGCCTTTGAGCTGAGAGCGGACATACTGTTCTTTGGTCATTAGAGGTCCTCCTCAAGGTCACCATCAAAACCCTCGACAGTGATTTCATAGACCGCATTGGCGTGGGTCGGATTGTTGCTGTCAAACTCAATGAAGGATGCGGAGATGATCTTGCCGCGACCTTTGAGGGCCTCAGTGACCTCCGCGAAGACCCGCTCACATTGATCTTTGGCAGCGTCGAAGGCATACTCCGCGTCCAGTGGTGCATAGAAGTCTTCGACGGGGATGAACCATTCAGTGGTCTGGGTTGTCATTGGTAGTCTCCATGTGGTTGGTACACATTATATACGCTGGATGAGGGGAGACGTAAACAGGCCAATGGCGAGAAAAGTGCGCGACCAGGGCGCACGAAAAAAGATTGGAAAAAATGCGCTGGGGCCGTTTACAACCGCTGGGACGCCCCGTATAAAAGGATCATCAACTGGTTGAGCGCACTGCTTGACCCCAACCACTGGAGACCGACATGAACATCATCACCCTGGAAAACGCCAAAGGCTACAAGACCGAGAAAACCCTGGAAACCGCTCTGAAGCGTATGGGCCTCGATGAGTATGGCTGCCGCTACATTGTCTGCCGCAAGCCGGACGGCGACTGGACCGCAGTTTTCCTTGTGACGGAATACCTCAACAAGCACGGTGGCTACGTTGGCTTCGCTGCTCAAAAGGGCTTCACTAGCGTCTAAGCTAGGCGAGCATCCTGCCACTAAATGAAGAAAAGCCCCGAAGGTCATAACGACCCTCGGGGCTTTTCCGCCTCTAATCCACCGCACGGAGAGAACCACCAAACCGCTCAGCACATTTAGTATGCCTCACGGTCTGGTGGTGCTAAACCCTTGTAGCTTGCCGCTACTCGTAGCAAATAGCGTCGACTTCCTCACTGAAATCGCTGAGGACCTTCAGCATGTAGCCGATGGGACATTCATGTTCCGCCCAGCCGAGAGCGTACAGTTCATCCACCCTCTTTCTGAGCGCAGCCGTCTGCTCGTCACTGAACAGCGGTTTGTCTGTTGGACCATTGATGACTTGGGCAGGGTCATCCTCGAGATGGAAAGCATGTCCACTGAGGACGAGACGCTTGATGAACGCCTCGCCCTCCTCGACTGTTTGGACTGTCTGTTCGAGGAACGCTTGGTCCAAGCTTAAGAGGCAATTGGATGGTTGGGCGGTGACTAGCTGATCCATAGGGAGAGCTCCGGGTTGTAGACGTAGAGACAGAGGAAGGGGCGGTGATGGACGTTCAGCCCAAATGCCACGCCACACTTGTAGGTGTAGCGGGTGGCGGGAAATTTGATGTGGATCATGTTGATCGCTCCGTAGTTGGTTGGTCGGTTGGTTTGAGGTGATCCCTTTATATCTGGATTGATGGGGCTTGTAAACCCCCTCCGGACTAGATACGGACTAGATGAACTGTATGAGCCCCTCCGGACTACATGGACTAGCTGTTTTTGGCTAAAGATGCGGGATGTATCTAGTCCGCATCTAGTCCGGAGGGGACTCCCTGTGAAGTTCCGGACTAGCTCGGACTAGATGGACGCTCGATCCGGACTACATACGAAGTGCGAAAAGCGTAATGATTTCATGCTTCCGGACTAGACGGACTACATGGACTAGCTTTTTTGCGATTTCATATAGATAGCGTCATGATGCATGCATGTTATAACTCATAGCATTATCTAGTCCATGTAGTCCGGATTGTTGTAAGTATATGAAATATATAATCTTTTAGAAAATAATAACTAGTCCGGAACCAGTCCGGAACCAGTCCGAGCCAGTCCATAAGGGCAAAGAATAAGGGGCTACTCATCTCCTGCCTTGGAACATACTAGGCCTGTCGAGCCAACCACACGGAGACGAAACATGCTTGGACGATTTGCACACCGGAAAGCCAATGGCCTGGTCCTCTACCCGGACAACGAGTGGGAACCGGTCTTCAAACGGGAGGGACCCTGGGAGGCGATCATCGTGGACCGAACAGTCCTCATCAGCCGCTGTGCCCATGGAAACAGCGGGCACGAGATTGATCCCTACCGCCATTCTGGCTACACCCGCCGGTTCTACATTGCTCCTCCGAACGAAGCTCTCGCCTTCTTCCAGGTGGACCAGGTTGAGCTGACGGTCGGCCGGCGCCACCTGTCCTGGAAGATCCCTCCGGATCACGAGCTCCCCTGGCCCCATATCAAGATGTCGGCCTGGAGCGCCGATGAGGTGGCTGATCAGTTCCGTCGCCGACTGGTCTCCGCTCAGGCTGCCGGATTGGACCTCGCGCCCATTTGTCAGGCTGTTCCCTCGAAAGTGAGGAAAATGATCGGGCCCAACTGGTCCGCCATTGTAAAGGAGGTTCAGAGCCTTTAAGGGCTTTTGGGTTGAGGCCTTGGCCGTACGCTGAGGTCTCCACTCAAGAAAGGGAAACTCAATGTTCACTGTGAAAGCCCATCGCGGAGACCTGGAGCACGGCTTCGAGGCCGTCTCATATGCGATGGCTGAAAACCCACGGCGTGTGGTCCTGGACCCTCCGCCGACGAAAGACAACCCGAAACCCAATTCGCATCTGCTCATGTTGCAGGATGCGGACAAGCTGCCCGAGCCCTATGACCGCGTTGAAATTCTGAACAATGACGGCAACAAGGTCTCCGGGTATCTCCGGGTCACCGCCGAGCAATCCGCTCAAATCGAAACCCAAATGTCGAAAGCTACCAAGCAGCCGGCAAAGAAGACGAAGAAGGAAATGAACTGATGCACTACTCTGATGCACCGCTTTTGCGGGATGAGACCATCCAGGTCCCTCGCACCGAGGACACTGACTTCCTGGCCAACATTCTGACTGAGCACGTCAAGCGGGTGAATGGCCTTCACGATGCCCTCCAGGCTCGGCACACCATCGAGCGTGAAGCCCTGGAAACCGAATTCAACTGGCACTTCGACCGGTTGACGGAAGCCCACGTTGCCCGCAAGTCCCTCCTGGACATGCTGGCCTCCGCCGGTGGGCTCCATGGGTCTCTCAATGTCGCGATCGCCACGTCGGACGTTCCGCTCGACACCCTGGACAAGGAACTGGCCCTGCTCAAGGCCGTCTTCAACCAGAAGGGCGAGGCCCTGGCGTCTCAGCACCGGCACCAGATGGAGGCTATTCGGACCAACGAGGAAGGCGAGTATATCCGCATCGTGGCCGATCTCCTGGCCGAAGCAGACGAGACCTTCGACGCCGAGCCCCGCTGGTGCATCCTGCGCAAGGACAGCACGGCCGAGCATCACTTCTTGTCGATCGTTCAGCTCAATGACGATGGGGAGCCGATGTATCGTGAGCCCTCCATCCTGGATCAGCTGTTCGGCCAATCTGAACAGACGGTTCAGTAGGATGACCCGCTTCAAGACAATCCACTGGGGCCTGTCTGGCTGGACGATCTTGGTCCTGGCTATTGCCTTGGGGCTCCTCATCCACACAGTCGTGCTCCTGGGTCTGCTCCGTCAGGCCCAGGAGCATAACGACCAGCTCGCCTACCGGGTCGAGGAGTTGCGACTAGTGCCCTATGCGGCCCGTCTGTGCAAGTCCTACTGGAGGCTGAGCGATACAACCGGGGTGACAGGCCGTTCTGAGGAGGAGCTGTGCCGAGCCCTGCTGTCAACAGATCAATCCATCGTGGAGCCCTTTACAGCCTACGTGGAGGAACGGAGAGACCAATGATTTGGATCATTGCAAGCGTTGTGATCCTGCTTGGGCTGATGGCCCTCGAGCTCTACTGCTATCTCCAGGTGGTCGGTAGAAGCATTGACCGGGCTCTCACGCCTACGATGGCCTCCTGTCCCTGGGTGCAGCGGTCAGACCAAGCGGTCTGCAAACTGTGTGGCCAGGTGACCGACATGAACCACCAGGAAGAAACGGAATGCCCCTATGGGTGAGCAGGCTGAGATATGGCAGGCG
>CAYSVY010000043.1:0-7440 GCA_964434705.1 uncultured Flavobacteriaceae bacterium
TGGCCGTATAGGTATTGCCTCTCAAGCACTCGGTATAGCATCTGGTGCATTTGAATTGGCCAAAGAATATTCTAAAGTCCGTAAAGCTTTCGGAACTGAAATTTGCAACCATCAGGCTATAGCTTTTAAGTTGGCAGACATGTACACAGAAATTGAAGCTGCGCGACACTTAGTGATGAAAGCCGCTTGGGAAAAAGACCAAGGCTTAAATCACGATATGTCTAGTGCCATGGCAAAACTTTATGCGTCTAAAGTTGCCATGGAACAAAGTGTTGAGGCCGTTCAAATTCACGGTGGAAATGGGTTTGTAAAAGAATATCATGTTGAGCGCCTAATGCGTGATGCTAAGATTACGCAGATTTACGAAGGTACTTCTGAAATCCAAAAAATAGTCATCTCAAGAGGTGTTCTAAAAGACTAAGCTAAACTTGGTTTTTTGAGGTGGTATTAGCGCAAAGGCAATTCTAAAATTACTTTTGTGCCTGTTGCGTTATCATCGGAATCTTTTAAATCTTCAAAATTAAGTGAAAATTTATTCCTGTAATTTTTTACAAAATTGACCAACCGCTGTTTTGTTAAGCTAAGGCCAACGGATTTGCGTTTGATTACTTTATTCTCTTTTATAATAGCTGATTTTTCCCTGCCTATTCCATTATCCATGATGGTTATAGATATAAAATCATCAGAAAGTTTGTCTATAACGAGGCTTATTTTTTTGGCACCTTCTTTTGATGAAAGCCCATGCCAAATGGCGTTTTCCACAAAAGGTTGTAATAAAAGAGATGGTATTTTTGTGCTATTTATATCCAAATTTTCATCAATGTTTGTTGTAAATTCGATTTCGTTTGAAAACCTGATGTTTTCAATACTAAAGTACAGGTTTATAGTTTCTAACTCTTCGGCTAATGTTACCTCTTTGGTTTTTGAAGCTTCAAGAATTTTTCGCATAAGCTTTGCGAATTTATTAAGGTAATAAACCGCATTTTTTTGCTCGTTGGTAATAATGTACTGTTTTATGGAGTTCAAGGAATTGAAGACAAAATGTGGGTTCATTTGGCTTCGAAGTATATCTTGTTCAAGTATAACTATTCGTTTTTCATTTTTTAAATAGCGTTGCCTGTACAGCACATAAAGTATTACAACTACCAGAAATAAAACTGCTGTACTGGCTATGAGGATGTTTCGGTTTTTTCTATATTTTAATTTCTCGATTTCCCTTTCCTGTTCAAGTAAGTTCAACTTATCGGAAATTTTTTCGGTATCGTACTTTATAATGATATCATTGACATATTGTACATTTTGTTCTTTTACAATTTTCTCGTACCATTTTTTAGATTCTTGAGAGTACTCAAGTGCCTGCTTGTAATCATTTTCTTTTTCAGCTAATGAGGATAGATAATCAAAGTTAGCTTTAATACTACTGGTAAAATTATACTTTAATGCCAGTTCTTGCCCTTTCTCAAGGTAATTACGTGCGTTTTTATAGTCTCCCGTGTTTAGATATGCCCAGCCTAAACTAGAATAAACACCTGATAAATGAAACTTATCTCTAAGTTTTTTAGCATCTTCTAAAATTGATGATATTAATGTTATTGCTTCTTCATTTTTATTTTTTTGAATCAAGATTGTGCCAATACTACTGTTGCAAATCACTTTACCAATAGTAGAATTGATTTCGGCATTATACTGAAGGGATTTTTTATAATATTCTAGAGCAGAATCCAGATCGCCAAGACCTTCTTTGGCATAACCAATGTTATGATAATTAATAGCGAGACCTAATTTATTATTGACTTCTTTTTCTATTTTTAAGGATTTAGCAAAACGCTCAATAGCTAAATCGTACTGCTCAATAGCTAGATAAATATTTCCCATACTATTAAGAGAAACTGCGATACTTTTTTTGACGGTTTCACTTTTTGGGTTTATAGCATCGGCTATGAGAAGCGCTTCTTTATGGTAGTCCAATGCAGAACGTACAGCTTCCATTCTTCTATATACTACACCTAACATGTTAAGAGCAGCTATCTCTACATTCACATGTTTGTTGGCTCTTGCAATATCTATTGCTTTGGTATGAAAATCTATTGCTTTATCGTATTGAGATGTATTTCTACAATAAATACCTAATTGATTTAAAGCTAGGCTTTCACCAAAACTATATTTCGCTTTTTTTGAGGCTTGCAATAAACTGTCTAAGGTAGTTGAGTCTCTAGAAAAAGACCTGAATAACTTGTAGACACTATCATAATCTGTAGTTTTAGAATTAACAAGACTATCAATATTTAATGATGGTTTTTGTGAGTAAGCAGAAAATAAAGATGATAGAGCAACAATAATTAATGCTTGTCTAAAAAATTCTTGAGTTGTTTTGAACATTATAATTTTTTTAAAAACTCTGACTTCTTTTGCCTAGAGATAGGAATCTTATAATCTCCTTCCAAAACAACATAACCTTCGGATTTGATATACTCCTTTATTTTATCAAGATTTACAATATAAGAATTGTGTATTCTAAAAAAGTGCGCTTCAGGTAAAAGTTCATTAACTTCTTTTAGTTTTTTGGTAAGCACCAACTTTTTAGAATTTGATAATATGAGGGTACTGTAGTTACCATCTGACTCTGCATAAACAATCTCATTAATATGAAGAAAAACAAGTCTTCCATCAACATTAACTGTTACCTTTTTTTGGTTGACTTCTTTTGTGTAGCTCTTTAGTATACGCTCTAATTTATCAGAAACAATGTCGCCTTTAAGCACATAGTCCTTTACTTTTTCAATCGTAATTTTAAGGTCATCAATATCTACAGGTTTTAATAAATAATCTACTGCTTTTTCTTTTATGGCTTTGATAGCATATTCATTGTAAGCGGTTGTTATAACAACAGCAAAGTCCTTAACTTCGATTTTGTTCAAAAATTGAAATCCATCCATAGTTGGCATTTCAATATCAAGAAATACACAATCAATACTATTGTTTTGAAGATATTCCAAAGCATGTTCTGGATTTGTGAATTTTGCTAAAACTTCAACTTCGTTACTAAAGTTCTCTAGCTCCCATGCAAGGCTTTCGAGAGCTTTCGATTCATCATCAACAAGAATTGCTTTTAACATAGCGTACCGTTTTATATCCATAAATATATAATTTACAAATAAATAAAAGTCAAGTTAAAGTATATATGGTAATTAAAATTGTGCATTTGGTAATAAATAGAACGATTTAAGCTATCGGAATGATTTTTAATAATAGGAAGAAAATACCAATTATACATTTTTTCAGTCCATTCATACAATTAGCACAGTAAGCTTGTTAAGGACATGTTAATTTCATCCAATAAACCAAACATTAAAATCATGAAAAAAAAGCTTACACTATTATTGACAACTCTGATTTGTTCATTTGGATTTTCAAATAATATCCAAGTCAATAACATTTCACTTGAAAACTTAAATGAAGTTTCAAATTGGGTTCACGTTGAATTTGATTTGTTCTGGGAGAATTCATGGCGTATTAGTTCTGGCCCTTCTAATTGGGACGCTGCTTGGGTATTTGTAAAATATAGGGTAAACAACGGGAGTTGGACTCATGGCATTGTAAGTCAGGCATCCTCAGTTGCCGCGCCAGGAAGTACATTAGATGTCACACCAGACGGAATGGGTGCTTTTATTTATCGTGCTTCTGATGGTAGCGGTAATGTTAATTTCCAAAATACACAGCTGAGATGGAATTTTGGAGCTACTGATATAAATGATATAATAGACATACAAGTGTTCGCCATTGAAATGGTATATGTACCACAGGGAAATTTTTATTTAGGAGGAACTACTGGCGATGAATCTAACAAATTCCATTCCGGTGGTTTTTCAACGTCTTCTTCGTATCAGGTAACTTCTGAAAACGCGATTACAATTGCCAATACTTCTGGCAACCTATATTATGTTGGGGACAATGCCAGTGGTGGAGACCAAATCGGGACTTTAGGAGCACAATGGCCAAAAGGACACGATGCATTTTACTGTATGAAATACGAAGTAACCGAAGCACAGTGGCTAGGCTTCTTTAACAGTTTAACTGAAACTCAGAAAACCAATCGCGATGTAACCGATGCTAATCACAAAAATAGCGACAATGAAATAAGCCGAAACACAATATCATGGACAGGTGGCTCGGCTAGTGCTACAACAACAGCACCTGATAGAGCGATAAGTTATTTAAGTCCTGGCGATATGAATGCATACATGGATTGGACTGGTATGCGACCAATGACAGAGCTAGAATATGAAAAAGCTTGTCGTGGTCCAATTTTACCTAAACCAGGAGAATTTGCATGGGGAAGCGCAAACATAGCTTCAAATGCCTACAATTTGGTAAACTCAGGTTTTTCTAGTGAGCGTATAACCAATCCAGAAACCAATACTGGTAATGCTATTTATGCAGATACAAACGGAACTATTAGTGGACCTTTACGCAACGGTATTTTTGCTGCCAGTGCCATTAACAATAATAGAGAAGAAACAGGCGGCAGTTATTACGGTATTATGGAGTTATCTGGAAATTTATACGAAAGATGTGTTTCAGTTGGAACTTCTACAGGTCGTAACTTTACCGGAGTCCATGGTAATGGAATTATAAGTTCTACAGGTAACGGAACTGCTATTAACTGGCCAAATAACACAACTGGTGATGGTTATAGCTATCGCGGTGGCAGTTGGTTAAATGGATCTGACTTTATTAGGGTATCAGATAGATTTGATGGTGCTTCAGTTATAGCAACTGGAAATAATAGACTAGGCTTCAGAGCGGTAAGAACTGCAACAGGAAATGGATCTAGAACAATGGAGAGAGCAATTGAATCTTTTGATGATGAAGAGAGAAATTAAAACATTTCTAATCTTTTGTTGTTTCTTTATTATCTCCATCTGTTGCTATAGTCAAATATATGATGGTAGTAATGGTGATGGATTTAGTGTAAGAAGTAAAAATGCGACTACTCTAGATAATATATCGTTGACAGTCCTTTATGAAGGTAGTAACGGTGATGGATTTGACGTAGAATCACGTGCAGCTACCACGCTCAACAATACCTCACTAACAGTATTGTATGAAGGAAGTAATGGTGATGGGTTTGATGTAGAATCACGCGTAGCAACCACGCTGAACAATACCTCACTAACCGTTTTGTACGAAGGTAGCAACGGAGATGGATTTTCAAATAGACTATTGACATCAACTACACTAGACAACACATCGTTAGCTGTCTTATATGACGGTAGTAATGGTGATGGGTTTTCAAATAGATTATTGGCAGCAACAACGCTTGATAATACATCTCTAGTTGTATTATATGAAGGCAGTAATGGTGATGGATTTTCTAGGAGACAACTGTCAGCAATAACACTAGATAATACATCATTGGCAATTTTATACGATGGTAGTAATGGAGACGGTTTTGATTTATCGCAGTTTACAGGCTTTCTTGACCCTAATGCACCTGTTGATCTGTTCTTGAGTATGAAAGTCTTTTTAGAAGGTTCATATGGGTCAGGTAGTCTCCTTGATGACTTAAGAATGGATAATCTACTTCCAACTACAAGCCCTTATGCAGATGGGCGCACATGTGATAGCTCTGTATTTAATACTAGCGATAACAACGCTATAATAGATTGGGTTTGGGTAGAATTCCGAGAGGCAGATGGTACAACGGTTGCATTTGAAACATCTGCATTATTACAAGCAGATGGAGATGTTGTAGATACAGATGGTATATCTCCATTAACAGTTAGCCTAACAACAGGAAGTTATAGAATAATGGTTGCACACAGAAATCATATAGGAGTACTTACATCCAATGCTTACAATATGGTCTCTGGGAACCAAACCAATATTGATATTACTTCCAATGAAACTCAAATAACCGGAGGTTTAAACGGCATAGCAGATATGGGAGATGGCAATATAGCCCTATTCGCAGGAGATTATAATGGCGACGGCCAAATTCAAAACACTGATAGGAGTAACGTGGAGGCACGACGTGGCAACAGCGGTTATACAGATGCAGATCTGGACATGAACGGTCAGGTACAGAACAGTGACATCCAGAACTTGCTCAATCCTAATCTCGGAAAAGGACAGCAATTTACATCTAGAATCATAAACCTTAAGCTATATGCCAAAAGGGCAAACCAAGAATAATAAGACAAACTATACATTATGAAAAATAATTACAGAAACATTAAACCATTTTTTTTGATCTGTGCATGCCTATTCATAGGTCATCGTATAAATGCACAAGACATCGAATTCACATTTGAAAATGCACAGAACACCAATGACGGCTCAAATGACTACTACGAAGTAGACATTATGATAAAAACCATTAATGGTACAGGTACTTTCAAATTGGGTTCTGGGCAACTGTACTTCCTCTACAACACCGATGCGTTTGGTGAAAACGTCAGTGCCAACAACCGCATCGAGGCAACTCAGCCTGAAGCAGAAGGCTACATCTGCGGCCAAAATATTGATGCCGCGGCAGCTCCATTGTATGGTACATTTACAATAAACGACAATACAACTTCAAGGGTTTCTTGGGCGTTTTCTCAAGTCTTTAGTGCATCTACAATTGCTAACGACAATGTAACCGAAACTGCGACAAGGCTATTTCACCTAAAATTGCAATATGTAGATGTCAATGAAGACCCAATGGTACTTTTTGAAGACGGAACTATTTTTGACGATCAGTTCTTCACAGCATGCGGCGGAAATGCTCCAGCAAATCCCTTTGACACAGCAGATTGCACAAACCAGCCCGGTTCTCAAATACTTAACGACTTTTTTGATAGTAGTAATGCCGCGTTATCAGTACCTGAATTTGAGGATGAAACGAACATAGAGTTTTCACTCTACCCCAATCCAACAAAAGATATTGCGGAAATAAGAACTGGTGCCGTAATCGAAAAAGTTGAAGTTTTTGATATACTGGGAAAACTGGTTAGCGAAAGCTCAGGCAACATTATAGATCTAGAAAATTACAATTCAGGCGTGTATCTCGTAAAAGTACATTCAAACAAAAGCACGACCGTAAAACGACTGGTTAAGGAATAATCCATTCAATTAATTGTTATAAAAAAACCCGGTGATTCGCATCGGGTTTTTCTGTTTAAGTAATAATTACCTAAAAGTAACTTATAACAATTATATATTGTTTCAACTTAAAATAGAACATGAAAGATATTCTCAAACTCTTTAAGAAAAGAATTCTGTTTAATAAATTATATTTTCATCAATTTTTATAATGAAAATTTTATATATTGATTTCCATAGAGTTATAAATAACAAACAAAAAAGAGCCCTATGGTATTATATACCATAGGGCTCTTTGAAAAAAGGCGGCGACCTACTCTCCCACGGATTGCAGTACCATCGGCGCAAACGGGC
>CAYSVY010000044.1:0-6769 GCA_964434705.1 uncultured Flavobacteriaceae bacterium
CCCTGACCCCTTGGGTGTAAACCAAGTGCTCTGAACCAACTGAGCTACGCGCCCCAATAATTGGATTGCAAATATAGATTAGTTTTTAAAATCTCAAAAGGAATTACACAAAAAATTACAATATTTCGGCAACTACAAAAGTGCTACCACCAACAAAAATCAAATCATCTGGTGTTGCCTCTTTTTTTGCGTTATATAACGCTTCAAAAACTGAGCTGTATATTTCTGAATTTAGATGCTGGTCTTTAAAAATGGTTTGTAAAACTCCAACTTCCATACCTCGTTTAATATTAGGCTTACACAAATAGTATATAGCGTCTTTGGGTAATATTGTGACTATTTTTTCCATATCCTTATCACTAACAGTGCCATACACTATATGAAGCTTATTGTATGTTTGAGACTGTAATTGAGAAACCACATACAATAAACCTTCTTTGTTATGGGCAACATCACAGATTATTTTGGGCTTTTGTTGCAATAGTTGCCATCTTCCTCTTAAACCAGTGTTATTGACTACTTTTTTTAGACCAGTTTTTAAATGCGAACTTGTAATTTCATATCCTAAATTATTAAGAATTTTTACCGCCTTTACAACTGTTTTTATATTGTTTCCCTGGTAATTTCCTTTTAGATCTGAATCTAGATTTTCAACAACTTGATCGTGAGCAAAATAAATTTTAGACTTGTTTGCTAACGCTACTTTTTTAAACACTTCTTTTGTTTCGCTCTGAGTTTCACCAATGACAACTGGAATATTCTCTTTTATAATTCCAGCCTTTTCTGTCGCGATTTTACCAAGTGTATTTCCTAAAAACTGCATATGATCAAACCCAATATTGGTAATTACAGATAGCTGTGGTGTAATAATATTTGTAGAATCCAATCTGCCACCTAATCCAACTTCTATAATAGCAATATCAACTTTTTTCTTTGAGAAGTAATCAAAAGCTAAACCTACTGTCATTTCAAAGAAAGAGAGGCTATTAGCTTCAAAAAATGCTTTGTGCTTCTTCATAAAGCCCATTACAAATTGCTTGCTAATTAGCTTGCCATTAATTCTGATACGTTCCCGATAATCCTTTAAATGTGGTGATGTGTACAACCCAACTTTATAGCCAGATTCTTGAAGTACAGAGGCCAGCATATGGCTCGTAGAGCCTTTACCGTTGGTACCGGCAACATGAACTGCTTTAAATTTTGTACTTGGGTTACCAAGATGTGCATCTAGATTTATGCTGTTTTTAAGATCAGCCTTATAAGCTGTTTTACCCTTAGATTGATACATTGGAAGCTGATTAAACAACCAATCTAAAGTTTCTTTGTAGTTCATTATTGGCTTATATCAAAATTGATACTGACATAACCTATTTGTTTTGTTGGTGCCTTGGCATCTGCAGGCCATTTATGCGACTCGGCTATTTTCTTTGCTGGTTCTAACAAACATGGATGTGCGTTTTGTGTTTTTCTTAAATCTGGCGTAGCTGATATTACTCTGCCACTTCTGTCCACAACAATTCTAAAAACTACCAAACCATATTCATTACAGTTTTGCTTGGTAATTTGCCAGCTAGGTATTCCCCTTCCTCCTAAACCATAACCAACACCGCCTTTACCTGGTCCAGAACCTCCAAAGTAACTCGGCGCATAAGGATCTCCATTAAGTTTGCCTTTATTACCAGGAGCATTATCAGGACCTTCGCCACCTTCACCAATTTCCTTTGATTTTTTTACACCACCAATAAGCTGGTCAAGCATTTTTTTCTTTTCGGCTTCTTCTTTTCTTTTTTTCTCTTCGGACTCTCGTTTAACACGCTCAATACGTTCTGCTTCTGCTTTAGCCTTTGCTTCTGCTTGCTTTTGCTTTTTTATAGCTATTTCTTCAGCATTTTCAGCAGTTAGTACGTCTTCAGTCTTTTGACTGGATGTTTTGGGTTGAACTTTTTGTTCTTGTGGTATATTCTCAACAGTTTTTTTAGGAATTTCAGCTTGGCGTGGTTTACTCAATGGTTTATTGCCACTACCAAAATCTGTTGTGCCGAAATTAACAGCAACACCATATTCTTTGGGTGGATCTAAATAAGGTGGCCCAACAATGAACAAAAGCAGAATAAGAATAATCATAATTAAAGCTGTTATTCTTGCTGCATTCTTTTCATGTTTTGTTTGAAAATATTTCACCTTGTCTTATTTAGTATCTACAATTTTCAAAAAGCCTGCCAGTTTACTTCGGCTTTACTGCTAAAATGACTTTAAATTTATTTCTATTGGCAATATCCATGACCTTTACCACATTTTCAACAGGAACGGATTTTTCTGCACGTAACACTATTGTTGGTGTTTCTTGACCTGAAAGGGCTTCAATTAATTGATTTTCCAAAACACTTACGCCAACGCGTTTTTGATCAATGTAATAGGTTAAATCTTTTTTAATAGATACAGCTATGGATCTTTTATTTTCTGTCTTTCCGCTGGCTTTTGGAAGAATAATATCAATGGCATTGGTAGTGACCAAAGTAGATGCTAACATAAAAAATATCAACAACAGAAAAACAATATCGGTCATGGACGACATATTGAATTCTGGAGTTACTTTATTTCTACCTCTAATATTCATGCTTAAATAGGCTCGTTTAGGTGATCCAAAAATTCTACTGAATTGGCTTCCATTTGGTAAACAACCTTGTTGGTTTTAACCACAAGATGGTTATAGGCTATGTAACCTACAATACCTACTATGAGGCCACCGACTGTTGTTGTCATTGCGGTATAAAGACCGTCTGCTAAAAGCTTTATATCAATTTGACCACCGGAATTAGCTATTTCAAAAATGGATAGTATCATACCTATTACGGTTCCTAAAAACCCAATCATTGGCGCCGCACCAGATATTGTTGCCAGTACACTAACATTTTTCTCTAAACTGTAAACCTCTAACCTGCCCGCATTTTCGATTGCAGTATTTATGTCTTCCAAAGGTTTTCCTATTCTGGTAATTCCTTTTCCAATTAATCTGGAAACGGGAGAATTAACCTGAGCGCATAATATCTGAGCCGATTCAATTTTTCCGTTACTGACATGGTCTTTGATTTGATTCATAAAGTTTGAATCTACTTTTGAAGCCGCCTTAATGGCAAAGAGTCTTTCAAAATAAATGTATGTGGCCACAACCAGTAGGACAAAAAGTATGGCTATAATTACTATACCTGCAGTACCGCCACTACTAATAAGTTCAATAATTGAGAGTGTTTTTTCAACAGATTCTTCTTCATTGGTTGCATCTACAACTTCTTGAATATTACTAAGTAATATCATATAATACGTTTTAAGAATAATGAATTTCAATAACTATAACGCCATGTAAGGCAATTAAGTATATTAGAAAAGAGTACGTGTTACCATAAATGCTGCAGCACCGGCAATAAAACCAACTAGTGCAAGCCAGGCAATTTTTTTGAGGTACCAAAAGAAATCAATCTTCTCCATGCCCATTGCCACAACACCAGCTGCAGAACCAATAATTAGCATACTACCACCTGTACCAGCAGAATAAGCAATAAAGTGCCATAGCTCATTGTCCATCGGTTCAGAGAACATACCTAAACTGGCCGCAACCAATGGCACGTTATCAATAACTGCTGATCCTACACCCAGTAATAATACCACTAGGTCCGAAACACCTTCACCATGAAGTTCTGTTCCTAACATCGGCATACTATCTTGTAACGAACCGGCAAAACCAAATAATATACCTAAAGATTCCAATGCGGCAACTGCCATTAAAATACCTAAGAAAAATAGAATACTTGGCATTTCAATACGCGACAGAGATCTGTGTACTGGGCTATGATGCTCGTGCGATACACTTTCGCCACTTTCAACTTGAGACATGCTAAATCGTGAACTTGTATAAATTTCAGCAAAAATAGCAACAACACCAAGTGCCAACATCATACCCACATATGGTGGCAAATGTGTTACAACTTTAAAAACTGGCACCGATACTATAGCCCCAAGACCTAAAAATAACATTGTGGAACTGTAACGGTTTTTAGGAGTATCGTTAGATTCCTGTAACTCCAAATCCCCTTTAAAAGGTTTTAATAATGACGCGATAAATGTTGGTACTACCATACATAAAAGCGATGGTACAAAAAGGTACATAAACAATTTACCTGTAGATACTTTATCGCCGATCCAAAGCATTGTAGTAGTAACATCTCCAATTGGTGACCATGCACCACCAGCATTGGCAGCTATTATTATTAACCCAGCATACCAAATTCTAACATCACGGTCTTTAACTATTTTTTGTAGAATGGAAATCAAAACTATTGTAGCTGTTAAATTATCTATTATTGCAGATAGCACAAATGCCAAACCCGAAAACAACCATAACAGTTTCTTTTTACTATTAAAATTAACGGCATTCTTAATTGTTGAAAAACCATCAAAATAATCAATGATCTCAACAATGGTCATTGCTCCCAAAAGGAAAACTAGGATTTCGGCAGTTTTTCCTAAGTGGTGCAACAGTGTTTCTTCCATAAGGTGCATTTTTTCATCGTGCGGGAAGCTTCCAAAATTTTCAAGCAAAGCATGTTTACCAGAATCAAACCATTGTGGAAAAGCGTCAATACCTAAGGATATTAGTGCCCAACTTATAGCCATCATTACAAGAGCTGGGATAAGTTTATCAATTTTAATGGTATGTTCTAAAGTAATGGCCAAATAGCCAAATACAAAAACTAAAATGATTATGGTTTCCATATTAAATGCTTAGTTAATTAAATGAAGATTTATAGTTTATCAATTCAATTGATTTAAACTTATATTAACAAATATAAAAAACAAAAAACGCCAAATGTGAATTCTACATTAATTAATTCGGAATAAATATTTTGCCCGAAGAATGGTCTTTCTGAGCTCCCGTAACGCTCTTGAGGCAATTAACTTTATTATTAATCTTTAAAACACCTAAAAAAGCAAATACTAAGGCTTCTTTATAATTTACAATATCACTGTTAGGTATTGTTAACGTTGATGCTGAAAACGCTTTTATTCTATGCATCAAAAAAGAATTATAAGCACCACCACCAGTCACCAAAACGTTTTTATTGCTATCATGAAATTGTTGCCCAATTTGATACGCAATATGCTCAACCAAAGTTCTAAGCACATCTTTTGTAGTTAAATATGCGTTTTCGGTTAAAGGAAAAACGTGCTCTTTCACCCATTCTAAACCTAATGATTTTGGATATTCCAATTTATAATATTCTAAGTCATTAAGTTGCGTGTACAATTCGGTAATCAAATTTCCCTCTGATGCCAGTTGTCCTTCATTATCATAGTCAAAGCCCAATTTTGTAGCATAATGATTTAAAACTATATTGACCGGGCATACATCAAAAGCAATACGGTTATTATTTTCTTCAAATGAAATGTTTGAAAACCCACCCAAATTAAGGCAATAGTCATATTCCCCAAAAAGCAACCGATCACCTATTGGCACAAGTGGAGCACCTTGTCCTCCAAGAGCAACGTCTTGCGTCCTAAAATCACAAATGACTTTATGTTGTAAAATATCTGCCAAGCTTGGTAAATTGCCTATCTGATAGGTAAAATTATTGTTAGGCTCATGCTTTGCCGTGTGGCCGTGCGAAGCCACAAAATCAATAGGACATTCTTTATGTTTTGAAATAAAATCTTTGATTTCATTGGCCAAAAATGTTGTGTATTCTTTATCCAACGCCTTAAGCTCAATATTGGATAAATGAACCAAGTCTTTCAGTTTCAACATCCAAGAGGTTGGATAAGCAACAGTATCTGAGGTTAAAATTTTATAACGCCAACCCTTATCAAAATTAAAATTAGCGAGTACAAAATCTATTCCATCCAAAGACGTCCCAGACATTACACCTACTACATTATATGATTTTTTTGACATATCGGTAAAATTAGCATTAGTAATTGAAAAAACAGCAATAAACAGTTATCTTTGCCCCAAAATTTTAGCAATTTAATAATCATTTCTGTTTATGGATTTTAACTTAACCGAAGAGCACCTTATGATTCGCGAAGCAGCACGCGATTTTGCAAGAACCGAATTGCTTCCTGGTGTTATTGAGCGAGACGAAAAGCAAGTATTTCCCAATGAATTGGTAAAGAAAATGGGAGAACTAGGATTTATGGGAATCATGGTTGATCCAAAATATGGAGGAAGCGGTATGGACACTATTTCTTATGTATTGATTATGGAAGAGCTTTCAAAAATTGATGCTTCGGCTTCCGTTATAGTATCCGTAAACAATTCATTAGTTTGCTACGGACTTGAAAAATATGGCACCGAAGCCCAGAAACAAAAATACTTAACAAAATTAGCCACTGGTGAGTTTGTTGGCGCATTTTGTTTAAGCGAACCCGAAGCAGGTAGTGATGCAACATCACAAAAAACCACGGCTATTGATATGGGTGATCACTATGTTATTAATGGTACTAAAAACTGGATCACCAATGGCGGAAGATCCAATGTGTATCTTGTAATTGCCCAAACGGATAGAGAAAAAGGACATAGAGGTATTAACGCTTTTATTGTTGAAAAAGGAACTCCTGGTTTTGACATTGGTCCAAAAGAAGACAAATTAGGAATTAGAGGAAGTGACACGCACACGCTACAATTTAACGATGTTAAAGTACCAAAAGAAAATAGAATTGGTGAAGATGGATTTGGTTTTAAATTTGCCATGAAAACACTTTCGGGTGGCCGTAT
>CAYSVY010000045.1:0-5397 GCA_964434705.1 uncultured Flavobacteriaceae bacterium
GTCGCGACAAACACACCGTCTGTTGTGACCACAGGGCGCACCGCAGTAAATCGTTTGCGCGAGCCTCGATCCCCCACATAGTTAAATGCCGTTTGGCACCTCGCAACAATGTCAGACCCGTTGTCGGTCACCCCGCCAATCTTGTAGACCACACCATCCGAACCGCCCCAATAGTCCGTGCCGGAAAGGCGGGCGAGACACCGCGCGTTCCAGCCGGTGTATTCCGTCCATGCGCCGGTCACCACGTTGCGCACATACTGGGTGTACTGAACGCCCTCCGAGCGCGGGACGTTGAAATAGAGTTCCTTGCCGGTGCTGGACAGAAACACCTGCCAGCCGAAGTTGGCGGAATAGGCCGTCGCCGCCGTTTGCGCAGCGCGTCTGATTTTTCCCCAGCTAGGCGTCACATCCAGTTGGGCTGCTGTCCCCCCGCTAATCAGGAACGACATGGGGATGAACCCCTGTTTGGTGATCACAACCAGATCACCGCCAAGCTTTTCGACACACCGCCGCCCAATGGGCTCGCCCACCTCAACGCGCTGTATCAGAGCGAAATCACTACCGGGATCAGACCCGGCATATATCAGGGTCTCACCCGTGCTCATGATAAAGGCGATGAACTCTGCCAGATTGTCCCCGGTACGTGTGGACCATGTGCCAACCGCCTGAAGCGTGCCGCCCCGGCGTGCAATCTGGGACAGGTCGAATTTCGTGAGTGTCCCGCTGACAACATTGCCAACGCCGCCGTACCAAAAATTGGCGGTGTTGCTTTCGATGAAGTAGAGACGCGACTTGTAAAGCTCGACGGCGATCAAGTCCGACACCGTAAGGCCGCTGCCTGTAAACCCAGTATTAGCGAGCCCAGAGCCGTTGTAGTGCCACGGCGTGTCAGCGCCATTACAGGCCACCAGATAGCCCCCGGCGTTCACCCACTGCCAGCGGTCATTTGTGTACGTGCTGGACGCCACGACCGTGGACGCGGTAGACGATGTAACGTCCTCAATACCGCCACTTACTGCCGCAAGTAATTTCTGACTGCCCTCAACGTCCCACACAAGGAGGCTTTCTACAGGAGCGCTGATAGACGTGTCACACTGGACACTGAACCCGGGACGCAAGCGCACAGCGTCACTATCCGGCAACCAGTTCTCCATGACCACGGCGTCTGTGGGGGGCATCTGGTCAATGGGGTCGCGGGTGTTGAGGCCACCCACTGGCGCAGGCACGGAAACGGATGCGCCGGGCTGATTTCTCTGTTGAACCGCTACTGCCGCAGCCGCTCTACGAACCAAAACCCGCCTCCGGGATATTCAGCATCCCCAGGTCGCGATACCAGCCTGACTGGTCATCCAGACGTAGGCGTGGTGCGCCCCCATCCGTACCCTTGGCGCGGTCTATTTCGTCCGCATATGCGTTCAGGTCGTCTGCGTAGGGAAGCCCCTTTTCTTTCATGAAATAGGCTTTAATCCCGAGACGCAGAATGAAGTCATCAAATCGGGGATTGTCTGTGTCCGCAGTAAATTCTGTCTTGAATGTCGTGCCGTCATCCTCAACCACCCACGCATTCGACAGATACTCATAGGCAATCGTGTCGCCCGTGGTGGTCGGCGTCGGGTGCAGGACAAATTCGCCGTTTTGTATGCGGAACCAGCGGCGCACACCGTCTGTCACAATGCCGCTTTTCAGCGTCTGCCAGATTTCAGGCGTTGCCGGGCCGAATATCTCCCAGTAATTCGTCCGGTCCCACCATGTGGCGTTCACCATGTACCGAAAATCAGACGGCAGTGCGTAGCCCGGCGTCCCGTTTGTTGTGAGGAACGTGTAGGACGTAAGCAGCCATTCCCAGTCGCTCTTTTCCCGCGCCACTTCTTTGCCGACACGGTTAGCAATTGCCAATACCTGCCGCGCGGTCGCGGAATTGTTGCCCACGAACGTGCTTGGGATTTCGAAATCACCGATTTCGGCCAGCACTTCCTGTGAGACAGACAGAACGGTCATTCAGCAGGCTCCGGCTGCAATTCCGGTGGGCGGGCCTTCGGCGGTCGTCCGCGCCGCTTGGGCTTCTCGGCAGCCTTTTGCTCTGCTTCGCGCGCAAGAAGGAAATCCTTGGCGAGCTTTTGCAGATCACGCGCACCAAACCCAAGACGGATAAGCACGCTCTCATCCACACTCGCCATCTGCTCGACCGTGGCAATGCCGGACGACCGCAGCAAAGACGCCCGTTCAGGGGATACTGTTGGCAAATCCGCAATGGGATAGCCGTCAATGGCCTCAACCTCTTCGCCCTGATACGCGGCCCATGCGTCAGGGAACCGCTTGATAAGTTCTTCGCCCTCAAGGCCTGTAACCTTTCGCGGGGCAATATCTGTCGCCCCCAGCGGCTGAATCAGACAAAGCACGCGCTGGGCCAGCACTTCCTAGCCTTCAGCGCGAGAGGCGGCAGCATCAACGTAACTCTCGGTTACGAAACGCCCGCGCACGTTCGGACTGTCAACAGCCCCAAACCATTCCGACATTAAGACCTCCGGTTAAAAAGAAAGGCGGGAAAGGTTTCCCCTCCCCGCCCCTGTTGTGTGTGGCTGTTCTGCCTAACGCTGAGCGCCGAACAGACCAGCGGAGATGATGCACGGCTCTTCCTGCGTCGCGCCCCCGGCGGCTGTCGTAATGACAATACCGTCAACAGGCGTCTGGCTGGTCGCGTCGTCATCCAGCTTGCCTGCTGTTGCTGTCGTGTAGAGCTGGGCGTCAGCGGCGCAGTTCGCGAGAACATTGACACTGATGTTGCTGCCCTTACTGGCAACCCACCCATACTCATTGTCGGCAAACGCGGCCTGCGCAACGCCGACCGTGTGGCCTGCATCCGCGAGTGCCTTTGTCAGAGACGCCGCCTGAAACGTCTCATCAATGCCGACAGCATCATACTGCGCTACCGCCCCGTTGGCCTGAACGTATACCCATTCAGTGCCGTCAGAGCCCATTGCACATTCTCCGAGCTGGTAGTCGCCCGTGGTTGTCGGATTTGCAAAGCGCGCACCGATCTTGCTGTAACTTTCAGTCATGATGTGCTCCTTACGCCGTAATGACGCCCTGAAGGTTCCGGTTTGAAGTGGTCATGTTGCCCATCCAAACCATCGGAACCACAACGGCATCCTGGTTGACTGACATGCGCTCAGGCAGCGGCTTGAAGTTCCGCTGGGAGTGCGGGCGGAAGAAGATGTAGTCCGTGTTGAGGAAATACATCCGCGTGTCCGCACACGAGCTGTCATAGAAAACATCCGCGTCCATGAACTTGAGGCTCATGAACCCGGCCTGACCTTCTGACGGTGACGTAAAGCGCTGCTGGTCCTGCAAAGAGTTCCAGTAGTATTCGAAATACGTCTTGCCAGCCGGGATGATGTCCGGCTTGTCAGCACCGCGAATTGTATTGAGCCATGTCTGGTTCATCGCGGTTTTGATCGTCGTGGCGGAAGCCGTCACACCTTCGGTGGAGAAATCGTAAACCTGATTTCGCCAGAAGGCGTAGGAGCTTGAATCAATCCCGCCGACAGTGCCGGATGTGGGGGTGTCGGAAACGAGAAGCTGCAAGCCCCCGATTTCCTTGCCGTCCGTGCCGGTGCCGTCAGAGAAGATTGACGTAGCTACCGTGTTTTGTGCCGTCTTTTCAGCGACACGCACACGCGAGCGCAGCAGATTGTGGACGCGTTCTTTCGAGTCCGCATTCTGCATCTGCTCAAGGCCGGAAATGGTCACGTTGACGTTGAACTGCTTCCATTCGTACTCGGCAGCAGTCAGCACGTCAGACGCGGACACATCCAGCGTTTCGTAGCCAGAATACCATTTGGCAGTCTGGTTTTCTGCGTATTCAAGCTCCTGAAGAATCTTCACGCCGCCCGAAACCGGGGTGACGTTGCCGCGCGTGTTAAGGCGCTGCAGGAGCGGGTTGTGGTTCAACACGTTGTCAGCCAGCGTTCCCGAATAATTATTCAGGGTCGTGGTGACGATTTCGGAGAGATTTGGACTCGTCATCACTTTTCCTTGTCAAAGGGGTGACGACTGCCTGTTCCTAGGTGTGTTCAGCCTGTGCAGCAGAAATGATGCTATCGAGGTCTTTGGGTTGGATCTGTGACGTTGCCGGGGGTGTTGTGCCCTTGGGCTTGCGCTTGTTGCGCCGTGCCTTGTCCAGCGCCGCCTGTTGCTGTGCTTTTGCCGCTTGTGCGGCTTTCTGCTGTTCAGCGGCGGTTATCTGTTCACGGATCGTCGGATCGGACCATACAGCCTGGTCGTAAGCCTCTTCGAGGGATGTAGCCGCTCCGGACTGCATAAGCGCTCCCATACGGGGTTTCACCTTGTCGAAATGCGGTCGGAGGAGCTGGCCCTGCGGGTCGGTCTCACTGGCAAACTGATTGATAGCCTGCTGTGCTTGCTGCGTGGTGGCTGTTTGGGCGACCTGCTGCTGTTGCACAATGTTCTGCTGAAGGCTGTGCACTTTCTGGTTCAGCGCAGCCATTTGAGGATCGGCGAACTCGTCTTCGGCGTCCGCCGGGTTCTGAGCGAGCGTCTGTAGGTCCACGCCTGCGGCCTGCGCGACATACTTGATGTACCCAGCCGGATCACGCTGATAGTAGTCATTCAGCCCGACCAACTGGCGTATGCCATCAAGCGTCGTCATGCCCTGTACTTGCAACTGCTGCTCGTAGGGAGCCGCAAGTTCACGTACATCTCCGGCAAATCGGACCTGCTCGCTTACTTCCTGATTTTTGCGTGTGAACTGGGCTTCGAGGGCCTTGGACTGGTCCAAAAGCACCTGCTTGGCTTCATTCGGCAGACCGTCGAACGCTTCACGCTTGTCTGCGGGCCAGTGGTCCGGGGCGGATAGAGCCTCTTCAGGCTCCCCGTCTTCGGCTTCCTCCGGTTCCGCGTCATCAGCGGCATTTTCGTCGGGTCCGGCATCTTCAGGATCGCCCTCCTCATCGTCTTGGTCCGGCGCTTCGTCGGGTGCGTCGCCCTCTTCGGGCTGGGCATCCTCGCTATCCGCGTCAGACTGATCGCTGGCATTGAGGGCATTTGCTAGGGCGTCATCGAGGGTAACCTGTTCCTCTGTTTGAGGGGCGGTCTCGACAACGGGTGTCTCGCTCGCATTGTCCTTTTCAGGACCGCTGTCAGCTTCGGACATAGTGGAATTCCTATGTAGTTAAAGAAAAAACCCGGCACTCAGGCCGGGCGGTTAACACTTGAAATCCTTCGGCTTCAGATCGTTCCCGACCTGCCGCACATTGTGTTTCTTTTCGTGCTCCCTCACCTGCGGGCGCGACGAAATCCATGATCTGTCGATGGGCGATTGAAACGCCTGTATGTCGCTCATGACCTGCGGGCACGGCAGGTCAGAACGCTTACTTT
>CAYSVY010000046.1:0-5236 GCA_964434705.1 uncultured Flavobacteriaceae bacterium
TTATGGTAAGCGATTATGATGTTCATAAATCACTTATTTTTTCTAAGGTGACCTTACCTGAAGATGAGTTTAGATTATACCGAAAGCTGTTTTATCAGGTGTACAAGGATATTGCGAGACCAGATTTGTATATCTATCTCTATCAAAATACAGAACGACTACAAACAAACATTAAAAGGCGAGGACGTAAATACGAAACCGAGATTCAGGATGAGTATTTGGAAAAAATCAATGTTGGTTATCTGGAATTTTTAAAATCCCAAACCGAGCTCAACGTCAAAATCATTGACATTTCTGAGCGTGATTTTGTAAAAAACCGTGAAGATTATTTATGGTTGTTAAATGAGATTAACTCATAAAGATTTGTTATCCTGAACTTGTTTCAGGATCTCATAGTGTTGTGTCATTCCTGCGAAGGCAGGAATCTCATTATAATCGAAATAGTGTTGTCACAATCTTACCTTTATCATTGTCCAGAATTATCTCATTTAAAATCTTGGTTGATTTCACTTTCAAATTAAAAGGCTCAACCAACACATCCACACCACTATTGTGCTTTAAGCGAATACCTTGGCCTGAAATGATATCTTTATTTGGCTTGAAATTACCAGTTGGGATGTGTTCTGTGAGAATTACGTATTTATAGTTTGATAGCTTTCTTGCAATCTTCTTTATTTCATGATTTGAAAGATGCTGAAGCACTTGCCTAAGAATGATACAATCGGCTTTTGGCAGTTTATCTTTTGAAATATCTAAGCACTGAAACTCTAAATTATTGGTTTTGAATTTCGCCTTGTTTCTAACAATTAAACTTTCAACAATATCGATAGCCACGTATTTTGAAGTATACGACACTAATTGTTTGCCAATATTAAAATCACCACAACCAAAATCGCAAACACTTAATTTTTCAGCATGAGATTTTAAAAAAGTTGTAACGGCTTCAACATAAGGTATTACAATTTCGGGGTTGTGTGAACCTTTACCAGAAAAGAAATCAAAATCATTGCCACCCCAAAGATGCTTTTTGTAAATCTGATTCATAGCATCTTTTGTAGGCCAAGGACGTTTATTGGCAGACATTATTTCGTGCCTTTAAGACGCTCAAAATAGCGTAATAGTGAATATGAAATCATAAGAACTACTGGCGCTATTAGTAAAACATAGATGATGTTCCAATACAAAATAGAAGCTCTCGGACTTCCCAAATATCCTGTAGCTTCTGAGCTAAAATTAAAGCCAATATTACCTGAAAGGAAGTAGGCAATACCAAACCACAAAACTGAAAACGCAATTAAAATCCCCATCAAATTCCGAATTAATTTTCCTAAAACCGAATAACTCGCCTTAAAGCCTTTATGAAAACTATATACAGCGAGTTGAATAGCAATAAATCCGAACCAAATAATGAGATTACCAGCCGGAATTCCAAAAACACCGTAGGTTAAAATAGATGAACCAGTTGAAAATAGAATAACTACAATACCCAATACACCTAATGAAATGGCGAATAACTTTTTATGAGTCATTTTTAAGATTTTAGACTTTTAATTTTTGAAAATACATCCCAAATTACCACACCAGCGCTCACGGAAATATTCAATGAATGCTTCGTGCCAAATTGTGGAATTTCAATCACATAGTCACTGACATTCACAACCTCTTGAGAAACACCTTTGACTTCATTTCCAAAAACAAAGGCATATTTATGGTTGTTTTGAGGCTGAAAATTATCTAGCATTGTAGCATCTTCTGCTTGCTCTATTGAGCAGATTTGAACGCCTTGCGATTTCAAGTTTTCAACAACTTCAAGTGTGCTTTCAGCATATTCCCAATCTACAGATTCTGTACTCCCTAGAGCTGTTTTTCGTATATCATTATGTGGTGGCTGAGCCGTTATACCGCATAAATAGATTTTTTCAACCAAAAACGCATCACTGGTTCTAAATACCGAACCAATATTGTTCAGGCTTCTAATGTTATCGAGCACAATTAGAATTGGAGATTTTTCAGCTTGCTTAAATTCTGAAACCTCCAAACGATCTAATTCACTATTTTTTAGTTTTCTATTCATTAGAACTTTTTCCAGTTTGTAAACCTAACATCAGTTTCATTTGGTTTTCTTACATTTTTAGCGAAATGTTCTTCTATTGCACCAAATTTGATAAAATTCTTTTGACCTTGGATTAAGGAAACTTTATTGGCACCACCAGAATATAAACTATCTTGAAATTGAATATTATCATCTTCCCAATAGCATATTTCACAAATTAAAAATGTGCCTGGAGGTTTATAACTTAGCGTTTTATATCCACAGCATGGGCAATAATATTTTTTAATAGTATCAAGCATATTTGGCTGAAACGATGTTGAAATCTTGGTCTTTTTGTAGATAACTTCTGGGCTTTTGACTTTATATACCAAGGCTATTTAGCTACATTAGCAATCTTACATTTGCAACAAAAATAAACAAAACTCTTGGCTAAAAGCGCAAAAAAAGAAACACCATTAATGAAGCAGTACAATGCTATTAAAGCAAAGTATCCTGATGCTTTATTGTTGTTTAGAGTTGGTGATTTCTATGAGACTTTTGGAAGTGATGCTGTAAAGGCATCGAAGATTTTAGAAATTATTTTAACTAAGCGTGGCGCTGGTAGTGAGAGTGAAACAGAACTTGCAGGTTTCCCGCACCATTCTCTTAATACCTATTTACCAAAACTTGTGCGCGCTGGTGAACGCGTTGCCATTTGTGACCAGTTGGAAGATCCAAAACAAACCAAGAAAATAGTAAAGCGCGGTGTGACCGAACTTGTGACGCCTGGAGTTGCTTTAAACGATGATATTCTGCATTCAAAATCTAACAATTTTTTGTGTGCTGTGCATTTTGATAAAAAGTATATTGGTGTTTCGTTTTTGGATATTTCAACGGGTGAGTTCTTGACCTCACAAGGCGATGCGGAATATGTAGATAAA
Organism: uncultured Flavobacteriaceae bacterium; assembly: GCA_964434705.1. Lineage (GTDB taxonomy): Bacteria > Bacteroidota > Bacteroidia > Flavobacteriales > Flavobacteriaceae > Winogradskyella. The sequence goes on from CAYSVY010000046.1 coordinate 2,974, forward strand.
CTTCTCCAGAATTTTAGTCCAAGTGAAGTTTTGATTTCAAAACAATGTAGAAAGGAATTTGACGATAAATTTGGTGCCGATTTCCATACCTTTTATTTAGAAGATTGGGTATTTCAGGCGGATTATGCGCATGAAACATTAACAAAGCACTTCAATACCAAAACACTAAAAGGTTTTGGTATCGAGGATATATATGAGGGTATTATAGCCTCTGGTGTGGTATTGCATTATTTAAGTGAAACACGTCATAATAAATTGGAGCATATCGCTACAATTTCAAGAATTGCCACGGATGACTATGTGTGGATGGATAAGTTTACGATTAGAAATCTAGAATTATACCATTCAACAAACGCCAATGCAGTAACACTTATTAATGTTATCGATAAAACCATTTCAGCAATGGGAGGTCGCACATTAAAACGTTGGTTAGCACTTCCTTTAAAGCACGCAGATAAGATTAAACAGCGCCACGAAGTGGTTCAATTTCTTCTAGACAATGATGACGTACTGCAAAAAATACAAGGGCAAATTAAGCATATAGGTGATATTGAACGCCTCATATCTAAAATAGCCACTACAAAAGTGAGTCCTCGCGAAGTGATTCAGCTTAAAAACTCATTAGAAGCTATTGTGCCTATCAAATCGATGGCTGAATCTTGTAGCAACGAAGCTTTAAAAGTCATAGGTGGAAACCTTAATAATTGCGACCTTCTACGAGACAAAATAAAACAAACCTTAAACGAGGAAGCACCAGTTAATGTGCTTAAGGGAAATACCATTGCTGAGGGTTTTTCTCAAGAGCTTGATGACCTACGAGGTTTGTCCAAATCTGGTAAGGATTATCTCGATGCTATGTTGCAACGCGAGAACGAGCGTACAGGTATTCCATCACTTAAAATAGCGTCTAACAATGTTTTTGGTTATTACATTGAGGTAAGAAACACACATAAGGATAAAGTTCCCGAAGAGTGGATTAGAAAGCAAACTTTAGTCAATGCAGAGCGCTATATAACTGAAGAACTTAAAGAATACGAAGCTAAAATACTTGGAGCTGAAGAACGCATATTAGCTATAGAGCAACAACTGTTTTCTGAACTCGTACTTTGGATGCACCAGTTCATTATTCAGGTGCAACAAAATGCACAGTTAATTGGTCAACTTGATTGCCTTTGCGGATTTGCAAGTTTGGCAAAAGCAAATAAATACAACTATCCTCAAATAGATGATAGCTTCGATTTAGAGATTAAAGAAGGCCGACATCCTGTAATTGAAAAACAGTTGCCACTTGGCGAACCTTACATTGCTAATGATGTTTATCTCGATAGAGATTCGCAACAAATCATAATGATTACTGGGCCAAATATGTCTGGTAAATCTGCAATATTGCGCCAAACGGCACTGATTGTTTTATTGGCACAAATTGGAAGTTTTGTACCAGCAAAAGAAGCTAGAATTGGGTTGGTAGATAAGATTTTTACGCGTGTTGGTGCCAGTGACAATATCTCAATGGGCGAATCTACATTTATGGTTGAAATGAATGAGACCGCATCTATCCTTAATAACATTTCTGAACGTAGTTTGGTGCTTTTAGATGAGATTGGTCGTGGTACAAGTACCTATGATGGTATAAGTATTGCTTGGGCCATAAGCGAATATCTTCATGAACATCCAGCAAGGCCTAAAACGCTTTTTGCTACCCATTATCATGAGCTTAATGAGATGACCGAGACCTTTTCTCGCATCAAAAATTTTAATGTTGCGGTGAAGGAGTTAAAAGATAATGTGCTATTTGTGCGTAAGTTGGTTGAAGGTGGAAGCGAACACAGTTTTGGTATACATGTAGCAAAAATGGCTGGTATGCCTCAGCAAGTTATAAGACGTGCCAATAAGATTTTAGCTAAACTTGAAAAATCGCATTCAAGCGAAGAATTAACGGATAAGGTGAAGTCCTTAAAAGATGATTTGCAATTAAGCTTTTTCAATTTAGATGATCCCTTGTTAGAAGAGATTAAAGATGAAATTCTACATACAGATATTGATACCTTAACACCAGTTGAAGCATTGATGAAGCTCAATGAGATAAAGCGCATGCTGGTTAAGAAAAAACAAGCTTAAGGGCTCTGAATTTATTTAAAAAAAGTCTTTGCAATTCTAAGAAATAGTTTAAATTTGCATCCGCTTTTAGAGCGAAAAGTTCTTTAAAAAACTACGCGAAAGTAGCTCAGGGGTAGAGCATCACCTTGCCAAGGTGAGGGTCGCG
>CAYSVY010000047.1:0-4366 GCA_964434705.1 uncultured Flavobacteriaceae bacterium
GAGAGCCTACCTAAGTACATGATTCCAATGGGGCTAATGACTCAGGAAGATATGACCATGCAAACAGAGCCAATGCAAACAGACCCGCAAAAGATTGGATTAATGGCTCGTAATGGCTTGGACTACTTCAAAGGACTCAAAGCAGATAGTTACAGCGACTACCCTAAGAGCGCAAAGAACGCAGCTAAGAAAGCTATTGACTACAAGGCAGAGAACGACATCGACTGTGGTACTCAGGTGGGTTGGACTAGGGCTAACCAAATCGCAAACGGTGAGCCTTTGAGTTTAGAAACGGTTAAGCGAACTTACAGCTTCCTGTCGAGGGCAAAGGAATACGACACTGGTAGCTTCACAGACTCAGACGGCAACGAGGTATGCGGTTCAATTATGTATGCCGCATGGGGAGGGGATACGATGAAAAACTGGGCTGAACGTATTGTAGAGGCTGAAGATGAAGAATAGCCAAACCGATTTAAGGTTAATCCGTAGGACTGAACAGCGCAGAGATGCGTTTGTAGGTAAATACTCTCGTGCCTTTAACGGTGTTGTCAATTCGCAAATAGATGAGTTGAAACCGTATTTAGGCGACATTGCTTTGGGTATCTTACAGCCTGCGGTTATGGTTAATAAGCTATTCACGCCAGAGAGCTACGAGAGAACCTACCAACGCCTGTATCTTGACGTAGGTGGAACAGCTGCGAAGTACGCACGAACTGACCTCACACCACAAAAGAGCTACAATATCCGTTCAACTAAACAGGAAGACGACCCAGGGGCTTTATTTACGGCACTTGCACCGGAAGCCTTTGATGAGATACCGGACAGTATCTTAGCAGGGGTTCAAAGGTTCTTAATGACTTACGGGGGGCAACGGATCAAAACGATTAATGACACAACAAAGAAATTAGCCTTGCGCGTTATCCAAGACATCTTGGCGCAGGGAATTGAGGAAGGGTTAAGTGCGGATGAGGTTGGAAGGTTATTAGAGCGAAACGTACCGGTTCGAATGCGAGCTTATAATTTCAGGGGCGGAACTATTGCACGTACTGAGATTTTAAGCGCGTACAGCTTGGGTGAGATGCAACAGGTTCAAGACTTAGATTTGGGTATTCGTAAGTATTGGATGGCAAGGCTTGATGGTAGGGAGAGGCAAACGCATGGAGATGCTTATTTGAACTATCGGAACAACCCAATCAACGTACAGGAAGATTTCATTGTGGGTGGTGAGTTCATGCAAAGACCAGGCGACCCAAACGGAGGTGCGGCTGAGGTAATTAACTGCCGCTGTGTGCTTGGTTACAAGCGAGGGTAATATTTTTTTGCCTCTTTGGTTGCGTATTTGAAACCATTGACATATCTTTGGAGCATCAATAACGAAATTAAATAACCATGAAAGGAAAGTATGTAATTGTACGCGCAGACCGCGCAGGAGTTTTCTTTGGAAAGCTAGAAGAGAAAAGAGGACGAGAAGTTACTCTGTCAGATGTTCGTAAGTTGTGGTACTGGGATGGAGCGAATGCCATTGAGGAAATTGCAATGATAGGAACTAAAAAACCGAATAACTGTAAGTTTACTGTTTCGGTTTCGAGTATGTTAATAGATGAATGCCTGCAAGTAATCTCATGCACTGATGAAGCAGTAAAAACCATTAAAAGCGTGAAAGAATGGAAGTCCTAAAAGAGTTTTTAACAATTAATAATAGCTCTAGCTCTGGCCATGGCTCTGGCACTGGCTATGGCGATGGCGATGGCTCTGGCTATGGCGATGGCTATGGCTATGGCGATGGCTCTGGCTCTGGCTCTGGCTCTGGCGATGGATCTGGCTCTGGCTATGGCTATGGCACTGGCCATGGCTCTGGCGATGGCGATGGATCTGGCTCTGGCTATGGCTATGGCGATGGCTCTGGCTATGGCCATGGCTCTGGCTATGGCTCTGGCTTATTAAAATTCTGTGGACATGATGTTAATTACATTGATGATTTTCCAACGGTAATTCAGACCGTTAAGGGATTCACAGCGAGGGGCTTTATAATCCGTGATGATTTAACTACCGAAGATGTTTACATTGTTAGAGTTGGCAATTCATTTGCTCATGGTGATACATTAAAACAAGCTCATGAAGATGCAGAAGATAAACATCTTATCGAATCTCCAGTTGAAGAGCGCATCGCTTTGTTTATATCAACATTTCAAGATGTTGATTCTATCCCCGCAAAGGACTTGTACAATTGGCACTTTAAGTTAACTGGAAGTTGCTCATTTGGACGTGATGAATTTGTAAGAAGTAAAGGTATTAACCTCGATACGGATTTACTGACAATTAAAGAGTTCATTGAATTGACGAAGAACTCATACGGAGGTGAAGTGATTCGTGAACTTGAGAAAGAATTGAATTAACAACACACCCCTTCAGAGCGCGTTCTTGCAGCATGTAGTTAGTTGGGTTAAACATTGCTCAGGGGTTTTTCACTTAAACGAAATCAGATTAAAACTAAAACAGCTATACGTTAAAACGACTAATTAATGAGTTTGACAAGGTTTTATATCCTTTGACGTATAACAAACCTAAAACAGAAGAGTAATGAAACATATACTCAGACACCAGGTAGGCGCACAGATATTTTTCGCTTGCTTCAGCGCGGTAATTGGATTGCTTATTTTAGTTGATCCGCACCCACCCGAAACAGAATACACCTACACGTTTGCATTCGTGCATTTGGTACTTGCGCCAATCACAGGCGGGGTGTTCACATTCCTAATTAGAAACACTGACCTTGTACAGCAATGGTTGAACGAGGTGGATAAGTTGAATGAGAAATGAGCCTTATCGAACTAAACAAGAAAGCTGTAAAGGTTACTAGGACTTCTGAAGCCTACGACCTGAAACGACCCCTAACCGTTCGTGTGAGACAAAGACACTTCGACAGCGTTCACCTTGAATCAACGCAGGGAACGGTTGGGATTGTGGTGTACGGTGACGAATGTCAAAAGCTATCACACCTTTACAGCGGTAACAAGAAAGGAGACTTTGCTACAATCCTCATCGTATGAAGAAACTGAAAGTGTACGCAGGCATGGCAACGTGCAAAGGTCGCGAAGAGGCTGTTAAAGAAGCTATCGAAAGCATTAAAGACCAAGTCGATTACCTGTCTGTCTACGATAACACGAAAAGCCCAGACATTGGAGATGCAGGGAAGTTCAGTTTCTTACGTAGGCTGTTAGGTGAGGATGCGATTTACCTCAGCTTGGATGATGATTTGATTTACCCACCGGATTACGTTAAAGAGATACGCGCCTGGTTTAAGTACAACCAGAAGAACCACAACAAGCCGTTTGACATGTTAACGTTTCACGGCAGGACGTTGAAGAAGTACCCAGCCAAAGACTATTATTCAGATCCGTGCAGCGTTCGAGTACGTTGTTTAGGTGACGGGATAGGGCAGGATGTAAAGGTAGGCGGTACGGGTGTAATGGCGTTCAAGTGTAATTTATTCAAAGAATTACCTACATTTGAGAAGAAGAACGCGGCTGATATAGCTATTGCGGGTTATGCCAAGCGGAACGGATGGAGGATTTACGCAGCACCTCACAAGGCGGGTTGGATTAAGCATACGGATAAAATCGACCTGAAAGAAACCATCTACTTCACAGCAGACCGAAAAGAGATAACGGAGTATTATAATAAAGTGATGAAATAATGGGTTATGGAGCAATTTTTACGACAGAGTGTTTGGGCCCAGATATTCCAAAAGAAATGGTAGACAAGTATTCAAATGCCTATCGTTTCACATGGAATGAAACCGAAAGAGAGTACGAGTTTCCTATTCAGTCTTATTTTGAATTAAAATCTCACGAAGAATTTATTCGAGATTTACAGGATTTATGTGATGACGATTGGGGTTTAGACACTTGGGCTGTATTACTTTGGGAGGATGGAAGGGTGGAGAGGCTTAATTTATACACTAACACCAGGGAGGAACTATGTAGTGATTACTTTTTAAATCAGTAATGAAAATCCACGTTTCCATAACAACCTACAACCGAATTGAGCAATGTATCAACACGCTCAAGATGGTGGAACGTGAGTTCAAGGATTTTGAGTACAGCGTTTCAGTTATTGACGATTGCACCAACTCTGCGAAGCCATTAGAGATTTACTGTGTTATGCACGGAATCACCTACCATCGTAACGCGGTAAACAACGGAAAGAAACGGCACTGGGTGAACGCTAACCACGTTTTTCATTACGCTCGATTAGAAGAAGCTGATTACCTCGTATGGCTTGCAGATGACCTGGAATACGAAGAGGGTTGGTTTGTGAACTGCATGAACGAAATGAAAGCGGGGCAGTTCTTAGTAATGAATTG
>CAYSVY010000048.1:0-4182 GCA_964434705.1 uncultured Flavobacteriaceae bacterium
CGCATGGCGCGCGCCGCTTGTGTCATCGCCATGGTCGCACTGGGCGCGACGGCCTGAATTCGATCTGAGAGCTGCATAGTGATGGCGTTGCTAGCGCTGGAGTGATAACCGAACAAGATGAGTGTTCGGGAATTCCTTGTCCTGGTGATGATCTGCACCATCTGGGGGCTGCATTTCGCGGTCATGCGGACCGCTATGGGGGAGTTCGATATCCCGCCACTCTTCTATGCGGCGTTTCGGATGACCTTTGTGGCCCTGCTCATGCTGCCCTTCCTGAAATGGCATAAGGGTCAGATGGGTCCGGTCCTCATCGGGGGTCTTGGGTTTGGGGCGCTCAACTATGCCTTCATGTTCCCGGCCATGGGTATGACGACGGCCAGTGCGGCGGCGGTTGCGATTGAGCTCTACATGCCGATTTCCATTCTGCTGGGCGTTTTGATCCTTGGCGAGCGTATTCGCGGCTGGTCGATCTTCGGGATTCTTCTGGCATTTCTGGGGGTGGTCGTCATTGGCCTGACGGGATCAGGCGAAGTGGCGGGTCCTCTGTTTGTGACGGGTATCCTGTTGATTGTGTGTGGGGCTTTCAGCGAAGCCTGCGGAGCGATTGCGGTGAAACGGACAAAAGATATCCGTCCGTCAGAGCTTGTGGCCTGGTTCGCCATTGTGGGGACGGTCGTGCTCTGGCCGCTGACCCTTTTGCTGGAAACTGACCAGGCACGCGTGTTTGAACCGGAGCTGCGTTGGCCGTTCCTGGCGGCCATGATTTATTCCGTTCTGCTGGTCAGTATTCTGGCGCATGGATCCTACTATTGGCTGCTGACGCGCCTCCCGATTCAGGTCGTAACGCCCAGCGGGCTTTTGACCACCGTAATTGGCGTGGCAGGCGGGCTTTTCCTGCTGGGCGAGCCGCTCTCGATGGGCTTGTTTGCCGGGGTCGCGATTACACTCAGCGGTGTCGCCATTGTGATCTGGCGAAGCAATCGCCGGAAATCCCTTGAGGCGGTCCAAGAGGGTGAGGGTGAGACGGATCACCCCGAAACGGTCACGCCTTTGCCTTAAGCTGGCCATAGCCTGCCTTCACAGGGCGGATATGGAAACTGATCTCACATTTCACGCCCGCCAGACGTCGTCTCTGGAAAGGTCCGTCTTCTGGCTCACTCTGGCTCTGGCCCTGACCGTTCTGATCGCAGGATAGACCTGGCCTGGGCGAAGACGCGCGCCCATGTGACAAAGCGGTAAACGATGCGCCGAATGGCTTGGCCTTGGCGTGAAGCCTGCTAAGCGGGGTCTCATAAAGGCGTACGGTGAGCGTGCGTCTGAAGGAGAACCTTAAACCGCGCGTGACCCTCTATTCCGCATATGGACCCGGAGTATACGGCGCGTCCGAAGCGGTCGCTTTCTCTCCCTATCATGATCCGAACCGGGTTCTCGATTTCCTTGATGATGAGGCGCAGCGCGGGACGGGCGTGTTTCTGGGGGCGATGCTTGTTCATGCCGCGCTCTTCTTCACCTTGTCGACCAACTTCATTGTCCCGGATTTGAAACCGGATGAACCGGAAATCATCCCGGTGCAGGTGGTGGCGTTTGAGGCGCCACAACCCGAGCCGGAGGTGGTCGAAGCACCCGAACCCGAACCGCAGCCAGTTCCCGTCCAAGCGCCCCCACCCCGCCCCAGACCTGTTCCGCCCCCGCCCGTGGAAGAGCCTGAACCGGAACCTCGGCCTGAGCCAGAGCCAGAGCCTGAACCCGTCCCGGAGCCCGAACCGATTCCGGAACCGGAGCCGGACCCAATTTCTGAGCCAGAGCCTGAACCTGAACCCGAGCCGGAACCCGAGCCAGAGCCCGAACCTGAACCTGAACCTGAACCTGAACCTGTCCAAACTCTGCCTGAGGTTCTGGCCCAGCCCATCGTCGAACCTGAACCGACCGTGGAGCCTCTGCCGGAACCGGAAATTATACCGGAGCCCGTTATCGAGCCCGAGCCTCTGCCTGAGCCGGACCCTATCCCGGAGCCAGAGGTGGACCCCGAGATTATCGAAGAGCCATTGCCAGAGCCGGAACTTCTACCGGAACCCGACCCCCTTCCGGAACTGGACCCAACTCCCGTTGAGGAGCCTGTGGTTGAGCCAGACCCCGAGTTGGAGCCGTTACTCGACCCTGAAGTGGACCCTGCGCCTGAATTGGAAACAGAGCTGGAACCCGCGCCCTTCCTGACGCCTAACCCCGTTGAAGAAGACCCCGCGCCGGGTATCATCTCCCCTGAGCCAGCTCCCGAGGTGGAAGAGCTTCCACCACTGCCAACGCCTGAGATTATTGAACCGGACTTGCTTGAGCCGGAGCCCTTCCAACCGGACCCTGAACCTCTTACGGAACCTGAAGTAGAGCCGGAGCTGGAGCCACAGCCCGAACCGGACCTGATCATCACTGCGCCTCAGACCATTCTGGCCTCTCCCGAAGCGCCAGAAAACATTATCGAACAGCGCCGGGCCGTGTCTGAAGAAGAAGCTGATCCCTTTCTGGATTTACTCGCGCGGGACCGTCCGCTCGGTCCGGGCAATCAGGCGCCCTCTGGGTCAGTTCAGCAACCGCTCTCCGGCCCTGCGGCAGGCGGGGGTGGCAATATCGGGACCCCACCGGGTGGCGGCACACGTCGCGCGGCCCCGGGCGCAAATGGTTGGACCCTGGCCCCCGGGAGCTATGGCAATTCCCCCGGTGCGGGTTGGGAAGGGATCAACCTGGATATGCGGTGCCGCGAAGCCGGCAAGACCCATCTGGAATGTCCGGAATATCTTCGCTCTTTCCAAGGTCGAGATGCCAACGGGTTTGAGAACTTCCAGCAATACAGACCTCGGGGTATTGATGCGGGGATCAACAGAGCAACGATCAATACGGGCCGATTACTCTCTAATAGCCGGGCCGCGGGCGAAGCCAGCACGTTCAGTCCGAGCATGAATGGGGGCGGACCGTCTACGAATTTGATGGATGACGGACCGGAAGTGAGCTTTGATCGCGAATTCCTGGGCAATCCCATCATCATTCAGGAAGACCCCGGGCGTTTGCGTGACCTGTTCGCAGAGCCAGACACTGAAGAGGACCCATTCGCGGTTGAGGAATTGATCTTGCCAGAGCCAGAGGACTAAGGTCGGTTCTCCATCCCCTTGTTCCGTTTGATCTGAATTTATGAAGTTGCAGCCATGACGATGCCCCGCGCCTTCGACCATCCGAATGGTCAACGAATAGACCCTGTCTGGCTGGACCCGACGCTCTATTATGAGACTATCACAATTCGCCCACGCTTTCAGGATCTCGATCCGCTCAACCACATCAATAATGTGGCGATGGCCGCACTGTTCGAGGATGCGCGCGTCCAGTTCAATCATCCAATGCGCGATCACTATCAAACGGACCGAATCCGCACCATGGTGGTCGGTCAAACGCTCAACTACGTTAACGAATGCCACTTACGGCCCGATGTGGACTTTCATCTGGGCATTGGTCGGATGGGAACATCGTCCTGGGTCATTCAGGCGTGTGCCTGGCAGGCTGAAACGCCAGTTCTCCTCGCCATGGCGACTCTTGTTTCCACGCAGGATGGAAAAGCCTGTCCAATCCCGGAACCCTTGCGTGAGATGCTGATGGATCGCCGGATCAGCTTGCCGGATGAGGCCGGGTCATAATGACTCCTCTTTACGGAGTCTTCGGCGCGGTTGGAAACTGGCCAGAATGGGAGCGTTTTTTTGATGGGTCCCGAAACGGGGTGATCAAGTCCTGTTTTGCGCTTCTGATCTGTTTTCCATCGCTTTGGCTGGTTATGGTTGGTTTGGAAACGGAACGGGCCGCGCTGACGGGAACCGAAACGTCAGAGTTTCAAGTCGTCCCGTTTGCGACCATTATTGGTCTCTGGTTGCTCTCTTTTCCCGTTACGTCTGGGGTGATTGCGCTTCTGATGCAGCGCGTGGATAAAATCGCGCTTTGGTGGGTGGTCCGAAACTGGGCCGTGGCCTGGCTTTGCGTTGTCCTTGGGGCTGTGTTTCTGGGGGTCCGCTTTGCCAGCCTGCCCACCATTGTAGGGTATGGCACATTACTGGCGGCCTATCTGGGACTATTGCCCATTGATATCCGTCTGGCGCAACGGGCCGGACAGTTTCCTATCATGACCGCGATCCTTGTCGGGTGCATTAT
>CAYSVY010000049.1:0-3671 GCA_964434705.1 uncultured Flavobacteriaceae bacterium
GTATCGTATCGTGTACCACATGCGCGGCCCTCCTTTGCGTTCAAATGATAAATGCGCCCAGCCTAGACGCTAACTTAACCCATCGCGCCTAACACACCGGCTAACGTGTGCAACTGCAACACGGACGCTCGATCGGCTAAGTCAACCCGAACATAAAAGCGGGCCGGGTAGCGCGTCAAGAAAAATCTGGCTGTTGACTTTGAAAATCTCCCGCGCATTATACCCGCCGACTATCGGCCAGCCGGACGGACGCCAAGGGCTGGGCTAACCGAGCGCACACTTGGGGTTCCTGGCAAATGCGCAAACCCACTCCTAAGGTCGAAGGGTGCCAGCGGGAAAACCTGTTTCTCGTAAGTAGCGACCATCTTACATCGTGCAGGAATGCGGTGTGAGGCCCTAGCGACGACCTGGCTCCATTGAGCAAGTCGCAGGGAGGGACAGCAACCGGCCAACTCTGGCGGGTTCTGTTCCTCCTATGCCCAAACTCAAACCTTCACCATTGAGCAATCACCCCGACTAACGGCTTACACGGTAGACTTACGCAGTAGGTAAACGGGAGGAGATAGCGGGATAATACGCTAAACAGTCCCCCTGAATTTTTTCGGCCCGCATGTCGCTTTTTTGTTGACCGCCTTTTTTTGCCCGCCTATGGTGAGGGTGTCAAAAGGAGGAAACGACATGACTTATCAAATCCAAGGCCCCGCCAAACTTTCCGCCCGCGCTGCCCGCGCTGTTGCTATGATGAAAGACGGCGCTCAGTTTGTTAAACGCCTGGAGCGCGACGGTTACACCGGGCGCGAACAATGGAAGACGCGCCTTGTTAAAAGTGGCCAGCCCGTAAAAGGCTACGGCGTTTCGACGTTCACCGAAATCAGCCGGATGCTTGTTCCTGCATCGCGCGGCACCAGCGTTAGCTCTTACTACAAGCTGGCGGGGGTTTAAGATGCAGTGCCTTGAAGCCTTGCGCTATTATTGCTCGCCAGAGGCGGAGCGAGAGCCGGAAAATTACCGGCTCACTCAAATCATCAACCTTATCAATGTGGTGATGCCTATGCTTGAAGCGGTTGAGATGCACCGGCAGTCTGTGCGCGATTTTGACGCGGCATTGGAGCAAATGGAGGGCATTGAATGACCTACCCTGTTATTAAAATCACCGCCGACACGACAGACCAGGAGCTGTTTAACGCGGTAGTAACGCACATGCTCGGCATGGACGGCCCATGCAAGGACGAGCGCGGTAATTGCTCTTATCGCGGACCTGGTGGCACGGCCTGCGCGGTTGGCGCGCTTTTGCCGGATAGCGTTTTAGAGCTTTATGATGACGCTATTGGCGAGCTTTTTAAGCAATATACGAGATCGGTCTACTATGCGTGTGAAGAAGCGGAGCCAATCCCGGAACTTGAGCGTCTTATGGAAAGCGAGCAAATTTTGGAGGTGCTCCAGTTCATCCACGATGAGGGCACGAATTGGGATGATGGGTTGAACTCATTTGGGACAGGTGCGCTGATGTTTATGGTTGATAAATACGGCCTGATTGCACCTCAAGCCCTAATTGATAGGCGCGAGGAACTGAAAGCATGACAGAAGAAACCCTAATCACGTTCGCGGCGGCTGGCCCGCTTGTGGTCACGCTTGTTGCGCTGGTGATTGTTTTAGCTTTTGCGCGCATCCAGGGTGACGACGAATGAGCGATGTTGTTAAACTGGAGTGGCAAGACATAGCGAACGCGCCGCGTGACGGCTCGCCGGTACTGCTCCGCCACCGCATGCACGATCAGCGACCTTACGTCGCCATGTGGAAAGAGACTGTTTGCCCCGGCCTGCCGTGGGTGAGCACCCTTCTGGATCACGCTTGGCCTGAGGATGCGTTCACGCACTATGTCGCGTTCGCTGATCTGGAAGCCCTCAAAGCCGAGCGTGATGCACTGCGGCAGGAGTTGGATGGAATAATAAAAATGATTGGGAACGATGATCCCGCCACCACGCACACGCATAAAGCTAGCCACACCATCCCCGCTGTTGCTCTGCTGATGGCGCTAATGGACGCGAAGGGGTTTAAGCAATGACCTTCCCCATCATGCTTGTGATTTTCGCTTGCGCACTGCCAGCGGTTTGCAATATCTTCGGATTAGCGAATAGGAGGCGCTAATGTTTGACGTAAATGAATATCGTGATTTTATCGCGGCAAAGGGTGGCCATACCGCCACGCGCGGATTTGATATATCCGGCACTGACTACGGGCTATTCGAGCACCAAAAACGGACGCTTGAATTTGCTTGCGAGAAAGGCAAGAGCGCGGCGTTTCTTGATACCGGACTGGGCAAGTCACGAGTGGAGGCCGCTTTTGCAAATGAGGCCAGGATTGCCAGCAACAAGCCGTCTTTGATTTTGACGCCGCTGGCGGTTGCTCGCCAAATGCAACGCGAGTGCGAGGCTTGCGGCGTTGATGCGACCGTTATCCGTGAGGATAGCGAAGTGACTAGCGGCGTGAATATCGCCAATTATGAGCGATTGTCTAAATTGGACGTGTCGCGGTTCGGCGGCGTTGTATTGGATGAAAGCTCTATTCTAAAGGCTTTTACAGGCACGACTAAGCGCGCGCTTGTTGCGGCTTTCAAGAATACGCCATATCGCCTAGCGGCGACAGCCACGCCAGCCCCGAATGACCATATGGAAATCGGGCAGCATTCCGAGTTTCTAGGTGTTATGCCTGGCCCTGAGATGCTTTCGCGTTGGTTTATTTCAGATCAGACCACGATGGGCGGGTATCGCTTGAAAGGCCATGCACGCGATGCGTTCTGGCAATGGGTGGCGAGTTGGGCCCGCGCGGCGTCTTTGCCGTCTGACTTGGGCGGTTGCGATGATGGGTTTATCCTGCCGCCGTTGCGATATCATACGCACATAGTTAATTCTGATCTAACCGAGAGCGTGCAGGACGGGCTGCTATTCCGCATCCCTGACCAGTCCGCAACGTCCATCCATAAAGAGAAACGGCTAACGCTTGACGAGCGTGTGGCAAAGGCTGCGGAGATTGCGAACGCGGAAACGGGCCCTGTCATTGTTTGGTGCGAAACAAATGATGAAAGCGCCGCACTGACTAAGGCTATTCCCGACGCAATCGAGGTTTACGGATCGATGAAGCCGGAGGAAAAAGAGGCCGCACTTGATGCATTCACGTTCGGCAAGGCTCGCGTTATTGTAACCAAGCCCAAGCTTGCGGGGTTCGGTTTGAACTGGCAGCACGCGAAGACGGTAGTTTTTGCATCGACCAGCCACAGTTACGAGCAGCATTACCAAGCCGTCAGGCGTTCTTGGCGTTTCGGCCAGGATAGCGAAGTGAATGCGCATATCGTTATCGCTGAAACCGAGATTGGAATATGGCAGAACGTGAGGGATAAGGCCGACGCTCATAACTACATGAAAAAAGCCATGACAAGGGCAATGGTTGAGGCGCAAGGCGAGGCGGTGCTTCGCAGGGCATACACACGTGATTTTGAGATTGAACTTCCAAGCTTCATGAAGGAGGCATAAGCATGAAACCGGATTACACAGGCCAAAACTGGGCAATTTACAACGCGGACTGCGTAGAGGCGTTGGCAGCGATGCCGGATGATAGCGTTGATTTGTCAGTTTTCAGCTCGCCGTTTAGCTCGCTTTACATCTACTCGGATA
>CAYSVY010000050.1:0-3486 GCA_964434705.1 uncultured Flavobacteriaceae bacterium
AGGTTTGTACCAAAAGAGAACTTATCGTTTGCTGATTTACCAGTAACGTTGTTTCTAATATTAAAACGCTTTAAGTCACTATCAACAAGAACACCTTCTGTATCTTGAAAACCAAATGACGTAAATTGAGTTGCTTTCTCACTACCACTGGATAAAGACACCGTGTGACTTTGAGTCACAGCAGTTCTGAAGAAAAACTCATCCCATGCAAAATTTGGAGCCGCATCAATTTGAGCATCCGTTAATGGCGTACCATTACCAGGGTTAAATACACCTGTACTGTTACCAGCTCCCGCACCTTGACCTCTTGCTCTTTCGTATCTTAATAACTGCTGAGAAGACATTACATTGTAATCATTACCTTGCAATGAACTATAAGCTACAAAACCATTATAGTTTACTTTTAACCCTTCTCCATAGTTACCTCTTCTTGTTTTGATAACAATTACACCATTCGCACCTCTGTTACCGTAGATAGCGGTAGCTGCTGCATCCTTCAATACATCAACAGATAATATATCTTGAGGGTTTAATGATCTAAAGTTATCTTGATCAATTGGAACACCATCCATAATGAATAACGGCTCAGTGTCACCATTAATAGAAGTAACACCACGTAAGTTTACAATAGAGTTACCACCTGGCTGACCAGAGTTAGTAGTAATGTTAAGACCAGGAACCTGCCCATTAAGCGTTTGAACCAAACTTGGGTTAGGTCTGTTTTCAATGGCCTCCGCTGATAATTTTACAGCTGCTGATGTAGATTTCTCTTTACTTTGCGTAATATTCGCAATTACAACAACCTCTTCAAGCGCATTACCTTCTTCTAGAGCAACGTCATAAACATTTTCGCTGCCAATTGTAACTTCTGATGGAGTCATACCTACATAAGAAATGACAAGTATATCACCTGTACTAGCTTTAATAGTATACTTTCCATCAAAATCTGTTTGAGTACCTACTGTGGTACCTTTGACACTTACACTAGCACCCGGAAGCGGTAAGCCGTCCGAAGCTGTAGTAACTGTACCTGTGACGGTTTTCTCTTGTGCAAAAGAAAATTGCATCACAAACGCCATAAAAAGCGTTAATAACCATGTTAACTTTAATTTCATAAAACAATTATTTGAGTTAGTCTAGTTGCAAACATCTTAATTAAATATTAAATAAACAAGTGTTTTTACTAAAAAAATGTTAACCTTTTTACGAATTCGTTGAAAAAATCTAAAGTTTCGTTTCCCCTAGATTTATTAGTTATAACTCACCCTTTAGATGCAAAAAAAGTAAAAGGGTTGCGTTAAAATTTTAACTTTGTTTAAACAAGTCTAAACTTTGGCATTAAGAACACAATTTTCTTCTTTTAATTTTGAGTGTGGTACCGATGAAGCCGGCAGGGGCTGCTTGGCTGGTCCGGTAACTGCTGCCGCCGTAATTTTATCTCCTAATTACAGTAACGCTACTTTAAACGATTCGAAACAGCTTTCAGAAAAAAAAAGAAATTCTTTAAAGCTGATGATTGAAAATGAATCGCTCACTTTTGCCGTTGCCCATATTTTTGAAAATGAGATTGACGATATCAATATTTTAAATGCATCTATTAAAGCTATGCATGTTTCTATTTCTAAGTTAGAGATGGTTCCTAATTTTATAATTGTAGATGGCAATAAATTTAAACCTTATAAAGATATTCCGCATCAAACAATAATTAAAGGTGATAGTAAGTACCTTAGTATTGCGGCCGCATCAATCTTGGCCAAAACGTATAGAGATGCTTATATGGAAAAAATCCATGACGAATACCCAATGTACAATTGGAAAAAGAATAAAGGATACCCAACGAAAGAACATAGAGCTGCCATTAAAGAATATGGTATTACCAAATACCATAGAAAATCATTTAGATTATTACCAGAGCAATACCGTTTAGACTTATAACTTTTTATATTTGCAGATATATCCATCTTAATGAAGCAGTTTTGTTTTTTATTGGTTTTGTTATCCCTCGTAGTTTCTTGCCAAAAGGATTATGACAAAATAAAAGCCGCATATAAATTTCTTCCGTCAAATACGCATTCGGTTGTATTGATTAAAGACCTTAATGACTTTAATAATAGCATAGAAAATCATACCATTTTATCTGGTATATATAATAAGGAGTTAAAAACACCTTCAAAAGTCTTAGAAAATCTCAATACAACCAAGCCTGTTTACCTCGCTTTTTTGGATCAATCGAGTTCAGATTATTTAATTCTAACAGAGAACGATTCTACTTTGTTTATTCTAGATTCTATTCCCAATCATATTTCTCAGACTGTAGCAAATAAAAAGATTAACAAAACCCAAATAGACTCTACGCTATTTTATCATAAAGTCCTTAGTAATTTTTTCGTAGCATCAAATACCTCGGATGCTCTAGAAATGTTAGATATAAAAAACGGTAATCAAGAACTTATCGACTTAATAGAAACTACGGATACAGAATCTACGGCTTCATTAGTATTTAGAACAGATGCCCCTGATTATTCAAAACTCTTATTCTCGAAACTATCGGATACCATTAACAATTATGCTGTTCTTGACTTAAGTTTTTCTGAAAGAAGCCTTAGTTACAATGGCATTATTAGCTCTGGGGATTCTATAAGACAATACTTAGATTGCTTTAAAAATACCATACCTCAAAAAACCAACTCTTTAAGTGCGACACCATCTAGCGCCAACTCATTGTTAAGTATAGCTTACGATGATTTTTCAATATTTACGAAAAACCTAAATACGCTTAAGCAATCGGAAATTGATAGTTCGCAAACATTTTTAAGTTTTAGTAATGAAATAGCCCGTATTGACAATGCTATAATTATCCATTCTTTAGATGCTGATATTGTTTTAGAGACAATTGAAGAAAAGTCACATACGGAAACTTACAGGGACATCGATATTTACGAATTTGGCCAACCCGAATTTTTCGAATCTAGATTAGAACCATTCATTGTTTTTGAAAACGCAAAATACTTCTTAAAACACAATGACTTTATCATATTTTCTGACACAGTCGAAAGTTTAAAGTCCATTATCTCTGCCATACTCAGCAATAATACACTTGCCAATACAGATGCTTTTAGAAATATTAGTGAAAGTATAAGTGATGAAGCCTCAATGTTTATTTTCAAAAATAATAAGGAGTTATCAAAGATACTAGACAAAGAGACAAAAGGCTATAATGCTAACGTTGTTCAGTATATTTATGAAGATAATTATGCTCATGTTAATGGCGCCATCCAGAGATTCAATAAAAGGACAGCTACGCATTCGGTTTCAGAATTATTTACTACCGCTATTGACGCTCCAATAATTTCGCCACCACAAACCGTAAAAAACCACATTACAAAAGCACATGATATTATTGTGCAAGATATAGACAATGTACTATACCTTATTTCTAGTTCTGGAAATATCCTTTGGAAAAAGCAGTTAAAAGGAAAAATCCTT
>CAYSVY010000051.1:0-3156 GCA_964434705.1 uncultured Flavobacteriaceae bacterium
GGTATAAAGAATAACAATGACTTCTTCCCAAAGGAATTAGACAAGCTAGGATCGCACTTTGTGGTTGTTAGCGAGACTAAGGACTTCACCCGAAACATCAGTGAATGCACGCTTTTACAGCTACAGAACACAGAATTAGATGTTTCCGATTACACCATATTCACAGAACGGATATTTAGAGAAACTATCAAACCAGCAATTGAATCATAAATAAAAACTATAGAAAACTTATTTTTCATAAATTTGTATTATAGTTGTAGTTTATGTCAGCAATTTCGGGGGGTTTACGAAAATTATCTATAAGAAGATCCACAGATATAGATTTCATAGACGTTGGCCACGTTGTTAGCGACTCTTGGAGTACCCAAGCCGAAATGCTAGAAACCACCACTAGAGAAAACAACGGCTTTAGGTCTTATGTGCCAGCCGGACTACAAAGCACTATAAACGCCACTTGTGTTTTATTTCAAGATGCAGACTTAACTAGCAAAATAGGCTACAAGGATTTACGAACTATCCTAGAAGCCCAAGAGTCAATAGAATACAAACTAGAAATAGTAGGAGAGAATTATCTCTATTACGGGGTAATGTATATAGAAAGTCTAGGGGACACAGCAGACGTAAGCGACCTATTGACGTTTGAAATTGCTTTTAGACTTACTAGTCAACCTGTACTATTTGGAGATGATACCGCACCTACTGCGCCTTTCTTGAATCCTTTATTAGTAAACACCAATGGAGGAACGGTAACGCTTTCTTGGACAGGTGCAACAGATGACGTAGGGGTAGTAGGCTATGTAGTAAGCAAGTTTGACACAGGCCAACCAGAACAAATCATAAACGTTGGCAACGTGCTGTTTTGGACAGACAGCGCAATTGTACAAGGAAGAACTTATGGGTATAACGTAAGAGCATATGATGCGATAGGAAACGAAAGCCCCGACAGTAATAAGAGGTTGTTCACTTACACGCCTGTTAGTGGGGTGGATCCTGTTTTTGAATACATACTCCAAGAAAACGGAGAGACTATAGAATTAGAAAATAACGGTGTTTTAATAAAAGAAATATGAGTGATAAGATAAGCGCCTTAACGGAATTAACATCCGTTGCATTAGATGATGAGCTGGTTATAGTAGATAAGTCAGACACTACAAACCAAGCGAGTGGGGAAACCAAGAAAATAACTGTAGAGAACGCTTTAGCAAATGTTCCTTATGTGGTTACAGGATTCGAGGATTATATCGTACTAGGCGGAGGTACTAGGAATATGAGTACGCTAACAGTAGGCAACAAAATATTTGGCACAGGAGCTTTTTACAGCGGAGCGGTGATTTACGGAACAGTAAACACTTCACCACCTACCCAAGACAGCCATATTACAGTAACTATAAACTTAGGTACAGGATCATGATAGTTTGGAATATTCTATTAACGATTGCTTTAGTAGTGATTTGGTTTAGAAAGCCATCGGTTTTAAAGATTGACGGTTTTACAATAGACGTACAGAACAACTTTTTAGTAATAAAGAACGACAAGGGAGAAGTAATATTTAAAACAGGAAAATGAAAAAGATACTTTGGTTAATTGTATTAATACCCTTGTTATCGTTAGCGCAAGGAAAGCCAATTATTGACGGTATTAAGTTAATCCCACAGGGCGCACCAGGAAGCCCAATAGAAGGGGAATTATACTACGATGACACTTCTAACACCATCTTTGTTTGGAATGGTTCTGCTTGGTTGGATTTAAGCGCAGGCGGTGGTGGGTCTCAAGATTTACAAAGCGTAATCACACAAGGCAACCAGTCTTTTGGGAATATACTGCCAGGCACAGACGCAAATTACAATTTAGGTGCGTTTGGCGAAACTTGGGACAACATTTACACTAATCAAATATATGTTAACACGCTAAGCGCATTAACAAGCGGAGGAGTTAACAGGTCGGTTGCAGTAGATTATGGGCTTGCTTTTACGCCAAGGTCTAAAGCATCTATGGGCGGGTTAACGGATGGAGTTATAGTCAATGACACAGATGAAAATAGTCTTTTTTTCTATGATGGTTCGGCGTGGCAAAATTTATTAGGAGGCTCCTTAGATAATATTGTAGAAGACACAACACCACAGTTAGGGGGTACTTTAGACGCTCAAAGCAACAATATCACAGGGGTAAATATATTACTCGGAAATTCAGCAACTATAACAACAGTAAATGCAAGTGCTGTAAGTATAGACTCAGGGAGTAATAGTTTTTTAAATATTGCTAATAGTGCCACAACAGGATATGCGCCAGGGCTTGGAGATGGGGCTATCTATTTTGTAGACGATGCTATGCGAATAGCAACAACAGACGCAAGCACAGAAAACCCCGATTTAGAAATTAATACAGGCGCATTAACAGTTGCAAGAGACTTAACCTTTACAGACACAGATGTAACTTACAACGGCACTTCTTTAACTTCTGGCGGTAGCGGACTTACCGCAACCCAAACCGATCAGTTAGAGGGGCTTTATGGTTCTTGGTATGAAGTAATGATTAGCGATGAAGATGGAACACAAGATCCTTTTTTAGACCTTAATGGAGAAAGAAGGCAAAGGGTTGGCTATGTACAGGCTTCACAAGCGTTAACAGTAACGTTAGACAATACACATGAGTTAGGCAGAAAGTATATGTACTTTGTTTCTAGCGCTACATCTTCTATAACATTTCAAGCTTCTAGCGGGGTAAGTATAATCTTTGAAGGCCAAGGTGATTCCCAAACAGGGGATCAGATTTTAGTTGATGCTTTAGGCTCTCATGTTTACTTTACCAGAATAGCAAACAATCAATATGTGCTAGCGGCAGAGGGTACAATATCAAGTGTCGTTTCTAATTTATACACAGAACAATCCAATGCCAACGCCTCCAACACCGGGGGAACGGGGAGCTTTGTTAGTGATCAAGGAGGTGGATTTGCGGCGGTTACAGAAGATAGTTTTCCGGCTATCGCCATAACTCCCGATCAATCTGAAGCTAATGATGCCGCAGGTTTGCCGTTAGAGGGCGCAGCAGTTTCTACATGGTCGGGTGGTCAAATCACAAGTTTTACTGCAAATGCTACTTATGATGTAGTTTTTGATTATAAGCACGTAGACGGGACTTTTGTAAGTGTTTGGACGG
>CAYSVY010000052.1:0-3034 GCA_964434705.1 uncultured Flavobacteriaceae bacterium
TCCAGATACTCCCGAGATTACAAACGATCCTGTCGTGCAAGAAGAACCTACAACCGAGGATGTGACAACTCAGGAGGATACCTCTTCTGAGGATGCTTCCTTGTTTGATGCTCATCACAACAGTGAAACTCTGGAAGATGCTATCGATGCAGCGTCCGAAGAGAAAACTGGTGAAGATGATCCTGGTTCGGAAACCAAGGACAAACCTGAAGAAGATACGTCCAAGGCTGATCCTGACCCTGCTGCAGATAGTGAAAAAGACCCTTCCAAAGAGGAAGATCACACCAAACCAAAGCAGACCAAAGAAGGAGAAGACGCACCGAAGGACGACGCGATAGCAAAGTCCGAAGATGCGGATGATACCGCCACAGAGCCTGATCCCAAAAAAGAAGACGAACCAGCTGCTGAAGAGACTGGTTCCGAAGAGGGCGACGGCACTCTGTCGGCGGAAGATGCTTACAAGAAGATCATGGCTCCGTTCAAAGCGAACGGCCGTGACTTCACGCCCAAAAGTCCAGATGACGTCATCAAGCTCATGCAGATGGGTGCAGGCTATGCCAAGAAAATGCAGGCCCTGCGTCCCAATCTGAAGCTGATGCGGATGCTGGAAAACAAGGACTTGCTGGACGAAGGCAAGTTGAACTTCCTGATTGACCTGAATGACCGCAATCCTGCTGCCATTCAGAAGCTTCTGCATGACTCCAAGATCGATCCTTTGGACATCGATACCAAGGAGTCACCAGAGTACACCCCGAATAACCACGCTGTAAGTGACGCTCAGTACACTTTCCAGGAAACACTTCAAGACGTTATGTCCGCTGAAGGTGGCCAGGAACTTGTCCAGACGATCAACCAGACGTGGGATAAGACCTCGAAAGAGGTTGTCTTTGAAGACCCAAGCATTCTCAAACTGCTGAACGAGCAACGAGAAAACGGGATTTACGCCCGGATTACAGACGAGCTCGAGCGTCAGAAAGTTCTTGGACACTTCAATGACGTGCCATTCATCAACGCCTACAAAGCTGTTGGAGACTACCTCCATGCGCGTGGTGAGTTGCTACCTGCACCCTCGGACCCGGTGACCACACCAAATCCAGGCACTGCAGCTGCTCCCAAACCACGTGAAATGGTCGAGACACGCACAGCCGCACCGCGTACGAATTTGGCGAACGATGATCAGGCAGCCAGTGCTGCCAACACACGATCATCTCCCTCCCCGGCCAAGAAACCCTTCGATCCGCTCAACATGACGGATGAGGAGATCATGGCCATGTCTCTCCCCAATTCGTAAGGAAACCCAATCGTGCAAACGTACAATGATCCTTTTGGCGGTACACAGTCGAGCATTGAAGGTGCTGGCTCCAGCCAAATGAACACGTTCTTCTATCAGCGTAAGGCGCTGATTGAAGCACAAAAAGAGATGTTCTTCATGCCTCTGGCAGATGTGACGAACATGCCCAAGCACTATGGCAAGACCATCAAGGTCTACCACTATATCCCGCTGCTGGATGACCGCAACGTCAATGACCAAGGTCTTGACGCCAATGGTGCATCCTACGCAAACGGTAACCTCTACGGCTCTTCCAAAGACATCGGTGTGATTGACGGCCGTCTGCCTACACTGACTGAAGAAGGTGGTCGAGTGAACCGTGTCGGCTTTACACGTATTCAGCGTGAAGGCACGATGCAGAACTTTGGTCTCTTCCACGAGTGGACTGAAGATTCCATTGACTTCGACTCTGATGAAGACCTCTACAGCCACCTGTCTCGTGAACTGGTGACTGGTGCTACCCAGCTGTCTGAAGCCGTGCTTCAGAAAGAACTGCTGGCTGGTGCAGGTGTTGTTGTCTTTACTGGTGATGCCACCAGTGATGCGACCATCAGTGGTGAGTCTGCTGATCCAGCGGAAGTCGACTACGACGATCTGATGGCTCTGAACCGCATCCTGAACGACAACCGTACTCCGATGCAGACCAAGGTCATTGCGGGTTCCCGCATGATCGACACCAAGACCATTGGTGCTGGCCGTGTCCTTTACATTGGTTCCGAACTGGAACGCACTGTCAAAGGTATGCGTGACCTCTTCAATGATCCTGCATTTGTACCTGTCCACAAGTACGCAGATGCGGCAACCACTCTGAACGGTGAGATCGGTACCATCGATCACTTCCGTATCGTGGTGGTTCCGGAGATGCTGCATTGGTCTGGTGCGGGTGCTGCTGTCACTGCAAACCCTGGTTACGAGGACGACGGTTCCAACTACAACATCTACCCGATGCTGTGCGTTGGTGCTGGTTCCTTCACAACCATCGGTTTCCAGTCCGGTGGCAAGTCGATGAAGTTCAAGATCATCACCAAAAAGCCAGGTCGTGCTACTGCGGATCGAAATGATCCATACGGCAAGATGGGCTTCAGCTCCATTGCCTGGTGGCATGGTACAATGATCCTGCGCCCTGAGCGTCTGGCTCTCGTGAAGACTCTGGCGAAAGTCTAAGTCTGAGCTAACGGGGAGGGGTTAAGTCCCCTCCCCTACTCCCTTTTTGAAACACATCTCCACAAGGCGTCACAATGAACACTGAAGATCAAACCACACCCAATCAAACCGATGAGGACCAAACCAAAGACGGTCCCACGGAAAAGGAAATTCTGGACGCACTGAAGCAGAAAGCCAAAGTGCTGAACATCTCCCATTCTCCCAACATCGGTATCGATGCACTGCGAGCCAAGATCACCGAGGCGATGGCTGAGCCTGAGAAAGATGAAACAGTCACTCAGACACCAGCCGTCCCAACTACAGTTGTTTCCAATGAGCTTCCCCTACGAGACGACAGTCAGGATGCACAACCCACTGAAGCTGCTGTGCCTCTGACACGTGGTGAAATTCGTGCCAAGCAGCGCAAAGAACAGATGCGTCTGGTTCGGGTACGTATCGCCAACATGAACCCCTCCAAGTCTGATCTTGGTGGTGAGATTTTTACTGTTCGGACCAAGTATCTTGGTATCGTCAAGAAGTTCGTACCTTACGGTGAAGCCA
>CAYSVY010000053.1:0-3024 GCA_964434705.1 uncultured Flavobacteriaceae bacterium
GCTCATAACCTGAAGGTCGTAGGTTCAAATCCTACTCCCGCACCCAAAAAGAAAACCCCGGTTCGGTTGAGCCGGGGTTTTTTGTCTTCGGCGGAAGGCATAGCAAGGCCTGGATGAGGCGTGGCTAGAATAAAAAATTCGCGCAATAATTGTAAGAAAATCTTGTAATTTCAGTATGTAGACTCAATTTTGAAATCTTATTACTGAAGTAGCTTCACTACATGAGATGAATGTCAGAATAATCCCATGAATTTCTCTCTATAGGCAAAAACTGCTTTATCATGCGTTTTGCGAAAATCGGTTATAGAGAAGATATTGATGTACTTCGTGGCGTGTCAATCGTCTTAGTACTTCTATTCCATTTCAGCATACCACCTTTTAAGAACGGGTTTGTTGGTGTTGATATTTTTTTCGTAATTTCGGGTTTCTTGATTACGAATATTATTCTCCGTGAACATGAAGATCAGAAGTTTCGTTACGTAAATTTCTTAGCTCGGCGGGCGCGGCGTCTGCTACCTTCACTTTACCTTTTGATGGTCGTGGTCCTTGCGGTTTCGATAGTTGCACTCGGGCCGCTACAAGTCAGAGTGGCCGCCGAGCAGGTAATCTCGTCCTTGTTCTTTGTTTCCAACTGGTACTTTGCCAGTCAAACCGGTTATTTCGGTGCTGAAGCTAAAGATTTCGTTTTGCTGCACACTTGGTCGCTTTCGATCGAAGAGCAGTTCTATCTGATCTGGCCGCTCCTGCTGCTTGTCCTTATCAAAACGCGATTGAGAATGCTCGTTCTGCTGATTGCAGCAGGCGCGCTCCTGATCTCTGTCTGGGCCTATGCACAATTTCCGGAATCTGCATTTTATCTGACCCACGCGCGAATGTGGGCGCTCCTTGGCGGCTGCGCAGTCGCGATCCTTCTTCCCAAAGCAGGCTTGGAGGGATCTTACAAAGCGCCGATCTGGGGGGAGGGTTGCTTTTAATTGGCGGCTCAATGTTGCCTCTGCCCGGAGTGTTCAGTGCTGCAGGCGTGGCTTCTGGCATGGCAAGCCTGGGTGCGATTATGATAATCGCCGCTGGCCACGAGACAGCGTTCCCGGCACGAGTGCAGTTAATCTGGCAGCCCCTGCGTTATCTCGGCCTATGGTCATATTCTCTCTATCTTTGGCACTGGGCTATTCTGGTCGTAGTGCTCCAGATGCTAGGTCGCCAACTCGTTCTTCCTGAAAGCATAGCGCTCATAACACTTACCGTTGCGCTATCAGCTGGGCTTTGGCGGTTCGTGGAGAGGCCGGCGCGACGTGCCGCATTACGCGACTCGCACGTGCTGGGCCTCGGCGCAGGGACCGGGCTTGTGTTGGCGGTTCTGGCCTTCACTTTGACGAGTTATTCTGGTCTGGGACAGCGGTCTCAGATTATCGTCGATCGCATGGCCGGATACATCGAAGCGCGCAATCCGCTACGTCCGCTATGCCATGTGGGAGATTGCTCAGACTGGTCAGTTGATACCTGCGCGCTAGGGGTGCCAGGTGACCGCGCGCCGGATGTGGTTCTCATCGGCGATTCTCACGCCGACCACTGGGCTCCCGGGCTCGACCTCGTTTTGGAGCAGCGAAATCTAAGTGGCGTCCAATGGTCTGGGAGTTCTTGCATCCCAATCATTGACGTCGTGATCGACTTGAATGATCGGGTTCTTGACGGCTGTACCACCATGATGGCGAACATCGTTGGTCAGCTAGATCAGTGGCGTGCTCCCAGGACCGTTGTGCTTGCGGCACGGTGGAGCGCTTACTTCGAGGGCGGTCAATTTGTCGAGAACGAGGAGCCGGAGGTGTTTCTCGGCCTCCAGAATGAGGTGACGGATACGCTTGAAGCCAGCCAGAATGCCTTTCGCGAGGGGTTGTCGCGAACGGTCGAAAGGCTCACGGATCAAGGCCATCGGGTTATCGTGTTGGGCCAGGCACCTGAATTCGCAGATAGCCAGAATGATTGTGTTGTTCAGGCCTTACTTGACGCAGCACCCATCAATTGCGGCCCAAGCCACGACGCCATCCTCCAACGCGTTGGTCCGGGGAATGCCGCGGTTGAATCTGTGGTGATCCGCCACGGCGCGCACTTCATCAATCCGACGGATCTGCTCTGCGACATTGAAGCCTGCCAGCTGGTTCGGGACGGGGTCTATCTATACTTCGATGATGATCACCTGAATGCCGAAGAGGCGAAGCTAATCACTCCTGAACTCTTTCTGGGGCTTGCGCTACAGTAAGGTGCTGTCAGCACTTGGATTACCGGCATGCACGGTGACTTGGAGGGCGTCTTCTCAATCAAACCACGTCGGCAAGTCTAGAGCTACAGGTGACAGGCGTCGGGTCCGCCGACCAAATCCCCATGCTTTTCATCGAAGAGTTGTCGCGCGTTGGTTTCCCCGAAAACTTAGCCAAGATGTCGACTTTTCAGCCGGTCGCGGTCGCAAATTTGGACGCTGAAAACCGGTTCACAACGCAGATCCATGCGTGCGGTCTTCTGTTTGTGTCCAACGGGACGTACCAGTGGCCGTTTGAGCGTAACCGGGATGGGACCTTTACGCTTTCTATTGAAGCCAGCGAGCTACAAGCCGGGCTGAGTTCAGCGAACACAGAATACACATTCAATCGATATCAAAGCATTGAACGGTCGTTCGTTCGCGATGGGTCGTTAGCTGACGCTCCTTGCGAACTCTTCGAATAACCGGACACTAGCCGGTCAAGGCCCGAGCAAGCCCGGGCGAAAAATAGATGCGGCGCTCTTAACCGGTCTATACCCTGAGCAGCGAACGGCAACCTTATCCCTCAAACGTCCAGCGCATCTCTTCCCCGGCATGGAAAGGCACAATCTCGATACCGGGTGCTGTGAGAGTCTCAGGGATGGGTTGCCGCTTGCGGCGCAAGGTGACAGTGCCGTTGTTCAGCGGCATGCGATAGAAGCGGGGCCCAAACTCCGAAGCGAAGCCTTCCAGCTTGTCCAGCGCACCCATCTCTTCAAAGGTCTGGGCAT
>CAYSVY010000054.1:0-2798 GCA_964434705.1 uncultured Flavobacteriaceae bacterium
TAAATGCTTTTACGGTTTAAACAAGCAAAAAAACTGTTTATTTTATGTGGGGTTTATGTACCTAATAAATAGGTGTTTACAAAAGAAATTTTATTCAAAACTTCACTTTGTCCTTTATATATATACATATATATTTGTTGACTAAAATTTATACTTATATAATGATCAAGATTACTCTACCAGATGGTTCCGTTAGGTCTTTTGATAACGATGTAACTCCTTTTGAAGTGGCTGTAGATATTAGTACAGGATTTGCTCGTAATGTTATCTCTGCAAAATTTAATGACAATATAATTGAAATAAACACTCCATTAACCACAGACGGTAACTTGACATTATTTACTTGGAGAGACGATGAGGGTAAAAAGGCATTCTGGCACTCTTCAGCACATGTTTTAGCTCAAGCACTAGAGGAGCTTTATCCAAATGTAAAACTTTGGGTTGGGCCTGCGATTGAAAATGGTTTTTATTATGATGTAGATTTAGGCGATGATGTTGTCTCCGAAAAAGACTTTAAGACCATTGAAAATAAAATGATAGAGATTGCCCGTGGTAAACATGATTTTAAAATGCGTGAAGTTTCGAAAGCTGAAGCTTTATCTTATTACAGAGGTAAAAATGAATACAAAGTTGATTTAATTGAAAATTTAGAGGATGGCACGATTAGCTTCTGTGATCATTCGACTTTTACGGATTTATGTCGTGGTGGACACATACCCAATACGGGTATTATTAAAGCTGTGAAAATTTTGAGCGTTGCCGGCGCTTATTATAAAGGTGATGAAAATGAAAAGCAACTTACAAGGGTTTATGGAATTTCTTTCCCAAAACAAAAAGAACTTACCGAGTATCTACATCTTCTTGAAGAAGCAAAAAAACGTGATCACAGAAAACTTGGTAGAGAATTAGGTCTATTCACATTTTCTCAAAAAGTTGGCCAAGGATTACCTCTTTGGTTGCCAAAAGGTGCTGCATTAAGAGAACGCTTAGAAAATTTTTTAAAGGCCGCGCAAAAGAAGGCAGGTTATGAAATGGTGGTTACTCCACACATTGGCAACAAGGATTTATACGTTACCTCGGGGCATTTTGCCAAATATGGTGAAGATAGTTTTCAACCAATAAATACTCCAGCTGAAGGAGAAGAATTTCTATTGAAACCAATGAATTGTCCACATCATTGTGAAATATATAACAGTAAACCTTTTTCATATAAAGAATTACCTATTAGGTATGCCGAATTTGGTACAGTATATAGATATGAACAAAGCGGTGAATTACATGGGCTAACTCGCGTAAGAGGCTTTACCCAAGATGATGCCCATATATTTTGCACCGCAGATCAATTAGATGAAGAATTTAAAGAGGTTATCGATTTAGTTCTTTATGTTTTTGGTTCTCTAGGATTTGAAAACTTTACTGCGCAAGTTTCGTTAAGGGACCCCGAAAAACCAGAAAAGTACATTGGCTCAGAAGAAAACTGGGACAAAGCAGAAAAAGCCATACTTAATGCAACCAAAGACAAAGGACTTGATTATGTAGTAGAAACTGGCGAAGCCGCCTTTTATGGCCCAAAATTAGATTTCATGGTCAAGGATGCATTAGGAAGAAAATGGCAGTTAGGTACTATTCAGGTCGATTACAACCTGCCTGAGAGATTTGATCTTACATATAAAGGCAGTGATAATGAATCTCACAGACCAGTTATGATTCACCGCGCGCCCTTTGGAAGTCTAGAGAGATTTGTTGCAATTTTGCTTGAACATACTGGAGGAAACTTTCCGCTTTGGTTAATGCCAGAGCAGGCTGTTATTATCTCTGTAAGTGAGAAATATGAAAAATACGCCCAAAAAGTTTTAAATTTGTTAGAAAATAACGAAATTCGCGCCCTCGCGGACAATAGAAATGAAACTGTTGGAAAAAAAATCCGTGAAGCTGAATTAAAAAAGTACCCATTTATAATTATAGTTGGGGAACAAGAAGAGGAAAACAATACGATTTCAGTTCGTCAGCACGGTGGTGAGGATATGGGTACAATTAGTGTAAATAAATTTACTGAAATTGTAAATAATGAAGTTTCAAATAGTTTGAAGACATTTAAACAAGTTTAATTAAAATTATATAAGCCATAGCAATACGCAGAAACAGAAGAAATTACAACAGACGCGAAGCACAAGAGGACAAGCATAGAATTAACTCTAAAATTAGAGCAGAAGAAGTCCGTGTAGTTGGCGACAATGTTGAAGTAGGAATTTATTCCTTAAAACAAGCTTTAGCCATTGCAGATGATCAAGGTTTAGATTTGGTAGAAATTTCACCCAATGCAAAACCTCCAGTTTGTAAAGTAATGGATTACAAAAAGTTTCTTTACGAGCAAAAGAAACGAGAAAAAGCTTTAAAATCAAAAGCATCAAAAGTTGTTGTGAAAGAGATTCGGTTTGGACCACAAACTGATGATCATGATTATGAATTTAAAAAGAAACATGCGATTAAGTTTTTAAAAGATGGCGCCAAATTAAAAGCGTTTGTATTTTTTAAAGGAAGATCAATTGTTTTTAAAGAACAAGGTCAAATATTGTTACTCAGATTAGCACAAGACCTTGAAGAATACGGCAAGGTAGAACAAATGCCAAAACTTGAGGGCAAAAGGATGATAATGTTCATTGCCCCAAAAAAGAAATAAAAAACCCACCATCGCCAAGGCTTTAGTGGATAAAAATAAGCGAAACGTAATAAAAACTAGGAGAAATGCCTAAAATGAAAACAAAATCGAGTGCTAAGAAACGTTTCAAACTAACTGG
>CAYSVY010000055.1:0-2728 GCA_964434705.1 uncultured Flavobacteriaceae bacterium
AGTAAAATTAGCAATAAAAATTTCGCTAACGAGAAGAATGACGTATTGATATTCAACGATGGTGTCGCAGGACGAGTTGAAAATGTAGACATTGGAGTAAAGAAAAAAACTCCTCAAGATGATCCTCAGTCTCCTGATTATAAGATCCTTTTCTTTGATGACAAGGGAGCCAGTGTAAATTTGGGAGTTTATTACCCAAAGGAAACCACTAGCGATAAGGAAATCAGTATCAGGATGGGTCAACTGGTGGATATACTTAGCGTAGTAGATCCTGACCTAGATCTTGATAACCTACCTGAATTCGATAATTACAAAGCTGCATATGATTTCTTATGTACAAATATCATGAAGAAATCGAAAGGTGTGAAAGCCAACATATTCGTAGCTTATGGTACTAAGCGCAGACCTTCAAGGTTCTTGGAGTTCCGAGCTTACAATATTATCGAACCCGCAGGAACACCTGTTGAGAAAAGTAGGCTTTATCCTGTAAATCACAAGGAAGAAGAAAAAGCCATCTATAATGACCTTATGACAAGGTTAGAACCCACAGAAGAATCCAGTGGAAGCTCATTTGAGTCGGTAACTGCAGATGAATCTGATTGGGATGAAGAATAAAATTAGAGTAAGGGGGGTTTAACCGCCCCCCTTTTCTTTTAAATAACCTTAATAATGTCAAAAAAGATAAATATTAAAGACACCGTAAATATTACAAACAAACCCTTGATAACAAAGGATGTAGTACTGGAGCATGCGGATGATGTAGCCATATTTGCACATTATATAAAGGATTTTCAGATCGGTAAGGTTACAAATTCCCCCCTTAGAAAGGACGACATCCCTTCTTTTGGAGTATACAAAACAAAGAACGATACATTAAGGTACAATGATTACGTACTTGGTGGAGGCTCTTGTTTTAAATTTGTAAAAGAACTGTTCGATCTTTCATCTTGGTTCGAGGTTTATAGCCAAATTGCATATGATATGGGTTTTCATGAGAATTATGGCATCAGCCCTAAAATACTCAATAGAAAACGTCAGGAAAATCCAATGACCAAAAGTGTAAGGACAAAAGATACGTACATAGATCTTAAGATAAGGAGAAGACCTTGGACAGATGAAGATGTACAGTATTGGGCCAAATATGGGGTATCTATGAGTACTTTGAGCAAGTATTATGTAGAGCCTATAACCCATGTGTTCTTGTTTTCTGAAGATAGGGAGATAATTCTTCCCACCCATAAGATTGCATATGCATTTAGGGAAATGAAGGATAGAAGGATCACTTATAAGATCTACCAGCCCTATTCCAAGCATAAATGGATGAGCAGTCATAATTCAAGTATATGGCAAGGTTGGACACAGCTGCCTGCTACAGGTAGAAGTCTTATCATAACCAAATCCTTGAAGGATGTAATGGCTATCACAGAGAATACAACGTTTCCAGCAGTAGCATTACAAGAGGAAGGTGCCGTTCCGAAACCCAAAGTAATAGAACAACTGCACCAAAGATTTGAGAATATTTATGTTCTTTATGACAACGATTACGACAAAGAACGAAATTGGGGTAAAGAATTCGGACAAAAGTTTGCAAAGGAATGGGGAGCTACATTTATAATGTTACCTACCCTCTACTCAGCAAAGGATTTTTCGGACTTTATCAAGATGTACGGTTCAAAAAGAGCCAGACAAGTTTTACATGAAATAATAACTGCAACTAAAATTAGTTAAAATGTCAAAGAAGGAAGTTAAAAAGCAAGAAGCAACAAGTGAATTGGAAGTATTGGAAATAGTAGGTTCCGATACAATAAAGACCCTTGAAGAGTACAAAAAGGAAATAGGTCCACAGTGTGAACTATTTGCCGTTTATGGAACTCTTAGAAAAGGAGGTAGTAACAATTCGTTGTTCTACAGCCGTAGGTTTACAACCAGTGGAACTGAAAGCTCACAGAGCATACACTTAGGACGGTTTGTAACAGAACCTAAGTTCAAGATGTACAGTCTGGGAGGATTTCCAGGTGTTGTAAACGAAGAGGAAAACCCTATTGGAATTGTTTGTGATGTATATCTGGTAAGTCAGGAAAACATCAAAAGAAGTCTTGACATGTTGGAAGGGTATCGAGGAGAAGAGTTCAATGATCCGAACCATGGCTACTCTAACTTTTACAACAAGGAGAAAGTACAGACGCCTTGGGGAGAAGCATGGATCTATATCTATAACAGTTCTCCTAGAGAAGACCTTAGAGTGGTCACAAACGGAGATTGGTTGAACAGAAATTCTTGATGAAATGCCAGCAACAAAACGAGTGAGTAAATCCAATAGAACTTCTACAAAATCTAGGACAAAAGGATTTTTTCCCATGATAAGGAGCAGACATCCTTCTCATGACTGTCTTAGAAGAAGTTTGAAGAAGATGCCTTTTAGATCTGTAATACGATTTGGTTCCACTACAGAAATAAAAGATGGTCGTGTTGAAATAAACACAGTAGGAGCTGTTCAAAACAGCATGAACAAACTTAGGATGAAACATGCCTTTGACGGTCTAAAAGTAAACACTGCCAAGTGGTGGACATTCTCAAAGAACCGTTTTTTCGAGAGTGGGAGCGGTGAATCCACTACTTTGGAAGAAATGCCATACCCTATCATTGCAAAGTCTTTGTACGGTAGTAGAGGCCAGGGCAATACCAAGATCGATACTGTAGCTGAGATGCGGGATTTTATAAACACACA
>CAYSVY010000056.1:0-2676 GCA_964434705.1 uncultured Flavobacteriaceae bacterium
TCTAAAATTCAAGAAGATCACGTAGCAATGCGGGAAAAATTGCGCTCCAAGGAATCGTAGATGCAGATAACTTTTGATCATCAGATCTTCTACCTTCAAAAATATGGAGGTATAAGTCGGTATTTTTCCGAGCTCGCAAGAGAAATTGGGTTGCACCCTAATTTACATGTTAAAATAAATGCTCCACTCAGCAAAAATTATTATCTAAAAAAGTTAAGAAGTGACAGTGGTGGAACACAATGCTCTAGGGTTGTTGATTTCCGAGGCCGCGGCAGGCTTCAAAAAGCTCTGGCGAAGGTAAATTATGCGTGGAGCTCTCGGGCTGACATTATTCATGAAACTTACTATTCTCCGGTAGGTTATGGATATGGCAGGTCAAGAATAATAACGGTTTATGACATGATACACGAACTTTTTCCATCTAATTTCTCGCCGAGCGACACTACCTCTACATCGAAAAAAATTGCTGTAAATCGCGCTGATCACATAATTTGCATATCACATGCGACAAAAAATGATTTGATAAAATTAATGAATATTAATCCTAGGAAAATCAGTGTCGTACATCTAGCCACTTCAGTTGGTGCAAGAATTACTGACAAGTCTAACCACAGCGTCGAAATGAATAGAAAGCCTTTTTTTCTATATGTTGGAACTCGGCGGGGTTACAAAAATTTTGCAAGGGTGTGTTCTGCTTTGTCTAACTCCAGAAAACTAAAAACGTCGTTCCAACTGGTTGCGTTTGGTGGAGGTGATTTTGATCGGTATGAAAAAGGTTTTTTGGAAAATCTAAATTTAACTGGTATTGTAAAACATGTCGATGGAGATGATTTTTTGCTTGAAAAGTTTTATTCTGAGGCAGTTGCTTTGATTTATCCGTCTTTGTACGAGGGTTTTGGGTTGCCACCCCTTGAGGCGATGAATTTGGGCTGTCCGGTAATATGTAGTCAAACAAGTTCAATACCGGAAGTGGTAGGAGACGCTGGTTTGTACTTTGATCCATATTCAACTGAAGATATTAAATCCGCAATGGAGAAAGTAGCCACAAGCGAAAGTACAAGATCAAATATCGTAGCAAAGGGCTTCGCACAACGGAAGCGGTTTTCGTGGGAGAAATGTGCTCAGCAAACTCTGTCCGTGTACACAGATGCGCTCGAAGGCAAGTTCAATGTCTAAAATCGCGTTGATTTCCGGTATATCTGGACAGGACGGTGCCTATTTAGCGAAATTTTTATTAGACAAAGGTTATATTATTGTTGGCACCTCGCGGGACGCTGAACTTTCTAAATTTCAAAACTTAGTTAAGCTTGGTATAAAAAACCAAGTCATTTTAAAATCTATGTCGTTAACAGACTTTAGAAGTGTATTAAATGTCTTGGCTGAGGTAAGGCCGGATGAGATTTACAATCTCGCAGGGCAAAGTTCTGTTGGCCTCTCGTTTTTGCATCCAGTTGATACATTACAGAGCCACATTTTGGGTACGCTGAATATTCTAGAGGCTGTGAGGTACTTATCTGCAAACAGTCGGATCTATAATGCTGGATCCGGAGAATGCTTTGGAGATATTGGTTCAAGGATGGCTTCTGTTACTGATCCGTTCTATCCCAAGAGTCCATACGCAGTTGCGAAGGCAGCAACTCATTGGGAATGTGTTAATTATCGCGAGGCCTATAATCTATTTGTGTGTAACGGTATATTGTTCAATCATGAATCACCACTACGGCCGTTGCGCTTTGTTACAAGGAAGATAACAGCGGCGGTCTGCGAATTTTCAAAGGGTCGGACCGATAAACTTATGCTTGGTGACTTATCTATTCGACGAGATTGGGGGTGGGCACCGGAATACGTCGAGGCAATGTGGCTCATGTTGCAGCAGGATGTAGCGGAAGACTATGTGATCGCGACGGGTCGAAACTTTAGTTTGCAGGATTTTGTCGAAGAAGCTTTTCGTCAAGTAAATTTGAACTGGTTGGATTATGTAGTGATCGATAACGATTTGTTGCGGCCTACCGAGATTATGTCGAATAGTGGCAACCCAAGTAAAGCATATGAGAGATTGGGGTGGCGAGCCTCGTCTTTCATGCCTGAGGTTGTTGCCAAGATGATTGAAGCCGATATGAACGGTTAAGTTCCTGTTTCATCCTGGATGATCACATAGACTCTCGCCGATCTGCACTTTTTATGGCACGATTGATTTTGCGCGAAGTTCGGGACGGGGATGCGAGATGCCGATTTCTCTTCACAAGCAGGCGCCGACGACGCCGAAGATCAGGGCTGCGATCCAGGCGAGCACTGATCCGGCATGGATGGTGGCGGAACGCTAAGGGATATCGGAACAGACCGTCTGGAAGTGGCGCAAGCGTGATAGCGTCCACGACCTCAGCCACACACCGCACAAGCTTCAGACGACATTGAGCACTGCGCAAGAAGCTGTAGCTGTCACACTGCGAACGACGCTGCTGTTGCCGCTGGATGACTTGCTTGCCGTGGTGCGTGAGTTCTTGAACCCACATGTATCGCGCTCCGGTCTTGATCGCTGCCTGCGCCGCCATGGTGTTGGCAACCTGTGCGACCTGAAGCCGAAAGAAGCCAAGCCAACACACAGTTGCTTCAAAGCATATGAGCCGGGCTATCTGCATATCGACATCAAATACTTGCCGCAGATGGCCGATGAGG
>CAYSVY010000057.1:0-2533 GCA_964434705.1 uncultured Flavobacteriaceae bacterium
GCGCCTGATTGTGGTTCAGGAGGTCGTCGGTTCGAGACCGATCTTCCACCCAAAAAGACCAAGCCTATCGGAAACGATGGGCTTTTTTTGTTTTTATGTGAGAATCCTTAATGAGTTTTTAAAGGACTTCTTTAGATAATCTTGCTTCAGAGTTGGCAACATACCATGTGGTAGCCAGTATCAATGCGGTACGTTTTTTCAGAACCTCATAGTTTATTTTTTCAGGGTCGTCAGTAGGCTTGCTATAATCTTCATGTTCTCCATTGAAAAAGAACACTACCGGTATATCTTTCAAGGCAAAATTATAATGGTCAGATCTGTTATAATAGCGGTTGGGGTCGTTTTTGGCATTGTAAGTGTAATCCAATTCTAGTTGTGTAAATTCTTCATTGGCCTCTTTTATTATGAAATCTAGCTCTGTACTAACCCTATCTGATCCTATCACATAAATATAATCCTCATTTTCTAGGTGTCTTTTATCTGTTCTTCCTATCATATCCATATTAATGGTAGTGACGGTTTGCTCTAAAGGAAAAACAGGATTTTCGGTATAATACCGCGAGCCGTAAAGGCCAACTTCTTCAGCGGTAACGTGCAAAAATACAATACTACGCTTTGGTCTATAGCCTTTGTCGGCAGATAGTTTAAACGCTTCTGCCATTTCCATTATCGCTGCAGTTCCTGAGCCGTTATCATCAGCACCATTGTAAATAATACCATTAACAGTACCTTCATGATCAGAATGTGCGGTCACAATAACATATTCATCAGGATACACATCTCCTTCTATATAGGCAATGACATTTTGTGAAGCATCCAAGTCGTCGGGTAAAAATGCTTTTGGTACAGGTTGGTAATAATTATCATAACCTTTTGGGGCACTTACATTTAGTGAGTCGTAATAAGCACGGATATATTCGCAGACTTTATTATGCCCGCTTTCTCCAGTTTTTCTTCCTTGGTATTTATCCGAAGAAATTTCGTATACATGA
This sequence comes from uncultured Flavobacteriaceae bacterium, assembly GCA_964434705.1. Lineage (GTDB taxonomy): Bacteria > Bacteroidota > Bacteroidia > Flavobacteriales > Flavobacteriaceae > Winogradskyella. The sequence continues at coordinate 993 of CAYSVY010000057.1, forward strand.
GTTTTTAAGTCCTCAATTGTAATACTATTAATAGCATTATTTACAACTTCTACATCACTAAAAGTTACGGAATCCTTTAAATTTTTAACTTTTTCACTATGACGAATAGTTGAGCATGAACCCACCAACATTAATGCTGAAACAATAAATATCTTCATAGATATGTTTTATGCCTCAAAAATAATAAGAAAATAATTACGAAATAAACTCTTAGTCAATTTCAATATCTTCAAGGAGTTCAATAGAGTCTTCTTTGGATTCTTGCTCTTTTTTCTCTAATTCTTCAATATTAGCAACCTCAGCAGAGGTGAAAATAGATTTATAAACCGTTAAGCTCAATGATATCAATACCAATAAAAAAATATATTGGATGGATTTGGTTTTGCTTTGTTGTTTTTTAGAAAAATAAAGGATGCCCAAACCAGATATAAATGCTACTGCAAGAGGGAAAACGGCAATTTTAAACAACGGTGTAACCGCTAAGATTACAGCTAGTATTGAAGCTATAAAACCAATAATAATGCAAAGTCTTTTCATAATAGAAATTAGTTTTTTAAACCCGTTGCAGATTTAATTCGCAATTCGCCATTGCCAACTGGTATTTTGAATTTTGCAAAAACAGGTACTTTATTGCCATCAGCCGTCAACCAAATAAGGTTGGCATTTCGTCCTTTAAGAATATCACTACCACTGACACTTATGGCAATTTTATAACATTCCTTTCTGCCTATGGCAGTAGAAATAGTTTCCTTACCTAAAAGTGTAAAGTTAACCTTGGTTTCTTCGTTGTCAAAAAGGACAGGGAAACTAGATGAATCACCAACAGACGCTTTGTGAATATCCAAATTTCTTAATGTGTATAGCGTTGCAACCAAATCTTTTGCAGAACGACTGATTTTGAATGTTTTATTAACATCCCACATGGAACCGTCGCCACGTCTTTTACGTTTTAGGCTTTGTACGGTTTTGGTTCTGTGATTGTATTTGTACTGCATAAATTTATAGTAATTACCTTCATTAATATCACGCTTATATAAGTATGGCGTTAAGCTTTTTGGGCTTACGTAGCTTTCGTATAAATCCCTGATTTTAAAAAAGCTGTCAAAGCTACTGTAAGTTGTTGCAGTACACTTTAAGCGCATTAATGTGTTTTTTGAAGTTTGTACTTTACTGGTTTCCATACGTACTTCAGCTATATCCGTTAACAATCCAGACATATTATAAGATGCTGTAAATACCAACTTTTCGCCAAAACCAATGGTGTTGTTTTGTGCATTATTCTGAAAGGTGAAAAAACTAATCAGTATTAAAAATAAATATCTGTTCATGATATAAGTTTTGTTAATAACGATGTATTAAACATTTATTGTGCCGAAAATACAATGCTTTGGGTAAAATCTGGAGTTAATCCAATAAATTTTTAAAGTCAGAAAAACAAAAAAAGCTTTGGCAAAGCTGAAAAAGCATTTTATATTTGCATCCGCTATTGGAGAAATGGCAGAGTGGTCGAATGCACTGGTCTTGAAAACCAGCGAGGGTCA
>CAYSVY010000058.1:0-2443 GCA_964434705.1 uncultured Flavobacteriaceae bacterium
TTGCTCATGCTCACTCCCCTCCCATGTAAGGGGAGCCTGAAAGGCCGCAGTAGCCTTGGCGGGTTTTCTGAAAGCGCGCCTCAGCCATCTCTCGCGAGGTGTCGCGTGCATATCCCCGAATGGTGTTCTCATCTGTTTGTGAAAGCGGCTTCCAACGCCACGCCATACACTCGCTTCCGATGCAGCGAGACATTTCAGGGTTTGGCTGTTCGTCTTCGGCAGTGACCCAGCGGTTTATGCCGTCACCACGATTTGATGAGTAGCGAACGTGCGGACACCACTTTTTCCGTGCTTCATCTTCCGTGTACATCACGCATCCCCCGCATTAACAACAGAGGCAGAGGCGAAGTCTGTCTTACTCTCGGGATTAGGGAGTTCCGCGCGGAACTTGTCAGAGAACCGCTTTTGGGCTGCTGCCTCATCGTCAAACGGGCACTCACTTGCTGTTCGCGCCAGCACAGCGCTTCCGTCAATGCCCTCATCGTCAAGCCGCTTTGCTGCTCCCCCAAAGAGGTTATCGAGCGCCTGTCGGGCGTTGATCAGCAGATCGTCCTGATCTTCGATGGAGACTGGGTAGACTTCCGCCAGCGACTCCAGAGAAACCACCAACGCGGTGTTAAAAGCTACTGATGCAGCGGCATAGGCGTTGGCGAGGTTGTTGCAGGCCGCTTGGCCGTCATCATTCCGGCGCACACTTTTGTGGCGTCCGCGCGGTGAAGGGACCGGGTAAAACTGGGGGTAGGGGTCGTAAGGTCCGCGTGAATGAAGTGGCATTTTCTCCCCCTCCCTAAAGGCCAACAACGGCGTCAAGCGCGCGTTTGGCGAGATAGAGTTCAGGGGAAAAAAGGGCGATCCATTTCCACACATTTAAGAGAGACACGGTGGACACTGCGACAACGACGGCAAAGGCAGCGCTAATAAACGCTGCAACAAAAGCCCGGCCAAAGCCCACACTGTCCGCGCGCCTCGCCGCTCTGTACTCTGCGCTGCCATAGGCCGCATCGTGGAGAACTACACCCGCAGCTTCTTGCTCAGCGAGACCTCGCCAGAAATGACCTTTTGGCATCATGCAGAGCCAAACAACTGCCACTCCGGCACACCAGAAGACAGCGCTTGTGCTTAAGCTCTTGGCGGCATCAATCTGGACAATCAGGAGAACGGTGTTCCATGCAGGCTCGCCATATGTGGCGGCAAGTTCTGCGATCTGAGAGGCAACAGCTTCAACGCCTCTTTCGATAACGCCAGCCGCTTCAGATACGGCCTCTGCTACTTCGGTGACTTCTTCGCTCGCCATTTCTCTCTCCCATCAAAAGAGCAGGAGTGCTCCTTGGTGATAGGGAGAATATAATTCCCCGATTAGGGAAAAGCAAGAATAAAATTCCCCAACCGGGAAATTAGATGGCTTCGTAGCGGCCTCGAACGATTCCTATGATTCGAACTTCAGTACCGTCCGGCCCGTCATCAAAGGGCAGGGGGGATTGGTAGCGAGGGTCAGCAGAGCGGGGCCACAGTTCGACGGTTCCGTCATCGTGGACCACATACTGTTTAAGCGTGACTTCTCGCAGGCCGTCAGGGCGGATGCGCTCCACAGCAACAAAATCGCCGTCTGCGGCGGTGGGTATCCTTGGTGTGAGAGGCTGACACACAGCAAAGCAGCCGTCAGAGAACCCGGCTTCCGTCATGCTGGGGCCGGTTACTTTCAGCGAAAACCATTCGGGGCCAGGAGCCACTACCGGAATGGTGTATCGTTCAAATTGCTCTTGCTCTTGGGCTTCCATCCAATGTCCGGCGCGAATTTCTCCGATGACCTCAATCTCGGAAACGGAACCCCCTCTATGCACCACATCAGCACGCTTTGCGTGTGTTTGGCTACCATATTTAAGGTAAGCTTCACTGACGTTTAGGGCTGCGGCGAGCTTGGCGAGGGTGTTACCCCGTGGGTTGTCCACGCCGCCCTGCACGTATTTTTTGCAGTTTTCGACGCTCACGCCGGAATAAGCTGCCAGATCGCTTGGACCCCAGCCGCGCTCATTCATCAGGTCGTTGAGGCGGTCCCACCACATCTCTAAATGCACATCCATGAAGTCTCGTTTTAAAACACTGGGGGATATAGCGGTGGGGAAAAAAGTTTTTGACACGGGGATAATAATTCCCCATATTCCCCAGCATGAGCGATGAAACACTAACGCTGAATGCTGTGCTCAACGCCTGCGGTGGCAAAGACGCCGTGGCGCGAGAGCGAAAAATTGGCCTCGACGCAATCAAGAAATGGCACCGTGGCATCCCCCCCAAGCACTGGGCCGCTCTCAGCCGTATGTCTGGCGGGCAGATCAGCTTGGATGATTTGGCGGGCATGAGCGCGTCAGGGGGAGCAGCCGAATGAATGCCGTTGTCCCCCATGAAAGCGCGGCGCTGACACTTCCCGGTGACTGGGATAGCCGCA
>CAYSVY010000059.1:0-2352 GCA_964434705.1 uncultured Flavobacteriaceae bacterium
ATTAGGTGTAGCGGTCATGACCGTTAAAAGGTGGATCTCAGTTTTAGAAGCATCTTACATCATTTTTCTTTTACCCCCATACCACAACAATATTGGGAAGAGAATCATTAAAAGCCCAAAACTATACTTTTGGGATAATGGTATTGTTGCAAGTTTGGTTGGGATAGAAACGTTCAATCAATACGAGAGAGGGCCATTAGGAGGGCCTCTTTTTGAAAATTATGTTATTTCAGAGATGTTAAAATCCTCATATCATAATAATGACCCATCTTCATATTACTATTTGAGAACGAACCATGGTGTTGAAATTGATTTGATCAAAGTAAGTGGAGAAAAGCTTACATTGTATGAAATAAAATCAGGGATGAGCTTTAAGCCCTCTATGTTTAAAAATTTTGACATATTCAACGAGAAGGAATCCGAAGGGTACCTCATCTATAAAGGGAAAAGTGACACTTATAAACCCAAAAGAAATATTATCCAATATGGAGAACTCTTAGATAGGTTTTCTGGCAACATGGTTACGGTTGCATAACGAGCACAAAGTTCGTTAGGATTCCCCTTTTTTCTCCCATAACCCCTTGTCACCATCGGTTATAGAAAAATCCATTTTGTCGGATAAGAAGAGCCCATTGCTGAGCTCCCCTCTCCTAAGAACGGAGCGTGCGAGTTTCCCCGCACTCCGCTCAAGCCTTCTGAAGACTAGCGCAAGTCTAGTCCGGCCGTGTCTGGATCAGTGAGGTACTTGAGCTGCCGCTTACAATCCTTTTCCCTAAGGTCTTTACGGAGAAGATCTCTCCACTTGAAGTACTCAGTGAACTTTGGATCGAAAGGGTTGGCTGCAATACGCACCTGAATATGCCTTCTGATTTTAATAGAGCCCATCTCGAGTAGGTCGAGATCTTTGGCTTTATCTTTCTCGAAGACTTTGGTCGTAAACACCCAGTTCTGGTACCCTCTGGATCGGAAGTATTTTCTCCGTTTCCAGCCAGCACTTTTCCTGGAATGTCTTCTATGGACCCACCGCCAGAGAAGTTTGAAGATGCGGTGATCCATCGTTCCAAAGGTTTTGCTCGCACACGAGCCTCTGAAGTAATAGGCCCATCCCAGTAGTTTGGGATTCAGCATATGAATCAGACCCTGTGTGGTCGCAGTTGGGTGAGATTTAACTGTTTTCTTAAGATCAGCATAGAAAGCCTTGATACTGGCCTTTGACGGTTTCATCAGAAGCTTTCCCTTGTACTTTCTAACACTGAATCCTAGGTAAATACGAGGGTGAAGTGCAACGCCTCAGGTGCTAGAAATAGCACTGAAACAAAGAGGAGACGTTGCAATGAGAAAATACACACATTTGAGTTTGGAGGAAAGGAAATTGATAAGCCGCTTTCATGAGCAGGGCTTATCAATGGGAGAGATGAGTGGGATTCTAAGGCGGTCGAAGTCGACACTCTCAAGAGAGATCAAAAGAAACCAGGGTCAGAAGGCCTATATCCCAGAAACAGCTGAAAGGAAATACCTGGTTCGCCGCCAAAAAGAATGTTTTATCGATAAAAATCCCCATTTACGATCCTACATCATCGCAAGGCTTCAAGAAGGACATAGCCCGCAGCTTATCGCAGGGCGCCTCAAAAGGTATGGTAAAGAGGCAGAAAACCTCCCCTATATCAATGCGGAAAGTATTTACCAGTGGATTTATCGCCCTCAATCAAAACAAGAAAAGCTCTATAAATACCTCCCAAGGGCGCATCGCGTACGGGGGTTTAGAAAGCGGACTCACCGTGGAGGCATTCAAGAACGTGTTTCTATTCATGACAGACCCTCCCACATTGAAACAAAAGCAGAGGCCGGGCATTGGGAGGCAGATCTTATTTCCTTCAGGCGAAATTCTCAGCATATCCTTGTATGCTATGAGCGCACCTTGCGATACACTGCAGCTATTAAACTGACTTCTAAGACTGCGCAGGAGACAGTCCAGGCGTTGATTGCATTTTTTAGGGCTTTCCCAAAGAGGTTGAGACGCTCTGTCACTTTTGATAATGGCCTAGAGTTTGCAGCCCATATGGGACTTAGTGACTCTTTGGGCATGAAGACCTATTTCTGCGACACCTATGCCAGTTGGCAAAAGGGTGGGGTTGAAAATATGAATGGCAGACTGCGCCGTGACCTTCCTAGAAAAACTGATCTTCGGTCTCTTTCTCAATCAGATTTAGAGCAGATTCTTATCAACCACAACCTAACTCCCAGAGCTTGCCTTAACTATAAAAATCCCTTCGAGGCCTTGGCGCAACTCCTAAACTCTCCTATTATCTTCTCTTTCAACAAGGGCGTTCCACTTCATCTTTGAATGTGCCA
>CAYSVY010000060.1:0-2340 GCA_964434705.1 uncultured Flavobacteriaceae bacterium
TACCATCGATAGCACCACCAACATACTCTAGACGTACATATTCTAAACGACCAGAATTGTCGTTAGGAATATTACCGCCATAAGAAAGACCACCAACTTCTGTAGTTGCTGTATCTGAAGATCCATCTGCAGTTGAATTTATAGGAGCTCTACCGCAAATAACAATTCCTCCCCAATCACCAGAACTTGGTGTACCGGCATTAGAAGTAAATACAATTGGGTTAGAAGCAGTTCCTGCCGCCTGTATTCTAGCACCAGGTAAAATAGCGATATAAGCATTTACTCCTACAGGAGCAACTTTAACTTCTGCGCCCGCAGGTACCGTTAATGTTGTACCTTCAGACATTAAAACAGGTCCAGTAATTAAATACTCTTCACTGTTGCTTAATGTTAAATCTTCAGTAAAAACACCACTAAGTTCAATAACACCATCAGATGTAGATGGATTATTTGTAATGTTTATTGTAATGTCTGATGTATCATCTCTTTCACATCCCATAAAAGCTAGAGCAAAAGACAGTAAAATTAATAGATTGCGTTTCATTGTTATAAGAATTTAAGTATTACGTTTTTTATGTTTATTAAAATTTATATTTAAGAGTTACACCCATATTGACACCAGCTTTAAATTCTGATATCGTAATATCGCCACTTCCTGTGTTCTCTCTTACAAATGAGATATTTGGATTAAGAAGGTTAGAAGCTGACACGGTTAAGTCTAATTTTTTGTTGATTGGGCTATTCCATACAAAATTTAAACCTGTTACACTTTTCTCAACAATATTACCTAGTTGCCCAGATCCAATAGAGTAAATTCTATCAGAGAAATATGATGTAACAAGTGTTAATCTTGGTTCGTAGTTGCCAAATTTTGGTTTGTAGGTTAGATCAGCATTAAATACCCAGTCAGAAGCACCCTCAAGAGCTTCGGTGTCACGGTTAAATGCTGTTGTAAAAGTTCCTGAAATGTCTTCTAAATCCTGCTCTGTAAACAAGTATGAACCATTGAATCCAAAGCTTAATAATGAATTATCTTCATCTTTCATTAAGAGGTTTTTGCGAAGCTCTAATTCTATTCCCAATACATCAGCTTTTTCTCCAGTTCTGAAATAACGTTGGGTTCCAGTAGCATCTGCAGCAACAACACGGTTAACAGGATCTTCTATACGTTTTGCAAATGCGGCTACAGAAAGTATTTCTTCTGGAGACATGAACCATTCGTACTTAAGATCAAAATTGTAGATATTAGAATATGTCGGGCCATTGCCATCAGGTCCACCTAGCAAATCAGGGTTACCACCATAACGAATGGTAACGTCTTCATATACAAATGGAGCTACTTCTTTAAACTCGGGAACAGAAACTGTCTTGCTGAAAGAAAATCTTAAGTTAGAGTCATCATTAAGTGCATATCTAACATTAAAGCTTGGTAAGAATAAAGTTTCAGAAACAGATCTAAATCTCGGGTCGTTAGGTGGAATGTTGATTACATCGTACTCGATTTCTTGCTCGAAATATTCGAAACGTACACCAGGTACAAATAACCACTTTTCACCAGCTGTTATTTCTGCATTAGCATATCCGGCATGAATGTTTAATAAACCATTATAAGTATTTTCAGGAAGGCCAGGTACGTTAGTGTTTCCTATTTCATTACTTATGGGGTTAAGCACAACCGTGTTAAATAATCCCACGCCAGGCTCAGTACTGATGTTATTTACATTTAGAATGGCATTGAGATTATTAACGTCTGTTACAGGAGTATTGTCTCTGTCTATAATTTCGTAACCATATCTAATACTGTTGAAAATACGTTTTTTACGTCTTCCGTTGTATCCAACATTAACTTTAACATTCTCGGATAGTTCTTTCTTTGCATTTAAGAAAGCACTGTATTCATTGTCTTCAATAGTTTGAAAGAACCTTTGATTGTCAAAAGGAATATTGGTATAGAATATAGGATTGGTATTAGGGTCATTATCTAATGCAAACTGATAGTTTTCAAAAGAGAAACGACGACGATCTGGCTCGTCAGATAATACTTTATTATAACCGGCACCCCAAGTAAGCACCAATGTATTTTCGTTAAAGCGATGCGTACCTAGAAATTGGTTTACAAATACCATATCCTGATTAAAACGGCCGTTTATAGTAAAGAAACCTAATCCATTAGGGTCAACACTTGCAATATCATCACGATTAAAACCGCGACCTTGTGTTCCGTAGTAACCTACTTGGTCATTAGAACTATTTATAAATAGTGAGCTATACTTAAAGGAATGTTGGTCGTTCAATTTGAAATCTAGATTTAACATCCCGGTAGTATTTGTGCTGTAACTG
>CAYSVY010000061.1:0-2333 GCA_964434705.1 uncultured Flavobacteriaceae bacterium
GGGCTCATTTCTAATTTTACTTTATCTCCTGGTAATAACTTAATATAGTGCATACGCATTTTACCAGAAATATGGGCAGTCACTATATGACCATTTTCCAATTCAACACGAAACATGGCATTTGATAATGCTTCGATTATTGTTCCGTCTTGTTCTATTGCTGCTTGCTTTGCCATTCTATAATTTTTATTAAGCTACTGCTTTTCTATTTTTACCAGTTTTCATCAATCCATCATAATGCTTATTCAATAAGTATGAATTGATTTGTTGCATTGTATCTATGGCTACACCAACCATAATAAGTAATGATGTACCTCCAAAAAATAATGCCCAGCCTTGTTGAACGCCCATTAACTTTACCACAAATGCAGGGAATACTGCAATAAGGGCTAAGAAAATAGAACCCGGTAATGTTATTTGCGACATTATTTTATCTAGATATTCTGAAGTTTCTGTTCCAGGTCTGATACCAGGAATAAAACCGCCACCTCGTTTTAAATCGTCAGCCATTTTATTTGTAGGTACCGTAATAGCAGTGTAGAAATATGTGAATACTATAATTAATAACCCAAATACTACATTATACCAAAAGCCGAAAATATCACCAAAATTGGTTACCATCCATTGACCAGCTGTAGTTTCTTTTAACCAACCAGATCCACCAACCAATCCTGGCACAAACATAATTGCCTGTGCAAAAATGATTGGCATTACACCAGAGGCATTTAACTTTAATGGTAAAAACTGACGTGATCCAAATACATTTTTCTCATAACCGCCTGAAGCTGTTCTTCTAGCATATTGTACTTGTATCTTTCTTACGGCCATTACCAGTAATACTGATGCCAATATGATTAAGAACCAAATAACTAGCTCAATTAATATTAACATAAAACCTCCGTTACCTTCTAATCTTGAAGCCGAGTTTAATATGAATGATTGTGGTAAGGTTGCAATGATACCTACCATAATTAATAACGATATACCGTTACCAATACCTTTGTCGGTAATTTTTTCTCCCAACCACATTGCAAAAATACAGCCAGTTACCAATATGATTACTGAGGATACATAAAATGTTGTCCCTTGTAATAGGAATGCACTTGGAGGTATACCTAATGAAGGTAAGCTTACCAAGTAACCAGGTGCTTGTACCAAACAGATTGCAATGGTCAACCAACGTGTTATTTGGTTGATTTTTTTACGACCACTTTCGCCTTCTTTTTGAAGTTTTTGCAAATAAGGAATAGCAATTCCCATAAGTTGCACCACAATAGAAGCTGAAATGTAAGGCATAATACCTAATGCAAATACCGAAGCGTTAGCAAAGGCTCCACCCGTAAAGGCATTCAACAATCCTAATAGGCCACCATCCGCAGTGCCCTGTAAACCACCTAATTGACTGGCATCTATACCTGGAAGAACCACTTGAGCACCAAAACGATAAACCAATAATAACCCTAAGGTTAAGATTATTCTATCTTTTAGCTCTGTAATCTTCCAGACGTTTTTTAATGTTTCTATTATCTTCATTCTCGTAGTCTTATAAAGTTACAGCTTCACCACCAGCAGCTTCTATAGCCGCTTTTGCAGACGCAGTAAATTTATGAGCGGTTACCGTTAATTTAGACTTCAACTCACCTCGTCCTAAAATCTTCACTAAATCGTTTTGATGTGCTAATCTTAATCCCACTAGTGTTTCGAAATCTACAGTATCTTTTATTTTCTTATAATCAACTAATTGCTGTAAAGTATCCAAGTTTACGCCTTGATATTCTACTCTGTTAATATTTTTAAATCCAAACTTAGGCACACGTCTCTGTAAAGGCATTTGTCCACCTTCAAACCCTAATTTCTTAGAGTATCCAGAACGTGACTTTGCACCTTTGTGACCACGTCTTGCAGTACCACCTTTTCCAGATCCTTGTCCGCGCCCAACACGTTTACCTTGGCTTTTTACTGAACCTTCAGCAGGTTTTAAATTACTTAAATCCATTTTCAGTTTATATTTTTAAGCTTCTTCAACAGAAACTAAATGTTCTACTTTCTTTACCATACCTAAAATATTTGGTGTGGCATCGTGCTCTACAACTTGGCCGATTTTTTTAAGACCTAAAGCCTCTAATGTAAGCTTTTGTCTTTTGGTGCGGTTTATAGCACTCTTTACCTTAGTTACTTTAATTTTTGCCATTATATCTTGTAGATTATCCGTTAAATACTTTTTCTAAAGAAATTCCTCTTTCACGAGCAACTGCTTTTGCATCTCTTAATTGAAGTAATGCATCAAAAGTTGCTTTTACCACGTTATGCGGATTAGATGATCCTTGAGACTT
>CAYSVY010000062.1:0-2214 GCA_964434705.1 uncultured Flavobacteriaceae bacterium
AAGAACCCCTTATCATTTAGAGAAGTCACGTCTAAAACGGTTCCAATGGTTCACGGTAGTTACTTTCATACCGCTGTGTTGGAGCCAGATAAACTTGATCGATTTAAAATTATAGAGTCTTCTACTAGAAATACTAAAAAGTATAAAGAGTTATCGGGAGGGGAAATATGCATGTTAGAGCACGAGGTGGACAACCTGGTTTTAATGAAAGAAGCATTGCTAGCTAACGACACTGTAAATTCTTTTATTAACGGTATTAATGTAGAATATGAAAAGCCAAGTATCACAGAATTGTTTGGCAACTTATGGAAAAGCAAAGCGGATATTGTTAATCATGATGATAGGTTGGTTGTAGATTTAAAAACCACTAGTGATATAGACAACTTTAGATACTCCGCGCGTAAGTACAATTACGACAGCCAAGCTTACATATATCGCGAGCAGTTTGGTTATGAGATGGTATTCATAGCTATTGATAAGAAGACGCACATGATAGGCATATATGACTGCTCAGAAGATTTTTATGAGCGCGGGCGACAAAAAGTTATCGATGCTGCAGCTAATTACGATTTGTTTTTTAAGGATAAAAACTTTGATCCTAAAAATTATTTAGTAACGGAGACGTTGTAATTTACAGACTAAACACGATTGTGTTATGATAATAAAAATGTTAAATTTAATTAAATCAATTATGAAAGGTAGAAAACCCAACAGAACAAAGGTTTGTGATGTAACAGGCATCAAAACAAGCGTAGACAATTTTTACAACGGACACACCCACGTAAAAGCAGTCGACAACCTGCGTCGCTTAACAGGCGCTAACAAAACTCAGTTAAGAAGAATGTTTAACCAATTAAATACCTACTAATGGCAAGTATTATTAAAACAAGTATCAACCTGGAAGCTATCCCAAAGGATAAAATTATTCAAGGTAAAAAAGGGAAGTACCTACCAATCACTATCACTTTAAATGACGAAGTTGATAACTACGGTAATCAAGGGCCTGTTATTGTGGAGCAGTCTAAAGAAGAACGTGAAGCCAAGCAGCCTAAAACGTACTTAGGTAATGTAAAAGTTGTTTGGTCTAACGGTCAAAACGTAGCTGCTGCACCGCGTGATGGCGCACCTCAGCAATCTGCTCCTGCGCCACAACCAATAGACGACTTACCATTTTAATATAATTAAATGCAAGTAGAAACTACTGAGATCAATGGGTTTGCAATTGACGAGTTCAATGTGCATAAGCTTGAGGAGGGGAAGACACAGGGCACCTGCCCTCTCTGCTCTCACACAAGAAAGCCAAAAAATCAGAAAGCAAAATGTGCTTCTTATGATTGGCAACGGGGTCTCGGTACTTGTCATAATTGTCACTCAACCTTCCAACTACACACTTATAAAAGAAAAGGAGAAATGAATAAAGTATATGAACGTCCTAAGAACGTAGAAATAAAAGCTCCAGCAAGTAATGTAGTTGAATGGTTCAAGACAAGAGGTATATCTCAGCAAACCCTTACTGACCTTAAAATTAGTGAGGGTGCTGAATATATGCCGCAAACCGGTAAGCAAGAAAACACTATAAAGTTCAATTACTTTATGGGGGGCGAACTGGTTAATATAAAGTATCGTGACGGACGTAAAAACTTTAAGCTATATAAAGGTGCTGAAAAAGTATTCTACAACATAGATAGTATCATAGGATTTGAATATTGTATAATAGTTGAGGGTGAAATGGACGTGTTGGCGTTGCATGAAGCAGGTATAACTAACGCGGTTTCCGTACCAAATGGAGCTACCTTAAACAATAATAACCTAGACTATCTAGACAATTGTATTGATTACTTTGAAGACAAAGAAAAAATTATCATTGCTGTCGACTCTGATGAGGCTGGGCAAGCGTTACAAACCGAGCTTATTCGTAGGCTAGGTTCTGAAGTTTGCTATACATCATCGTGGGAAGATTGTAAAGATGCTAATGAATACTTATTAAAATATGGAAAAGAAAAGCTGGTATCGCGTATCACTGAAGCAAAGCCCGTGCCACTTGAAAACGTTACAACATTCAGAGACATCGAAGGCGAAATCACTGACTTTGTTACTAACGGATTCAAGCCTGGATTTCAGGTCGGCCTTAGGAATTTTGATGATATATTCTCAACTTATACTGGTCAATTTATTACGGTCACTGGTATTCCTTCCAGCGGTAAATCAGATTTT
>CAYSVY010000063.1:0-2181 GCA_964434705.1 uncultured Flavobacteriaceae bacterium
GAGGCTCCGTGAGTCCACAGGCGGTTCAATGCATACCTTTTCTCAAACGCCTCCCACCATCTATCAGGGTTCCGCTCTGCCTCTGCTGCAAACTCTGGCAGCATTTCGGTAAATGTTTTTCCTTCACTCATTTTCTTCTCCCCTCGCCTTGGCGATGGCTGCTTTAGCTTTATCAAGCCACACGGCGGGTACGTCACCCTCGTCATGCGAGTCCCAGAAGACAGCCTCCTCCAGCGCCTCAAGAAGCTCTGGTGCGGCTGCTATAAGGCGGGCGTTGGCTTCTAGCTCAGCGTCACTACGATCTGTGGTTAAACACGCATAAGCGATAACGTCGCCAAGTCGGTCGCCTATGGCTATGGCGCTGCTGCACCCCTCATCGCTGTACGGGGCACTCCAGCCGTCATCGCGGAACCACCGGCCATTAACTTTGCCGATCCAATTTCCCGGCGTGTACTCACTCATTGCTCTCTAGCCTCCAGCATTGAATCCGCGTGGTGGTAAGCGGCCTGTGCAATATCGAGAGCGCTCCAGTTCATCGTTACGTCTCTTCCGACTAATGCCTGCAACGCAGCCATGGCGAACTCATCACGGAGGCTTTTGCACGCACTGGTAGCCGCGATAGCCGCCGCCTCAAGCTCTCTCAACCTACTTAGCGGAACAGCAATCTCAGGATCATCGGTTGCGGTCGGCATAGATACTTCAAGATCGTACTCACTCATTCCCCATCGCCTCCGGTCTCCATTAACTGCACTGCCTTACGAATAGCCCGGGCATCCTCAAGGGCGTTATGTGGCACATCACTGTGGGCGCTCACAGTATTCAGACCAGGTATTACCTCAAACGTTATTCGTGGAATGTGGATTCGCTCGCCGGGTCCAGTGATGAGTAGGTTGCATAAACGCTCTATGTCTTCCGGCCAATCAGCGACGATATGGACCGGTTGAAACGCAGGCAGATTCAGATAGACCGCTAGTGATCGTTGAGCGCCTTCTCTGCAATGCTTTTCGCCGTTCAAGTGAGGTATCACGTTCTCAGCAACCCACGGATCAATTTCATCGGGAGAGAACCAGAACTCCATGTACCAAGGGGAGACTGGACCCTCAAACTCCGGCACCAGCGCGAGAGAAAGTAGCTCTCCACCGAAGCCGTTCCACTCGCCATCGATAAATAACCTCACACCATCCCTCCAATCTCATAAGCCACAAACGCAACAACCACCCCAATCACAAATACAGTCAGCGATCCGTCTCGGCGGGTTTCGCGTCGGATATCGAGGCGGGTCATTGCTTCTCATCCGGCTTCACCCTAGATCTCTTAAGCAGATCACGCGCCTCTTGCGAGTTCTTGTGCTTCGGGCAGAAGTAAAACGTCCGCTCTAGGTAGCCGGTGAACCAATCCCACTCAATCGCCTCTCGACTGCACTTGTGAGCTAAGCGGGCATCGCAGAGTTCGCACTTAAAACCGATCACACCCCCTCCCTCAAATCAGACGCCACGTATGCAGACGGAGCGGCGCACCTCCGTTGTGGATCGGCTGGCTTCCAGCCCCAAACGCTGCAATCGTCTCCACAATCATTGATCAGCCGCCGTAGCCGTAGCCGGAGCCGTAGCCGGAGCCGTAGCCGTCGCCGTAGCCGGAGCCGTCGCCGTAGCCGGAGCCGTAGCCGGAGCCGTAGCCGTCGCCGTAGCCGGAGCCGTAGCCGTAGCCGGAGCCGTAGCCGTAGCCGGAGCCGTCGCCGGAGCCGTAGCCGTCGCCGTAGCCGGAGCCGTCGCCGTAGCCGGAGCCGTAGCCCCTGCTATGCTTCAAGTCAGATACTCGTTCCATTGGTCTTAAACTCCCGAATAGACTTTTTGGCTTCGTCGGTGCAGAGCGTTATAGAGTAATCCTCCACAATGATCTTTTGCTCAACTTCGCCTGAGACCTGAGACTCGTCGCTGAGGCCGGACTGAGAAACGCCTTCATACCAAGCCAAATCGCGGTCCTTACTGATTACGCGCCACAGCCTGCGAGCATTACTCAGAACGCAGCCCGTCTCGTCGGCTTGCACCAAGAAGCCAGCATTGACCCCCTCATTGCGAGATCTGACGATTACGTAAGACCCTATTGGGTAATCCAGTCCGCCTGCTTTCGGCTGACCAATAGCCATAGCGCTTAGCTCTTTAAGCTGGCCCAGTGTTAATT
>CAYSVY010000064.1:0-2149 GCA_964434705.1 uncultured Flavobacteriaceae bacterium
AGAAACTGCGGGTGCCCAAAGGGGCTATCCCGGAGGAGGTTGCTGCCAAGGTGAGCGAAATGGCCCACAATCTTGAGGCCGGTTACACCAAGAAATTTCAGGACGTTGCCGAGCGTGGCAAGTCGTTGGAAGCGCGGGAAGCCGCAATCCAGCGTGCGCAGGAATTGCAAGGCGAGGCCCTGACACGATTCAGCAAAGGCATGCAACTCCAGCAGGAGATTGCGCAGCTTGAACAGGTAGACATGAACCAGTTGTGGCAGTCCAACCCGGACCAGGCCCGTCAGGCTTCAGATCGTCTGTCTGCAAAACGCGCAGAGCTTCAGAACACCATTGCGGAAGTATCAAAGGCAGAGACGGAAGCCACCAGAGCACAACAGGCAGAGATTGCCCGGCGGGCCGAGGAAGGCAAGGCACTGATTGAACGCAAGGCCCCTGGTTTCACCAAGGACTTGCCGGATGTCATTCAATACGCCGTCGATGAGTTTGGTCTTGATCGCGCAACAGCCGAAGCAGAGTGGGCACTAAACCCACCCATGGCCATCGCTGTTCGCAAGGCAATGATGTTCGACCGGATGCAGGCCAAAGCAAAGCAGTCCACCACGCCAAAACCCAAAAAGGCAAAGCCGGTTGGGAAGACAACGGGCGGGGCGGGTACTGCACAAGGCGATATGTCGGACCCGGCCCAAATGGCCAAGCTGTTGGGCCTCACCGGCTAATCGCACCCCCTCACATAGCAGCGCTGTGAAGCGCCGCATCCCTAAGAAGGACAGAATGAGATGGCTAATACCACTCTCACAGCAGACATCATTGCCTCTGCGGCAGTGGCGGTGCTGGATAATGAACTCGTGATGGCCAAGAAGGTTTATCGCGGATACGAAGCCGACTTCTCCAAGAATGTGAACGGCTACGAAGTGGGTGAAACGGTTTCCGTCCGTCGCCCAACGGACTTCACCGTTCGAGATGGTGCCACCGCTTCGTCACAAGACGTTGTGGAAGGCAAGTTCTCGGTCACCGTGGACAAGTTCAAGGGCATTGATTTTGAGTTCTCGTCTCAAGACCTGACCCTTAAAATCAACGACCTGACCGAACGTGTCATCAAGCCCGCCATGGTGCAGCTTGCTAACCAGATTGACTCCGATCTGATGGCTCTCTACGCCAAGGTGCCAAGCTGGGTGGGCACACCGGGGCAGACCATCAACTCCTATGCGGACTTTGCAAAGGGTCCGGAGCGTATGGACGAAATGGCCAACCCAACCGATGGCCGTTGTTCTGTTCTGTCACCGGCTGACCACTGGGGCCTGCTTGGTTCTCAGACCAGCCTGTATATTCAGGACGCGGCCAAGGGCGCTTACCGCAAGGGTTCCTTGGGCATGATCGGTGGCGTTGACACCTATATGGCTCAGAACGTGCCAACGCACACTGTTGGTGTGGCCACTGGTACACCGCTTGTGAACGGTGCCAACCAGAACGTCACCTATGCCACGTCCAAGGACACCAACAGCCAGTCGCTCATTACGGACGGCTGGACGAACAGCACCACGGGCATTCTCAAGGCCGGTGATGTGTTCACGATTGCTGGTGTGTATGCGGTCAATTCAGTGACCAAGGCCACACTCCCGTTCCTCAAGCAGTTTGTTGTACTTGCGGATGCGGACTCCGGCGCTTCTACCGGCCCGGCTACGTTGTCGATCTCGCCAGCCATTATCACGTCCGGTGCTTTCAAGACGTGTTCTGCGGCCCCGGCTGACAACGCTGCCATCACTGTGATGGGCACGGGTGGCACTGGCTACCGTCAGAACATGGTGTTCAACAAGAACGCCTTTTCTCTGGTGTCTGTGCCTCTTGTTGCGCCTCCTGGCGCTGTTGAGGTTGCCCGCAAGTCCTACAAGGGCACCAACGTGCGCGTTATCCCGTTCTATGACGGCGTGAATGACGTTTCCAAGTGGCGTCTTGACGTGCTGTACGGCGCTACGGCGGTTGATACCCGTCTCGCACACCGCATGAGCGGCACTGCGTAACGACCATGAGAGGGCGGTGGCTTCGGCTGCCGCCCTTTTGTCGTTCTTCTGACTTGTAAGGTTTTTCATGACGCTCCTAAGCATTTGCCAAGCAGCAGCAGACGAGGTGCAGATTTCGCGCCCGGCAACGG
>CAYSVY010000065.1:0-2034 GCA_964434705.1 uncultured Flavobacteriaceae bacterium
ATTAATTTTAAGAACTTCTCTTTAACGTCTTCGTAGTGATAGATTTCTGCAAAATCTCCCTCCACCGTGATAAATTTACAAACGCGCTTTATTTTATCTAGTAAAACTATAGATTGTTCATTCGTCTTCTTCTTGGTTTTCCATTGTTTAAATACGGTAACCAAACCTAAGGTGACTAGAATACTAATGATGATGATAAAAAATGTTTCCATACCTATGCGTTGGACACTTAATTTTTTTAATTGTTACATATTAATCTAATATCTGGTATAAAACGGGCTTACTTGGAGTTGCGTTATTTTCAAACGGTGCTATCTGAAGATTAAGCATATATGTACCATCCTTTAGCTTATTAGAAACGTAAACAAACTCTGTTATAGTAGCGTCAGTTCTTATCTTCCCTTGGGTATTCCAGAAGGCATTGTGCCCTTTAAGTTCCCCGCCATCTTCTTCTCGATCTATACTTGGTAAATCGACCAATAAATGCTTTATCCCTTTTTTTACCAATAGCTTAATCGCGTCTTCCTGAAAATAAGGCCAATTGGTATTAGAGTATTGTCTTCCCTTCTTGTCTTTGGTATTAGGTATAGTTCTTATAACTAAGGCTTCACGTTTTTTATTGCCGAATGCAAACTGCAGTTGTTTTGCTGAAATTACATAATCCTCGCCCAATTTTTCGGGTGCCACTGTGATGACTTCAGCCACAAAGAAAAAACGCTTTAAATGCTTATTAACAGAATATGTTTCTTTAGTAATATGCCCTACGGTTTCTGTATGCGTGCCATGAGCATGGGGATGAAACGTTATTTTATTAAAGTTAACCGGAGCGCCTTCGGCTACACTTATAACGCCGTTATCAAAAACTTCGGGTTCAATTTTAGGCGGACCAACGTACCATGCGTTAACGTTAGGCTTATCACTTCTAATCGGTATTGAAATATCCAATGGTTGTGATAAGTCTATTTTTAGTTTTTTAGAATTGTATTGTATTGTTGCAATCACGCTAAATTAATTTTAAAGAGTTCACTGGCTATACCATCACTTAAAAATTGTCCTTTTTTAGTGACTCGTAGATGGTCTTCATCAATATACAACAAATGTTGGTTAATAAAAACATCTGCTTGCTCCATAAGATAGTCTTTAAAAATTATGCCAAAATCACGCTCTACCTTAACTAAAGACACGCCCCAAATGGTGCGTAGGCCTGTCATAATGTATTCATTGTACTGATCTGTTTTAGTAAGTGTTTCTATCTCAATAGGTAACTTATTCTGCGCTATGGATTTAATATACCTTGTATTGTTTCTTACGTTCCAACCGCGTTGCTTTCCATTAAATGAGTGGGCAGAAGGCCCAATACCAAGGTATGATTTTCCTTGCCAGTAGGCCGAGTTGTTTTTACTAAAATACCCTTTCTTGCCAAAATTAGATAACTCATAGTGTATGTAGCCTTCTTCTTCTAAGCGTTCTTTTAGCAGATGAAATTGTTCGTGCGCTTGCTCATCGTCTACATCGTCAATAATTCCTTTTTGCACAAATGACGCCAATGCTGTTTTAGGTTCTACTGTTAGCGCATAACTCGATATATGTGGTATATTATAACTTAAAGCTATTTCAATATTTTTTAGCCATTGCTCATGAGATGCTCCGGGAATACCATAAATTAAATCGAGTGAGATATTATCAAAGTGTTTCGTAGCTTCTTCTAAACAGGCTTTTGCTTCTTCCGCATTATGGGCCCGGTTCATTAACTTTAAATCTTCCTCAAAGAACGATTGAATGCCGATACTCAATCGGTTTATTGGCGAATTCGCTAACTCATGAATCCGCTTATTGGATAGATCATCTGGATTAGCTTCCAAGGTGATTTCTGGGGTACTTGAAACCTGATAGTTTGCATATACTGCATCCATTAGAAATTGCAACTCTTCCTTAGACAATAAACTTGGTGTACCACCTCCGAAATATATGGTTTCGACTATGCTACTTTCAAACTCGGATTGCCGCAGTTCTAATTCTTTCGCCAAAGCCTTT
>CAYSVY010000066.1:0-1878 GCA_964434705.1 uncultured Flavobacteriaceae bacterium
CAGGCGTCGCAAGGCGAACCCCTGCCTTCGCAGGGGCAGGCACCCGCCCGCAGCGTGAGCGAGGACCCGACCGAGCGGACGCGAGGGAAGACAGAGGCCCCCTTACTCGTCCTTCTTTTCATCTCCACCAAATTGGAAAAAGGCGTAGCTGGCCAGCAGGCCGCCGCCGGTCAGCGCGACATAAGGGATGAGTTCGGGGTCCCAGCCGGCAAAGGATTGCATCACGCCCAGCCAGGTCAGCACGAACAGATAGACCGCGCCTGCGATCAGCAGGCGTTTTCGAGGCGCTGTCAGGACCGGCTCGGTAGCGGGGGCGGACTGGGACTGCGTCGTTTCGGCTTGATTTTGCGTCTTCATAGTGGGGGCCTCCTCGGGCGCTGAAAGAATCTCGCGCATTTGGGCCGATGACAGGTCGAAACTCGAGGCCAGAGCGCCCAGCGTGTCCAGGCTGGGTGTGTCACCCCGCTCGGCCCGCTGAATGGTGCGTTCGCTGAGCCCGCTCAAGGTCGCAAGATGTTCCTGCGACCAACCGCGCTCACGGCGCAGGGCGCGAAGGCCGTTCGGTTGGCTCATGGACCGCGTGCTCGTCTGTGTCATTCCAAATGCCCGCTTTTCCTAGCGATGAAGGGCCCTGTCGCCCACGACAGGAGGGCGACACCAAGCTGACAGATGCATCGGGGAGGTGGCAAGGCGGTAAGCCACGTCCATCAACCCTGTGCCAGATGGATTAAAATATTGCGGCAAACTGTTGTCCTCCCCTGCTCTGCGGGGGAGGTGCCCCTGAAAGGGGCGGAGGGGGCCTTGCAACGGTGCAGCCCCCCTCGCCCGCTTCGCGGACACTCCCCCCGAAATCGGGGGGAGATATCGGCTTGCAAATCTCTTCACGCACCCACCCCCTTGCCCAAAGCCCCACACCCGCGCCATATCGCGGGTCATGGCTGCACCGCTCCTGACACTCGACCACGTTGCGCTGACCTTTGGCGCGTCGCCGCTTCTGACGGACGCCTCGCTTATGGTGCGTGAGGGTGAGCGGATTGGACTTGTAGGGCGTAATGGCTCGGGCAAGAGCTCGTTTCTGAAGATCGCCGCAGGGATCATCGAAGCCGATGACGGCGAGCGCTTTATCCATCCTGGCTCGACGGTGCGCTATCTGCCGCAGGAGCCGGACCTGACTGGATTTGATACCGTCATTGATTATGTCCGTGCCGGGTTGGCACCAGGTGATGATGCCTATCGGGCCGATTATCTGCTGGACCATCTGGGCGTGGTGCCAGACGCTGATCCCACTCAGCTTTCCGGAGGTGAGGCGCGTCGGGCGGCTCTGGCGCGTACGCTTGCGCCCGATCCAGATATCCTGTTGCTGGATGAGCCCACCAACCATCTGGATCTGCCCGCGATTGAATGGCTGGAAGGTGAGCTGGCCGCCAAGCGCGGTGCGATGGTGTTGATCAGTCACGACCGGCGCTTTCTGGAAAACCTGACCCGTCAGACGGTCTGGATTGATCGCGGTGAAACCCGACGCCTGGACGCCGGCTTTGCCCAGTTCGAAAGCTGGCGCGATGATGTGTTCGAAGCCGAGGAGCAAGAGCGTCACAAGCTGGCCCGCCAGATCGCCCGCGAAGAGGACTGGATGCGCTATGGCGTCACCGCGAGGCGCAAGCGCAATGTGCGGCGGGTGTCTGAGCTAAAGGATCTGAAGACCCAGCTGAAGACCTGGAGGGGGCCGCAAGGCGCCGCTCAACTGACGGTCAGCGAAGCCGATCGCTCCGGAAAGCTGGTCATTGACGCGCGTGCCATCTCCAAAGGCTTTGGTCAGCGCTCCATTGTGTCCGACCTGTCGATGAAGGTCGCGCGCGGCGACCGCATCGCCTTTGTCGG
>CAYSVY010000067.1:0-1823 GCA_964434705.1 uncultured Flavobacteriaceae bacterium
ATATTATCATCAAAAACTTAACAATAAAAAATATTGAAGTTAGTTATACAAAAGAATATGCAGCAATTTTGCTATTTAAATCATATGACTTTGTTATTGAAAATATTACAGTAGAAAGAGCCTTTTTTGGCTTTTTAGTTCAAAAATCTAAGGATGGTATTATAAAAAATAATACTATATCTGGTGAAGGCAAAGCTGAAGCAGATTCTGGTAATGCCATACATCTTTGGCACTGTGAAAATGTAAAAGTTCTAAACAATGATGTGCGCAGAATGAGAGATGGCATATATCTAGAGTTTGGGAACAGCAGCTATATTGCCAACAACTACTCTACCAAAAATATGCGTTACGGCCTTCATTTTATGTTTTCTAATGACAATACTTATGAAAACAACACTTTTGAAGCCAATGGTGCTGGTGTTGCCGTAATGTTTTCTAAGCGAATAAAAATGTTCAACAATTTGTTTAAGAAAAATTGGGGAACAGCATCATATGGAATTTTACTTAAGGAGATTAACGATGCAGAACTACAGCACAACATCTTTGAAGACAACACTATTGGTGTTAATGCAGATGGCACCAATAGAATAACATTTATAGAAAACACATTTAAAAACAATGGATATGCTATAAAGGTACATGGAGCTTGTTATGATAATATTTATTCAAAAAATAACTTTTTGCACAACTCTTTTGACTTATCTTATTCTGGCAAACTAAACAGTAATAAGTTTGAAAATAATTACTGGAGTAACTACACAGGTTACGATTTAGATAAAGATGGCATTGGAGACGTTCCCTACAGACCAGTAAAATTGTTTTCGTATTTAGTAAATCGCACTCCAGAAAGCATTGTACTGCTTAGAAGCTTATTTATTGATATAATTAACTTTTCTGAAAAAGTATCACCAGTTTTTACGCCAGAAAATCTCATTGATAACAAACCACTAATGCATAAGGTAACATGGTAGAAATAGTAGATCTACATAAAAAATTCGGTAAAAATAACGTACTAAACGGTGTAGACCTTAACATAAATGAAGGAGGTATATTTGCTGTTTTAGGTCCTAATGGCTCTGGAAAAACCACCATTATAAAAAGCATTTTAGGGATGGTAATACCAGACAATGGCACAATTAAAGTTTTTAACACAAACATTAAAAAGAACTCTAATTATAGAAGCAAAATAGATTATCTCCCTCAGATAGCTAACTTTCCCAGCAACCTCAAAGTCATAGAGCTCATTAAAATGATAAAAGACCTTAGGGGACAAACTAACAACGATCAAAAACTTATAGAAACCTTTAATCTTCAACCTTTTTTAAACAAAAAATTGGGAACGCTTTCTGGCGGAACAAAGCAAAAAGTTAATTTGGTACTCACCTTTATGTTCGATAGTCCAATTGTAATTTTAGACGAGCCAACTACAGGCTTAGATCCTATTTCTTTAATACGCCTAAAAGAGTTAATTGCAGTAGAAAAGAAAAAAGGGAAAGCCATTTTAATTACATCTCACATAATGAGTTTTGTTGAAGAAGTAGCCGATCAGATTGTATTTATTCTAGAAGGGAGAATATACTTTAAAGGCAGCATAGAAGAACTTAAAACCAAAACAAAACAAAACGATTTTGAACATGCCATTGCTAACATTTTAACCCAAAACCATGCTTAAGATTTTAAAATACAGTTTTTTCGATTTAATGCGTAGCAGTTGGAGTTATGTTTACTTTGCCTTTTATCTGCTGTTGGGTATTGTACTACTTTTTCTAAATAGTGATTTATCTAAGGCTGTTATTACGCTAATGAATGTTATAATAGTTTTG
>CAYSVY010000068.1:0-1752 GCA_964434705.1 uncultured Flavobacteriaceae bacterium
GGCTCCGGAAATCACATAGCTATGGTCGGTGGTGTCGAGTGGCATGGCTTGGCTCGTTCTTATGCAAGGGCATCAGAGCTTCTTTGAACCTCCGCGCAAGAAGGTCAAGACAGCTTGCGGTTCCATGGCAGTTTTTTGGCGTTTATAGCAATATTAAAATCTAGACCCTCACCAGGACCGCGCCGACCTTGCCGCCCGCCTCGACGCATTCATGAGCGCGCGGCGCTTCGGTCAGATCGAACACCTTGTGGACCAGCGGCGTCAGCGCGCCTTCGCTCAGCGCCCGATTGATGTCATGCACCGCAGCCACGCGCTGTTCGGCTTTGAGCAGGTAGACAAAAATCGTCACGATCTGGATGTTTTTAAACAGCAAATCGTAAAGTGGCAGCTCCGGGGTTCGTTCGCCCTCAGAGCCGTAGGTCGCGATTACACCGCCCTGGCGCAGGATCTCGACGGACTCTTTCAGATTGCCGCCGAGCTCCACCTCAACAATGTGGTCCACGCCTTCGCCTTCGGTGACCGCATCAATGGCCTCAACCACATCCTGGCGGCGGTAATTGATGACCTCGTCCGCGCCAGCAGCAATTGCGGCCTCTGCCTTTTCAGAGGACGAGACCGTGGTGATCACCTGATGGGCTCCCGCCCACTTGGCCAGTTGGATCGCCAGGAGCCCCACAGCGCCCGCACCGCCGGTGATCAAAACGGTCTTGCCGGTGATCGATCCGTTGCAGAACAAGGCACGGTGCGCGGTAATCGCTGGCACACCCAGGCACGCGCCAGCTTCAAAACTGGTTTCATCGGGCAGGGTCGCTGCGAACTCCGATGGCAGCACACAAATCTCGGCGCATGTACCGTGCGCACGCTTGAAAGCCGCATTTAACAACCAGACCCGTTCGCCAATGCGGCCTGGGTCGACGCCCTCGCCTACCGCCTTGATCACGCCTGCACCGTCTGAATGCGGGATCTGGCGCGCGACACTCATAGGACCGCGCAGGCCCGCCCGCTGTTTGACGTCGGATGGATTGACCCCGGAGGCTTTGACCAGAACGGCGACCTCGCCAGGACCTGGTACCGGCTCTTCGATCTCACCGAGCGTCAGAACCTCAGCAGCCGGGCCCTGATCGGAATACCAAATGGCACGCACCTCAGGACTCCTGATCTTTTTCAGCCAGCTCTCCGCGTTCGCGTGCCGCAGCCTCGTCAATCTGGGCCTTTAACCGGGAAAACAGCACAACATTACCCACTCCGACGAAACCCACCACGAGTAGCGTTATCCCGAAGGCGAGATTGAGCCCGGACTCTCCGAGACGACCGGACGCCAGAAGTGCGCCCAGGATCGCGATCAGTCCGAAGCCAGGAATGAGGAAGCGTGAGTACCGCATGGCGCTAATCTAGGGCTTTGGCGACGTTCGTGAAAGCGACGCGTTTAGCTCGCTGCCCGCGCGGCCTTCTTGCGCTCGTGCTCCTTCAGGAATTTCTTGCGCACACGAATGCTTTCTGGCGTCACCTCCACAAGCTCATCGTCATTGATGAATTCCAGAGCATACTCAAGCGTCAGCCGGATAGGCGTAGTCAAAACAACGGCTTCATCCGAACCCGCCGCACGAATATTCGTAAGTTTCTTACCCTTGAGCGGGTTCACGATCATGTCTTCTTCGCGGCTGTTCACACCAACGACCATGCCTTCGTAAACTTCAACTGCGTGGCCAATGAACAGCTTGCCGCGTTCCTGGATATTCCACAGGGCATAGG
>CAYSVY010000069.1:0-1648 GCA_964434705.1 uncultured Flavobacteriaceae bacterium
CGCATAACTACCTTTTTAATATTATTCATTAAATTAGGTCTTTTAGCATCTAAAGCCGGCTGTAAAAACGGTCTTTCCTCCATTTTAGTTGTGCCGAACTCAAGAAAAGTGGCATATTTAACGTCGCTACCCACTGTAGCCTGTGGCTTATTTCTATCCATTTCTGCCGAAATACTGCTAACTAGCCCACCTGTATCAGTATTTGGCGCATCTCCACCGCTAGAGGCAATATGAGTGTATGTGCCGCCGCCTTGCCTTGTACGTTGCACAGTATCACCCTGACTAACCTCCGTTATACTTTTTATTGCATGAGTTCTAACTTGTTGAGCGGTTAAGAACACGCCTTTTTTGAGCGCATCTTCCATATCCGCGCCTAAAGATAATAACAGCCTTTCTAATTCTTCTTCGCCTTTTATAGTAAAACTCACTGACTAACTCCGCGCTCTGCTTTTATGACTAGAAATCTGTCGGCTTCGTCTATGTTGTTTATATGTCTAATCTGATAATCTTTATTTCTAAATACGATTTTCATTGTTTCATCAATACCGCTTCTATATCGTATAGTGAAATCAGTAAACGCAGTTGCGCCTAATTGGTCGGCTCTAACTAGTTCGGTGCCTGACATGTTTTTGACTTTAGCCCATACAGTCGCAACGCTCGTCCATGTTTCATTAAACCCGCCTGTCGATGTCGCTGTTTTATTTAATTTGTATATACCTATTCGACGGTTTAACTGACTAGGGTTTATGTCGCAACATTTCATATAGAAATACCCGCTCTTACCGAATAAGGAGTTAGTAGTTCAGCCGCGCCACTGTCCTTAACCGCATTACCGTAATTGCATACGCCATTCTTTGTGTGTAGATGAGACGCCACCATCAAAATTGCATTGCGTACGGCTTGTGGTACGTCATAACCGCTCGCCCCATAACCTGCATCATATATAACCTCTAACGCATACGTATCATCATCATTTATGTATATGCTGTCAAAATGTAACTTGTCTGGTCTACCCTCAAATACCACATAATCGTCTGTTAGTGTGCCGTTGACTTTTACCGATACAACCTCGATTAGGTTAGCAAAAGGCAGTTCAATATCTTGCTTATATATCATCATTGACGGACTAAGATTGCGAGCCGTAGAAATTCCAACAGTCGGCCAGTGTTTAAAACGCAAAGTATAGCGCCGCTTAATCATTTCTAGTTTAGTGTATGCTAATACGATACTGGTCGCGCTTAATAGCATAGCGTCTATGGTCGGGTCGTCGCTGTCTAACCTAGCATAATCCGCTAACTCATTAGCGAATACAGGACTAATTAAGCGGTCGTTTGTGGACGTATACATTATTAGCCCTTATTAGTGGGTCTGCGCTTTTTGGTCTCTCTAGGCGCTTCTATTTTTAATTCTTGGATTATTTCTTGCGCCAACATACTAGTTGTAAACGCATCTTGCTCAAGTTCCACTGTATCGCCACGCTCACCAACTGGCAGGTAAGTTTTCATCACTTTGTATTTTTTCATTGTAAGCCTTACTGGTCATACCACTTTTATTGATTAATTGTACTACAATAAACTTGAATTAACAAACGGGTAAATTCCACACGCAACTAAGGAGCAAGTTATGTAATCTTTAATTTTATATTTAG
>CAYSVY010000070.1:0-1601 GCA_964434705.1 uncultured Flavobacteriaceae bacterium
GCGACCAACGCCGACTGTCCTGTCAGCGGGGATCGAAACCACAGAAACTTCCATGGGGGTCCATGAGGAAACGCGGTAGGCGTCCTTACCCTCACGGTCCATTTTGTTGACTTCATAGCCAACGGAGATGTTGGAACGAATGCCGTCCGCAACATCCTCGAAAACCTCGCTGGCAAGCGCGCTCTTTCCAAAGCGCACTGTCGCCCGCAGTCGGCGGGCCGAGCCATCAAGGTCAACGCTCTCCACCACGCCGATCTGTTTGCGTGGGTCGTGATCCAAGAGAAGCGGCATTCGACCAGAGCGCGCAAACGCCAGGTCAATGCTGCTTTCTGCATGGTCGAGAATTTCAGCGCCAAAGGGGCGATCAACCGGTTCCTCACTGGAAACCGCGATGCGAACCGTGCGCTTGTCGCGGTCCACCACATCGGCCCCCGCGTCCATCGCGCGGGTTTTCATATCATCCCGGCTGAAACGCGCCTGCGGCGCGTCTGCGGCCTGATCTTCCGACACGTCGTCAGTCACCGCCTCTGCCTCAAGTTGGTCCGTCATCGTCGTCTCCTTCAATCAACGCAGGAACGGGCTGTTTGTCTCCAAACGGCTCGAATGCCATTTCAAGGCCTGCCTGCTTGGCGCTTTCCTTATCGCGCTGGATTTGGGCGAATGTTTCTTCTGCGTCCCGGCCATAAGTGGCGGCAATGTCGCTGTGGCTCAGAATGCCGTTCTGCAAACCGACAACTGCGGCGTTCATTTCTTTGAGCGGGTCCACCCACTGGAAGCCGCGCGGGCGGAACGCAAAGTTGCGGCTGAATTTCTCGAATTTGCCCGGCCCGGTGATCGGGGTAAGGCCGAGGTCAATCACATGGTCGAGCCACACGCGATACAGCGGCGCGAGGAAGTGATCCACCATGAATGTTTGCAGCGTTCGATAGAAATCGCGTTCTTCCAGCGCGCCCTGGCGAATGCTCGAATAGCTTGTGCCCTCAAGGTCATTTGCTAGGGACGTGTAACTGACACCCAAGCCCCCGGCGATGCCGCGCAAGATCGACTTTTCGAAGTCGGCAAAGGCCGAAGTCGGGTGTGACGGATCAAACGCGGTGAAATCCACGCCCGCCGGAAGCTGGTGAAACGTCCCCGGCTCTGCGTCATAGATTGGCGATCCCGTGCCGCCCTCGCCCTCATATCCATCTGCGGCAAACGCATCGCCCGCAGGCGACGTGAAGAAACCCATTTTCGAAGCAGCCGTGCGAGCCGCCACCAACTCGGCCTCACGATAGCCATGCAGCATCTTGAGCGCGGTGATTGCTGCCGTTGACCACGGCACGCCGCGCGTTTGACCCGCCCGCTCCTGGCGGAAAATGTGCATGATCTCCGCCGCAGGCACCCGCGCCCGCTTGGTGCCCTTGGCAAGCGTCGTGTAGTCGTAATCCCCCGGATGGTTCAGAAGGATATGATAGGCAACCGGACGGCGATACTCGTCCAACTCCACGCCCATCCGCACATCGTTGCCGTTGCGGTAGCGCTCGTTCATTTGCTCGTCTACGCGGTCAGGCTCGATGACCTGCAAGGCGATCTGATGCCGAAAGCCGCGCGCTTTGACGATG
>CAYSVY010000071.1:0-1580 GCA_964434705.1 uncultured Flavobacteriaceae bacterium
GGCCAATAAGGCCGAGAAGCCGATGTAGGATGAGCAGGCGCCTGAGCCCGAGACGACCGAGGACGATGATGACTTCGACGCTCCGGCATCCACTCGGACCCGTGAAGACGTCCTGGCCATGCTCAAGAAGGTCTCCGGCGTTTCCGGCAAGCCGACCGCGGTGGGCATCCTCCGCAAGGTCGGTGAATGCGAGGGCCTGAGCGAGCTGTCCAGCGACAAGTTCGATCTGGTCTATGAGGCCCTGGAAGCCGAGCTCGGCGACTAACCCTCAATCACGATCACCCTCTCTATCAATGGCTCGGAAGCTTCGGTTTCCGGGCCATTCTTCTATCAGGTCAAACAGTAAAGGAACAGCCATGACCGAACTTACCCGCGCAGTGCAGCTGGAGGCAATTGACCGCCTCGTGCACGCCTCAACGGCTCGCAGCCCGCTCAGGGTTACGAATGCTCTCTACACCCGGGACTTTATCTCCCTGGGAGACCTCCAATATCTTGGATACGCCGAGCACCACCGCGTGCCCCACGGTCGCAACGGCTCTCAGAGCTGGTGGACCTATGATGGCCCGACACCGATCGAAGTCGGTCGGGAAATCTGGTATCCCGGCCACGTCGAAGAACCCTGTGAGAAGGACTACGGATAATGCAAGACGAACCAACCAAATTCGAAGACCTTCTCATTGAAGGCCATGTCCAACCGCCGTACAGTTTCAACGGCCCGCAGCTCCCTGGGATCGCCAAGGTCGTCGAGGAAGCTGGCGAGGTGGTCCAGGTCTTCGGCAAGCTGATGATGACCGGGGGCGAGCAAATCAATTTCGACGGGACAGACCTCCTGACCGAACTGCTCAAGGAGACGGCTGACCTCGCTGCGGCCTTGGACTTCTTCCAGGAATACGCAATCGCCAACATGGACCAGGAGACCCAAGCGGCATGGCTTCAGCGCCGGCGCGCCAAGCTCCAGAAGTTCATTGAATACCGAGCTGAAGAGAAAGCTCACACCGGGGCCTGGGATTATGTCATGTTCCAGATGATGCTGGAAGAGCAAGGGTTCTTCGAGTTCGCTACGTTCAGCGAGGGCTCGACACATCGCAAGTTCGTGGTGCACGAAGGACGCGAGCGGGCCATCATTGTCCAGCTTTACCGGCGCCAGAAGCCACACTCGATCGGCCATAAAATGGACGGGGTGTTTACGACGGCACCTCAGGAGTTCACCACCTATCAAGAATGGGTTGCGGCTTACGAGACTGAGTGCATTCGTATGGATCACGATGCTTACAAAGGAGAGGAATGATGTCTGGCCACGCTCGACTATCTGCCTCGCAGACTAAACGCTGGTGGTACTGTCCCGGCTCTATTCCGGCAATCGCTCTGTTCCCTGAAATGGTCAAGCCGTCCGGCGAGGCGGCTGACTTGGGGACCGCGGCTCACCGGATTGTGGAGGAATGTCTCCTCCAGGGCAAGATGCCCCACGACTTCAAGAACCGGGTGGTCACCGTCATCATCGACGGTGGAGAGACCTCGATCCTTCGCAAGGGCGCCAAGCTCAAGGACCATACCGATACCCATCGCTACTTCCTGGTCGA